>JBBIVJ010000007.1:0-129079 GCA_037439785.1 Verrucomicrobiales bacterium | reverse complement strand
GGACCAACGCGGTGCTCGAACGGGCGGCGAGCCTGGAGGCGCCGGCGTGGGAGCCGGTGGAGGGGGCGACCAACGGGGTGGCGCATCTGTCCCCCGCCCAGCCCCGCGGCTTCTTCCGCCTGCGGGTACGGTAAGGGGGCGGTGCCGTTCTGCACACGACTCCCAAGCCAAAGCTCAGAAACTCAAAATGGCGGAAGCCAGGCCGGAGGTCGGATGACGGCCTTCAACTTCCCGGGGGTCGAACCGCGGACGAGCCCTGCGCCATCGAGGCTCGAGGGAAGCGAATGCCGGATGCCAGACTGCCTCTCCCCACTCCTGACTTCATGGGGCTGCCCACGGGCGACTGCCCACTGCTCACTGCCTTCCAGCCGCCGCGGCCAATGTGCCCTCAGACGCACATTGGCGCGCCCCGCGCGGCGGGTTTAATGCGCCGCGCCAGCCGGCGGGACTGCGCCGGGGGATTAACCCGTTGCAATCACCCCAGGGCGACTTAAGATTCCCGGCTCGCAAGGCGCCATGCGGCAGTTTCTAACCATTGCCCGCAACACGTTTCAGGAGCTGGTCCGGCAGCCGGTGTTCCTGCTGCTGATGACCGCGGCCGGCGGCTTCAATGTGTTTCTGGCCGCGGTGCCGTACTTCGGCTTTGGGGACGACCCGAAGCTGGTCAAGGACAGCACGCTGGCAGGGATGTTGCTGGCGGGGCTGGTGGGGGCGGTGCTCAGCGCCTCGGCCACGTTGGCGCACGAAGTCCGCTCCGGCACGGCCCTGGCGGTGCTGGCCAAGCCGGTCGGCCGGCTCCAGTTTCTGCTGGCCAAGTACGCGGGCCTGGCGGCGGCGTTGACGGTGCTGGTCTATTTCACGGCGGTGGCCGCGCTGCTGGCCAGTCGCATGGCCTTTGATGCCTATGGCGACGCGGACAACCTGGCGCTGGCCGTGTACTTCGGGATGCTGGTGCTGGCGTACCTGGTGGGGGGATTTGCCAATTACTTCCTGGACCGGGTCTTCACCACCACCACCGTGCTGGCGGCCTGCGTGCTGACCACGCTGGGCTTCCTGTATCTGGCCTTCCTGGTCGAGCCGGAGGTGATCCCCTTCACCAACCCGCGGGTGGTGGACTGGCGGCTGGTGCCGGCCATGGTGCTGCTGCTGCTGGCGGTCTGGCTGCTGGCGGGGCTGGCCCTGGCGTGTTCGACCCGGCTGGACATGCTGCCAACGCTGGCGGTGTGCTCGGCGTTGTTCCTGCTGGGCCTGTTGTCGGACTACCTGTTCGGCACGCGGGTGGAAGCGGGGGAGGTCTGGGCCGGTGTGCCGTACACGCTGCTGCCCAACTGGCAACTGTTCTGGATGGCGGATGCCCTGGGCATGGACAAGACCATCCCCTGGGGGTACGTCGCCCGCGCGGCCGGTTACGGCCTGGCCTACCTGGGCGCGGTGCTGGCGGTGGCGGCGGTGCTGTTTCAGGACCGCGAATTGAGCTGATCCCATGGACGCGAACGTTTCCGGCAAAGGACTGGTCAACTGGGTGCTGCTGCTGGTGTTGACGGTGGCGGCGGTGTTCCTGGCCCGCTACGCCCATTCGGCCACGGGCCTGGTCGCGGCCGTGTTCATGGGCCTGGGCTTCCTGGTGGCCCTGGTGGCGTACTTCCAGATGCGGCTGGTCGAACGCGAGCGGCTCGAGCGGCTGGAATTCGACGAACTGCGCAAGACCGCCACCACCGCCTCGCTCTTCACCACGCCGGACGCCGACCAATTCCCCGCGCGGCGGGCGCGCGAGCAGTTCGAGAAGTTCTTCGTCCCGGGTTTTGCCCTCCTGCTGCTGCTGGGCCAGGGAGCGGCGGTGTATGTCCTGTGGCCGTGGGTGGGACAGGACCGCCCGGCCACGCCGCAGCAGGCGACGGTGGCGCTGACCCTCTACGGCCTGCTGGCGCTGGTGTACTTCCAGGTGGGCAAGTACTCCGCCGTGCTGGCGCGTCTCCAGCAACAGCCCTTTCTCCGCCCCCAGGCCGCGTACCTGTTGCTGGGGTCGTTGTGGTGCGTGGTGACCGCCGGTGTCGAGGCGGCCGGCTGGGCGGGCTACCCGCAGGTGGACCGGTATGCCGCCCGCGGGCTGGTGGTCCTGCTGGGGTTGGTGGCGGTGGAAAACCTGGTCACGCTGGTCCTGGAAATCTACCGCCCGCGCTTCAGGGACCAGGCGGTCCACCCCCTGTACGAGAGCCGCCTGGTGGGGGTGCTCAGCCAGCCGGGGGGGTTGATCACCACCGCCGCGCAGGCGCTGGATTACCAGTTTGGCTTCAAGGTCTCGCAGACCTGGTTTTACCGCTTCCTGGAGCGGGCCTTTGTCTGGCTGGTGCTGGGGCAACTGACCGTGCTGCTGCTGTCCACCTGCTTCGTGTTCATCGAACCCGGCGAACAGGCGCTGCTCCAGCGCTGGGGCCGGCCCGTGCCCGGCCGCGAGGTGCTCGGTCCGGGACCGCACCTCAAATGGCCCTGGCCGGTGGACCGGGTGCAGCGCCACCTCACCGAGCGGGTGCAGCACTTCACCGTGGGCATCATCGAAGGGGAGGAATTTGCCGAGCAACGGGTGCTGCTCTGGACCAAACCCCACGCCCGGGAGGAGTTCAACCTCATCGTGGCCAGCAAGGACGCCCGCGGCGGCACCAATGCCGTCGAGGGGGAACAGGCCGTGCCGGTCAACCTGCTGACCGTGAACATGCCGGTGCAATATCAGATCGCCGACCTGCGCGCCTTCACCTACGGCCACGCCAACGCCGGCCAGCTCCTCCAGTTCCTGGCCCAGCGCGAGGTGACCCGCTACCTGGTCAACGTGGATTTCGATGAGATCATGGGCCGCGGGCGCCGCGCCGCCAGCGAAGAACTGCGCCAGCGGCTCCAGGCCCGGGCGGATGCCCACCGGCTGGGGGTGCGCATCCTCTTTGTGGGCCTGCACGGCATCCACCCCCCCGTCAACGTGGCTGCCGACTTCGAGCGCGTGCTGGGCGCGCTCCAGGAGCGCGAGGCCACCAACCTGTTGGCCCAGGCCTACGCCGCCGAGCACGTCCCCCTGGCCGAGGCCGAGGCCGCCCGCAAGGTCCACGAGGCCGAGGCCCTCCGCGCCCGTCTCACCGCCCTGGCCGCCGGCACCGCCGCCCGCTTCACCAACCAGGTCCTCGCCTTCCAGGCCTCCCCCGAGGTGTACCGCCTGCGCACGTACCTGGAGACGGTCAGCCGGTCCCTGGCGTCCTCCCGCAAGTACGTGATCGTGCCCAGCAACACCCACGAAGTGGTCACCCTCAACCTCGAGGACCGCATCCGGCAGGACCTGCTGGACGTGACCTTGCCGGCCCCGAGCCCGACCTCCCGTTGACCCCCCGCGGCCGAACCCAAGCTGTTGCCGACCCTGCCATGAAGAAAAACCCCGTCACCCTCGCCACCGGCGCCCTGGTGGTCCTCATCTTCGCCTCGATGCTCTTCGCCTTTCAGGTGCGGCAGACCGAGGTGGTGATCGTCACCACCCTGGGCCGGCACACCCGGAGCATCGAAGAGCCGGGCCTGTACTTCCGCCTGCCCTGGCCCCTCCAAAACGTGCACCGCTACGACAACCGCATCCGCAACCTCGAGAAAAAGTACGAACAGACCACCACCGCGGACGGTCGGATCATCGTGATTGACGTCTTCCTGGGCTGGCGCGTCCAGGACCCGCGCAAGTTCCTCGAGCTGTTCGGCGACAACCTCACCGAGGCCGAGCGCAACCTCGAAATCCAGCTCCGCACCGCCAAGAACAACACCGTCGGCAACCATCCTCTGGCCGACTTCATCTCGGTGGACCCCCAGTCGCTGCGCTTTGACCAGATCGAAGCGGAGATGCTCCGCGAAATCCGGGTCGCCACCACCAACTTCGGCGTCGAGATCGTCCTGCTGGGCGTCAAGCAGATCGGCCTGCCCGAGAGCATCACCACCAAGGTCTTCGACCGCATGAAGGCCGAGCGCGAACGGCTGGTGAAGCAGTTCCAGGGCGAGGGCGAACGCGAGTCCATCCGCATCCGCTCCGAGGCCGACCGGCGCCGCGAGGAAATCCTGGCCGGGGCCGAGGGCCGCGCCCGGGAAATCCTGGGCGAGGCCGAAGCCCGGGCCGCCGCCCAGCTCAAGACCTTCGAGCAACACCCCGAACTGGCCGTGTTCCTCCTCAAGCTGGACGCCCTGGAACAGGCCCTCAAGGAACGCGCCACCCTCGTGCTGGACCCCCGCACCCCGCCCTTTGACCTGCTCCAGAACGCCGTCGCGCCCGCCGGCCACGGCCAGTGAGCGGAGCTTGATCCATGAGCGAGCCCCCCATGCCCTCCACCCCGCCGCCCCCCGGCCCCCCGGCCCCGCCCACGCCCCCGCTGTCCGCCGGCGCGGACGACGCCAGCTCCCAGGCCCTGGCCGAGACCTTCGGCAGCAGCTTCCGCCTCGTCAAGGTCCTCATGGCCGGCCTGGTCCTGGCGTTCCTCTGCTCGGGCATGTTTGTGGTTCAGCCCAACCAACTGGCCATCGTCCTCCAGTTCGGCCGCCCCGTCGGTACCGGCCCCGAGCAGCTCAAGAAACCCGGCTGGCACTGGGCCTGGCCCTATCCCATCAACGAGGTCGTCCGCATCCCCATTGGCGAAATCCAGACCGCCACCTCGACCGCCGGCTGGCACGCCACCACCCCCGAACTCGAGGCCGCGGGCCAGGAACCCGCCCCCCAGGGCATCCTCCGCCCCGAGGCCGACGGCTACACCCTCACCGCCGACGGCAACATCATCCACGTCCGGGCCACGGTGAAATACCGCATCACCGACCCCGTGCGCTACGTGTTCGGCTTCGCCCACGCCCCCACCCTGCTGACCAACATCCTCAACAACGCCATCCTCTACGCCTCGGCCGGAATGAGCGCCGACGCGGCGCTGTACAAGGACAAGGCCGGCTTCCGCGAACGGGTCCTCGAACGCGTGCGCCAACTCATCACCCAGGCCGATCTGGGCATCACCCTCGAGCCCAGCGACGTCGAGACCAAGACTCCCGTGGATGTCCGCCAGGCCTTCGAGGAGGTCAACTCCGCCGAGCAGGAGCGCAGCCGCAAGATCAGCGACGCCCTCGGCTACCAGGACCAGGTGACCACCAAGGCCCTCGGCGAGGCCCAGGCCATCCTCGCCCGCGCCGCCGGCGCCAGCAACCGCCTGGTCACCGCCATCGCCGCCGAGGCGCGGGCCTTCCAGGACCAGTTACCCGAGTACCGGAAAAACCCCGGCCTGTTCCGCGAGCGCCTCCTGGCCGCCCGCCTGTCACGGGTCCTGACCAACGTCCAGGAAAAATTCTACCTGCCCCAGCGGCCACAGGAGCAGTCCCGCGAGTTGCGGCTCCAGCTCAACCGCGAACCGGTCCGCCGCGAGGCCCCGGCCACCCGCTAACCCCCCCCCCACCATGCAAGTCACTTCCCTGCTTTCCCGACAGGAACACGCGCACGACCACGACCATCCCCACGCCCACCGCGAGGGTGAGTCCTGCGCCAGCTGCGGCCACGACCACGAACACATCCCCGTGCACCTCACCCAGACCCTGGTGGGGATGATGTTCATCGTGAACTCCTTCCTGGTGAACTGGCTCTTCGACGGCGGCCGCCTGGTGGCCAGCGCCAGCGCCATGATCGGGGCCCTCATCCTCGGCGCCCCCATCCTCCGCACCGCCGTCAAGGACCTTGCCCGCGGCATCCTCAGCATCAACGAACTGGTGGCCATCGCCGTGCTCGCCTCCTTCGGCAAGGGGGCCGCCGCCCTGGGCAGCACCGAGGGCCTGGCCTCCGGCGTGGGCGACTACCAGACCGCCGGCATCGTCGCCTTCTTCATGCTCCTGGGCGAAATCATCGAGACCCGCACCGCCGCCGGCGCCCGCGCCTCGATCGAGTCGCTCATCAAACTCACCCCCACCAAGGCCCGCCGGGTCCGGCCTGACGGCACCGAAGAGGAGGTCCCCGTGGCGGAGCTCAAGGTCGGCGACGTCATCCGCATCCGGCCCGGCGACAACGTGGCGGCCGACGGCCTCATCCTCAGTGGCGAAGGCTCCTTCAACCAGGCCACCATCACCGGGGAATCGCTGCCAGTGGACAAGAAACCCGGCGACCAGGTCTTTGCCGGCACACAGAACCTCACCGGCGTGCTCGAGGTCCGCGTCACCAAGGCCGGCGAGGACACCACCCTGGGCCGGGTGCGGGCGCTGATCCTCGCCGCGGAAAAGACCAAGCTGCCCTTCCTGCGCATCGTGGACCAGTACATGGTCTATTACACCCCCTTCGTGCTGGTGCTCGGCGCGCTGGTCTGGGCCTTCACCCAAGACCTCAACCGCGTCATCTCGGTGCTGGTGGTGGCCTGCCCGTGCGCCTTCATCCTCGCCTCCCCCACCGCCATGGTGGCCGCCCTCTCCGCCGCCGCCCGCCTGGGCATCCTTATCAAAAACGTTGCCGACATCGAGCTGGCCGCCCGCATCAACGCCTTCATCTTCGACAAGACCGGCACCCTCACCACCGGCCGGCTGGCTGTTAGCCGCCTGGCCCCCGCGGGCGAGACCAAACCCGCCGAACTGCTCCGGATGTCCGCTTCCGCCGAAAAATACAGCAACCACCCCACTGCCAGGGCCCTGGCCGAACTGGCCCAGGAAGTGGGCCTGCCCTTCACCGAACCCCAGCAGTTCAAGGAAACCGCCGGCCGCGGCATCCGCGCCCGCGTGGACGGCGCCGACGTCATCATCGGCCGCGCCCAGTGGCTGCGGGACAACGGCGTCACCGAGGACTTTGAACGCCACGTGGACCTGAACGAAACCGAGGGCTTCAGCCTCATCCACGTCGCCCGGGACGGCCGGTACCTGGGCTGGATCGGCCTGCGCGACCAGACCCGCACCGAAGCCCGCGGTGCCCTGGCCGACCTGCTCAAGGGCGGGGTCCGCCGCGTGGCCATGGTCTCCGGCGACCGCCAGCCCGTCGCCGCCCGCGTCGCCCGCGAGATCGGCTGCGAGGAGGTCATGGCCGAGTGCCTGCCCCAGGACAAGGTCGAGTTCGTCCGGCAGATGCGCGCCAAGGGCTACCGCGTGGCCGTGGTGGGCGACGGCGTCAATGATGCCCCCGCGCTGGCGGCCGGCGACATGGGCATTGCCATGGGCGCGGCCGGCAGCGAGGTGGCCATCCACAGTGCCACCATCGCCCTCATGAACAACGACCTCCGCCGCCTTCCGTTCCTGGTGCGCCTGTCCCGCATGACCCGCAACGTCATCAACCAAAATTTCCTCTTCGGCGTCTTCTTCATCATCGGCGGGCTGACCCTGGCCGCCTTCGGCTACATCAACCCCATCCTCGCCGCCATCATGCACAACGCCGGCTCGCTGATCGTGGTCTTCAACAGCGCCCGCCTCGTACGCCAGGGTGAGGAACTCGAGCCCTTCCTGGGCGCGCAAGCCAGCCCCGGCGGACCGACCGCCACCCCCGCCGCCTCGGGCACCCTGGCGCCCCAACCGGCCTGACCGGCTCCACCGGCCGGCAGGCATCGCTCACCACCGCCTCACGCCCGGGGCGCAGCACCCGCCGTGCGCCTGCGCCGGCGGTGGAGCACCATTCCCACCCAGCCGCCGAGGGACACCGCCAGCCCGCTCAGGCTGATGCCCAGCGGCGCGGCCGGCTGGCGGAAGACCAGTTCGACCTCGTGCTCGCCCGCCGGCAGGGCCACCGCCCGCATCAGGTAATTCGCCCGGAGCAGCGGCGCGGGAGCACCGTCCACCGTCACCCGCCAGTTCGGGTCGAATTTGTCATTGAGCAGCAGCACCGCCGGCACCTCGGAGCGGGTGCGCAAGACCAGCCGTTTCGGCGAGTAGTGGACCCAGGACACCTCCCCCGCGGGGGAAGTCCCGGTGGCGGAGGCCGCCGCGGGCGGCGGGGCGAGGGGGGACTCCGGTGCCAACAGCACCGTGCGCCGCGGGTCGAAGGCCGGGTCGGCCAGGCGATCGAGGATTTGCGACTCTGGCGTGACCACTTCCCAGTGGGCGTACAGGGCCGCGCGGGGCAGGGCGCCGGTGAACTCGATCAGCGCAAACGGCCCCGGCGCATTGGTCACCACCCGGATGGCCCCCCCGGCGGTGGCCTGCATCAACCCAAACGGCCACACCTCGCGGAAACGCCGCCGCTCGGGGTCGGCCTGCTGGTTGAGCGCCTCGGCCAGGCCCTGCAGGCCGAGCAGGTAACGGGTGTTGGTCAGCTCCCACAGCCGCAGGTACAGGCCGAGGTTCTGGCCCATGAACCGCGTCCGGTACTGCTCGTTGTCCACGCTCGGCCGCGGGTCCTGCACCACATCCAGCGCCTGGATGTTGTAGTAGCGGAAGGCGTGCTGGAGCCACTCGACACGGTACAGGTCCTGAAGCAGCGACAACTCCGGCGTCAGCCGCAGCGGCACCGCGGTGACCCGCTGCAGGTGCGGCTGCTGGCGCAGGGTTTCCAGCAGCGGATTGGGCGCGTACTTGTCCTCGAACTTCCAGTACACCACCCACGGCTGGTTGGCCCGGAGGAGGTCCGTCACCAGCACCGCCCCCACCACCCACCCCGCACGGCGCGCGCGCGCCCCGCCGAAAAAGCCGAGGGCCGTCAGCGCCACCACCCCCAGGCTGACCACCAGCGTTACCCAGGCCCACCCCGTTTCCCGGAGGCTGAAGCCGGCCGTGGCGGCGGCCAGCTCGGGCGAGTATACCCTGCCCAGATGCTCGACCAGCGCCCCACGCATCGAGGCGTACACCAGCCACGCCATCAGGCCGGATCCCGCCAACCCGGCTCCCACAGCCAGCGACCGCCGCTCAAACTCCGGCGCGCCCGCCCGCCAGGCCCGCCAGCGCGCCGCCAGCCCCCCGGCCGACCAGCCTACCCGCACGCGCTCGACCTGCGTGCGCCAGAGCGCCTCCAGACCAAAGGCGAACAACACCACCACCGCCAGGCTGAACGGGTGGAGAAACTTGATCGGATTGCGAATGGTCGAGGCATAGGGCAGCGCGTAGAACAGTTGGTAAAACGGGGCGTGCCGCCCCCACGCCAGCAGCAGCGACACCAGCGCCGCCCCCCCGAAAAACCACACCCACCGGCGCTCGCGCGGATCGAACGGCCCGCCCTGCCGGCGCGCCGCCTGCGCCAGCGCCCACGCCGCCAGCAAAACCACCAGCATCCCCGCATATGGCCCCGCCCCCGAATGCCGCGTGCCCGGCACCTCGGGCATCTCTCCCACCCGACCCCAATAGCCGCCCCCCCCGGGCGTATCCATGCGGTACCCGAACAGGCCGGGCACCACCACCCGCAGGGTCTCGATCTTGGGCAGGCTCCACATCGTGGCCTCGTTCCACCGGCGCTGCCGCGTCTCAGCGTCCTGCTGCATCCCGGCCACGCCCCGGACCTGCGTGCCGACCAGCACCGTCAACGCCTGGGTCGCCACCCACCCCGCCACCAGCGCCACCCGCACGGTCTGCGTGATCCCCCGCCCCAGCCGCCGCGTCGCCGTGTCCGGCTCCAGCCAGGCCGTCATCAGCGAAAAAGCGGCCACGTACAGGCTCAGGATCGCCCCGCTGTCGAAGCCTTCCATTACCGCCAGGCCCACCGCCGCGCCGGCCAGCAACGCCTTCAAACCCCGGCTGTCGGTGGCCGGGGTGACCAGCGCGGCCAGAGCCAGGAAAGTGGCGGCGACCGCCAGCGCGTGCGTGCCCAGCCCCCAGCAGGCATAGGAGAAAAAATCCGAGTTCAACGCCGCGGCCAGGCCGCCGAGCAGACCCACCACCGGCCGCAGACCCAGTTGCCGGAAAAACAGCCAGGCCGAGCAGCCGAGCACCAGCAGGGACAGGGGCGCGTAAAACTTGGCAAAGGCCTGCGGCCCCAGCCCCCACAACAGCAGGTAGGTCAGGCTGGGAAAGGCGCTGCCGGCGTGGCCCCCCACCCAGTTGAGGTCCTGCCACATGCCGTGGAAGGCCTCGGGCAGCGCCGCGTAGGCGGCGGCGTTGGCCCCCAGCGGGCCGTCGCTGGAAAACAGAATCTGGCCGGGCTGCAGGCTGCGGGCAAAGAGGGTGAGCAGCACCGCCCCCAGCACCAGCACCAGACCGCCGGCCGCGCGGCCAAACGGCGGGGGGACGGCGGGCGAAGGTTCGGGCGTGTTCACGGGCCGGGGTGCGGGGCGGGCGCCGCCGCGGCAGAAGGTGCGGCGGGGAGTTTTTCCAGCTCGAAATAGACCCCGTCGTAGAGGTTGAACAGGAAGTAGCGCAGCACCGACTTGAACGGAATGCAGTTGCGCAACCGCTGCCGCCAGTTGTTCGCGTCGCCAAAGAGCCGGGCCTGGATCAACCGGAAGCGGAAGGGGACGTAGTAGCTGTACGGCCAACCCTCGCAGAAGTAGTGCATGGTCTGCTCGGTGAAGAAGTGCCGGTGGGTGGGGTCCTGGAAGGCCCAGTCGCTCTTGGCGTAGGGGACGCGGATTTTGAGCCGGCCGCCCGGCCGCAGCAGCCGGTGCAGCTCGGCCATCACCGCCAGCAGGTCGCCCAGGTGCTCGAGCACGTTGTCCATCCAGATTTCGTCCGCCTCGCCGTCGGCGAAGGGGTAGGGCGGGCGGTTCAGGTCGAAGTACCGGTCGGCCCGCACGTGCGGGAGCACGTCGCAATTGACGTAGCCGGGCAGGTACTTCTGGCCGCAGCCGAGGTTGAGCTTCAGGCCCATGACAACAGTCTCAGGAGGCGCGCGGCGAGGAGGCTAGCGCGGGGCGGGCCAGCGATTCAAAGAAATCAGCGTAGCGCGGAGCCAGGTCCTCCCAGGCGAAGCCGCGGGCGTAGGCCCTGGCCGCCTCGCCCAGGGCGCGACGCCGCGCGGGATCGTCAGCCAGGGTCCGCAGCGCCGCGCCGAAGGCGTGGACGTCCAGCGGCGGCACCTTCACGCAACAGTTGTCCGGCACTTCCGCCAGTTCGGGGAGGGCAAACAGGATCACCGGCAGCCGGTAGCAAAAGGCCTCGAGCAACACCAGCGGCGAGGCCTCGAAGCGCGAGGGCAGCACCAGGACCGCCGCTTCCGCCAGCAGCCGGTGCTTGACCTCGCCCGTCACCCGGCCGGTCAGCCGGACGCGCCCCAGCAGGCCGTGGCGGGCCAGCAGCGCGCGCAGGCGGGACTCCTCGGCCGGAGGCCCCGCCCCGGCCAGCACCACCGGCCAGGGCAACGCCGCCGCCACGCCGGCCAGGGCTTCGGCCAGCAGGTCCAGGCCCTTTTGTTCGAGGTCCAGCCGGCCCAGGAACAGGACGTGACGCTCGGCCCGTTCCGGCTCCAGCCGCACCAGCTCGCCGCCGACGCCGTTGGGGATGACCACCACGTTCAGGGCGGGGTTGGCCGCCAGCAACCGGCCACGCAGGTATTGCGAGGTGGCAATAGCGTGCCGGTAGGTCCGCAGCCCCAGCCGCTCGAAGTGGTCGAACGGCAGCCCGTACTTCCGCCGCATGGCCCGACCGGCGAGCACCTGCGTCAGCGCCACCACCGGACGGGAGGTGAACCGTTGGAGGCAGGCGGTGGAAAACGGCGGCGTCAGGCTCTCGCACCAGACAGCAAAGCCGCCCCGCCGCACCCGCAGCGGCAGGCTGAAGTGGAACAGCAACTGCCCCAGCCGCGGGCCGGCCACCGGTCCCACCGGCCGGTAGGTCACGCCGTCCAAGAGCTCCGGCTGCCAGGCGGCGTAGCGCCCCACCACCACCTCGACTTGATGTCGTGGAGCCAGCCGGCGGGCCACTTCATGAATGGCCGCCGCGCCGCCGCCCCCGTAAAAGGGGTGACCGGGGGAATCGTAGTTGGAGAAGACCAGGCGCACGGGCGGTTGAATGCCCCCGAGTATTCGGCGGCGGCTCCGGGTGGGACAGTTTTTTGTACCGGCCCCGCGCCGGAGCGCTTGAACCGGGGGAATAAAAAAGGCCGCCCACGGGCGGCCGGACCGGCGGTCAGTAGCCGCGGCTGCGGGCTATTTCTTCTCGTCGCCGCCCCTGGCCTTTTCGGCCTCCTGCTGCTTGAGCTTCTCGAGGTCGGCGGCCTTGATGACTTCGATCTTGGCGCCCTTTTCGAGCTCCTCGCGGGAGGGGACCTTGATGATGTCGCTGGTTACCACCGGCTGGGGGGGGGCGGCGGGGGCGGCGGAGGTTTGCGTTTGGACGGAGATCAACTCGACCTCGAACTGGAGCAGGGCGTTGGGGGGGATGCCGGGGCGCCCCTGCGGGCCGTAGGCGAGGTCGGGGGGGATGAACAACTGCCACTTGGCGCCGGGCTTCATGAGCTGGAGGGCCTCGGTCCAGCCTTTGATGACCTGGCCCACGCCGAAGGTGGCGGGCTGGCCGCGCTTGTAACTGCTGTCAAACTCGGTGCCGTCCAGCAGCGTGCCCTTGTAGTGGACGGTGACGGTGTCATTGGCCTTGGGGGGGGTGCCGGCACCTTCGGTCAGGATTTTGTACTGGAGTCCGCTGGCCGTGGTGACCACCCCTTCTTTGCTTTTGTTGGCGGCCAGGAAGGTGTCCGCCGCCTGTTTGTTGCGCTCGGCCCAGCGGTTTCGGGCCTCGGTCTGGTAGGCCATGATGGCGTTGCGGGCGTCGGTCTCGGACAGTTGCGGCGTGTTGGCGGTGGCGTCCTTGAAGCCGCGGCCGAGTTGCTCGAGGTCCACTTCGTTGGGTTCGACGCCGTTGCGTTTGAGGTTGTTGCCCAGGCTCAGGCCGAGGCTGTAGCTGAAGCGGGCCCGGGAGTCTTCCAGTGCATTTCCCTCCGCGGCACGCCCGGGCAGGGCCAGCAAGCCGGGCAGCAGGGTCAGCAGCAAGTAACGTGAGGTCATAGTTCAAGTCGTTCCGCGGTGAACTTCCCCAAAACCCTCCCGGCCAGCAACAGGAAAAGCGGTCGTCCGCGCCGCTACCCCGGGGATCGTCCTGCCGACTCCGCCCCGACTGGTCGGGTGGGGACCTCCAGGGGCTGCCGCGGCCGCGCCACACCGGCGCCCCGAAAAAGTGGCACTGCGTTTGCTAAGTAAAGGCATCGTCAGTACGCGGCAGTTGCTTGCCGACGTTGACTGGCTGTTTGGTTGTTGGTTGGTTGCAGTGGTTGGGGTCAAGAGTGGCGGGTCCGGGCTGGGTGGTCCGGTCCGCCACTCGCATTTTCGGAGGCAGTAAAAAAGCGGTTCGCCCTTCGGGGTGAACCGCTTTGAGCTTTCTCCGGGCCGGCGTCGCCCCCGGCGGGACTCAAGCCGTCTTGAGGGTCTTGTTGATCCGCTGGAGGGTGTCGTCCACCTGCGCAGTGCTCAGCATGCCGATGGTCATGGCGTCCACGAGGCGGTTGCCGATGACGTAGCGGAGGGAGGCATCCTTGGCCTCGGGATCGGTCAATTTGCCGGCGCCGAAGATTTTCATGCCCACCACGGCCTTGCCGTTGGCCCGCGCCCGCTTGAGGGTCTGGGTGACGGCCTCGACGGAGTCGTCGCAGAAATAGTCCGACCCGCCCTTGTGGTTGATGCGGGCGAAGATCACCTCGACCCACGGGTCCTCGGCCGCCTGCTTCAGTGCGGCGTGGTCATGACAGGACACCCCCACCGCCCGCACCAGGCCCTTGCGTTTGAGTTCGGACAGCCCCTCGCGGATGCCCGCAAACTCCTGCTGCCAGCGGTCGTTCAGGAGGCAGTGGATGAGGCAGATGTCCAGGTAGTCGGTGCCCAGCTCGCGGCAGTAGCGCTCGACCTCCTCCCGCGCGCCGCCGGAGGGCGTGTTCCAATCCTCCTTGCGGGGCCAGATTTTGGTCAGCACCACGTACCGGTCGCGCGGCACCCCTTCCATCGCCCGGAGGACAAAGGGATGCGAGCCGTACAGGTCGGCCAGGTCCAGAAAGTTGACCCCGCCCTCATCGTAGGCATGCCGGAGCAGTTGCGTGAACTTCTCCTGGCCCAGCCGGGTGTGGTCCGAGGAACGGCGGGAGCCATTGAAGCCGGTGCCCTGGGACAGGTAGGAGCAACGAATGCCCGTTTTGCCCAGCGTCACCCGGTCGGAAGCCAGGCGTGGCAGCGGGGCGGCCCCCTGCCCCCAGACGGTCAGGGAACTGCCCAGCAAAGCGCCCGCGCCCGCCAGGGAGGTTTTCAGGAAGTCGCGACGGTCCAGACAGGTGTCGAGTCTCATGGCCTTAACGGTTTGGCGGTTCAGTCATCAAGCGTGTTGCCGCGAAGCATAATCCACCGCCGTCGAACCGCCAACAGGTTTGAGGGCCGACTCCCCCCCCTCGCCGGGCGCGCCTGTCGGCCCTCAGGCCAGGTGCGCTCCCGCTCCCCTCCTCACCAGGCCCGTAACCGGTAAAAACCCTCCGGGCCGGACGGACCCACGGCAGGCAGCTTCCAGGCACCGGCCGGCAGCAGCAGCGACGCCACCGCAAAGGGGTCCTCGATCCGCGATGAATGCTCGACCTGGACCACCCGCACCGGTCCGTCCCAACGCAGCTCCCAGCCCTCGGCGCCGCGCACCGGCTGCAGCAACCGCGGCGCCCCGGCCGGCGGGACGGCATCCGACACAATCCAGATGCCGTCCAGGCCGAAATCCGCCAGATCCTCCAACGGCTGGAAGGGTCGGACCAGATCGAGGTTGCGCCGCACCACGTAGCCCTGGTCGCTCAGCAGGTCGCCTTCCCCCACCGGTCCCCAGCGGCTGTCGGTGAAGCCTTCCTCGAGCGAGAACCAGATCTCGCCCGACGGCCAGACAAAGAACGCATCCAGGCCGTAATCCCGGTCCGGGTTGTCCGGCTTGAACGCCCCCAGCAACTCCGTGTGCGACCGCACCACACGGCCCACGCTGGAAAGCAGGTCCCCGCGACCGATCATCCGGCCCAACTTTTCGGAAAACGCCGGCGTCCGCACCGAGAACCAATATTCGCCCGACCCGTGCAGGCAGATCGCGTCCAGGCCCAGGTCCGGCGTCGGCGGCATGAACCCCAACGCCCCCACCAGCTCCGCGTTCCGACGCAGTACCCGGCCCGCGCTGCTGAGCAGATCGCCCTCGCTCACCCGCCCCAACACCGGACTGTCGGCCGATTCGCCCAGCGTGAAAGCCACCTCGCCCGCGCCGCCGGGGAGGAGGTCGAAGCCGTCCACGCCCGTCTCGGCTGGCAGCCCGGCCGGCTGCAGCAGTTGCATCCCCGGCACCACCACCCGGCCCGTGTCGCTGAGCAGGTCCGCCCCGGTCAACCGCCCGGTCGGCCGTGGGCCCGTCCCCGGCGTCATCCCGCTGCGGGTGGTGAACCACCATTCCCGAAACGGCGCCGCCTGCAGGCTGAGGTGGAAGCGCGAAAACTCATCGCCCCCCTCCTCCGCCAGCTCCGCACTCAACATCGGCCACCACCGGACCGGCACAACGTCGGTGTTGCGAAACGTGGCCGTCCGCTCCTCCTCGCCCAGCCGCACCCGCAGCGTCAACTCCCACCGCTGCTGCACCGCCACCTCGCCGCCCAGCTCGACCGTGCCCTCCCCGGTGATCACCACCCCCGGCGGTTCGGCTCCATCGGTCAGGCGCAGGCCGAACACCTGATACCGCTCGAACAGCGGCGTGCCCCCCGAGTGCACCAGCTCGAAACCGCCACTGACCGGCACGGGAATCACCCGCCCCGCGCACACGATGCACGCGTTCACAAACCGGCTTTCCGCCACCGTGCGATAAAGCCACTGGCTCCACGCCGGCACCGCCTTCAGCCGCAGCGCGGCCCCGCCTTCCTTGGCCTCCAACGTCAACTCAATATCCGCCCCTGCCGGCCGGAGGGTCGAGACGTACCGCACCGGCCCCGAGCCGTCGTCCATCTCCAGCCTCAAGATCTCCTGTCCAAAAAAAGGTCCCCGCCCCCCGCGCCGATAAAACCCGGACCCGCGCCAGACCCGCGGCGCTCCGCCCTCGCTGACGGTTTCAAAGTGCAGCCGGTCCACGGCAAACTGTTCCCAGTCCAACAGCCCCGGCTGAGGCACCAGCCGAAAGACGCCCCGCAAGGCCAGGCTCGGCCCCTCGCCTCCCGGCGTCCATTCACTGCCCGCAACCAGGCGGTAAAGGGTCTGACCCTGACCGGAGGCCAGACCGCCCACCACCACCAGGGCCAGGACCAGGCCGGCCCCCCGGGACCCCCGGCCCCGTGCGCGCCAGCCACCGGGGCTGCAAAAAATCGGGCGAGCGTTGGCGGTGGGGGCGTTTTCAGTCGGGTCCAGCGATGTTGCCTTCATGCTGGTCAAACTACGCGCTCGCCGCCGCCGTTGCCAAGAGGCAGACGGAAGACTGGTGAGCGGCTGCCGCTTGCCCCTGGCCGACGCGGCGAGGCGGCGGGGTCCGAATCCGGCGGGCGAGGCGCCCGCGCCCCCGAATTTCCCAGCCTCCGGCCTTCTCGTCACCCGGCATCTGGCATCCGGCATCCGATGCAGGGGGGAGAGCCGCCGCCCCGGCCGCATTGCCCCCGGAGCAGCGGGAGGTCATCGTGCTCAAAAATCTGGCATCGCCTGACCTATGCCGCGGCGGGGCGGCGGTTGGGCATTTCGCCGAACACCGCGGCTGGCCGGTTCCGCTACGGGCCGGCCCGGTTGCGGCGCGTGTTGGAGGAACGTGGCCATGGACTCGATGAAGTCTCCGATGACGCGGTTGCGCCGGTTGCGGCTGCGCCCCTCGTCCCGCCGGGTTAGGGCGCGGTTGTTCGGGGTTCCGGCAGGCCGGGCGCCGTGGCGGGGGACGGTTTCCGCGACCCTGTCGCCGGCCGCGACGGCGGTGTTCAGCCCGGGGCTGGCGTTTTGGATCGGGCCGGCACGCGGGGTCCGCGAGGCGGGTTGGGGGGAGGCCATGCGGCGGGAAGCGGCAGGTTGGGCTGCGGGGTGGCCGCCGGCGCGCCCCACGTTACGGAACGCCGTGTCGGCCAGATTGGAATGGACAAACCCGGGGCCGGCCCTATCAAGTATGCCCTCTTTGCCGTTGGATTGGACCAACCGCATGCGGTAAGCGCCGATGAGCATTGCCAAGCCGAAAACCGGCCGTCCCAGGGCAGGTGGCAGTCCGGAGTCCGGTCCGCGCCCGCGCCCCGCCGCCCCTCCGCCGGTGCCGGTGCCGATGGCGGCAACGACTGCCGCCCCGCTGTTTCGGCGGGTGGACTGGCTGGCGGGGGGGGTGAGCACGGTGATCACGCTGGTGGTGTACCTGTTCACACTGGCGCCGGACCTGACCCTGGAGGACTGCGGCGAGCTGGCGGTGGCGTCGTACTATCTGGGAGTGCCGCATGCACCGGGCTACCCGATCTGGACGGTTTATTCCTGGCTGTTCACGGTGTTGCTGCCCTTCTCGAACGTGGCGTGGCGGGTGGCGGTCTCCTCGGCGGTGGCGGCGGCGCTGGCCAGCGGGGTGCTGGGGCTGATCACCGCGCGGTTCAGCGGCACGTTGCTGGAGCGGCTGGAATGGTTCCGGGGGCTGGAGGCGCGCTGGCAGGAGAAGCTGTGCCTGGTGAGCGGGCTGGTGGCGGCTTTGCTGATCGGGTTCAACGGCTTCATGTGGAGCCAGGCGGTGATCGTGGAGGTGTACACGCTGAGCGTGTTGTCGCTGATGGGGGTGTTGGTGTGTTTGCTGCACTGGTTGTACCGGCCCGGGCAGCACCGCTACCTGTACCTGGCCTCGTTCCTGTTTGGCATCTGTTTCAACAACCACCAGACGTTGATCGTGGCGGCGATGGGGCTGCAGGTGGTCATCGCCCTGGCGGATGAGAAGCTGGGCCGGGACGCCCTGGCGGTGAATGCGCTCATTTACCTCGCGGTCTCGGTGCTCAGCGGGTTCGAGATGATCACCACCTTCTCCCAGAACAAGCCCCTGGCGGTGATTTTTCACTCGGTGGGCCTGGCCTCGGTGGCGAGCCTGGCGTGGCTGGTTTGGCGGACGCGGGGGCTGGGCAGCGAGTGGAAGATCGTGGTGTTCACGCTCTTGGCCTGGGTGGTGGGGGCGTCGTTTTACTTCCTGCTGCCGCTGTTTTCGATGACCAACCCGCCCATGAACTGGGCCTACCCGCGCACCTTTGACGGCTTCATCCACGCCTTCACGCGCGGGCAGTACGAGAAGACCAATCCGACGGATTTCCTGAACGACCCGCTGCGGTTCATCCGCCAGTTGCTGATGTACCTGTACGGGGCGGCGGACGAGTTCAACCTGGCGTTCCTGGCGCTGGCGCTGGTGCCGTTTTTCTTCCTCCCGCTGCTGGGGCGAAGGGAACGGGCGTGGATCGTGGGCAACACGGCCATCGGGCTGTGTTTGTCGGTGCTGCTGCTGATGCTGCTCAACCCGCAGATTGACCGGCAGAGCCGGGACCTGACGCGGGTGTTCTTCACCGCCTCGCACGTCATCATCGCCATGTTTGTGGGGCTGGCGGTGACGTTGACGGGGGCGTCGTTGCTGACGCGGTATGCGCAGGTGCGGACCTACGCGCTGGGGGGCGGGGCCGTGCTGGCGGCGCTGGCGCTGTACTCACTGGCGACGCGGCTGACGGACGTGTACGGCGACCCCCACACCGGGGCGGTGGGGCCGGGGACGTTGCTGGCAGGGTTGTTCCAGGCGCTGGCGCATCCGGCGATGACCGCGCCGGTCTGGGCGGTGTACGGGCGGCTGTTTGTGCTGCTGCTGTTGCTGGCTTTTGTGATGCTGGTGCTGCTGAACCGCGAGCGGCTCCGGCCGGCCGCGCTGGTCGGCCTGTTCGCCCTCATGCCGGTGTACTCGATCAGCGCGCACTGGGCGGAGAACGAGCAGCGCGGGCACCTGTTCGGGTACTGGTTCGGCCACGACATGTTCGAGCCGCCCTTCGAGCTGTACCCCTCGATGACACGCGACGCGATCCTCTTTGGCGGGACCGATCCGGGGCGCTTCAACCCCACGTACATGATCTTCGCCGAGAGCTTCATCAAGCCGCGGCACCGCCGCAACCCGGCCTTTGACCGGCGGGACGTGTACATCATCACCCAGAACGCCCTGGCCGACGGCACCTACCTCAACTACATCCGCGCCCACTACAACCGCAGCGCGCAGGTGGACCCGCCATTCCTGAGGGACCTGATCGTGGCGCTGGAGAACGTCCTGATCGGCAAGGAACAGGCCGACCGCCGCCTGCGGGGCGAGCCCTACAAGTCCACCGCGCTGTCCCGCTTTGTGGGCAGCTTCACCAACCTGGTGCGTCCGCTAGATGACGCCCTGCTCCGCTGGGGAGCGCGGGTCGAGGCCCGCCGGCGCACGCAAGGGGTGTACCCGGCCCGGGAAATCCAGACCCCCAACCCCGCGGACCTGAACTGGGCCTTCACCAACTACATCGCCGACGTCCAGATGCGGTATTTCCACGACCAGCAGTTCCCGCACGCGCCCAAGCAGGTCCGTCCCGGCGAGGTCCTGAACATCTCTCCCGACGGCCGGGTGCAGGTCGCCGGCCAGACCGCCGTGATGGCCATCAACGGCCTGCTGACCAAGGTCATCTTCGACAAAAACCCCGACCACGAGTTCTTCGTCGAGGAAAGCTTCCCGCTGGACTGGATGTACCCCTACCTGACGCCGTTCGGGATCATCATGAAGATCCACCGCCAGCCGGTGGCCGAGATCACGCAGGAGATGATCGAGCGCGACCACCAGTTCTGGCGGCGCTACGCGGCGCGGCTGTGCGGCGACTGGATTGATTACGACACCCCCGTGGCGGACATCTGCGATTTCGTGGAGCGGACCTACCTGCGCGGCGACCTGCGCGGCTACCGCGGGGACGTGAAATTTGTGCGCGACAACGACGGCCAGAAGGCCTTCTCGAAGCTGCGCAATTCCATCGCCGGCCTGTACTACTGGCGCTACACCACCACCACCAATGCCGTCGAGCGCGAGCGCATGGCGCGCGAGTCGGATTTCGCCTTCAAACAGGCCTTCGCCTTCTGCCCCTACAGCCCCGAGACGGTCACCCGCTACATCCAACTGCTGGCGCTGCTCAACCGCTTCGACGACGCCCTCCGCGTGGCGCAGACCCTGCGGAAATTCGATCCGGACAGCGACTTCGCCCGCAGCATCGTCGAGCAGGTCCGCGGCTGGCAGAACGCCCTCGGCGCCCAGGCCCGGGCGGAGCAGCAGTTGGGCGAACTGGAACAGCGCTACGCCACCAACCGCAACGACCTCAAGACCGCCTTCGACCTCGTGGCGGCCTACGTCCAGACCGGACGGACCAACGAGGCGTACGCCCTGCTGGATGACTGGATCACCCGCACCGACGCCGACCTCGGGGCGCTGCTGTCCATCGCCAACGCCTACGTCCAGATCGGCCTCTACGGCCGGGCCGAACCGGCCCTCCAACGCCTGCTCAAGCTGCTGCCCGACAGCCCGGAAATCTGGTACGACCTGGCCGGCGCCCAGGCCGCGCAGGGCAAGCAGACCGAGGCCCTCCAAACCCTCGGCGTGGCCCTGCAACTGGACCAACGCCGCCGCGCCGCCAACCCCGCCGCCACCAACCTCTCCCGGCTCGCCGCCGACGACCCGCGCTTCCAAAGCCTGCGCGCCCTGCCGGAGTTTCAGCGCCTGATCGGCCGTTGAACCCACCCCGCGGCGGTCCCGCACCGGCCCTCTTCAGGCTGCGCGCAGCCGGCCGGCCGACCGTGTGAGAAATCCTTCTTCTCAGCGTGGACTGGCGGTGATTCACTGGGCACCACATGCAGGCCACCACCCTGTGGAACCGCCTCAGCGGGCTGGTGCTGGTGTTGCTTCTGGCCTCCGGCGTCCTGGCGGTCGGTCTCTGGTACTGGCCGGAAATCCGCCGCAACGAGCAGTTGCAGGCCGAGCGGCTGGAACTGGAACGCCAACTGGCCGAGACCCGGGCACACGGCGCCGCTCTGCGCGGCCAGCTCCGGGCACTGACCGACCACCCCGCCGCCATGGAACGGTTGATCCGGGAACGCCTCGGCCTGGCCCGGCCCGGCGAGTGGGTGGTGCATTTCGAGCCCCCGCTGCGTGAAGAACCCGCCACGGGGCGGCGCTGAGCATTCCTCCCCCGATGCCTCCCCACGCCCGGCGCTTGAAGGCCGAAGCACACCCGGCGGAATGGCCGCCTCCCCTGCGCCGGCTCACCCGCCGGGCGGACAGGAGTGCGCCGCCGCCGCTGTCGCCGGCAGGCGGCACCCGGACTCCGGCGGGCGGGCTTGCCTCGCTCACGGACCGCAACTAGACTGCCGACCATGTTGTGCCGAATGCCTGCCGTGGCGGCCTCGCTGGGGATGCTTTCCGCCGGCGGCGGGCTGACCTCCGACACCCTCGTCCTCAAGGACCGGGCGTCCATCACCGGCCGCATCCTGGCGGAAAAACCGGAGCAGTGGGTGGTGGACGTGGGCTACACCGTGCTGCTGGTCCCGCGCCAGGAAGTGGTGGAGGTGGTGCGGGGGCGGGACGACGCCGCGCCCGAGTCCTCGCCGGCCGGGGCCGCGCCGGTGGACACGCCCCCGGCGGCCGGCTCCCCGGCAGGTCCGGCGGAGGCGGGTGGTTTTTTCACGGGCGGCTCTGGCCGGGCGCGGGAGCGTACCGTGCGGGAGCTGGCGGCAGAGGTGGGGGAGGCTGTGGTGCAGGTGCGAACCCCGGCAGGGCTGGGCTCGGGTTTTTTCATCAACGCGGAGGGCTACCTCATCACCAACTTCCACGTGATCGAAGGCGAAACCCAGATTGCGGTCGAGGTGTATCACCAGCAGGGCGGCCAACTGGAGCGGCGCTCCTACAAGCAGGTCCGCATCATCGCCATGAACAAGTTCCGTGACCTCGCCCTGTTGCGCGTCGAAGACCCCGGCGCGCCGAAGTTTGCCTTCGTGCCGCTGGGTGATTCGGACGCCCTGGCGGTGGGCGAGCGGGTGTTTGCCGTGGGCAGTCCGCTGGGGCTGGAGCGCACGGTCACCGAGGGCATTGTCAGCACCAAGACCCGCGAGATGCAGGGGGACCTCTACCTGCAAACCACCGCCCAGATCAACCCCGGCAACAGCGGCGGACCGCTGTTCAACCTGCGCGGGGAGGTCGTGGGGGTGACCAACATGAAGATCAGCTTCGGCGAGGGCCTCGGCTTTGCCATCCCCGTCCGGGCGGTGCGGGACTTCCTCCTCCACCGCGATGCCTTCGCCTACGACAACAACAACCCCAGCAGCGGCTATCGCTACCTGGAGCCGCCGCGCCGGATGAAGCGTCCGGCCGGGGAACCGCGGCCGTAAACAACTGCCGGCCTCCCGCCACCTCAAACTCAATCCCCCGATCCATGAAACCACTCCTCCCCGTCCTGTGCCTGCTGGGTCTGACCGCACTCCAACCCGACCTGCGTGCCGCCACTCCGCCGGCGCCGCGCTTGTTGCCGCCCGACACCCTCGCCGTTCTGGCGGTGCCCGACTGGTCCGGCTGGCATGAGGCGCAAAAAACCAGCCCCGCCTTCCGACTGTGGAACGACCCCGCCCTGCGTGCGTTCCGTGAAAAAATTGCGGCCAAGCTTCAGACCGACGTCCTCGCCCCCCTCGAACAGGCGGCCGGGATCAAGCTGGCAGACTACGCCCCGCTGCTTCAGGGCCAGCTCACCTACGCCGTGGTCCGCAACGGCTGGAGCGGCTCCACCAACCCCCTGCCCGCGCTGGTGATCCTCCTGGATGCGCGGGACCAGGGCCCGCAGCTCCAGACCCGCCTGACCGAGCTGCGGAAAAAAATCACCGACGCCGGCCAGACCTTGAAGACCGACCGCATCCGCGACGTGGAGTTCAGCACCCTGCCGCTGGGTCCGCAGGAAGCCGAGGCCCCTGCCATGAGTCTGACCTTCGGGCAGGTGGGGTCGGTGTTGGTGGCCGGCACGGCGACGCGGCCCCTCGAGCGGGTGGTGGCCGGTTTGCAGGGGGGCGGGCTGCCGGTGCTGGCCGAGGAGGCGGTGTTCCAGGCCGACTTCCAGCAGATGTTCCGCGAGGCCCACGCCTACGGGTGGATTCACGTTGTTCCGCTGGTGGAGGTGGTGAATCAACTGGCGAGGGCCGCCGCGGGACAGAACACGGGCGCGCCGGCCCCGGACAAGATTCTGGACGCCCTGGGGTTGAAGGGACTCAAGAGCCTGGCCTTCGCGGTGCGGGACCGCGCCGAGGGCGGATTCCTGGAACTGAACCTCAACAACCCGCGGCTCGAGCGCAAAGGCCTGCTGCGGCTGCTGGCCACCGAGCCCAAGGATGCCTCCATCCCGCCCTTTGTGCCGGCGGATGCCACGACCTTCTGGCGCTGGCGGCTGGACGGGCAGAAGTTCTGGGCCTCCCTCGAGTCCACCCTCAACGAAATCCAGCCGGGGATGCTGGGTTTTTTCACCGCCCAGATTGACGCCGCCCTCAAGGAGAAGGACCCCAACCTGGACTTCCGCCGCAGCTTCCTGATGAACCTGGGCGATGACCTCATCAGTTATCAGAAGGCCCCGCGCAGCGCGGCGGTGGCGGATTTGCTGGCCCAGCCTTCCCTGAGCCTGATCGGCTCGCCCGACGCGGCCCAGTTGCTGGGCACGCTGCGGGCCGCGGTGAGCCTGTTACCCGGGCCGCTGGCAGAAATGGAAATCAAGGAACGCGATTTCCTCGGTCAGCGCATCTACACCCTGACCATCCCGGATCTGACCGGCGGGGGCAAGCCGACCCCGCTGCACCTGGCCGCCAGCGGCGGCTACCTGGCGATCTCGTCGGATGCCGCCACCCTCGAGGAATACCTGCGCCGCAGCGACAGCCCGGCCAAGCCCCTGGCGGCCTTCTCCGGCCTGCGCGAGGCGGCCGAGCGGGTGGGCGGCGCCGGCCGGGGGCTGTTTGGCTTCCAGAACGACGCGGAGACGCTGCGCCTGTTCTGGGAGGCCCTCCGGACCAACAAGAACCTCTGGAGCGAGGTGCTGACCGGCCAGAACCCGGCGCTCAAGGGCGCCCTCGAGGAAGGCGACTTCCAGAAAACGCTCCAGGAGTGGCTGGACTTCTCCTTGCTGCCGCCCTTCGAGCAGGTGGCCAGGTACCTTCACTTCACCGTCTATGCGGGGGAAGCCTCCAGCACCGGCTACCGCCTGACCTTCTTCTCCCCCATGCCCCCCGCCCTGCGCTGAAACGGGGGGGCTCGGCGGACTGGCGTGCCGGCGGGACCGCCCGCCGGATGCGGCGTCACCGAATTGTCACCCAACGGTCGCCGCATGGTCACACGGCCGGTCCAGAGGTGGAGGTGTGGACGTTGCGTTCGGCACCCTTCCGCTGTCCGATCCGGCCACTCCCGGACCGGACCAGGGCACACGGCGGCCCGGCCGTGGGCCGGACCAGTGCATCGGCAGCGCGGTGACGTGCGGCTTCCCGAAAACAGAACGGCATCCCAAACCATGAAACATTCCCGCATCCTCGTCGGCCTTGCCCTGGTGAGCTGGGCCCTGCCGGCCCTTCACGCTACCACCGTCACGGTCAAAGGCTCCGATACCATGGTCATCCTGGCCCAGAAATGGGCCGAGGTGTACATGAGCCAGCACCCGGACGTGAAAATCCAGGTCACCGGCGGCGGCACCGGCACGGGCTTTGCCGCCCTGCAAAACCAGCAGACCGATCTCTGCAACGCCTCCCGCAAAATCCGCCCCAAGGAGATCGAGACCTGCATCAAGGCCTTTGGCCGACGGCCCACCGAGTACAAGGTGGCCCTGGACGGGCTCTCGGTGTACGTCCATGCCAGCAACCCCATCCAGGAGCTTTCCTTGCCGCAGATCGAGGCCATCTTCACCGGCAAAATCCGGAACTGGAAGGAACTGGGCGGGCCGGACGCCCGGATCATCCTTTACAGCCGCGAAAACAACTCGGGCACCTACGAGTTTTTCAAGGAGCACGTCCTCCAGGGCAAGGACTTCGCCCCCGAGGCCCAGACCATGCCCGGCACGGCGGCGGTTCTGCATGCCGTGGCGCGGGAACGTCACGGCATCGGCTACGGCGGCGCCGCCTACGGAGTGGGCGCCAGGCATCTGAACATCCGCAAAACGCCGGACAGCCCCGCGGTCGAACCCACCGAGGAAAACGTCCTCAACGGCAGCTACCCCATCTCCCGCTACCTGTACATCTACGTCAACCCCGCCCTCGACAAGGGGGCGGTGGCCGAATACCTGCGCTGGATTCGCAGCGATGCCGGCCAGGCCGTGGTCAAGGAAATGGGCTACTACCCCCTGCCCCCGGCGGATCGGGCGCGGTAATTTGTGGTTGCCACGGCCCCGCGCCGGGACTCTAATGTATCCGATCCGCAGTTCCTCCTGCGATCACCCGAACGGGCGGTGGACTGCCGACCAAACCGGTCCGGTGGTTCCGCCCGTTCCCTTTGGTGCCGCCGCCATGTGAACCCCCACCCGCTCTGCCCCCTGCCCGCACCGGACCCCCTTCCCGCCCCACCGCGCCGGTGGACGGGCCTGGCCGGGGGCCGCCGGGTCCGGCCCAGCGAGTGGCTGGCCGAGCGCGGCATCCAGGTCCTGTCCTTCACAGCGGTGGTCATGATCCTCCTGATCTTCCTGTTCGTGGGGCGGGAGGCCTGGCCGATCTTCGCCGGGCGGGTGGACAGTTCGCTGGCCCGCGAGATGCAGGAGGTCATCCCCATCGAGGCCTTTGACCAAACCTCGCCGGAGCGGCTGCGGCAGTACCTGGGCCTGACCCGAGAACAGTTCGAGGCGATGGACCGCGAGACCTTGATCGAGCTGATGAAGGTCCGCATCGAGGCTCGCGAGCAGGTCCCCGCCGACAAGGATGCCCTGCTCAACACGGTTCACTGGCGCTACCTGCTCGGCCCGCATCAATGGACCGGCTACGACCGCCCCGAGTACATCTGGCAGCCGGTCTCGGCCATCCACAAATACAACCTGGTGCCGCTGATCGTGGGCAGCCTCAAGGCCACGCTGGTCGCGCTGGCGTTTGCCGTGCCCCTGGCGCTTGCCGCCGCCCTCTACGTCTCGCAACTGGCCAGCCCCCAGACCCGCGAATGGCTCAAGCCGGGCATCGAGTTGCTGGCCGGCGTGCCGTCGGTGGTGTTGGGGTTCTTTGCGCTGATCGTCCTGGCCACGCTGCTGCAGCGGCTCTTCGGCTATCCCTCGCGGCTGAACGCACTGCTGGCCGGCGTCGCCCTGGGGCTGGCGGTCATTCCGGTGGTGTTTTCCGTCGCCGAGGACGCCCTGACCAGCGTGCCGCGCAGCTATACCGAGGCGGCCCTGGCCCTGGGCTCGACCCGCTGGCAGGCGGCCTGGCAGATCGTGCTGCCGGCGGCGTTGCCGGGGGTGTTTGCCGCGGTGGTCCTGGGTTTCGGCCGTGCGATCGGCGAGACGATGATCGTGCTCATGGCCAGCGGCAACGCCAGCCTCCTGTCGTGGAATCCGTTGGACTCGGTCCGCACCCTCACCGCCACGATCGCCGCCGAGCTGGCGGAAACCGTGGTGGGCGGCCACCACTACCGGATGCTGTTCGTCATCGGCGTGCTGCTCTTTGTCGTGACCTTCGTCTCCAACCTGGCCGGCGAGCTGTTCATCCACCGGTTCAAGACCCGCCTGGAAGGCCGGCGATGAATCCCCCTGCCCCAACACGACTCTCCCCCCGCGGCACGTTGACGGCGGGCCACCGGGACCCCTTTTCCACCCTCGGCACGGGGCTGACCGCGACGGCCACGGTTTTGATCCTGGCCATGTTGGCGTTGATCCTGGGGCACATCTCCTGGCATGGCGCCGGCGGGCTCTCGCCCCGCTTCATCTTCGGCAGTGCCGCCCGGGACATGTTCGACCCGGACCGGGCGGGGGTGGGACCGATGGCCTTCGGTACGGCCGCCCGGGTGATCCTGATGACCCTGTTCGTGATCCCCATCGGCGTGGCCACGGCGATCTACCTGAGCGAGTATGCCCGGAGCGCCTCCTGGTGGACGCGCGGCCTGCGCAGCGCCGTGAACAACCTGGCGGGCGTGCCCTCGATTGTCTTCGGCCTGTTTGGGCTGGGGTTCTTTGTCACTGCGGTGGGCGGCAGCCTTGATGCCTTGTTTTACCCGGACAATCCCAAGCCGGTCTGGGGCAAGCCGGCCCTGCTCTGGGCCTCGCTGACGCTGGCGGTCATGACCCTGCCGGTGGTCATCGTGGCCACCGAGGAAGCGTTGCGGGCGATCCCGACCGGGCTGCGGGAGGCCAGCCTGGCGCTGGGGGCGACGAAATTTCAGACCGTGGTGCGGGTGGTGCTGCCGCAGGCGCTGCCGGGCATCCTCACCGGAGGCATCCTGGCGGTGAGCCGGGCGGCGGGCGAGGTGGCGCCCATCCTGTTCACCGGCGCGGCCTATTACATGGCCAACCTCCCGCGCGCGCTCAGCGACCAGTTTATGGACCTGGCCTACCATGTGTATGTACTCTCCACCCAGGCGCCGGACGTGGACAAGAGCCGGCCCATCCTTTTCGGCACCGTGGTGGTGCTGCTGTTGCTGACCTTTGCCCTGAACCTGGTGGCCATCCTCATCCGTACCCGGGTGCGACGCCGCCTGCGGCAACTGGGCTGAACCTCCTGCCTGCACTCATGGCCGTTCCCCTCCCCAGCCTGCCCTCCCCAGCCCCTGCCACGGGAGCCGACGCCCGGCACCCGGAGCTGATCACCTTCGAGCGCCTCTCGCTCTGGTACGGCACCGCCCAGGCGCTCAAGGACATCACCTTCGGCATCCGCGAGCGGCTGGTCACCGCCTTCATCGGCCCCTCCGGTTGCGGCAAGTCCACCCTCCTGCGCTGCCTGAACCGCCTGAACGACCTTATAGACAGCGTGCGCCTGGCCGGCACCGTCCGCCTGGCCGGTCAGGACATCTACGCACCGGAAGTGGACGTGATCGAGCTGCGCCGCCGGGTGGGCATGGTCTTCCAGCGCTCGAATCCCTTCCCCAAGTCCATCTACGAAAACATCGCCTACGCCCTCCGCCTCCAGGGCATCAAGCGCCGCTCCGAACTGGACGAGGTGGTGGAAAAAAGTCTCCGCGCCGCCGCGCTCTGGGACGAGGTCAAGGACCGCCTCCACGCCAGCGCCCTGGGGCTGTCCGGTGGCCAGCAGCAACGGCTCTGCATTGCCCGCGCCATCGCCATCCAGCCCGACATCCTGCTCATGGACGAGCCGGCCTCGGCTCTGGACCCGATCGCCACCGCCAAAATCGAGGACCTCATCCTCGACTTGAAGCGCGACTACACCATCGTCATCGTCACCCACAACATGCAACAGGCCGCCCGCATCTCCGACTACACCGCCTTTTTCTATCTGGGCGAACTGATCGAGTACGACACTACCGCCCACATCTTCACCAACCCGTCCCACAAGCAGACCGAAGACTACGTGACCGGCCGCTTCGGTTGAGCCGCCGGCCCGGCACCCACCTGCCTCTCCCGCCGCCATGTCCGTCCACTTCGACCAAAGCCTCGACGCCCTCAAGCAGCAGCTCATCACCATGGTGAGCAAGGCCGCCCGGGCCGTGGACCGCGCCGTCAAAGCCCTCCTCGAACGGGATGACGACCTCGCCCGCCAGGTCATCGCCGACGACACCGAACTGGACGAACTGGAAGTGGCCGTGGACGAGCTGGGCGTGAACCTGCTCAGCAAGGCCCCCCTGGCCAGTGACCTGCGCCTGATCACCGCGGCCATGAAGTTCGCCCAAAACCTCGAACGCGTGGGTGACGAAGCCACCACCATCGCCCGCCGCGCCATCGAACTGGGACGCGAACCCCAGCTCAAGCCCTACGTGGACCTCCCCCGCATGGCTCAACTGGCCCTGGCCATGTTGCACGACGCCCTCGACGCCTTCATCCGCCGGGACAGCGCCAGGGCCCGCGAGATTGTCCTGCGCGACAAGGAGGTGGACGCCCTGAACAAGCAGCTCCACCGCGAGCTGGCCAGCTACATGGTCGAAAAACCCTCCACCATCAGCCGCTGCCTGAACCTGATGGTCATCTCCAAAGCCCTGGAACGCATCGCCGACCACGCCTCGAACCTGGCCGAGGAGGTGGTGTACCTGTACGAAGGCCGCGACGTCCGCCACCAGCTCAAGAAACACACCCCACCGCCCCCGCCACCCGAGGCGGGCGCCTGAAGGCCCCATTTGCCCCGCGGCCGGTCCGCGCTACCGTGCGCCCGTTGAACATGAAAGCGCTCCTCGCCGGCTCCTGGCTCCTGCTCGGCGCCGGTTCGCTCCCCGCCGGCGACACCGCCCCCGCTCCCATGCCCGAGACCCCTGCCTCCCCCGCCGCCCGCCTCGAACGCGCCACCCTCGGCGGCGGCTGCTTCTGGTGCCTCGAAGCGGTCTTCGAACTGGTGGACGGCGTCCAGGACGTCGTCAGCGGCTACGCCGGCGGCCACGTGGACCAACCGACCTACAAGCAGGTCTGTGCCGGCGACACCGGCCACGCCGAAGTGGTCCAGATCACCTTTGACCCGGCCTGCGTCAGCTATGAACGGCTGCTCGAGCTGTTCTGGCAGTGCCACGACCCCACCACCCTCAACCGCCAGGGCGCCGACGTCGGCCCGCAGTACCGCTCCATCATCCTCTACCACGATGACGCCCAGAAGGCTGCCGCGGAAAAGTCCCGCGCCGCCGCCGCCGCCCAATTCACCCGGCCCATCGTCACCGAGATCGTCCCCCTGACCCGCTTCTGGCCGGCCGAGCCCTACCACCAAAATTATTTCCGCCGCAACCCCGCCCAGGCCTACTGTCAGGCGGTCATCGCCCCGAAGGTCAAAAAGTTCAAGCAAACCCTCGGCCGCTGAGCCGCCCCACGCGGCCGCACTCAGGGCGTGACCGCGGCCGCCCCTGCCGGCCGCAGCCCCAGGCCGCAACTGCCGAAATCCCGCCGGGCCGGCCGTTGGAACGATGTCGAGAAAATCAGGTCCGCCGGCCGTTCGGGTGCCCGCGCAAACACGTAGCCGCAGTCCGGTGCCAGCATCAGCCGCAGGGCGAAGGCGTGCACCGGCACCAGCGCCTGCAAACGCACCCGGAACCCCTGCTCCGGTGCCTCCAACGCGGACAGGGGCAGGCTCCAGTACACCTCGAGCGTGCCCGGTGGCGGCATCGGCCGCGGCCAGACCAGCCCAAACGTCCCCGCCCCCAGCGGCCGCACGGCCAGCTCCTCCCCCGCCAGCAGCACCAGCGACACCCCGGCTTCAGGGTAGGCCAGGGCGAAGGTCAGCCCCTCCCGTTCGAGCGGCCAGCGCGTGAACTCGATCCGCGAGCGCACCGCAATCCGCCCCTCCGCCTCCAGCCGCCATTCATCCCGCTGCCGCACCTCCGGCCCTCCCGCCCCGCTCTGGCGGTGCGCCCGCGCCGCGCGCCATTCGCCGCTGGCCACCACCCCGTTCAAGACCGCCATCGTCGCCAGCAGCCCCCCCAGCACCCAGCCGGCGATGCGGCCGACGGGCATCGGCTCCCGCGGCGGTGCGTCCGACCCCACCAAGGCCCAGCGCAGTCGGTCGCGCCAACGCCGCAGCCGCCACACCGGTTCCAGCCAGTAGCCGGCCACGATCAGCGCGGCCGCCATTCCCCCCGCCGCCAACAGCCCCGCCAGCGTGACCGACAGTCCACCCAGGGCCGGCCAGAGGCCGAGCCCCACCGCGTTCACCGCCGCGTGAAAACCGGCACACGCCCAAAACCGGCCGGTCTTGACCCACACCACCCCGCTGAACACCCCCAGCAGGAGCGTCTCGGCCAGCCGCGTTCCACTACCCTGGATCAATCCGAAGGTCGCCGCCGTCACCGCCAGCGCCGGCCCCGGCCGCCACGCCGCAGCCAGCGTCCGCTGCAAGACCACCCGGAACAGCAACGTCTCCGCCAGCGGCGCCGCCACCACCCAGACCCCCACCAGCCCGGGGGAGGGCGGGGCCGCCGTCACCGGCAAACCCAGCGCCCGGCGCCCGGCCACGGCGAGCGCCGTCCCGGCCACTCCCACCGCCGCGGCCAGCATCAGGCTCCAGCCCAGCTCGCGCACCGGCGGGCGCCGAAACGCCGCGCCCACCTCCGCGTCCTCCCACCGCCATCGCCACAAAAACACCGCGGCCGGCAGCGCGAAGAACAGCAGTTCGGACCCGAGCAGGCCCGGCACGTAGCGCCAGAATTGCAACACCGCCCCCACCGTCCAGCCACCCACCACCGCCCAGACCAACGCCCCCACCGCCCAGGCCAGACGGCGGGCCGGGTTCCCTGCTCGGGTCGTGGTTTCCCCAATTGTCGGCATGGTCGGGGATGCTTTCCGCCCTGCGTCTACCCGCGCAAGCCCGGAGCGGACGCCCGGCCGGCCTCGGGCCTGCCCGGAGGCTACACCCAGCCGGCGCGTTGCAGGACCTCCCAGACCTGACGGTCCTCCGGCGTGCGCAGCGCCGGCTCGAACCCCCAGCGCCGGTACAGCCGCAACGCCCGCGGCCGGCCGGCCTCGGTGATCAACCAGGCGCGGTCGTGCCCCAGGGCCCGCAGCCGGCTCAGGGCCAGCAGCAGCAAACCGTTTCCCAGCCCGCGGCGTTGCCAGGCCGGCCGCACCGCCAACCAGTGCACCCGCCCTCCGCGGGCGTCTCCCCGCCACGCCGTGACCGTGCCCACCGTTTCCCCGCCCGGCGCCTGCAGGAACATTACCCGCTGTGCCAACTCGGCCGGCTCACCGGGGAAGGCCCGGGCAAAGGTCTCCCCGGTGATCGGAAGCAAACTGTCGGCCTCGCCCACCACCGCCACCCACCGCGACTCATCGCCCGCCCGGAATCCATGCACCGTGAAGCCGGGAGGCCAGGTGGGAGCGGGCAGGCGGTCCAGCGCCCCGCGCTCCAGACGCAGGCGGTACAGGGCCAGGGCCGGCGGCAGGGCCGTCATGCTCTTGTTGAAGCCACGGGCCGCCCTCCCGGCAATGGAAAAAACCGTTGGCAGCCCCGGCTTGCACCCCGGCCGCTCACGGCTACGCTCCGCGGCCATGGAGTTGGAAGACCACAGTGGGGACGTGCTCCAGAAGGCGCGCCATCATGCCTGCCGGTCTTTGGAAGAAGTGGCGGCGGCCGCGGCGTTGCGGCCGGCCGAACTGGCCGGTTGGGAACAGTCCGGGCGGCCGCCCGCCGCAGTGGACTGGGCCGGCCTGGCCCGCGTGCTCGGACTGGACCCTGCCAGGTTGCAGGCGCTGGCCGAAGGGTGGCGGCCGGCGGCAGTGGACCTGGGCCGTTGGCGCGAACTGCGCGTGTTGAGCACCCGCCAGGCGGGCCTGGCCGTCCACGCCTACCTGGTCTGGGACGAGGTCACCCGCGAGGCGGCGGTGTTTGACACCGGTTTCGACGCGGCGCCGATCCTGGCCGAAATCGAGCGGGAGGCGTTGCAGCCCCGGCACCTGTTCCTCACCCATGCCCATCCCGACCACGTCGCCGGCGTGGCGCCCCTGCGGGCGCGCTTCCCGCGGCTGCGGCTGCACACCAGCGGCCCGGACGCCCCCGTGGACCAGCGCAACCGCCCCCAGGAGTGCGTCCCGCTCGGCAGCCTGCGCATCACCCATCGCCCCACCCCCGGCCACACCGAGGACGGCGTGACCTACCTGGTGGGCAACTGGCCGGAAGACGCCCCGCACGTGGCCTTCGTGGGCGACGCCCTGTTCGCCGGCTCGATGGGCCGCGTGCCCGGCGACGCCGCCGCAGCCCGCGAGGTCGTCCGCCGTCAGATTCTGTCGCTGCCGCCCGAGACGCTGATCTGCCCCGGCCACGGCCCTCTGACCACCGTGGCCGAGGAGCGGGCACACAATCCGTTTTTCTGAGGCCGACGCGCGGTGAGGGGGAAACCGCTGGCCCGCCCGCGGCGGCAACGTTACCTTGTCGTGGCCGGCCCGCCGGCCCCACGCCATGAGCCGCTTTGCTCACCTCGAATTCGGGGACCTTCACGAGGAAGAGGGCGCCGCCCGCACCGAGACCGCTCCGGTCGAGGAGGCGCAGGGGTTGGCGGAGGCGGACCGCGTCTTTCGCGCCGGCTATTTCGAGGCGGCGCTGCGGCACTTCAGCCGCGTCGCGCAGCGCAACCCCCACCTGGCGCCCGCCTGGGCCGGTCAGGTGCGCCTGCTGCTCGAGTTGAACGAGGTGGAGGAAGCCCGGGCGTGGGCCGACCGGGCGCTCGAACGCCTTCCCGAGGACCCCGAGCTGCTTGCCCTCAAGGCCGTGACCTGTGCCCGGGCCGGGGACCTGGAGGCGGCGCTGGCCTTTTCGGATGCCTCGTTGCGGGAGCCGGTCGGCGCGCCGGCCCTGTGGCTGGCGCGGGGCGAGGTGTTGCTGGCCCGCCGCGAGCGGCGCTCGGACTACTGTTTCAGCAAGGCGCTCGCCGCGGCGCCGGCGGACTGGTTGTGGCCCTGGTTGGCAGCGCGCGTGTACCGCCTGTACCGGGCACCGGTGCTGGCGTTGAAACTGGCCCGCCAGGCGCTGGCCCTCGAGGCGGCCGCGGCGGTGCTCTGGCTTGAAGTGGGCCGCGGCCAACTGGCCCTGGGGTGGGTCGCTGAGGCCCGGCTGGCCCTGGAGCGGGCGCGGCAGTTGGACCCGGAATGCCCCGAGGCCCGCGGCCTGGACGCGGACCTGGCCGGCCTCACCACCTGGCAGCGCTGGCTGGGCTGCTGGCGGCGCTGGTGGAGCGGCTGACATGAGCCGCAAGCGCCTGGATGCCCTGCTGGCCGAGGCCCATGAACGGGGCGCCTCCGACCTCCACCTGGTGGCCGGCCTGCCGCCGGCCTTCCGCATCAACGGCGAGTTGTTCCTTGAAGGGGCGCCGTGGACCGAGGCGGACCTCGAGGCGCTGGCGGCCGCGGTGCTGACTCCCGCCCAGCGGGCGGCCTTCGAGCGGGAGCGGGAATGGTGCGCCTCCCTGAACTGCCCACCACCGGTGGGACGGGTGCGGTTGACCGTATACAGCCGGGCCGGGCATCCGGAATTCAGCCTGCGGTTTGTGGGGGAGGTCATTCCCGACCGGGCCGAGCTGGGGTTGCCGGCGAAGCTGGACGAGCTGGCGCGGCGGCCGGTGGGCCTGCTGCTGATTGCCGGTCCGGCCGGCGCGGGCAAGACCACCACGCTCAACTGCCTGGTGGACCTCATCAACCGGGAGCGGCGGTGCAAGATCGTGACCATCGAGGACCCGATCGAGTTTGTGCACCCCTCCCGGCGGGCCATTGTGGTGCAACAGGAGGTGCTGACCGACACCCCCTCGTTTTCGCGGGCGCTGATCCACGTTCTGCGCCAGGACCCGGACGTGATTGCCATCGGCGAGATGCGGGACCACGAGGCCATCGCCACGGCGCTGACAGCGGCGGAGACGGGCCATCTGGTCCTGGCCACGCTGCACTCGCCCAGCGTGGGGCACGCGCTGGAGCGGATCATCGGCGTGTTCGAGGGCGCGGCCCAGCGGCAGATCATCCTGCAACTGGCCAGTTGCCTGCAGGGCATCATCTGCCAGGAACTGCTGCCCAGCGTGGACCGCGCCCGGCGCACCCTCGCCTACGAACTGCTCGTGGCCACCCCCGCGGTCCGCAAGGTCATCCGCGAAAACCAGCTTCACCTGCTGGAGACCATCCTCCAAACCGGCGCCAGGGACGGGATGGTTTTGTTCGACGCCTGTCTGAGCGATTTGTACCGCCGCTGCCTGATCAGCTACGACGTGGCGCTGAGCCGGGCGCGGCAACCGGAACGCCTGAGCAAGAGCGCCGCCGCCGTCTAAGCCGACTCCGCCGCGGCGGAGCAGGGCGGACCGGCGGGCATGTATGGTCACCGTGTTCAAGACCCTGCTGTTTGTGGCGGCGTGGGGAGCCTTCCTCGGCCTGCTGATCTGGGCATTCCGCCGGGTCTGGCGGCGCAGCGAGGACCGGCCGGCGCTGGTCGTCCGCCTCCTGGCCACCGCGGCGGACCTGGCTTTTCTGGGGTGGGTGGTGGGGCCGTTGTTCGTGCGATGGGACGAGGTCACGGCCTTTGTCGGCGTGCCGATGGCCGCGGTAGGGGGCCTGATCCTGGCCCTGATCTGGGTGCCCAGCCTGGCGGAGAGTCTGGGACGCTGGGCCGGCAGCCTTTTTGACGGCGGGGGGAGAGCGCCCGACCCCGAGCCGTTCTTCTCGGTGGCGGAGGCGCGGCGCAAGCAGGGGCGTTACCTCGAGGCCGCGGCCGAAGTGCGGGCGCAGCTCGAGCGGTTCCCGGGCCATTTCCGGGGGCTGATGCTGCTGGCGGAAATCCAGGCCGAAGACCTGCGGGACCTGCCGGCCGCCACTGCCACCATCGGGTCCTGCCTGGCGCAGCCGGGCCTCGCCCCCCGGAACGTGGCCTTTGCCCTGTTGCGCCTGGCGGAATGGCATCTGCGCCTGGCAGGCGACCGCGCGGCGGCCCGGGCCGCGCTCGAGCGCATCGAACACCTGTTGCCCGGCACTCCGGAAGCCCATCTGGCCCGCCAGCGGCTGGCCCATCTCACGCCCCAGGCCATGCTCGAAGACCAGCGCCAGCGTCGGCGCCCGGAGGTGCCGCGCGCCCCGGACCGGCTTGGCCTGAGGGGCGAGCCGCCGCAGATCACGCCCCGCGACAGCGACCCCCACGCTCGCGCCGAGCAACTGGTGGCGCAGTTGGAGCGGTTCCCCGAGGACAACCGGACCCGCGAAGAGCTGGCGCTGTTGTACCGCCAGGAATTTCACCGCCCCGACCTGGCCGCCGAGCAGCTCGAGCAGCTCATCGCCCAGCCCCACGCCCCGGCCCAGCAGGTCGTGCACTGGTTGAACCTGCTGGCGGATGTGCACCTGGACGATCCGCCGGACCCGGCCGCCGCGCAGCGCGCGCTGGAGCGCATCATCGAGCGCGACCCCGCCGCCCCGGCCGCCGAGCAGGCGCGGCGGCGTCTGGCCCTGCTGCCCCGCCAACTGGCGGCCAAACGAACGAGCCCGGCGTTGAAGCCGGGCTCGGCGGATCCCCGGATGGGGCTAAAAAGCGGTCCGCCTCAGCGGGCCTGAAGTTCGAGGGCGATGCGCTTGTCCACCTCGCTGGCCACGTCCACGTTGCCGGCCAGCGCATTGCGGCGGGCCTGCACCCACACCTGGGTGATGCCGGGCTCGACCTCGGCGACCTTCACCCAGATGGTGTTGTTGTCCACCTTGGCCTCGAGGGTACTGGCGATGGTGTTTTCCCCGGTCAGGGTGCCCATGTCAGCCAGCACGGCCTTGGCGGCGGCAAAAACTTCTGCCGGTATGCGCTCATAGCGGCTTTCCAGCCGGTCCTTGCGGAAGGGAAGGCCCGCCCGTTTCCGCCCTTCCACCGTCGAGTAACAGCCCGGCGTCAGGGACACGAAGCAAAACACCACCAGCAGGAGCCACCAGTTGCATTTCATGCGGCGGATGCAATCACAGCCGCCCGTTGCGTCAAGAGCGAACCGGCGCGGGAAGCGCCGCCTCGCACGGGAGCGGGCACGGCGGTGGGCGGGGACGACAAAGTAGGCGAGGCCCCACTCCTCGCCCGGAGTGGGCAGGGCCGGTTCAGGCGGTCTGTCCGGCGCCGGCCGGGGCGGCCGTTTTTGCCGTGCCGGGTTTCCAATCCCGCCGGGGCGGTTTGACCACCAGGCCCTTCTTGATGGCCGAGGCGGCGACGCGGATGTACCGGACGCGGCCGTTGACCACCGCCTTGACCCGTTGGAGGTTGGGGAAAAAGCGGCGCTTGGTGATGGCGGTGACGTGGGTGCCGATGCCGCCCTGTTTCTTGGGCTTGCCGCTGCGCCAGATGCGATTGCCCTTGATGGGGCGTTTGCCGGTGAGTGCACAAATTCTCGCCATAACAAAGCCGGAGATAGTGGCAGGTTCCGGCCCCCGGCGCAAGCCGGAGTTTGGGGGCGGCGCTTTCGCGCTCGCCAGGGCGGCGGTGGGGGCGTTTGCTCGGCGCGTGAACATCCGCGTGTGGCTGGGCCGGGTGCTGGTCGGGGCAGGAATCGCGTGCGGTGCCGGGGTCCGCGGCGGAGAGGACACCCTCTCCCTGGCCGGGCGCTGGCGGCTGGCATTGGACCGGGAGGATGCTGGAGTGGCGGCCGGGTGGTTTGCCCGTCCCCTGCCGGAGCGGGTGCGCCTGCCCGGCGTGCTGACCGCCCAGGGCTGGGGCGACCCCATTACCACCCATACGCCCTGGACCGGCGGGATTGTGGACCGGTCGTGGTTCACCGAGCCGGAGTGGGCGCCGTACCGCGAGCCGGGCCGGGTCAAGGTGCCCTTTTGGCTCCAACCCGAGCGCCACTACGTGGGCGTGGCCTGGTATCAACGGGAAGTGACCGTGCCCGCCGCGTGGGCCGGCCGGCGCGTGGTCCTGTTTCTGGAGCGGCCGCACTGGGAAACGCGGGTCTGGTGGGATGAACGGTTTCTGGGCGCGAACGACAGCCTGTCCACCCCGCACGAATACGATCTGGGCGTCCTGCCCCGCCCGGGCCGGTACCGCTTGACGGTGCGGGTGGACAACCGCCGCATCGTGGACGTGGGCGAAAACGCCCACAGCATCAGCGACCACACCCAGGGCAATTGGAACGGCATCGTCGGCCGCCTCGAACTGCGCGCGACCCCGCCGGTGTGGATCGAGCAGGTGCAGGTCTTTCCCGGGGCCGCCACGCGGACCGCCCGGGTGCGGCTGCAACTGGGCAACGCCGGCACCGGCGCCGGCAGCGGCCTGTTGCTGCTGGAATGCATGCCCGCCCGGGGAACCGACCGGGGCGGCTTCCGGGCCCGCCACCCGGTCACCTGGACCGCCGAGGGGGCAGAGCACGAGTTCACCCACAGCCTGGGTCCGGAGGCGGCGTTGTGGGATGAGTTCCATCCGGCCCTGTACCGGTTGATTGCGACGTTGGTGCCGGAGGGGGGCGGCGAGCCGGCCAGGGCGGAGACGGTCTTCGGCTTGCGCGACTTCGCCACCGCCGGCACGCAGTTCACCCTCAACGGCCGCCCGGTCTTCCTGCGCGGCACGCTCGAGTGCTCGGTCTTTCCCCGCACGGGCCATCCGCCCACCGACGTGGCCTCCTGGCGTCGGGTGTTGGACGTCGCGCGCGCGCATGGCCTGAACCATTTGCGGTTCCACTCGCACTGCCCACCGGAGGCCGCCTTCGTGGCCGCTGATGAACTCGGGGTGTACCTCCAGGTCGAATGCGCCACCTGGCCCAACCAATCCACCACCCTCGGCGACGGACGGCCGGTGGACGCCTGGCTGTACCGCGAGGCCGACCGCATCCTGCGCGCCTACGGCAACCACCCCTCGTTTGTGATGCTGGTCGCCGGCAACGAGCCCGGCGGCCCGCGCCACGCCGAGTATCTCCGCCCATGGGTCGCCCACCACCGGGCCGCTGACCCCCGCCGCCTTTACGCCGGTGGCTCCGGCTGGCCGCAACTGCCCGAAGACCAGTTCCACGTCACCCCCGACCCCCGCATCCACGCCTGGGGCGCCGGCCTGAAGTCCCGCCTCAACGCCCGCTCGCCCGAGACGGTCACCGACTACCGCGCCTATGTGGCCGCGCACGCCGTCCCGGTGGTCAGCCACGAGATCGGCCAATGGTGCGCCTACCCTGATTTCTCCGGCCTGCACCGCTACACCGGGCTCCTCAAGCCGCGGAACTTCGAAATCTTCCGCGACTCGCTCCGGGCGCAGGGGATGCTCGGACAGGCGCGCGACTTTCTGCACGCCTCTGGCCGGCTGCAGACCCTCTGCTACAAGGAGGAGATCGAATCGGCCCTGCGCACGCCGGGCCTGGGCGGCTTTCAACTGCTCGACCTGCACGACTTCCCCGGCCAGGGCACCGCCCTGGTGGGCGTGCTGGATGCCTTCTGGGAATCCAAGGGCTACGTGACCGCCGGGGAGTTCCGCCGGTTCTGCCACCACACCGTTCCGCTGGCACGCCTGCCCCGGCGCGTCTTTCGGGAGGGGGAGAGGCTCGAGGCGGAAATCGCCGTGGCGCATTTCGGCCCCGCGCCGCTGCACCAGGTCACAGCCGACTGCCGGTTGGTGGACGATCACGGCGCGGTGCACCGGCAGGCACGGTTCACGCGGCAGGACATAGCCCCGGGCTCCGGCCAAGCCCTGGGCACCCTGCGCCTTCCGCTGGCCGACCTGCCCGTCCCGGCGCGGTACCGCCTGGTGGTGCGACTGACCGAAACCTCCTCCCGCCCGGGAAGCGACGGCGGCGGCGCGGCCTTTGAAAATGACTGGGACCTCTGGGTCTATCCCGCGGCGGTCTCCACGCAAGTGCCGCCGGCCATCACGGTGGTGCACCAACTGGACCGCACGGCCCTGGACGTCTTGAACGCCGGCGGCCGGGTGCTCTGGCTGGTACCCCGGGACCAGGTGGCCGCCGACCCGCGCCACGGCCCGGTGGCGCTGGGGTTCTCGAGCATCTTCTGGAACACCGCCTGGACCGGCCGGCAGCCGCCGCACACCCTGGGGATTCTCTGCGACCCGGCGCATCCGCTCTTTGCCGCCTTCCCCACCGACGCCCACAGCAACTGGCAGTGGTGGTACCTGATCACCCGCGCCGGCGCGCTGCGGCTGGAGGCGTTGCCCCGCCGCCTGCGCCCGCTGGTGCAGGTGATTGATGACTGGTTCACCAACCGTCGCCTGGGCCTGGTGTTCGAGGCCCGCGTCGGACCCGGCCGGCTCCTGGTGTGCAGCGTGGACCTCGACACCGGCCCGGACGATGACCCCGTCCGGCGCCAGTTCCGGCGCAGCCTGCTGGACTACATGGCCGGACCGCGGTTCCGGCCGAGGACAGCGGTGACGCCGGAGCAACTGCGCGCACTGGTCGCGGCGCCTCAACCTGCGGGCCGCTGAAGAACCACCAGTTTGAAGGCCGACACAGGCAGGGTCGGCGGGGGTCGCCGCCCCCCATAGGGAGGGACCGCGTCCTCGCGGTCCCGGCGGGAAAAGGCAGGTTGCCCGTTCCACCCGGAGCCGGCGGCGAGGCGGTGCGTCGCGACATCGGGGCGGCTGCGGGCATCCGGCCACTTGCGCTTTCCTACCTTCCTGAATTCCCGATTCCCCGGCCTTCCTGCCTGTTCCGGCGGCCGGAGTGGCGGCCTGTGCGTTTGCCCGCACAGCTTCCCCCCGCTACCTTCGCCCCGTGCACCAACTGCCGATACCCGACCGCTACCATTACGAGGCCGCCCAGGGCTGGCTCATGCTGGGCGATGCCGACTCCGCCCTGGAGGAGTTGAGACGGTTGGGGGAGCGCGCCCGCCATTGCGCGTGCGTGCTCGAGCTGGAGTGGGGCATCCACGCGGAGCGGGCGGACTGGGGCCGGGCCGCCGCCGTGGCCGGGGAGATCATCCGGCTGGCGCCCGAACGCGAGTTTGGCTGGGTGCACCAGGCCTACGCGCTGCGACGCCTGCCGGGCGCCGGCGTCGAGCAGGCCCGGGAGGCGTTGCAACCGGCCCTCTCCCGTTTCCCGGACAGCCCCACCGTGCCCTACAACCTGGCCTGCTACGCCGCCCAGATGGGCCGGCTGGATGATGCGTGGGGGCTGTTCGAGCGGGCCCTGGCCGCGGCGCCCTGCGCCAAAACCTTCCTCCGCCTCGCCCTGGCGGACGCGGACCTTCAACCGCTGTGGTACCGCATTCGGACCACCCACCCGGTGTGAACTCCGGCCACACCGTTTTCCCCACCACCGACCGGGCCGCGCCGCAGCGGGGAGGTTCTCCAGGCCATGGCGGGCGGCCGCCGAGGGGTTGGCTGCGGACCTGGCTGCCTGCGCTCGTCACGTTGGGCCTGACGCTCGGGGGGGTCGTCTGCGCTGGGGCGGTGGGGCGCGCCGCCGACACGGCGGCCGCATTCCGCTACGAATTCCGCGAGCCGGCCAGCCCGGACGGCATCGGGAAGTTTTACCAGGGCCGGGAAATTGCCCGGGTCATGAGCCATCTGGGGGCCGACTGGCTCGAGCGGCCGGAGCGGGCGGCGGAAGAGGCGCCGGAAAAGGTCATGGCGGCGCTGGCCGTTCAGCCGGGGGAGGTGGTGGCCGACCTGGGGGCCGGCACCGGCTACTACACCCGGCGCCTGGCGGAGGCGGTCGGACCGGCGGGCCGCGTGTACGCGGTGGAAATCCAGCCGGAACTGCTCGAGCGGCTGCGCGCGGACCTCGCTGCGCGCGGCCTGACCCAGGTGGTGCCGGTGTTGGGCACGGAACAGGACCCCCGCCTGCCGCCCGAAAGCCTCGACCTGGTACTGATGGTGGACGTGTACCACGAGCTGGCCTGGCCGCACGAGGTGCTGACCGCCCTCTGCCGCGCCCTGAAACCGGGCGGCCGGCTCGCAGTGGTGGAATATCGCGCCGAGGACCCCGCCGTGCCCATCAAACCGCTGCACAAAATGTCCGTGGCCCAAATCCGCCGCGAGCTGGCCCTGCATCCGCTGGAGTGGGTGCGGACGGTCTCGGACCTGCCCTGGCAGCACGTGGTGGTGTTCCGCAAGCCCCCCGCCACCGCGGCTCCGCCCCCGCCCGCGCCCTGAGCGCCGGGCGCCCTACTTGGCGAACTCGACGCACCGCGTCTCCCGCACCACGGTGACGCGGATTTGGCCGGGGTAGAGCAGGTCGGACTCGATCTTGCGGGCGATGCTGCGGGCCAGGTGATGCGCCTCCAGGTCGTCCACCGCGTCCGGTTTGACGATGACCCGCACCTCGCGGCCGGCCTGGACGGCGTAGCATTTTTCGACGCCGGGGAAGCTGGCACCGATGCGTTCGAGGTCTTCCAGCCGTTGCAGGTAGGTGGTCATGGACTCCGAGCGCGCCCCCGGCCGGGAGGCACTGATGGCATCGGCGGCGCTGACCAGCAAGCCGTAGATGCCCTCGTGGGGTTGTTCGTCATGGTGGGAGGCCACCGCGCGGACCACCTCCGGGCATTCACCGTAACGCTGGATGAACTCGGCACCCACCGCGGCGTGGGAGCCCTCGATCTCGTGATGCAGCGCCTTGCCGATGTCGTGCAGCAGGCCGGCCCGGCGGGCCAGGGCGGCGTCGGCGCCCAGTTCGGCGGCCATCATGCCGGCCAGGTGGGCCACCTCCAGCGAGTGGTCCAGCAGGTTTTGGGAGAAGCTGTGGCGGAAGCGCAGCCGGCCCAGCAGCTTCACAATCTCCGGGTGCATCGGCGGCAGTCCGGCCTTGAAAACGGCCTCCTCGCCAACCCGCATCAGGGTTTCCTCCATCTCCTCGCTGACCTTCTTGACGACCTCCTCGATGCGGCCGGGATGAATGCGGCCGTCGGCGATGAGCCGTTCCATGGCCTGGCGGGCGACCTCGCGGCGCACGGGATCAAACCCGGAGAGCAACACCGTGCCGGGGGTGTCGTCAATGAGCACGGTCACGCCCGTGACCGCCTCGAAGGTGCGGATGTTTCGGCCCTCGCGCCCGATGATGCGGCCCTTGATGTCGTGGCCGTTGAGGGAAACGGTGGCGGTGGTGGTCTCGGCGGCGTGCTCGCCGGCGTAGCGCTGGATGGCCAGGGCGATGATGCGGCGGGCCTGCTCCTCCGCGCGCGCGCGGGCGGACTCGAACAGGTGGCGGGTGAGGTCGGCGGCGTCGCGGCGGGTCTCCTGTTCCAGCTCGCGGAGCAGGACGGCGCGGGCCTCCGACTCGGAAAGGTGCGCGGCGGCGGCCAGGGTCTCGCGCCGCTGCCGCAGGACGGCGGCCGCTTCGGCCTCGAGGGCTTGCAGGCGGGCGGCTTGCTCGCGGAGGTGGGCCTGGGCCTCGGACACGGCGTGTTCGCGCTCGGCGAGGGACCGGGTTTGCACCTGAAGGGTCGCTTCGCGCTGGGCCAGGCTCCGCTCGGTTTTCTCGACCTCGGCCCGGCGGGACTGGAGTTCCTCCTCGCACCGGCGGCGGCGCTCCAGGCATTGCTCCTCGGCGGCAAGCCGGGCCTCGCGGCAGATGGCCTCGGCCTCGGAGCGCGCACGCTCCAGCAGCTCGGTGCGGCGCCGGTGGGCCGCCCGGCCGTGGTAGCCCTCCCAGGCGCACCAAGCCAGCGCCCCCCCCAGGAACCCGAGGGCCACGGCCAGGACCGTCCACAGCCCGTCCACACTCGCCAGCCAGGTCATGTCATCTGCACTGTGCCACCGCGAGCCAGCGCGTCGGCGTCACCACGGCATCCACCCGTTGATCCTCCGGCCCGGTGGGCAGGTCGTCCCGGATTTGTTCATCCCATGCCACGCCCCAGGCCGGTCCATGCTCGGTCGCCAGGAGCCGGTCGTAGTGCCCCTGCCCCCGGCCGAGCCGGCGGCCGTTCGGCGCAAAACATAGGCCAGGCACCAGCAGCAAGTCCAGTTGGTTCAACGGCGCCACAGGACAGGCAGCCGTGGGCTCGGGAATGCCGTACCGGCCGGGGCGCAGATCGTGCGCGGGATCGGGCACCCACGCCGCCTGGTAAAGGCCCGTGACGGGGTCCGGCCGGGGCAGCGCCAGCCGGCCGCCGCGGGCAACCCACGCGGTCAGCACCGGCCAGAGGTCCAGCTCGTCCGGCAGGGCCACATATCCCAACACCGCGCGTGCGGCCTGCCATTCGGGCCGGGCGCTCAGCACCACGCCGGCGGCCCGGGAGGCCCGGGCGCGTTCGACGGCGGAACGGGCGCACAGCCAGGCGCGGATTTCCCGGCGGAGGGCGGCCTTGGCTTGAACCAGTGGCAGGCTCATGCACCGGCGGCGGGGGGCGGGGGCGCGGCCGCGCGGAGGGCATCGAACTGGCGGCGCCAGTGTTCGACCCGCTCCTTGATCTGGCGCTCGCGCCCCTGGTCGGTGGGCTCGTAGTAGCGACGCGGGGCGCCCAGGTAATCCTGGGCCACGAAGTGGTCGGGGTGGTCGTGGGCGTACTGGTAACCGGCGCCGTGACCGAGCCGGCGGGCGCCGGCGTAATGGGCGTCCCGCAGCGCGGGCGGCACCGGCAGGGTGCGCCCGCTGCGCACGTCGGCCAGGGCGGCGTCAATGGCCAGGATGCTGCTGTTGCTCTTGGGCGCGGTGGCCAGGTAGAGGGTGGCCTCGGCCAGCGGGATGCGGGCCTCGGGCCAGCCGATGAATTCCGAAGCGTGCACGGCGGCCTGCGCCAGCACCAGGGCCAGGGGGTCGGCCAGGCCGATGTCTTCGGCGGCGCTGATCACCAGGCGGCGGGCGATGAAGCGCGGGTCTTCGCCGGCGTGGATCAGCTTGGCCAGCCAGTAGAGGGCCGCGTCCGCATCGCTGCCCCGGATGGACTTGATGAAGGCGGAGATGGTGTCGTAGTGGGCATCGCCGTCGGCGTCATAGACCACGGCCTTTTTCTGGATGCTTTGCTCGGCCGCCGCGAGGGTGAGGGGGAGGCGGCCGTCGGTGGCGCGGGGCGTGGTGAGCACGGCGATTTCGAGGGCGTTGAGCGCCTTGCGGGCGTCGCCATCGGCCACGCGGGCCAGGTGCCGCAAGGCCTCGGGGGCCGCGTCCACGGGCAGGTGCCCCAGGCCGCGTTCCGCGTCGGCCAGGGCGCGGCGGAGCAGGGCTTCCAGTTCGGCTTCACTCAGCGGTTGCAGCTCGAAGACCAGCGAACGGGAAACCAGGGGGGCGTTGACGAAGAAAAACGGGTTGTGGGTGGTGGCGCCGATGAGCCGGACCCCCCCGCTTTCCACATCCGGCAGCAGCACATCCTGCTGGGCCCGGTTGAAGCGGTGGATTTCGTCCAGAAACAACAACGTGGGCTGGCCGGTGTGGGCGAGGCGGTGGGCGGCCGTCGTCAGCTCCCGGCGCAGCTCGGCCACGTTGGACTCGACCCCGCTGAGGCGGACGAAGCGGGAGCGGGTCCGCAGCGCAATCAGGCGGGCCAGCGAGGTTTTGCCCACCCCCGGCGGGCCGTACAGGATCAGGGACTGAATCCGGTCGGCCTCGATGGCGCGCCGCAGCAACTGACCGGGGGCCAGCAGATGGGTCTGCCCCACGAACTCCTCGAGCGTGCGCGGGCGCATCCGCGCCGCCAGCGGCGCCGTGGAAGGGACATCCTCGACCGCCGGGGCGGCGGGAGGCTCCGGCGCCGCGGCCGGGGCGGAGGCGAAGAGATCATCCACAGCCACGGCTCCAATCTAGCCGGTCGAGCGGGCGGCCCCAACCCAAAAGCGGGGTAAAGACAAGCGGCCGCCGGAAGGTCCTTCCAGCGGCCGCGCACAAGGTTGCCCCACCACAATGCCGTGGGTCACAGTTCCTTTGAACTGATCAGAAACAGGTGGAACCCCATCGGTGGCTTTCGACTTCCAGTGAAGGCCTGTCGGCAGACCCACCGGCGTCCGGGCTCCGTTATTTCGAGCTTACGGTTCAAGGACATAGTTTCCAGCCACGCGCAATGGCAGGGCAAATCGGCGTCCTGTGACTCAAAGAGCGGGGCACTTGCGTGCCCGGGAAAACTCTGGCGACAAAATGCCGTGCCCCGCCGCTGCCGACAAGCAGAAAAACCGCCCTTCCATGAGCGGGCGCCGCTTTCCCGCCGCGCTGACTGGCGGTCTGCCGTGCCGCGGGCGGGGAGCCGCCGGCGTGGTGGTGCAGGCCTCCGGCCTGCTGTTGTGGTGCAGGCGTCCCCGCCTGCAACCCGTGCAGCCGGGCCGGCGGCAGCTTCCGATTGCCGTCCGGCGCGGCTTGTGGCTGAGTCGGCGGCCATGTTGCCGAGTCCTTTTGCCGTGCCGATGAATCCCCGCCTGACGCACCTGCCGGTGTATCAGCCGGGCCGCCCCATCGAGGAGGTCGCCCGCGAGCTGGGTCTGCCCGCGGCGGACATCATCAAGCTGGCCTCGAACGAAAACCCGTTGGGACCTTCGCCGCTGGCGCTGGCAGCGATGCAGGCCGCCCTGAGCCAGCAGCACCTTTACCCGGATGGCAACGCGTATTACCTCAAACGGGCACTGGCCGAAAAACTGGGCCTGACGCCGGCCCACCTGATTTTGGGCAACGGCTCGAACGAGGTGCTGGAACTGGTGGGCCACGCGCTGATCGAGCCCGGCGTGGAGGTGGTGGTGTCACAGTACTGCTTTGCGGTGTATCCGATCGTGACACGGCTTTTTGGGGGCACACTGGTCGAGGTGCCGGCGCGGGGGCTGGCGCATGATGTGGCGGCGATGCGCCGCGCCGTGACGGCCCGCACGCGCGTGGTTTTTGTGGCCAACCCCAACAACCCCACCGGCACCCTGGCCCCGGCGGAAGCGGTGCAGGAGTTGGTGGAGGGCCTGCCGCCGGAGGTCCTGTTGGTGCTGGACGAGGCGTACCTCGAGTACCTCGACGCCCCGCCGGATCTGTTGCCCTTGGTCCGCTCCGGCGCGCGGTCCAATCTGTTTCTCAGCCGCACTTTCTCGAAAATCCACGGCCTGGCCGGCCTGCGGGTGGGTTACGGGATCGGGCATCCGGACTTCATTGCGGCGCTGGAGAAGGTGCGTGAGCCGTTCAACGTGAACGGCCTGGCCCAGGTGGCGGCCCGGGCGGCGTTGGACGACGCGGCGCACCTGGCGCGGACGCGGGCCCTCAACGCGGCCGGCCTGCGCCAGCTCGAAGCCGGTTGCGGTGCCCTGGGGCTGGAGTTCGTGCCCTCGGCGGCGAATTTCCTGCTGGTGCGGGTGGGTGACGGGGCGCGGGTGTTTGCGGAGCTGCAGCGGCGTGGGGTGATCGTGCGGCCGATGGCCGGCTACGGCCTGCCGGAGTGGGTGCGCATTTCGGTGGGCACGTCGGCCGAGAACGAGCGCTGCCTGAGCGCGCTGGCGGAGGTGCTGGGCAGTTCAGCCCCCGGCGCGGAACGCCGGTGAAGCGGCGCGGGCCTGCCGCTGCGGCGTGAGGTTGCGCGGGGTATTCAGGCCGTGGCCGCCGACAGGTCTTCGCGGCGGAGGAGGGTGTCGCGGCCGGCCCAGGCGGGGTCGGGGTGGGGGTGATCGAGGTTGTAATGAAGGCCGCGGCTTTCCGGGCGGAGCATGGCGCAACGGATGATCAGTTCGGCCACGGTGGCGATGTTGCGCAACTCGAGGAGGTCGGCGGTGACGATGAAGTCCCAGTAGTATTCGTGGATTTCGGCCTGGAGGTTGGCCACGCGGTTGGCGGCGCGTTGGAGGCGTTTGTCGGTCCGCACGATGCCCACGTAGTCCCACATCAGGCGGCGGATTTCGTCCCAGAGGTGGGCAATGACGACCAGTTCATCGGGGTTGTGGGCGAGGCCGGATTGCCAGGGGGGGATGTCCGCGGGCAGGGGCGGCAGGGGATGCTCGCGGCCGTGTTGGGCGGCGCGGTGGGCACCGACCAGGGCCTCGAGCAGGGAGTTGCTGGCCAGGCGGTTGGCGCCGTGCAGGCCGGTGCAGGCCACTTCGCCAATGGCATAGAGGCCGGCGATTTCGGTCGCGCCGTTGACGTCGGTGACCACCCCGCCGCACTGGTAGTGGGCGGCGGGGACGACGGGGATGGGTTCCTTGGTGATGTCCAGTCCCACTTCGAGGCAGGTGCGGTAGATGTTGGGGAAGCGCTGGATGATGAAGGGGGCGGGCTTGTGGGTGATGTCCAGCCACACGTGGTCGGCGCCGGTGCGCTTCATCTCGCTGTCAATGGCGCGGGCCACGATGTCGCGCGGGGCCAGCTCACGGCGGGGGTCGTAGCGGGCCATGAATTCCTGGCCGTCAGGGCCGCGCAGGACGGCGCCTTCCCCGCGCACGGCCTCGCTGATGAGGAAGGAGCGCAGCCTGGGATGGTACAGGCAGGTGGGATGGAACTGGATGAACTCCATGTTGGCGATGGTGGCCCCGGCCCGGTAGGCCATGGCCACGCCGTCGCCGGTCGCGATGTCCGGGTTGGTGGTGTAGAGGTACACTTTGCCGCAGCCGCCGGTGGCCAGCACCACCACCGGCGCAACAAAGCGGCGGACCTGCCCGCCGACCTTGTCCAGGACATGGGCGCCCAGGCAGCGGACCGGACCCGGCAGGCCGAGCTTGCGCGTGGTGACCAGGTCCACCGCGAAGTGGTTTTCGAACATCCGGATGCGCGGGTGCCGCTCGGCCGCAGCCAACAGGGCCCGTTCGATTTCCCGCCCGGTCATATCCCTGGCGTGGACGATGCGGCGCCTGGAGTGGCCGCCCTCGCGGCCGAGGTCCAGCTCGACCCGCCCCGGCTGGCCGGGCACTTCCCGCTCGGAGAATTGCAGCCCCAGCGCCATCAGTTCCCGCACCCGCTCCGGTCCCTCCCGGATCACGGTGCGGACCACCTCGTCCTTGCACAGGCCGGCGCCGGCGGTGAGGGTGTCCTGGACGTGCAGCTCGAAGGAGTCCTCCGGGCTCATGACCGAGGCGATACCGCCCTGGGCGTAGTTGGTGTTGGATTCGGCGCGGTGTTTCTTGGTGACCAGCGCCACCGTGCCGTGCTCGGCCGCCTTGAGGGCGTAGAACAGGCCGGCGATGCCGCTGCCGATCACCAGATGGTCAAAGCGCAGCGGCGCGGTGTCCCCGTCCGGGACCGGGTCAGAGGAGGCGTGCATTGTCAATGAGGCGGGTGGTTCCCACAAAAACCGCCAGGGCCAGATGTATCCGGCGGCGGACCACCGCCACCGGCTGCAAGGTGTCCGGGTCGAACAGTTCGACGTAATCCAGCCGGGCTTCCGGCGCCCGGGCCACCTGCGCCCGGACCACGGCCTTGACCTGGCGGACCGACACACCGCCGGGGTTGCGCCGCACCAGTGCGCGCGCCGCCCGGATGGCCCGCCACAACACCGTGGCCTGTACCCGCTGGGCCGGGGTGAGGTACTGGTTGCGCGAACTCAGCGCCAGGCCGTCCGGCTCGCGCACGGTGGGCGCCACGCGGAGGATCACGGGGAAGTTCAGGTCCCGGACCATGCGCCGGACCACCGCCGCCTGCTGAAAATCCTTCGCCCCAAAAACCGCGACCTCCGGCAAGACCAGGTGAAACAGCTTGGCCACCACCGTGGTCACCCCGCGGAAGTGCGTGGGCCGCGACGCCCCTTCCATGCCGCGGGACAACTGTTCCTCGACCACGTAGGTGCTGAACTCCGCGCCCGGCGGACGCGGATACATCGCTGACCCGGTGGGCCGGAACAACACATCCACCCCCGCCTCGCGGCACAGCCGCCGGTCCCGCGCCAGATCGCGGGGATACCGCGCCAGGTCCTCCTGCGGCGCAAACTGGGTCGGGTTGACAAACAGGCTCACCACCACCTTGCCGCGCGGCCCCACCTCGCGACGCGCCCGCTGCACCAGGCTCAGATGGCCCGCGTGCAGGTAGCCCATCGTCGGGACCAACCCGATGGGAATCCCCTGCCGCCGCCAGGCCAGCGCCAGGGCCTGCATGGTTTTCAGCGAAACCACCTCACGCACCGCCCCTGTTTCGCGCAGCCCGGCCCGTCTGGCAATCCCTTTGCCGGCCCGGCCAGGCAGTGGCACGGCGCGCGCCTCCCTCGCGGCGAGCGGCGGGTGAACGGGGGCAACCTGCGTGAGGGCCGGCCCGGGGCCGGTCGGGACTTTTCCTCGCGGCCGGGCGGTCACATCGTTCCGCCATGCTTGCCCAGGTCCTTGAACAGCCCGGCCGACCGCTCCAACTGCGGGAGGGGCCGACGCCCGAACCCGGCCCCGGCCAGGTGCGCGTGCGCGTGGCCGCCTGCGCCGTCTGCCGGACCGACCTGCACGTGCTGGAGGGCGATTTGCCCCAGCCGAAGCTGCCGTTGATCCTCGGGCACGAGATTGTGGGCTACGTGGAGGCGGTGGGGGCCGGCGTCACGGACCTTGCGCCGGGCCGGCGCGTGGGCATCCCGTGGCTGGGCTGGACCTGTGGCGAATGCGCGTTTTGCCGGGCGGGACAGGAAAACCTCTGCCCCGCGGCCCGCTTCACCGGATACACGGTGGACGGCGGCTACGCTGCTGTGCGCGGGGTTGATCGGGTACCGGGCGCTGCGGAAGGCCGGGGCCGCGCCGGTGCTGGGGATTTTCGGGTTCGGCGCGGCGGCGCACCTGGTGACGCAGGTGGCGCGACACCAGGGCCGTGAGGTTTACGCGTTTACCCGCCCCGGGGATGAAGCGGCGCAGCAATTTGCCCGCAGCCTCGGCGCGGTGTGGGCGGGCGGTTCGGACCAGCCACCGCCCCGACCGCTGGATGCGGCGATCATTTTCGCCCCGGTCGGGGCGCTGGTGCCGACCGCCCTGCGCGCGGTCCGCCCGGGCGGCACGGTGGTCTGCGGCGGGATTCACATGAGCGACATCCCCGCCTTTGCCTACCGGGCCCTGTGGGTGGAGCGGACGCTCTGCACGGTGGCCAACCTGACACGACAGGATGGGGAGGTATTTCTGCCCCTGGCCGCGGCCATTCCCGTGCGCACCGTCACGGAGGTGTTTCCGCTGGCGGCGGCGGCCGGGGCGCTGGCCCGGTTGCGGGAAGGCCGCCTGCACGGCGCCGCCGTGCTGGTGCCTTGAAGCGGTTCACCCTCGGGAGAAGGCCCGGCGGCTGAGTATTGGGCCTTCCCAGAAGGCGCCGTGGCAAGTCCGCCTGCCAAATCGGCCGCTGCCGCCCTTACTTGCTCCGGCCCATGTTCAGTCCGTTGACCATCGCCTCCGAGTTCAGTCCGGATGCCCGAGCGGTGGTGTACGCCGGGGATTGTCGCGAGTTGTTGCGCCGTCTGCCGACGGCCGCCATCCAGTTGGTGGTGACCTCCCCGCCCTACAATCTGGGCAAGGAGAACGAACGGCGGCTGGACCTGGACGCCTACCTGGCCCAGCAGCGGGAGGTCATCGCCGAATGCGTGCGGGTGCTTCACCCCCGGGGCAGCTTGTGCTGGCAGGTGGGCAACTACGTGGAGCGGGGGGCGATCATGCCGCTGGACTCGCTGCTTTACCCCGTCTTCGCCAGCTTGGGGCTGAAGATGCGGAACCGGATCATCTGGCACTTCGAGCATGGACTGCATTGCAGCCGCCGGCTCTCCGGGCGCTACGAGACCATCCTGTGGTACACCAAAGGGGACGATTACGTGTTCGAGTTGGCCCCTATCCGGGTCCCCCAAAAGTACCCGGGCAAAAAGTATTTCAAGGGCCCGAAGGTGGGGCAGTATTCCTGCAATCCGCTGGGGAAAAATCCCGGGGATGTCTGGGTGATCCCCAATGTCAAAAGCAATCACGTCGAGAAAACCGAGCATCCCTGCCAGTTCCCGGTCGAGCTGGTGGAGCGGTTGGTCCTGGCCCTGAGCCGCGAAGGGGACTGGGTGTTGGACCCTTTCCTAGGAGTCGGCACCACCGTGGTAGCCGCCGTGCGGCACCAACGCCGCGGAATGGGCGCCGAGGTGGTGGCCAGGTACGTGGACATTGCCCGGACGCGCATCCGGCTGGCGGCGGAGCATGCGCTTCCCGTGCGTCCCATGCACCGTCCCGTGTTTGACCCCCAACTGGCGGGGCGGCGGCTCGTGACGGCCCCTTGGTTGGTGGGTAAGTGCCCGGCCGAGCAGTTGACACTGCAGGAACAGCCGCCTCCGGAGCGTCCCCGCCGATGAAGATTGTCCAGGTCTATTCCCCCCTCAACGGCTTGGAATACCTCCTGGTGCACAAAGCGGGGCTTTGGCAGGAAGTCCAAGAGGTGATCCGGTCAGTGGATGGCCAGGCCTGCCGGGTCAAGATCAGTCGGGAAAAAACCATGCGCGGCCGGGTCCTGTACAGCCCCGTGGCCATGAACCGCGCCTTTGCGAGCTTGCTGGCTTCCCGCCAGTGGTAGGAAAGCCGTGTCCATTATTGGGTCACTGCGAGCGAGCGGCTCATCCGGCGAACCCTCACCAAACCGCCGGCCGAGCAAAAAGCCGAGATCGAAGCCGCCGGGGAGACGCCCATCTTCAGCTACAACCAGACCGACTACGTCAAGGAGCGGGTCGCCCTGGAAGTCCAGTTCGGCAAGTACGCCTTTGTTGCGTACGACCTTTTCGTCAAGCACCTCGCCTTTTTCGTGCGGGACCAAACAGACGTGGGCATCGAGGTCCTGGCGATGAAATCACTTCAAGCCCAGATGTCCTCCGGCCCCGGCTATTACGAGGGGGAACTCTACAACATCCTCCGGAACGGTCGCGGCGTGCCGGCGGTTCCCCTGGTGCTGATCGGGATTGAACCGTGAAGAACGACCGCCCGGTGACCGGACCCTGCCTCCACGGCGCGTGCATTTCCGCGCCTGAGGAAAGGCGTCCGCTCCGGAAGACTCCGCGCCGCTTTTACCCTGGTCGCCTTCACCCGGGCCTTGAGCCGGCCTGGACGGGCCTATAGCCTGCCCCCCATGCACACCGTCCGCCTCGGCATCATCGGCATGGGCAATATCGGCCGCTACCATGCCGAGTACCTCCTCAACGGCAAGGTCCCTCGCGGCCAGCTCACCGCCGTGGCCGACGCCCTGGCGCCGCTCGATCCCTGGGCCGCCCGGGGCCTGCGCACGTTCAACGACGGCGCGGCGCTCCTCCGCTCCGGCGCGGTGGACGCGGTGATCATCGCCACCCCGCACTACCAGCACACCACCCTGGGCATCGCGGCGCTCGAGGCCGGCCTGCATGTCATGGTCGAAAAGCCCATCTCGGTCCACAAGGCCGACGCCGAACGGCTCATCGCCGCCCACCGCCGGCACCCGGACCGGGTCTTTGCTGCCATGTTCCAGCTCCGCACCGAGCCGCGCTACGTGAAGATCAAGCGCCTGCTCACCGCCGGCGAACTGGGCCCGCTGGTGCGGGTGAGCTGGATCATCACCGACTGGTTCCGCACCGAGGCCTACTACGCCAGCGGCGGCTGGCGGGCCACCTGGAAGGGCGAGGGCGGCGGGGTGTTGCTGAACCAGTGCCCGCACAACCTGGACATCCTCCAGTGGCTCTGCGGCATGCCCGCCAAGGTCCGCGGCTTCTGCCAGCTCGGCCGTTACCACAATATCGAGGTCGAGGACAACGTCACCGCCTACTGGGAATGGGCCTCGGGCGCCACCGGCGTCTTCATCACCTCGACCGGCGAGGCGCCGGGCACCAACCGGCTCGAACTCTGCGGCACCCGCGGCAAGCTGGTGCTCGAACATCACCGGCTCACCTTCACCCGCAACGAAACCGACACGCTCGAGTTCAGCCGCACCGCCCGGACCGGCTTCGCCCGGCCGGACGTCTGGCACGTGGACATCCCCTTCGACGACGCCCCGGCCCAGCACGCCACCCTTACGCAGAATTTCGTGGACGCCATCCTGGACGGCACGCCCCTGATCGCGCCGGGCGAGGAGGGGCTGCACTCGGTCGAGCTGGCCAACGCCATGCTCTACAGCTCGCTCACCGACCAGACCGTCACCCTGCCGCTGGACGGCGCGACCTATGAAGCCAGGTTGCAGGAACTAATTGCCGGCTCCCGGTTCGAGAAAAAAGTCGTGGCCGTCGAGGCCGAGGATTTCACCCGGTCCTTTGTCCGCTGAACGGCCCGTCACGGCACGGGCGGCTGCCGGCCGCAGCCGTTGGGACACGGTCTAGCCTGGTCTTGGAATTAATGCCGCCGCTTGCGCCTCTGCATTTCAACGGTCAACTTGACCCCTGAGTCCCGGCAGCCGTTTCGTGATGAAACGGTGGTTGTTGCATGGCTGAAGCCCCCACCACCGGCGGGTCCTCGGAGACCCCGGCCGAAGGGCGGACTGCACCCCGCCCGCCCGGCATCACGCGTCCACCCGCGCGGCGGCGTCTGGCTTGGCTGGTCGCGCTGGGGTTGTTGGCGGCCGTGGCCTGGTTGTGCCGCGAGCCACTGCGCCAGCGCCTTGAGTGGACCCTCCTGCTGGCCAATGAGGCCCCGCCGCCCGAGCTGGTCGAATCGGCCATCCTCGCCGCGCCGGATGGCGTCGCCGCCTTGCGCGCCGCCTGGGAGACCGACCACCTGGTGCACCGCCAGGCCGCCGTCCGGTCGGTGCGCCGGGTCGTGCCGCCGCCCACCCCGCTGCCGCCCCCCCTCGAGACCTTGATCCGCGCCGCCGCCCTGGACCCGGACCTGACGGTGCGGGAGACCGCCCTGCGGGACCTGCGGGACCGCCGGCATCCGCATCTGCCCGTGCTGCTGGCCGCGCAACTGCGCGACGTGGACCCGCAGGTGCGGTTGCTGGGGCTGCAACTGCTCAAGGCTGCCGAGCCTTCCACCGCCGTGCCCCTGGCAGCCACGCTCTTGAACGACCCGCACCCGGTGGTGCTGGTCAGCGCGCTCAAGCTGCTCGAACGCGCGGCCGGCCAGCAGTGGGCGGTCAAACTCGCCGACCTCTCCCCGCAAAGCGCGGCCTACGCCGGGTCGGATGACTTCCCCCCCGCCGGCGTGGCGCGGGCCCGGGCCGCCGCCGAACTGGCCCGCGCCTGGTGGCAGGCCCATCACGGCGGCTTTCCACCGCCGCCCGCCGCGCGCCCTGAAGATATCGGCGCCACGGCCCGTCCCCTGCCCACTCCGGACTTCACGCTCCCGGACCTCGAGGGCCGGCCGGTGCGGCTGCGCGACCTGCGGGGCCGGGTGGTGGTGCTGAACTTCTGGACCACCTGGTGCACCGCCTGCCTCGGCGAAATCCCCGCCCTGGTCGCCCTGCAGACGCGGTGGGGCGACCGCCTCCGGATTCTGGGTGTGTCGCTGGACGGGGTGCCGGACAGCCACGGCGACATCGGCAGCCACGCAGCCGGGGAAGAATCCGCGGCCAACGAAGCGCACGCTGAGGATCACGACCACCCGCACTCGGCCGGGCCGGACGCACGGGCACGCGAACGGGTGCGGGAAAAGGTCCGGCGCACCGTCCGTGCCCGCGGCATCAACTACCCCGTGCTGCTGGACCTGAAAAACGAGGCGGGCGGCCGCTACTTGGGCGGCGAACTGCCCACCACGGTGATCGTGGATGCGCAGGGCCGGGTGCGCCGGCGCTTTGTGGGCGCGCGCAGCCTGGCCACCCTCGAGGCGATGGTGGCCGAGGCGCAGTCGGCCGGTCCGGCGTCGGCCACCCCCGCCGCAGCCCGGCCTTGAGTGCCCCACGCCGCGCGGTCGGGAGGCGCGAGGCAGATGGAGCGCATCTGCCTTTGCTGCCGAGGTCGTCGTGGCAGTTTCCCCACCAGCCGCAGCGCCGATCTCCCAGCCGGTTGCGCGAGCGCGGGCGGAGGGTCAGCGGGAGACAAAACCCGCGAGACAGCCGACGGGGAAGCCAGCGCGAGGGCAAGCCCGGCCACGGCCAGAAACTGAAATGCGCCCCGGCAAAAAGCCGGCCGCGGGCCGGCACTTGCATCCCTGCCGCAGCAGTGGCACAAGTGGAGCACGGCCTTGCCCGGCGCTTCAGGGTTGTGGCGCGGCGTGCAGGCCTTCGGACTTTCCAACAACACCGACACGGCCGTGAACCTCATTCAAATCACTCCCGGCACCGGCGGTTCCTACTGCGGCAACTGCATACGGGACAACGCGCTGGTGGGTGAGTGGCGTCGCCAGGGACACGACGCGCTCCTGGTGCCGTTGTACCTGCCGGTCAAGCTGGACGAACCGCCCGCCGGCGGGCGGACGCCGATTTTCTTCAGCGGGATCAACGTGTACCTCGCCCAGCAGGGGGCGTTGCTGCGCTCGATGCCGCCCTGGTTGCACCGTCTGCTGGCCCAGCCCCGGCTGCTGCGCTGGGTGGGCCGGTTGGCCGCCAAAACCCGCCCGGCCGAGGTCGGCGATTTGACCCTCTCGATGTTGCACGGCGAGCACGGCAACCAGGCCGGTGAACTGGAGGAGCTGGTGGCCTGGCTCAAGTCCCGTCCCAAGCCGGACTACATCGTGCTTTCCAACCTGCTCCTCCTGGGTCTGGCCCGCCGCCTGCGGCAGGGGGTGGGCGCGCCGGTGGTCTGCCTGCTCGCCGGCGAGGATGCCTTCCTGGATGCCCTGACGCCCCGGCACAGCACCGAAGCGTGGAAACTGCTGGCGGAAAGCACCCACGACGTGGACCTGTTTGTGGCGCCGAGCCGCTTCTTTGCCGGCGTCATGGCCGAGCGGCTCCGGCTGGCGCCCGAGCGCCTCCGCGTGGTGCCGCTGGGCATCAACCCCACCGGCTTCGAGGACCCGCACCTGGCCCCCTCCCCGCTCCACACCGCGCCCTCCGCCCCGCCGGCCATCGGCTACTTCGCCCGCATGTGCCGCGAAAAGGGCCTGGACACCCTGGTGGGGGCCTTCATCGAACTCAAGCGCCGCGTCCGCGTCCCCCACGTGCGCCTGAAGATCGGCGGCAGTTGCGGTCCTGCGGACCGCCGCTTCGTGGCCGAACAACGGCGGCGTCTGGGACAGGCCGGCGTGCTGGGGGACGTGGACTTTTACGCCAACCTGGACCGGCCGGCGAAGATCAAATTCCTGCGCTCCCTGACCCTCTTCTCGGTGCCGGCCCGCTGCGGCGAGGCCTTTGGCCTGTACCTGATCGAAGCCCTGGCCGCCGGCGTGCCGGTGGTGCAGCCGCGGGTGGCGGCCTTCCCTGAAATCGTCGAGACCAGCGGCGCCGGCGAACTCTGCGAGCCGGAGAACCCCGAGGCCCTGGCCGACGCCCTGGAAAAGCTGCTGCTCGATCCGGAGCGCCGGGCCGCGCTGGCCGCCGCGGCGCGCCGGGCGGCGAAGGAGGTGTACACCGCGGCGCGCATGGCCGCGGACAAGATCGAGGCCTTCCAGGCCATCCCGCAGGGCACCGGACGCAAAGCCACCCGCTCGGTCCCGTCCTAGCGCGCGGTCGGTGCCGGCGGCGGCCCCGTCGGACCCTGCGGCCTCGCGGACGCTTCAGGGCAGCTCCTGGAGGCGCAGGTTCCGCCAGCGCACCTGCAGCGGCTCGGTCCGTTCCCCCACCCCGTGCACCTGCAGGCCGATGAAGCCGGCCGGCGTTACCGCATCCCGGAGTTCCGCCGCCGGCACGCCGTTGACCCAGGTGCGGAGGAGATCGCCGCGGCATTCGATGCGGAGGGTGTTCCAGGTGCCGGGCCGCAGGGCCTTCCGCGCCGCCTCGTTGTCCTTGAGGTCGCACAGCCAGCCGCGCCGGGCCTCGTCGTAGAGGCCCCCCGTCCAGCCGCGCGCGCTGGGATCAATTTCGACCTGGTAGCCGTGCACGCGGCCGGCAGGGATGCGGAAGGTCTTGCCGGCGATCTCCACCGCCCTGGGCTCCGCGAAACATTCGCTGCGTACCTGGATGCCGGAGTTCAGGCCGGCGGAGGGCTTGAACTCCAGTTCGAGGATGAAGTTGGTGTAGGCACGCGCCGTGCACAGGAAGGAATTGGGCGTGTTCGGGACCGACTCGCCCACGATCTCGCCGTGCTCGACGAAATAACGCGCCTTGCCGCCGCGCTGGACCCAGCCCTCGAGGTCACGGCCATTGAACAACGGCGTCCATTCCCCGCCCAGGGCCAGCCCGACCGGAACGGCCAGGGTTGTCAGAGTCCACCGGCAGAAGTCACAGGCCTTCATGCCGGCAGCGTGAAACGGCCCGCGGGGTCTGACGAGCGGAAATTGCCACTCCCTGGGCGGCGTGAACGGGTGTGCGCCTCCGGGCCGGGGCCCCGACGGCTCGACAACCGTCGGGCTTCGGCGCAGGCTGTCGTCATGAAACGCCTGCTGTTGCTCCTGGGTGTCCTGGTGGGGACCGGACCGGGTCTGGCCGCTGCCGAGTGGGAACCGGTCTGGGCGGATGAGTTTGACCGCGACGGCCTGCCGGACCCCGCCCGCTGGGTGCAGGAAGAGGGGTTCGTGCGCAACCAGGAACTCCAGTACTACACGGTGGGGCGACGCGAAAATGCCCGCGTCGAGGGCGGTCACCTGATCATCGAGGCGCGCCGGGAGCGCTGGCCCAACCCGCGCCATCGCCCGGACGCGCCCGAGCGCCGCTGGCAGGAGCGGCGGCCGTGGGCGGAGTACACCTCGGCCAGCCTGACCACGCGGGGCCGGGCCGCCTGGACCTACGGGCGGTTTGAGGTCCGCGCCAGGCTGCCGGCCGGGCGCGGCACCTGGCCGGCGTTCTGGACCCTCGGCACCAACATCACCCAGGTGGGGTGGCCGGCCTGCGGGGAAATGGACATCCTCGAATATGTGGGCCATGACCCGGGCGTGGTCCACGCCAACGTCCACACCCGCGGCTTCAACCACGCCCGCGGCAACGGCCGGGGCGCCCGCACCCGCGTGCCGGACGCCGCGGAGGCCTTCCACGTCTATGCCCTCGAATGGTCACCGCAAAAACTCGACTTCTTCGTGGACGACCGGAAGTACTTCACCCTCGAAAACGACGGCACCGGCCCCGACTCCTGGCCCTTCGATGCACCCCAGTACCTGATCCTCAACCTGGCCATCGGCGGTACCTGGGGCGGCCAGAAGGGGGTGGACGACGGCGCGTTTCCGCAGCAGTTCGTGGTGGATTACGTGCGAGTGTACCAACGGCCGGGCGCGGGCCGCTGACCCCGCAACGGGCGCCCGGGCGACGGGAAGCCCGCCAGAGCAAGGCCGGCCCTTGGCGGGCGGGCAGAGAGGCGGGACAGCCTCCGCCGCGGCCGTCAATCCGCCACGTTGTTGGTCACCACCACGCGCCCGCCACCGCGGTGGGTCACCCGGGCCGGGCCGGTGAAGATGTTGTCGGTAACCACTGCCCGCCGCACCCCTTCCCCCAGCTCGATTTGGGGGCGGTCGGCCCGGAACTCACACCCCCGCACCAGCAACGTGCCGCCGGCGGCCTGGATCGCGTGCCGCCCCTCCTTCTTCGCGTCCCACTGCACGAAGGTGCAGTCGCTGAACCCCACCGTACCCGAGCCGGCTACGCGGGCGATCTGGTGGCACGGCCCCCAGAAGGCGCAGTTGACGAACCGCACCGCCCCGGTGTGCGTTGCCTGCACCTCGACCATCGTCGGGTCCGGCCCGTGGAAGCTCACGAACTCGCCGTTGGTGATGAGCAGGCCGTAGGGAGCGGCCTCCTCGACCACCACGGCGGTGAAGCAGTCGTCGGCGCCGATGCCCAGGAAGTTGCCGTTGCAGACGCCGGCGCGGGTCTTGATGAAGCGGTAGCCGACCTTGTAGCCGAAGCAGAAGGTGTTGAAGACGTACTGCCAGTCCGTGCGCCCGAAGATAAAGGCCTCGCCGTTTTCCATCTGCCACTGAAAGAGCTTCGGCTTCATGCTCCACCACGGGTTGAAGTGGACGTTCTCGATGCGGCCGATGTCGTAAATCTGATCCACGTAAATCCCGCGGCGCAGCGGCTGGCCGTGCACGTCGCGGATCAGGTGCCGCTCGTTGCGGGAGGCGTCTATGCCGTTGTAGGGGTTGAGCAGCTCGACCGCCAGCACCGCCGGGTTCTTGCCACGCAGGGCGATGGCATAGGGATAGGGCACCGGCACGTCATCCGCCTTCTGTTCCGGGTAGTAAATCACCACCCCCTTGAGGGTGCTGTTCACGTTCAGGGTGAGGAAGGCCGGGGCGTCCTCGGTCCCCGCGTCGGCCGTGACCAGGAACGTGGTGCCGTCATCGGTCGGCTTGGGCAGGCCGGCGTCGCGCAGACCATTGTGGGCGGGCACAGATTCCCAGACGCCGCGCAGGGTCACGGCGTTGGGTACGTTCAGGCGGCCGGCGAAGCGGTAGTTGCCCCGCGGCGCGAACACGGTCCCGCCGCCGGCAGCCCCGGCGGCAGCCAGCGCCTTTTGAAAGGCGGCGGTGTCGTCGGCCTGATCGTCACCGCGTGCGCCGAAGTCGCGGACGTTGAGGACCTCCGGCACCGCGGCGGCGGCAGCGACCAGACTCCAGCTCAGGAAACTCAGCAAGGGAAAGGCAGCGTGCATGGCGGCAGTCTGCGTCGCGAGCCGCGGGAAGCAACCCCGTTCAGGGCGCGGCCAGGCGGTAGAGGTGCACGCCGTAGCCGGGGAAGTCGTCCTCGAACACCCCGTCGCGCGCGAGCAGGCGGCGGTCCTCGCCCAGCACCTCGATCGGAGTGTCTCCCGCCAGCCCCGCCACCGCGAAGCGCGCCCGCACCGGCCGGTCCCGGAGGGTCACGGTGAAGAGGTAAAGCGCGGCGGCGTGGCGTTTGGCCATCACCGCCACCGGCACGGCCGGGTCGTCTGCCTGCACGCGCACGGCGTCGGCGAGGGTGGGGGCGTTGAGGACCGGCGCCAGTTCGAGAATCTGGCGGTTGAGCTGCGTCACCGCCGGGAGCAGTTCGGGGTCCTCCAGCAGGGCCGACTCGCGGAACCGCGGCTTCCACTCGTGCACGAAGTAGATGAGCCCGCGCGCGCCGTGGATGAGCGCCATCCAGACCTCGGCGCGGACCTGGTGGGGCGTGGGCTTGGCGGTGGGATGGGAGATGCGAGTGGTCTCGATGCAGCACCAGACCGGCTTGGCCCCGCCGGTCCAGCGCACCAGCCGCTCGACCCCGCGGGCCACGTACCAGAGGTTGCTGCTCACCGCCGGCCGGTCGTGGGTGACCGGGTAGATGTCGAACGACACGATGTCCGAGCCCTTCACGTACTCGGGATAATCCTCGGGGTGCCGGGAGCGCACGCCCCGGCCGTGCCAGTCATCCCACGCCACGCCCTGGCCGAGGTTCAGGAACACCGGCCGGGTGGGGTCGCGTTGCCGCAGGCGTTCGTAATCCGCCACGATCTGCGCGGGAGGGATGGGCGGGCCGTACCCGCGCCACTCGCCCAGGGGCTGGGCGTTGTCCGGCTCGTCCCCGTGCATCCAGCCCACGATGGTTGGGTCGTCCCGGTGCGCGAGCCCGACCTGGTTTTGTTCGCAAATAACCTTCATGCCGGCTTCGCGTAGCGCGGCCAACTGCGCCCCGGTGGGGCCGCGCCACAGGCCCACGTAGAGGTTGATGCCGGCTTCGCGATACGCCTTCGCCCTGGCCGGCGGCTGCAGCCAGACGGCGATGGGGAAAAAGTCCGGCGTGGTCGGCAGACCGCGGGACCACACTGGCGCCGGCACGGTGGCTTCGCCCGCCAGCACCGGCAGCCCCGCTGCCAGGCAGGCAAGCAGGAGCCACGGGCGCAGCCGACCGGACCGGCGGGGCGACCGGAGGAGGCGGGCGGGGTGGGTCATTCGATCCGGGCGCGGAAGAATCGGCGCGCTCCCAGTTGCCCGGCCGGGACCACGAAGGTGGCGGTGATGCCGGCAGCGGGGCGCGTCTCCAATGCCGTCCAGGGACCGGTCACGCCCTCCGCCCCCTGGAGGGTGAGGCGCGCGCCGGGTGGACCTTCGAGGGTCAGTTCAAGCCCGCCGTCGGGCAGCCGCCGCCAGGTGGTGAACCGCACCTGCGGGCTGCCGCCCGGCTGCACGGTGCGCAGCGGCACTTCGGTGAAGGACTCGAAGCCGGCGAAGGCCGGCGGGTCGGCGGTGGGCGCGGCGTGGGTGTAGCGCGTGAACCAAAGGTTCAGCCGGTAGCGGGTCTCCGGCGCGAGCACCCCGGCGGGGATGCGGTGCGTGGTGGCGTCGCCGGGTAACGGATGTGCCGCCCAGACCACCTCGAAGGTTTCGGCGCGGGCGAGTTCCAGGCCAATGAGCCGTTCGCCCTCGCCGGTGAAGGCGTTCCATTCCAGGGTGAATTCCCGCGCCGGGTCCACCGCCTGTGCAGCGGTGAAGTTGAGCAGGTGCGGGGCGGGCGGGTAGTCATCCGGCGCCAGCGGCACGGTGAAGCTGGTGTCGCCGCTGATCAGGCTGTGCAGCGTGAAGCGGTACGTGCCAGCGCCGTAACGCAGGTTCAGGGCCTGGGCCGAGACCGCGCCCTCGTACCAGACAAACAGACCGGCCAGGGGATCGAGTTCCATAGCCTCGGTGCGGCCTCCCGGGGTGCGCAGCGACAGGCCCGCCAGGAACATCAGGGCATCCGGGTCCGCGAGCAGTTCCGGACTCAGCGCCGCGGTCGCGGTGAAATCAAAGGGCTGCTGGGCCTGGGGGAGCAGTTCCAGCTCCGCATCCCCCGTCTGGACATACCAGCCGGCCTTGAACAGCCTCAGCCCTGCCAAATCCCCGGCCCGCAGGGCGGCGGCCCCCCACCCGCCTGCACCAACGGCCAGACCTGCCGCGCACAGCCCGGCCAGAAAGCATCGTTTCATCGAGGGCATGACACGCCGGCGCCACCCGAACGTCAAGCGCCGGGGCGAGCGCGCTTGCGCACCCGAAATGCCCGGAGCCGCCGCGGTGACGCAGCGGACCTGCTTTCCGCCGGCTCACGCCGGCAGCGACCACGCCGGTACCCGGTTTCCTGCCGGGCCGGGAAGTCCGAAGGTCGAAGTCCGAACTGGCCGACACTGCCCAGGTGCGCCGGGGGGCTGGCGCGTTCCAAAAGCTGGTGCCCATCGGGGGCGGCTTTTCCGCGCGGCAGTCTTCTGCCGCTTTCTGGATCAGCGTGCCTCCGTGGCGGGCAGCGGGCGGGGCCAGAAGGGCAAACCCTCCCCGACGGCCCGGAGGGTGGATTCCCCGCTACTTGGTAACTGGAAGCTGCGCGCCGGTGGCAGGCTGCGCGGTGTCAGCAGCCGAGGTGACCTGCTCGAATTGCCTCACCGGTGTCGCCCGTCGCGGCCCACTGCCGCCCTCAAACGGTCAGAATTTCTTTCTCCTTGTGGGCCAGGTGCTGGTCAATTTTGGCGACGTACTGGTCGGTGAGCTTCTGCAGCTCTTTCTCCGCGTGCTTCTCGTCGTCCTCGCCCACGTGGCCGGCCTTAACCGTTTTTTTGAGCGCTTCCATGGCGTCGCGGCGCACGTGGCGGATGGCCACGCGGCCATCCTCGGCCATTTTGCGGACCACCTTGATGAATTCCTGGCGGCGCTCGCCGCTGAGTTCGGGGAAGACCAGCCGGATGACCTTTTTGTCAATGGCCGGGTTGAGACCGAGATTGGCCTTTTGGATGGCTTTTTCGATGGGGTGCAACATGTTTGCATCCCAGGGGCTGATCACCAGCACGCGCGGTTCGGGGGTGGTGATGCCGGCCAGTTCGCGGATGCGCATCTGGGTGCCGTAGGCCTCGACCAGGAGGTTCTCGACCAGGGCGGGGGAGGCCTTGCCGGTGCGGACGCCGGCAAATTCATGCACCACGACCTGCTCGGTTTTGGACATTTTTTCTTCGGCTTCGAGGAGAATGTCGTCGAGGGACATAGGCTGAAGAGGCGTTTGGAATGGTGGTATAAAGGGGCCGCCCGCCGGCGTCAACCACCGCTGACCAGCGTGCCGATGGGCTCGCCGGTGACCACGCGCCGGATGTTGCCAGAGCGGAACAGGTCAAACACCACGATGGGCATGGCGTTGTCGCGGCACATGGCGAAGGCGGTGGCGTCCATGACCTCCAGCCGCAGGTCCAGGGCCTGTTGGTAGGTGATGCGGTCGAAGCGGCGCGCGACGGGGTTTTTCTTGGGGTCCTCGCTGTAGATGCCATCCACCTTGGTGGCCTTGAGCACGACGTCGGCGCCGATTTCGTTGGCGCGCAGGGCCGCGGCGGTGTCGGTGGAGAAGTAGGGGTTGCCGGTGCCGCCGGCGAAGATGACCACCCGGCCTTTTTCCAGGTGCCGGACGGCGCGGCGGCGGATGAACGGCTCGGCCACCTGGGCCATGGTGAGGGCGCTCTGGACGCGGGTGGGCACGCCCTGTTTTTCCAGGGCATCCTGCAGGGCCAGGGCGTTGATGACCGTGGCCAACATGCCCATGTAGTCGCCGGTGGCGCGGTCCATGCCCTTCTCGCATCCGCGCACCCCGCGGTAGATGTTCCCCCCGCCGACCACCACGACCACCTGCACCCCCAGCTCACGTACCTGCCGGATTTCCCGGGCGATTTCGTGGATGCGTTCGGGGCAAATGCCGCTGCCGCTGCCGGCCTCACCCAGGGCCTCACCGGTGATCTTGAGCAGGATGCGATGGTATTTCAGGGTGGGCGCTTCGCTCATGGCAGGTCGGGAAGGCGTGAAGCGCCGGCCGCCACTGGCCACCGCCCTGCAGGTGGTGCCTCATCCGGGCCGGTCCCCTCGCCGCGGGCCTTGTAACAGCCACGCCCACGCCCGTCAAACCTCGCCGCTGCTTGCAGCTTTCCTTCCCTGGCGCCGGCCGGCAGAGTCCCCCCATGCGCGACGCGTCGCTCGAGTTCCTCCGCACCCTGGTCAACACCCCCAGTCCCTCCGGCCACGAGGTGCGCGGCCAGCGGGTCTGGCTCGATTATGTCAGGGCCTTCGCCGACGAGACCTTCTCCGACGCCTACGGCAATTGCGTGGCCGTGCTCCACAAGGGTGGAAGCCCCCGCCTGATGCTGGCCGCCCACGCCGACGAAATCGCCCTCGCGGTCAACTACCTTGACAAGGAAGGCTTCCTCTACGTGCGCAAGCTCGGCGGGGTGGACCCCGTGGTCGCCCGCGCCCAGCGCGTGGTCATCCACTCCGCCCACGGCCCGGTCAAGGGCGTCATTGGCAACGTCGCCCCGCACCTCACCAAACAGGAGAAAGACCGCCGGCTGCCCGAGATCAGCGACCTGTTCATTGACATCGGCGCCGACAGCCGCCGCGCCGCCGAGAAACTGGTGCGCATCGGCGACCCCGTCACCCTGACCCCCGAGTTTGACCTGCTCCGCGGCGACCTGGCCGTGGCCCGCGCCTTCGACAACCGCGTGGGGACCTTTGCCGTGGCCGAAGCCCTGCGTCTGCTGGCCGAATCCAAAAAGAAACCGGCCGCCGAAGTCTGCGCCGTTTCCAACGTCCAGGAAGAGGTCGGCCTGCTCGGCGCCCGCCAGATCACCTACTCCCTCAAGCCCGATGTGGCCCTGGTGGTGGACGTGACCCACGCCACCGACTACCCCGGCGTGAGCCGCGTGCTACATGGCGACGTGCGCCTGGGCAAAGGCCCCACCCTCACCCACGGCGGCTGCAACCACCCCGAGGTGGTGGCCCGCCTCGAGGCCGTGGCCAAAAAGGCCAAAATCCCCCTCCAGCACGAGGCCATGTCCGCCACCAGCGGCACCGACACCGACGTCATCTTCTGGACCCGCGGCGGCATCCCCAGCGCGCTGGTGAGCCTGCCCAACCGCTACATGCACTCGCCGGTGGAAGTGGTCAGCCTGCGCGACCTCGAACACATCCCCCAACTGCTCGCCGCCTTCGCCCAGTCCATCAAACCCGGCGAACCATTCCGCGTGGCAATCTGAGGCCGGCGCGAGCGGGCCGGGTCATTCCGCCGCTGCCGCTTCGCCATCCGCCCTGGGAAGATCAGGAGCGGGGGAGGCTGTTCCTCATCTCCCGGGCGGGCTGCACCTCACTCTTGGAAGGGACGCACACGCCACAGGTCGGCCTCGCGGAACAGGGTCATGGACTCGGGGGGTTCGCCGGGAATGATTTCCACGCTCAGCTTGACCTCATCGTAGCTCGGGGACTCGACCGCCACCACGCGGAAGCCTGGCAGGAGGCTGGCCTTCCAGAAGTCCTCCGCCCCCCGGCGGTCCAACTCTTGCAGGAGGCTGTCAGCGGCTTCCCGAACCAGCACCTGTAACAGGACGTTGGTGTCCCGGTGCTCAAGTGCCCAGAAAAAGGATTGCAGCGCGGCTTCCGGGGTGGCGCTGCCGAGATATTGTGCCTGCGCCCGCCGCACGTAACCCTCCGGCAAGGAGACATGACCCGCGCCTGCCGGCCCGGCCGCCGGCTGACGCTGCTTCAGGGATGCGTTTTCCTCGCGGACCCGGCCCAGTTCGCGGCGACGCTCCTGGAGGCGGGTCACCTCCGCCCGCAACCGCAGCAATTCAAGCTTCTCGGTCTCGCTCAGCGGAGTGCCGGTGGCGACCGGCACGGCCTGAGCCACTGGGGCCGTCCGCGCCTGCTGTTGGGCCATCGTCCGGGTCAGGTCGCCCACTTCGCGGCGCAGGCGCGCGAGGTGGTGCTGTTGCCGAAGGGCCGGGATGCCGACGGCCAGCGCGACCAGAATGACCGTTCCGGAAATCCAGCCCCCCGTTTTCATGGCGCGGGTTCGGGTTCGGATTCCCCCCCTTTGGGCGCTCCCGGATCGTCTGGCGGCAGCAGCCCGTAGCGGCGCAGCAACACTTCCGACGCCGTGGGAAGCGCGGGCGTGTCGCTCCCCGAGCTGGCGTCCGGCCTCAACCCTGCACCCTCGTTGATCTCCGAACCCCCCTGCACCGGCGACGTCGCCCCGGGCCGGGCCGGCGCGGACGGACGCGGGTCGTTGTAATACAACTTGCCGTCCGGGAGGACCAGCCGCTCCGGGTGTTCCCGGGCCACGCCGGAATGCACACTGCCGTCCATCAGGCACACATGGCCGTGAATCGGGCAGCGGAACATGACCCGTTGCGGCTCGGTTTCGGACCCGCCCGGCGCCAGAAACTCGTAGCTCACCTGCGCCGGCGTGAACACCGTCCAATCCGCCGCCGCCTGCCGGCCCGTGTCCTCAGGGCACACCAGCACCTTCGGCGTCACGATCTCGTTGGACATGGTCGAGAAGTCCGGCGGCAGCACGTCGCCGTGGTCCGTGGCCCAAATCCGCGCGGCGAGACCAAGCTGCTTGAGTTGGTTGACGCACACGATACTGCGCGCCCGGGTCCGGGCGTCGAGCAGCGGCTGGACTTCCTCGGGGGAGAGGCCGGACTGCGTCAGCGCCTGCGCGCGTAGTTGCTCGTTTTCCGCCCGCAGCGCCTCGAGGGCGGTGACCTCGCCGGCCAGTTGCTGCTCCAGGCCGCGCAGCCGTTCCAGGTCCTCGCGCGCATGGGGCACCACCACGCCGGAGGCACCGGCCGACGCGCCGGTGGTTGACCGCGAGGATGCCGGCGGCAGCGCGGTCTGCTCGCGCTTCAGTTCCTCCACCTGGCGACGCAGCTTGTTCAACTCGGTGCGCTGAGTGGCCAGCGCCATCAGGCCGGCCAGGGCGAAACACGCGGCAGCCAGCGCCGGCCAGCCGTTCAGCAACCAGCCGGGCAGCGTGCGCTGTTTGCCGGCCGGGTGGGGCTCGGGCGCGGGCCTGTCGTTCTGCGTGGTTTTGGGGGTCGGGTTCATGGCCGGGTGGGGAAGTTGTCGCAGCAGCCGGTCCTTCAACCCCGCCGGCGGGCGGGGCTGTGGCGCAGCGCGCAACAGGTTCTCGATTTCAGTCTCGGTGGGTTTCATGGCGAGGGGCGGGTGGTGGAGATCCGGGGTTTGTCCGCGGCGCCGAGCAGGCGCGTCTGCAGTTCGTGGACAGCCCGGCGTAGCCGGTGCTTGACGGTACTGGGGGCCACGTCCAGCGCTGCGGCGGTTTCCGCGAGGGTCAGGCCCTGGAAGTAGTGGAGGTGGACCGTCTCGCGCAGGTCCGGTTCGAGCCGGTCCACCGCCGCGTAAAGCGCCGCGGCCAGATCCGTCGCCGAGGCCCGTTGATCCGGCGGCGGGGCGGCGTCGGCCTGCTCCAGCCACCAGGCGTCCGGCCGCCATTCCCAGCGGCCGTTGCGGCGGCACCAGTCCTGATAGACGTGGTGGGCGATGCCGTGCAGCCAGGCGCCCGGACTGGACCGGCCGGCAAAGCCGGGCAGCGCGGCCCACAGGCGGCTGAAGGTGATCTGGGTGAGGTCGGCGGCGGTGGCTTCGCTGCCGGTCAGGCGCCGCAGGAACGCGTAGATGCGCGCGTAAAACCGCTCGACCAGCGCCGCGGCAGCACCCGGCTCACCGCGCCGAGCGGCGGTGATCCCTCGGAGTTCGTCGGCGTCCATGACCTTCATCCCCTATGTCGCACCCGGGGGGCATCCTGGACAACGGAAAATGTCCCCTCGGATTCCGTGCGGCCGCACCTCGGTTTCTTGACGTTGCCGGGATGGCTGGAGCGCAGACTTCCTCGCCGGCTGGATCGCCGGTTTCTCTACCCGCCCCAATTCTTCGCATTCACCCGCCCCGCCGATGGGGGAATCGGCGATACGGCAGGTGGGGAAACCGACGCGACGACCTCTGCAATCAATGCAGGCCGCAGGCCCGCACCCCAGACAAGGCCGAATGCCGAGCGATCTCCGGGAGCCGGCACCCCACCGAAACTCCGAAACTCCGACGGGTGGAGTCGCCCCGGGCGCGGGCGGCCTCAGGCGAACAGCTCCGGGATCGGTTTGCCCAGGCCGTCGCGGGTCACGTAAAACGGCCGGCGCTCGACCTCGTAGGCCAGTTGCGGCGAGATGCCCATCGCGGTGTAGAGCGTGGCGTGCAGGTCCTCGATGTGGACGGGGTTTTCAATGGTTTTGACCGGGCGCTCGTCGGCGGTGCGGCCGTAGAGGAACCCGCGTTTGATGCCGCCGCCGAACAGCAGCACGCACCCGGCGTCGGTGAAGTGCCGGTGCATGCCGTAGTGTTTGATGTCCTCGATGCGGTCGGGCACTTCGACCTGATCCTTGACCTTCTTGTCCGGCTTGCCCTCGGTCATCATGTCGCGGCTGAACTCGCTGGCCAGGACGATGAGGGTGCGGTTGAGCAGGCCGCGCTCCTCGAGATCGAGGATCAGTTGCGAGACCGCGCCGTCAATCTGCCGCTTCATGTCCGCGGCGCGGGTGTGGCCGTTTTCGTGGGTGTCCCAGTTCAGGAAGGGAATGTACTCGGTGGTGACCTCGATGTAGCGGGCGCCGACCTCGCACAGGCGCCGGGCCAGCAGGCAGCCCAGACCGAAGCGGCCGAGGGTCTCGCGCTCGTAGGAGCCGTCGCGGGTCTGCGCGGCGTTGAAGCGGCGGGAGGGGTCCACGCCCTCGGGCAGGTATTTCTTCACGTTCTCGACCGGTTCGAGGGACAGGTCGAAGGCCCTGGCGGCGGGGGAGCTGAGCAGGCGGTGGGCGTTGTCCAGCGAGCGGAGCAGGGATTCCTTCTGGTACTCGCTGCCATAGCGGCCGATGGGGCTGGCGGCGACCAGGCGTTTGAAGAATTTCTGCCGGTTCTCGAAGCGGCCCGGGGTCATGCCGGCGGGCGGGCGGACGGCATCGGCCGCCTGGTCGGGGAAGGGGATGTTGAAGGGGCCGTACTCGCTGCCGAGGAAGCCGGCGGTGGTGAAGGCCTTGAGTTCCTCGCCCTCGCCCACGTCGAAGCGCTGGCCGATGTTGATGAAGGCGGGCACCACCGGGTTCAGCGGGCCCAGGGTGCGGGCGATGACCGCGCCGAGGTGCGGGCAGGCGACCGTTTGGGGCGGGGGGTAGCCGGTGTGCCAGTGGAACTGGTGACGCGAGTGCAGGATGAAGCCCAGATCGCCGGCGGTGTAGGTGCGGATGAGCGTGCCGCGGTCCATCACCGCGGCCAGTCGCTCCAGGCCCTGGGAAAAGCGGATGCCATCCACGGCGGTCGGGATCGAGGGGAAGGTGCTCAGGACGGTGTTGGGGTCCAGACCCTTCTCGAAGGGGGTGTAGCGTTTGGGGTCGAAGGTCTCGGTGTGGGCCATGCCGCCGGCCATCCAGAGCACAATCAGGGTGTCGGCGCGGGCCGGTGGGGCGGGTTCGTTGTCGGCGCGGAGCGGGCGCGGATAACCGGCGGCCAGCGCGCCGAGCGTGGCGGCACTGGCGGTCTTGAGGAAGTCACGTCGCGTGCAGGAGTTCATGGCGTCAGGCGGTTGAGGTTTCAGTAGATGAGTTGGAACTCGGGCTGGAGACTCAGGGCCCAGAGAAAATCGGCCACGCCTTCCGGCGCGGGCGGCCGGCCGAGCACTTCCTCGGCGATCTCCAGTTCGGCGCGGCGCGGCTCGCGGCCAAACGCCTGGCGGTACAGCCGCACGGCCAGTTCGCGCGGCGAAGTGGTCCCGGCGGCGGCCAGCAAGCGTTTGGCGCCGTGGGACAACAGCTCGTAGAGCGTGGCGCCGTTGGTCAGTTCCAGGGCCTGGAGGGTGGTGGCGGCGGTGGGGCGGCTGGTGTTGACCTGCTCGCGGTTGGGCCGCCCCAGGGCGGTGGAGAGCGGGTCGGCGGCGACCAGCGAGGCGCGGATGGTGCCGTGCCGGGCGGCGGCGGAGAGGGCGGCGGTCACTTTGCCCTGCAGCCGCCAGGGCTCGAGGTCGGGCGGGCCCAATTCAACCGCGGCCGCCCAGCCGGCGTCGTTGAACTGCGGCTGTTCCCAGCCCTCGACCTTGTTGGTTGAGTACCGCCAGGAGGCGTCCGAACCGAAGGCCGGCAGGGGCTGGCCGCGGTGCCGGAACCAGGCCTCGAGGAGGAACCCGGCCGGGTTGGGCGAGGGGTCGTCCTTCCTGGTCTCGTCGTTCTTGACTTCGACGGCGAGCAGGTTGGCGCCGGTGCGGAGCTTGTCGCGGATGTTGAGCAGCCGTGGCTTGCCCCAGTCATCGCCCGAGCCGGCCTCGCGGCCGTTGACGAGGAGGCGGAAGCGGTTGTCGGCGGCCAGGGCCACGAAGGCCAGGTCGGGGACCTCGGGGAGGGTGAAGCCTTTGCGCAGCCAGAGGGTGCCGGGTGGCACGCCCTGGGCGGCGGCGGCCTCCGACCAGATCCAACGGGTGGGTGGCCGTTCACCCAGCAGGTCCGGCTGCACCACAGTGAAGTCAATTTCCGTCGTGGCGGGCAGGTCGCGCCACTGGCCGGTGAGTTGGGAAAGGGCGTCCTGGTATTGCTCGGCACTGAGGCGCTTGACCACCGGCCCGCGGAAGACGAACCGGTCGGAGACCAGCTCCTCGCCGCCCATGGCAGGGAGGCTGTAGGCGCGGGAGGTGAGGATGACCTCCATGGTGTGCTTGAGGTCGTAGCCGTGCTCGGCCAGGTCCCAGGCCAACCAGTCCAGGAGGTCGGCGTGCCAGGGCGGGTTGTCCATTTCGTCCGCCGGCTCGATGAGGCCGCGGCCCATGAATTTGGCCCAAAGCCGGTTGACGATGGTGCGGGTGAGACGGCCGTTTTGGGGATGGGTGACCAGGCGGGCCAGGCTGGTCAGCCGCTCCGCGCGGTTGGTGCTGTCGGTCAATTCGCCCAGCTCGGGGAAGAGGAACTTGCGTTGGGCGATCTCCCCGGTAGGGGTGTCGCACCTGACCAGTTCGAGCGGTTCGTCCGCGTACACGCTGGCCAGGCCGTAGGCGTCGCTGAGCTTCCAGTCGCTGATGTAGCTGTCGTGGCAGGAGGCGCACTTGAGGTTCAAGCCCAGGAAGACCTGGGAAATGTTTTGCGCGGCCTGCATCTGGGGGGTCTGGCTGGCGTTGATGGCGCCACGCCAGACGATGCCCCTGGCGAAGCCCTCGCTGTGCTCGTCCGGGTTGACCAGCCGCGCCACGAAGGAGTTGAACGGCATGTTGGTGGCCAGGGCGGCATAAAGCCAGGGGGTGATCTGTTTGCGGCCGCCGTCAATGTAGCCCGTGCCGCGGTAGTCGTTGCGGAGGCAGTCGTTCCAGAACGTCAGCCAGTGCTCGGCATAGCGGGTCGAGTCGTTGAGGAGCTGGCGGACCAGGCGGGCGCGCTTGTCCGGCCGGCGATCTTTTTCAAAGGCGGCCAGCTCCGCCGGCGTGGGCAGCAGGCCGATGACGTCCAGGTACACGCGCCGGGCGAAGACGCGGTCGGAAACCGGCTTGGGCGGCTTGAAGTCGTGCCGGGCGAAGTACGGCTCAAGTAGGCGGTCCACCGGATGCGTCAAGCCGCGTTGCGGTGACGGCAGGGTGACCTGGCGCGGTTGGAGCGGGGCGCGCGCACCGCGACCCAGAGCCACGCCTTCCGGCCAGGGGGCGCCCTGGTCAATCCAGGCGCGCAGCAGGCCGACCTGTTCCGGCGTCCAGCGCGAACCCTTGGCCGGCATGACCCGGTCGGGGTCCTGGCCGGCCACCAGTTGAACCACCAGGCTGGCGGCGCTCTGGCCCGGCACGGCCGCCACGCCGGATTTGCCGCCGGCCAGGAAGGCCTCGCGCGAGTCAATCGCGTAGCCGGATTTTTTCTGGCCATGGGCGTGACACTTGATGCAACTGGCTTCGAGCAGCGGCTGGAGATCGCGCACAAAATCCACCGGACCCGACGCGGGAGGGGGGAGGGGGACCTCGGCGGCAGGGGCGGAACCCGCCCCGCTCACAGCCAAGGCGGCAGCCAGGAACAGAACCGGGTGCTTCATGGAGGGTGAATGAAGCACTGAGACGGCCTGCTTGACAAGTCCGCCTTGTAGGTGGGCTAAGGGGGCGGGCGAGCGGCCCGGAGCGCGGCGGCCCAGCGCCGGGAAGCTTCACGAAGCCTGCCCAACCCCCGCGTTGGGACGCCTCTTCGCGGGACAGCCCGCTAGAAATCGAACAGGTACACGCGGAAGCCGAGCGCGAATTGGAAGGCGGAAAAGTCGCCGGCGCCGTCAAGCTGACCGTCAATTTTGATGTCGTGGTCCCACGTGTAGAGCCAGCGGGCGTCGGCGTTGAGGGAAAAGTTGCGCACCACGAAGTACTCGAGACCGGCCCCGACCCCCAGCGCGGGATAGATGCCCTTGGCATCCGCCTTGTAGCCGGCTCCGGGCGGCTTGGCGTCGTTGAACTCGGCGTAGGTGATGCCCGCACCGGCCATGAGGTAGGGGACCCAACGCCCGCGGCCCAGCGGATGCCGCAACCGCAAGTGCGCGAGTACCGCGCCCATGCCGTACTCACCGAACGTCCCCACACCATCGCGGTGGAGGCTGGGTTCGAGGCTGTCCGCGGTCAGTTCGACGCCCCAGTTTTCGCCGAAGTCCGCGCCCAGGGCCAGGCCGCCGGTTTGGTTGAGCTGACCCTTGGCCGAGGGCTCGGAGACCCAGGAGACGCTGGAGGTCCACTGGTTGTCCGCCAGGACAAAGGCGCCCACGCGCCAGCCGAAGTAAAAACGGTCGGGCCAGCGTGGCCCCTCGGCAGGCAACGGCCGTGGGGTGTTTTCATCGAAGTACACCCGCAGGCCGAAGGTGAACATGGGGGCGGACAGGTCCACGTCGCAGGTCTCGCCGTTGACCGTGCCCTCGAGGGGTCGCACCCACAGGTATTTACCCTCAAGGCCGAAGGTGATGTTGTCGGCAATGAAGTACTCGAGGCCCACGCCCAGCCCGGCGGCGAAGGTCATCCCCTCGATGTCCACCTCGGTGCCGAAGGCCTTGGGCTTGCGGTCGTTGAACTGGAGAAACGACGGCCCGATGCCCCCCAACACGTAGGGCACCAGCCGGTCCTTGAGCAGAGGGTAGCGCAGCCGCAGGTACGGTACCACGTTCCAGGCGGAGACCTCGCCCAGCTTGCCGATCGGTTCGCGGCGCTCGTCCTGCTCGTAGTAGTCCAGCGTCAGCTCGGCGCCCAGGTGGCGGTTGAAGTTGGCGCCCAGGCTGAAGGGCCAGTGGTCGTCCACGCCCCAGAGCGGCTCGATGTCGCCGCTGTGGAAGCGCAGGTACGGCCGGAAACGGTCGGCGTCTTCAGCCCGGCCTGGCCCTGAACCGCTGCACAGGGTCACGAGACCACAGGAGGTGAGAACAACAAACCGCGTCGGTTGCATGGTGGGGGAGATGTATGGCTAGCGTTGGTCGGAACTTCGGGGGCACGTTCTCGGCTGCCGTGATGCCGCTTGTGCAAGCCTAAGCGCATGAAGGCCGCCGACACCCTATCAAGGGGACAGGGCAACGGTTTGACAAGGACGAAACCGTGGTGGCGGCGAAGCGCGATTTGACTCAAAAAGATTGTCGCCGAAGTGGGGGCGGGCTGCTTGCCTGATCCGGTCTGGGCAAGTAGATCAGGCAGCCCACCCTTACCTCAAACGGGTGTCACTCTGCCACGTATCCACATTGAGCCAAAACCTCATCTAGAAGTCCTCAACCTGATGTACCGTTGTGCCACACAAACACCCACTCAATGAGGCTGAGTGGGGGGCAGATTACTGCGCTGTGTCGCCGGAAAGCACTTGTAGAAGGTCTGCAGGTCTTTTTGGTCTGTTCTGCCCTTGGGTCACCGCTGACCGGCACGCTCGCCTCGTCTCACGCGTCCCAGCCCCAACCCGGCGTGCATGCTCATCAACAGGTTGGGCAACAATATCAGTCCGACACAAGGGGATGTTCCACAGCGCGCAATAGAAACATTCCCCCGGCAGAATACAGATGCCCTTGCCCAGTTCATTCCTCTGTTTTTCAGTGATTTCAACGCCAATGCGTCAAGGGCTAGATTCGCGGACCAGCAGCCGCACCCAGACAGAGCTACCCCCAATCAGCATGCGCAGTTCTATTTGCAACCAGCATCTAAACATCTTTAATCATGTACTTGAACGTCTACTATTATTCACCCTAGTGATATCTAAAAGGCCTCCCCACTTCAGACTTAAGGCTTCTTAATGGGCGTTGAGGTCCAGCATGTGTGATCGGCCAGCGCAGAACACATACTTGAATTATATAAACAATATATACTTATAATATTGACTCGTGACAGGCCGGGGATTTCAGTAATAGTGAATACGAAGGTATTGTCATGGGAACATTCTAATGCATGAAGTTTCACTCATTCAAGCTGTGCTCGAAGAAGCCGAACGCGTGGCACAAATTAACCGTTGTCAAATAGTGGAAACGGTACATCTTCGAGTCGGAACCCTCAGTGGAGTCGTGCCGGAAGCCCTGACATTTGCCTTTGAGGCGCTCAAACAGGGCACTCGTTCTGCACAAGCTCGTCTGGAAATCGAACACGTTCAGGCCCGAGCTCGATGTCTGACATGCGGACATGCATATCTACTCAAAGAGCCAGGAGTGCCTTGTCCGCTTTGCCAGACGTGGTCTTCTTATCTCCTATGCGGGAAGGAAGTTGAATTAACCAAGGTCACAATGGCTTGAGGTGCAACTGATGACTTTCACGCGGATTTATGTCTTTTGCCGAGATGTGCAGTTACAGCGTGATTCGGCAACAAGTGAAGAATTTCGCGGGAAAGGAATGCCTTTGACTATCTCACCGAGTGTTCCATTATTTACAACAAGAGACCAATCATAATAATTATTGGTCTATCATCTAATCTATTATTATTAGATTAATTCAGATTGTCATGGAGTGACGCTGTTGAATAGAATGCGATAGGTAAGCATCAAAGCGCATAGCAATTATCCTTACTAACAGGCGTCCCAAGGAAGTTATTATAAAGCCCGATTCAGTCCAGCGTATCAATCCATCAGCAGCAAGGTCTTCCAGTGAATCTAGCTCTTTCGCAAAGTATTTTTCAAATTGAACACCCAAACGGTTGGACAAAGCCCCGTAATCCAACTGTAAATTACACATAATTTGCATGATGACTTCACGACGGATACGGTCATCATCATTCAGCAGATATCCACGAGCTATTGGCAGGTTCGCCATGTCCAGTGCCTTGTAATAGGCTGTAAGGTCCTTGAAGTTTTGCCAGTAAGCATCGTTGGTCTGCGAAATTGAAGACATCCCTAATGCGCGTATGTCAGAGCCTCCCCGAGTACTGTATCCTTGGAAATTGCGCTGAAGTGTCCCTGAGCGCAAGGCTACTGCCAGTTCATCATCTGGTAATGCAAAATGATCCATCCCAATATAGACATAACCCGCCCCGCAAAGCTTTTCAATGGTTAGCTTTAGTAGCTGAAATTTAACTTCGGGTGGCGGTAGCACGCGCGATTCAACAATCTTTTGCGCTGGCTTCATCCATGGTACATGAGCATAACTAAAAACTGCCACACGATTCGGTTGAAATGCGAGAATTTCATCCAGCGTGCGTGAAAAAGTATTTGGTGTCTGATTGGGTAAGCCATAGATCAAATCAACATTCAAAGAAGAGAAGCCAGTTTCACGAATCCATTCCACTGCCTGACGGGTAATCTCCAACGGTTGAATGCGATGAATTGCCTTTTGCACTACAGGGTGATTATCCTGAACTCCAAGCGAGGCACGATTAAAACCAATTTCACGCAAGGCAATCACATGGTCGCGTGTCAAACGACGTGGGTCGATTTCTACGCCAGCTTCAATATCAGGAGTCAGGGAAAAGTGACGGTGAATTACCTCTCCCAAGCGACGTAGCTGATCAGGTTTACAAAATGTAGGTGAGCCTCCGCCGAAATGGAGTTGGGTGACCCTGCGATCATTTAGCAGTAACGGTTTCAATAAATTAATCTCGTGTTCCAAGTAATCTATATAGTTTGCAATTTTAGAATAGTCCGCAGTGATAACCGTTGTACACCCGCAAAACCAACACAATGTTTCGCAAAATGGCAGGTGAACATACAACGATATATGACATCCTGCCTGCTTTTGATCTCGTATTTTAGTTAAAAAATTCTCTGTGTCAGCTAATTCTAGAAATTGTGTAGCCGGTGGGTAAGAAGTATAACGCGGGCCTGGAACATTATATTTATTTACTAACTTTATATCTAAGTCAAGGTCGTACATATACAACTATTTGAGAGTACGCGTGTTTGCTTTGTCAGCTATAATCTGGATCACCATCATTGAACTGCATAACAGTGCGTACTAACGCATCAATACAATCAATCTTGGCATTAGCAGGCACGCCATGTCCGAGGTTAAAAATATACCCAGGGCGATCTTGCATGGAGTATATTAAGCGACGAGTTGCAATTTCCACTGCCATTGGCGAAGACAACAAGAGTCTTGGATCCAGATTACCTTGAACAGCAACATCTTTTCGCAGTTTTTCAGCGACATCTCGCAGTTGAATCGAGGCGTCTATCCCTAGAACATTCGACTCCAAAGAAGACAAACTAGATAGGAGATAGCGCGTTCCTTTGACATAAACAATGGAGGTCGTTTGCGGTATTTGGCGCAAGATGAAATTAATCCATTTTCCAGAAACATCCATGTATTTATCTGCAGGAATTAATTCCGCAAGTGAGTCAAATATCTGAATAACATCTACTCCTGAGTATATTTGTAGTTTCAAGAAGCTAACTGTAGCTTGCACAAGTTTCTTAATTAGTCGCTGGTAAATCAGTGGCTCATTTTGATACAACCACCATGCCCGAGTAAATGTACTGGAACTGCCCCCCTCCAACATGAAGTTAGCAAGCGTCCACGGGGAACCAGCAAAACCAATCAATGCTTTTTCGCCTTTCAAATACTTGTTGACCAATTGAATAGATTCACTTACATATGCCAATCTTTCATTCACCAATGTTACATCAAGACTTTTGATTTGCTCTAGATTTTCCAGCCTCTTGTCCATCAATATGCCACTACCTTCAGCAAAACGGTACATGTATCCCATTGCCTCCGCCAAAACCAATATATCACTAAAAATTATTGCTGCATCAAAATCAAAGCGATGAAGAGGCTGAATGGTGATTGCTGCAGCTAATTCGGGTATTCTAACCAAATCAAGAAAACTATAACGCTTCTTAAGTAAACGGTACTCCGGTAGGCAACGACCTGCTTGACGCATGAGCCATACTGGCGGCCTTCGCAACTTTTTACATTTGCTAGCAGCTATAAAACGGTGTTTGGAGCCAAGATTTCGACTGAAATCTTCTTCCACTGATTTCATTTCGTGTACACTGAACATGACCGCAGCTCGCTGAACACAGAAGCATTAGTATGCAGAGCAAGTAATATATCTATTGTTCCACGTGGAACATAGGAACTAAAAGTGAATACAACGGCTAAAGAATTTAGCAGAATACCACAAAATAACTACATATTACAATTTCGTCCGCCTCATGGTAAACAATAATGAATATAGTTTATTCAAGTTGCATTTAAAGTACATTTCAGGCCGATCTTGATTTTATAGTTGGAATAAGAGATTGACTTATGTATTCAAGTGTTTTAATTGCTTCTGTGTCATCGACTTGGGAAAGTGCAAAGCCTACATGCACTATTACGTAATCATCGGGCTTTACGTCGGGTAGAAAAGATAAATTCACATCCTTGACAGTCCCTCCAAACCTAACTTTACCAATTCTGTCTAAGCCTTCGCCCTGAATGTTTACAATTTGACCTGGTACTCCCAAGCACATAGCGGTTTCTCCTTGCCAAGAATTAAAAACAATTAGTTTTATCAACTATCAGTATTTGTCCGAGCGCCAACCCTCCGTCATTTGTTGGTATCCGTTGATGCCAATAAGGGACAAAGCCACTTTCTTTCAAAGAGGAGATTGCCTTTGAGAGTAAGATAAAGTTCTGAAAACAACCCCCTGACAAGACTACACGTGGTTCTTCCACCGCACATGCTACGGTCACAATTGCCTGGACTAAAGCAACGTGAAACCGCACACTAATTTCCTTTGCTTCCACCTTTGACTGCAAATCTTCGAGCAAATCTCTTATTAATGGTTCCCAATCGATTATCCATTGCTTCTGTAAGTTAGAGAGTATATGAGTAGTTTGGTACACGCTGTTATGAATAAGCCATGTACCCGGCGGGTATACATCCTTAACTTGGCGCAAAGGGATGGAATATGAAGCACATTCTTCGCCTGTCTCTACCGAAAACTCTAAATCCATAGCTGCTTGGCCTTCAAAGCTTGCTATCTGACGCATATCCAACAGAGATGCCACTGCGTCAAATAGTCGCCCTACGCTTGACGTCCACGGCGAATTGAGCGAGCGGTTGAGCAAGGTGCGTATATTGCGAAGCTCTGATGGTCTGAAGGCGCGAATTGTTGCCAAATCATCGTGAACAAAGATGTTGTCCCCCAAAATGTCATACAACAACCCCAATGCTGCGCGGCGCGGTTCTCTGACCGCCTTTTCACCCCCTGGCAGACGAAAAGGCCTTATGTAAGCCACCCGCTGGATCTGGTTCGGCGTTACGTGGATAAATTCTCCTCCCCACGTGGTCCCGTCGCAACCGTAACCAGTACCATCCCACGCTACTCCCAGTACTGGCGGCTCCAAGTCATTCTCGGCCATGCAGGCTAGCACATGCGCGAGATGGTGTTGCACACCTATTTTAGGGACATCCTGGCTGCGTGCGTACTTAGTAGTAAAGTAATCAGGGTGGGTGTCCATCACAACTCGTTCTGGCTTAATTGAAAACAAACGCGTCATGTCTCGGATCGTCCGCTCAAATACCGCCATTGTTGTTGTATTCTCCAAGTCTCCCAGATGTTGACTCAAAAACACCTCGTGTCCCCGGCCCACAGCGATGGTGTTCTTCAAATGGCCGCCCACTGCTAACGTCTGAGGCAGTACTGCCCGAACCCGCACCGGTAATGGGGCATAGCCCCGGGCTCGCCTCAGTACCATTTCTCGCCCCAGAACGACCCGCACCACCGAATCATCCACATGGCGTACTATCGGACGGTTGTGAACCAGAAACAAGTCTGCAACCCCATTCAGACGTCTCAGAGCTTCCTGCTCGTCTATGCACAACGGTTCGTCACTGAGGTTGCCACTGGTTGCCACCACACTACAGCCCAAATCTGCGAGCAACAGATGATGCAGCGGGGTATAAGGCAACATCAACCCCAGCCAAGGATTACCCGGAGCAACCCCCAAAGCAACCGGGGCCTGGGCACGTCTCCGGCACAAGACAATCGGCGCTTCCGGCGAGGTCAACGCCCGCGCTTCCAAAGCATCCACCTCGGCCAGTACATTTGCCGCCTTGAGAGAAGGGCACATCAGGGCAAATGGCTTTTCTTCGCGACGTTTCCGCGCTCGCAGCCGCCGTACTGCAGCCTGGTCGTCTGCCCGCACCATTAAATGGAAACCGCCAAGTCCCTTGACCGCCACGATCACGCCCTCCTTCAAAGCCAGCACTGCCTTCTGCAAGGCCTCCTCCCGTTGGGCCAGCTCCTGTCCCGCAGCGTTCCACAAGGCCAGTTGCGGCCCACATTGCGGGCAGGCGTTGGGCTGGGCGTGAAAGCGCCGATTGCGCGGATCCTCGTACTCCGCGCGACACGCCGGGCACATGACAAACCCCCTCATCGAGGTGTTGGCTCGGTCGTAGGGCAGCGCCTCGATGATGCTAAACCGGGGTCCGCAGTGCGTGCAGTTGGTGAAGGGATAACGGTAGCGGCGGTTGCCGGGATCGAAGATTTCACGCACGCAGTCGGCGCAGGTCGCGATGTCGGGCAGCACAAGTGCCTTACGTTCGCCCTCGCTGGAGCTGGCGCGGATCTGAAAGTCCGCGTAGCCTGCGGGGTCCAACTCGATCGTATCGAGGCCGTAAATGTAGCTGTGGGGCGGTCGCTCGCTGCTGACACGCAGCAAAAACTCGTGCCGTGCCGTTGCTGGGCCCTCAATTTCCACGCACACCCCCTCGGGCGAATTGCAAACCCATCCCCGCAGGCCCAGCGAAGTTGCCAGCCGGAACACAAACGGGCGGAATCCCACCCCTTGGACCGCGCCCCGCACAAACACCCGCGTGCGTCCTGTTGAATCCTGTGTCGCGGTGTTCATCGCGTCGGCCGCCGGGACTTCGGGTCCGTCCCGCGGCGAAGCCTGTTTCTGTGAACCGGCTGCAACATCAACAAATGCGGGGCAACTGTTCCCCGCTGAGCAGGTCCAAAACCCGGTCCACCCCGATCACACTGCGCAGGGTCACCTCACCAGGGCGATCGGCCACGACCGTGCCAATCCTTGTCGCGCCCCGGCCCTCTGGCAGGGAGCGCCACAAGGCCAGGGCCTGGTCCACTTGGGCCTCCGGCACAAAGGCCACCAGGCGCCCTTCGTTGGCCACGTAGAGCGGGTCCAGTCCCAGGATTTCACACGCGCCCCTCACCACATCACTCACCGGGATGGCCGCTTCTTGCACCACCATCCGCACCCTGGCGGCCGTGGCGAGTTCGTTCAGCGCCGCTGTCAGGCCCCCCCGGGTCAAGTCCCTCAAGCCGTGCACTTCGACCCCGCCGCGCAGCAACGTGGCCACCAGCTCGTGCAGCGGCGCGCAGTCACTGACAATGGGTGACTCGAAGTCGAGCCCTTCCCGAACCGACATGATGGCCAAACCGTGGCAACCCACGTCGCCATTGAGGATAATGGCATCGCCCGGCCGGATGGAGCGAGGCTGGATGTCCTGGTTGTGCTCGATGACGCCGATGCCGGCGGTGTTCAGAAAAAGCCCGTCGCCTTTGCCCTTGTCCACCACCTTGGTGTCGCCGGTCACCAATTGGACCCCCGCCCGGTCCGCCGCGGCGCGCATGGACGCGGCAACCTGATGCAGGATTTCGATGGGCAGCCCTTCCTCGATGATAAACCCCGCGCTCAGCCAAAGCGGTCGGGCGCCGCTCATGGCCAAGTCATTGACCGTGCCGTAAACCGCCAGCGTACCGATGTCCCCGCCCGGGAAGAACAGCGGCCGGACCACATACGAATCCGTGGTGAAGGCCAGCCTCCGGCCGTCGAGTTCGAGCCGGGCGGCGTCGTGGCGTTCGGCCAGGACGGGATTGTCAAAGGCGCGGAAGAAAACCTGTTCGACCAACTGCTGCATCAACCGGCCGCCGCCGCCGTGGGCCAGCAATACCCGCGGGTAGTCCCTGCGGGGCAGCGGACATTGCAACGCAAAGGGGGTGGGAAGTTCGGACATGGGCAGCTTCAGGGCGACACAACTGCGGCCGCCGGTCGGGGTGTGGCGTGGCGCCGGTAGCGATAATAGGCGGCGCAGGCTCCTTCGCTGGAGACCATCGTGGCGCCCTGGGGATGTTCGGGCGTGCAGCGGGTGCCGAAGGCCGGGCACTCCGTTGGTTTCTTCACCCCCTGCAGCACCAGGCCACTGAGACATTCGGAAGGTTCTTCCACGGTGCGGTGTTCGAGGCCGAAGCGCCGTTCGGCATCGAATTCGGCCCATTCCGGGCGCAAGCCCAGGCCGCTGGCCGGTATCAATCCCAGCCCGCGCCACTTGCGATCCACCACTTGGAACACCTCATCCACCATCGCCCGTGCCAGGCGGTTGCCTTCCGGCCGCACCGCGCGTCCATAGGCGTTTTCCACTTCCGCGCGACCTTCCTCGAGCTGGGTCAGGCACATGTGCAAGCCCCGCAGGACGTCCAGCGGCTCAAAGCCGGTCACCACGATGGGCACCCGGTGTCGGGCGGCCAGGGGGATGTATTCCTCGACCCCCATCACCGTGCACACATGCCCGGCGGCCAGAAAACCCTGCACGCGGTTGGTCGGCGCCGCCAAAATGGCCTCCAGAGCGGGCGGCACGCGCACATGCGAAACGAGCAGCGAAAAATTGCGCAACCCCTGACGCCTTGCCTGGACCACGGCCGCGGCGTTGGCCGGTGCAGTGGTCTCGAAGCCCACGGCAAAGAACACCACTTCCCGGTCCTGCCGCTCGCGCGCCACCTTCACCGCGTCCAACGGCGAATACACCATCCGCACATCGCCGCCGGCCGCCTTGACACTGAGAAGGTCCTGGTGACTGCCCGGCACGCGGAGCATGTCTCCAAACGAGCAAAAAGTGACCTTGGGGTTCGCCGCCAGTTCCATCGCCTTGTCCATCAGCTCCAGCGGCGTGACACACACCGGACAACCGGGGCCGTGGACCAACGTCACCCCCGGCGGCAACAGCTCATCCAGGCCGAAACGCACGATCGCGTGCGTCTGCCCTCCACAAACCTCCATCACCGTCCAGGGGCGCTTGACGCGCCGGGCGATTGCCACCGCCAGGGCGGCCACCTGCTCGGCGTTACGATATTCATCCACGTATTTCATCTGGCACAGGAACCGTTGCGTAGGGGACGGGAAGCGTCAAGTCATCGCCGTTCCCCAGCGTGTGTGGGGACGTCCGTCACGGGCGGCGGCTTGCGAATCACCTGCCATGAGGCCTTGAAGATGGCGGCAGGCACGCCCAGGGCCTGTTTGAGCCGCACGTCGCGCTCCCAGGGGTTGGGGAGGCGGGCGAGCCGCCGCATCTCGTCCACACGGAGGTTGAGCGGAAAAAACCAGGGCGACACCAACGGCAGGGCCACGAGGGGGAAGTCGCTGCCATAGACCAGCCGACCTTCAAACTCGGGGCGGCGCAGGATTTCGTTGAGATAGCCCAGCTTGTTGAGCTGGGTCAGGGAGGAAATGTCCGCCCAGAGGTTGGTGTAGCGGGGCATCAACCGGGCCAGGCGGTCGAGATCGCGCTCGCCCTCGTGCTCGCCGGTGGTGGCCACATGCGCAGCGATGACCCGCACGCCGAGGCGCAACGGCCGTTCAAGGCGCAGCGGATCGGCCAGCGCGTCGTCGCTGCGGGTGAATGATCTCTCTGCGCCGGTGTGGGTGAGCAAGGGCAGGTCCAGCTCGACCAGCCGACGGTAAAAGGGGTCCAGGCGTGGATCGGCCGGGTCAATGTGCTGGATCGAGGGCAGCCATTTGACCAGGACCGCGCCGTCACGGGCGGCCCGGTCCAGGCGTTCCAGGGCGTCGGGCCGGTAAGGATTGATGCTAGCCCCGTAAAGCAAGTTGGTGTGCCGCCGGCAGGCCGCGAGCACAAACTCGTTGGGCACGTAAAACTCGGTGCGTTGCCGGTCCAGTTGTCCCTGAGCATCCACCACGCCGTCCAGGGCCAGGATGACTGCGGCACGTACATGTTCACTGCCAGACAACCGTTCCGAGAGCCGGGCCGGCAGCAAAGCATCGCCCTCGCGCTCAATCTCGGCCCGCTCGACGCCGAAGGCACGCAGATAAAACCCAAACCGCCAGTTGTCCCGCAGCGCCGGGGAAATGAAGCAGCCACTGTCCCCCACCCCCAGCCCGGCCACGTGGCAATGCACATCCAGGATGGGTTCCGCCGGCAGCGGCTCGGGCGGGCGCACCGGGCCGGTGAAGCTGAACTCCCTCCAACCCCAGACCAAGGCAAGCAGGCCCAGAAAGACGCCTGCCCACTTGCGACAGCGCCGGCGTCGCGGAGGTTTCCCATGTGTAGGGGCGTGGGCGGTCATCAGATCAACATGCCGCGGTCTGACCTGGAGTCCAATCCAACCAGGCTCCCTCGCGGGTGCTACGATCGTACAAACGACCGTCGCTCAAGGTGGGATGATTCCTGCATCTGCCGGAGACCGCTGCATGGAGGCCCAGTTCCCTGTAGCCACCGGGCCGTGCCTCCTGCGCTACGCAAACTTTCTGGCGGGCACCGTCCACCTCCCAAGAACGAGCGTGAAGCGCGCCCTTTGGCGCCGGCAAAAGTGCTGAAGCCGGCCGGGGTGGGGACTTTCTCCACGGTTCTTGGTGTGGTTGCCAGACCACTGTGGGCAGGGCTGGCCTGCACGGAACTGTTGGGGTTGGGGCCGAGGTACTGCGGCCAATCGGCTTGAAGCGAGGGAAGTACAAGGCCGACCCCAGGAGCTGCGATCCGAAGCCTGAATGCTGGTTTCGAGGTGCAGTGTTTCACGCTCGGGGAGTTTGCCGGAAGGTCTGTGCAGATCAAATTCGGCTCCTGTGAGAGCTTTGTTCAGCTTTTGAGCTTCCGCTCTAGGATTTCCCCCGCCAATGCCGGGTTGGCCCGACCTCGACTGAGCTTCATGACCTGTCCTTTGAGGAAGTTCAAGGCCGCGGTCTTGCCTGCGCGGTAGTCCGCCGCCGGGCCCGGATGCGTGGCCAGGACCTGGTCGCAAAGCGCCTCCAGCCTGGTGGTGTCGCTGACCTGGGCAAGTCCCAGCCGCTCGACGATGGCCCGCGGCGCTTCGCCGGTGTCGAACATGCCGTTGAAAACCCGTTGAGCGCCGGAACTGCTGACCACGCCAGATTCTACCAATTGCACCAGTTCAAGAAGTGCCTGGGGGGGGAACTTCAACCGGGCCAGCTTGGCGGCGGTACCCATTGAGGTGGAGCGGGTTGGTTGCTCAGCCGCTTCCCCTGCGGGCGCCGGCTCAACCGGCATCTCCGCCAGACGGCCGAGGAGGTTGTTGAGGACCCAGTTGGCGACCGCCTTGGGCGAGGCTGCCCGCTGCGCCAGGCACTCGAAGTAGTCCCCCAGTGCCAGGTCGGTTTTGAAGACCTCAGCATCCCCGGCAGGCAGCCCGTAAACGCGCATGAATCGCTGCTTGCGGGCGAGCGGCAACTCAACCACCCGTCCGCGTACGGTCTCAAGCCACGCCTCGTCGGGCTCGATGGGCAACAAGTCGGGATCCGGGAAATATCGGTAATCATGTGCCTCCTCCTTGGTGCGCATCTCCTCGGTCACGCCACTGACTTCGTCCCAACGGCGGGTGGACTGGACCAACTGTCCTCCTTGTCTCAGGATGGTGATTTGACGGGCGATTTCGTATTCCAAGGCCCGGCGGACCCCGGAGAAGGAGTTGAGATTTTTGATTTCGATTTTTGCGCCCAAAGTGTTTTCACCAATAGTACGCATTGATACATTTACATCACAGCGCACCATACCCTTTTCCATGTCACAGTCGCTGATCCCGCCACGGATCAGAATCTCCTTGAGCGCGTTGAGGTAAGCGTAGGCCATGTCCGGACTGCCGATATCCGGTTCCGAAACGATCTCCAGCAGCGGCACGCCTGCCCTGTTGAAATCCACCCCGCTATGCTGGGCGAAGTGGAAGCTCTTGCCGACATCTTCCTCGAGATGCGCCCGGATCAATCGAACCAGGGGAAGACCATTGGGTCCTCGCAGCCGGGTCGGGCCGTCGTACTCGAAATCCACGTAGCCGCCCACAGTCGAGGGTTGGTCGTACTGGGTGATTTGGTAGTTTTTGGGCATGTCGGGGTAAAAATAGCTCTTGCGGTCGAACTTGGCCCGTGGCGGCAGGGTGCAATTCAACAGCAACCCGGCCAAAGCGGTCAACCGCAGGGCCTCCTCATTGGGCACAGGCAGGGTGCCCGGCAGGCCGAGACACACCGGACAGACCTGGGTATTGGGGGGCGCGCCGTATGTGTTGGCGCATGCGCACCACATCTTCGAGCAGGTTTTGAGCTGGACGTGCGTCTCCAGTCCGATGACGGCTTCGTAGTCCATGTTGACTGCGGAAAATCCAATCATCGACGGGGAAAAATGACAGTGTGTTTTGCCCGTCTTGTTGACGGCTGACCTGAGGTACCTGCTTTGGGCAGTAAAGCTGGGCCTTTTGTCGGCGGGTCTGCAGGCGGGTTTGACCCGAGTTCCAGATTCCCAACCCCGGGAGGGCGGCCCGATTTCGTCAGGGAACGACCTTGCCGATCGGGGCATCCTTTCGCAGCCTCGGGCCGATGCTCGCCGCTGCACAGGCCTTTCTGCAGTATTTTGGGACGCCTCCCTGCCGGATTGCTCAAGCACCGGGGAGGGTTGAGCTGCTGGGCAACCACACAGACTACAACCACGGGCTCGTTCTGTCTGCCGCCGTGGACAAATGGATCACCATCGCGGGTGCGCGGCGCCCGGATGACTTGGTCGAGCTGGTCTCCACGTCATACCCCAAACCGGTGCGGTTTGAGCCCGGTACCCTGGTCCATGACACTGCTGCGCCCTGGGCGGATTACGTTAAAGGGGTACTCGCACAACTGCGTCTCAAGGGTGTGGAGGTGGGCGGCTTCAACGCTGCCATTCACAGCACCATCCCCTTAGGCGCTGGCTTGAGCAGCTCGGCCGCCTTGCTGGTCTCGACCGCATTACTGTTGCGCAAGCTCTACCCGTATACCTTGCTACCGGATGGTTCAGCCGTCTCGTTACGCAGCTCGGGGCTGCCAGAATTGCCCGCCTTGGACCCGTCTGAAAAGCGCGAAATTGCAAGGCTTTGCCAGGCTGCAGAAAACCAGTTCGTCGGTGTGAATTGTGGTTTGCTGGACCACCTGTCTTCGCTGCATGGCCGAGCAGGACAGGCCATTTTGCTGGATTTCCAAGACCTCTCGGTGGATTGGACACCGTTGGATGCTTCTGTGGCCCTGGTGGTTTGCCATTCGGGTGTACGGCACAAACTGGTTGCGGGCGAGTACAATGACCGACGCGCCACTTGCGAGGCGACGGCGGCGGCGCTGGGCGTTACCTCCCTGAGGGAGGTTTCCCTTGCTGACCTGACATTGCGCCGTGACCGCCTGTCCGCTCACCAGTACGAATGCGCCCTGCACATCGTCGGAGAAAACGACAGGGTAAAGCGCGGGGTGGAGATGCTCCGACAGGCGGACTATCCGGGATTTGGACGGCTCTGGTACGAAAGCCACGCCAGCTCACGCGATTATTTCCACAACAGTTGTCCTGAACTGGACATCTTGGTGGAACTGGCCCGGCGACAGCCCGCATGCCTGGGTGCCCGGCTGTCCGGTGGGGGCTTTGGGGGGGCGACGGTCAATTTGGTAAGGCAAGACGCTGCAGAGCACTTTCTGGCATGGATATCCCATGAGTACCCAGCGCATACAGGACGAGTGCTGGAGTCCTGGGTTTGCCAAATAGTGAGCGGCGCTGGCTGAGCGCCGTGCTGGTACCTGGTCGCTGCCGGCGCGGACCTAGTTGGTCCGCATGGGCATGGTGACGTACAGGAAGGGGCCGTTGATCTTCAGCACGCAGGGGCTGAGCTCGTCCGTCACCTCAAAGATGACCTCTTCCGTATCCAGGGCCTCCAGCACCTCGACGAGGTAATGGGGGTTGAAGGCTATCGCCAAATCTGGGCCCTTGTAATTGGTGAGCACCTCATCTTGGAAATCACCGATGTCGGGCGTGCTGCTGGTGATGACCAGTTGATTCCGCGTGAAGGTCAGTTTGACCGCTCCGCTTTCCTCGCTGGTCATGATGATGGCGCGGCGCAGCGCCTGCAAAAACTCCTCCCGCGGCAGGGAGATGCTTTCACGGCACTCGCGCGGGATAACCTGCTGGTAATTGGGATAGGTCCCTTCGACCAGCTTGGTAGTCAGGACCCCAGCCGCTTCCTGCTTGGGCGAGTGAAAGATAAACTGGGCCAGGGCTACGGATAAACGCACCTCAATCTGCCCTTCCTCCTGCAAAAAGCGTCCCAGTTCCGCCACAGCCTTGCTAGGGACGATAAACTCTGCATGGAACGCCTCATCTACATCCGCTTCCTCCTCCGCCAGGGCCAACCGCCGCCCGTCCGTGGCCACGGCCGTAACTTGGTGCCCTTTGACACTCAGGAGCAGACCGTTGAGCACGTACCGGGTGTTGTCCGTCGAGGCTGCGTACGACGTGCGACGGATCATCAACTTCAATTTACCCTGTGGCAGCACGAAGGATCGCGCCCCCTCGATGGGGGGAAGTGGTGGGAAGTCTTCAGCTGGCAGACCGAACAAACGGAACTTCGCCGCCCGGCTTCGGATGAAGCACTGATTGCGTTCGTTAACTTGGATTTCCAGCTCCTTGTCTGGTGCCGCACGCCCAATGTCGAGTAGCCGCTTGGCCGGCAAGGTAATTGCCCCCCTCGACTTGATGTCCGCCAACACGTGGTTGTTGATGTACACGTCCATGTCCGTGGCGGTGAGTTGCAGTCCCTTGTCGGTAGCCACCAGCAAAACATTGGACAGGACCGGCAGGGAGGAGCGAGTACAGACGACACTTTGCAGTGCGGCGAGCCCCTCGTTCAACTGGTCTTTGTTGACGGTCAGTTTCATAGAATGCCAGGTTGTTCCAAGTCCAGCAGTGGACGTATTATTAATGCCAGTGGATAAACCGGTTGTGGTGCACTGTCAAGCCGGGCTCAATAGGTTGTGTGGGTCGGTGGCTGTGAACAGCATTGGGATAGGCCCATTCGCTACAGAAGCATCCTGCGAAAAAGGGCGGACACCTGTGTACCAGATCAAATCGAGGTATTTATTCAGACGGGATCACCTGCTTGGAACGGCTTTTTCCAAGGCCTCCAGCACTATCCCGGGCGTCAGTACTTCTGGCAGAACTATTGGGGGTAGGTTTGTAGCGGGTGCGTAGACCAAGACCAGCGGTACCCCGGCCCGGTTGTGACGTTGCAACTCGGCACTGATCTTGGGGTTGGGGTTGGTGTTGTCGGCCATGAAAAGCCGGAACTCTTTGGCTTGGAGTTCCTTTCTAACCACGTCAGCTTCGAGTGCGACTTTTTTATTCACCTGGCAGGTCAGGCACCACTTGGCGGTGAAGTCCACCAACACTGGTTGGCCTTTGGCCTGCGCTGCCAGAACGGCTTCGGGACTCCACGGTTCCCACCACAAGGTTCCAGCCGAAACCCCGACGGCTCCCTTCACAGACTGGTTGGCTTCCATTGTCACCGGGCTGCGCCAGTTCAACTGCCCTTCCAAGATGCCCCAGTAGCCCCCACTGACCAGCGCCAGGCCAACCAAGGCTGCTACGCCTTTGCGCGTGCTCCCACGCTGGGCGTACTCCCCCCAAACCCATGCAGCCAGGCTCAATACGACCAAGTAAAGACCCAGCCACAGCACACCACCGTTACCGTAGCCAGCGGCGCTGATGTCCAACAACCACACGGCGGTTGCCAGCATTGGGAAACCCAGGAACATCTTGAAGCGCAGCATCCAAGGGCCGGGCTTGGGCAGGAGTTTCAGCCACTGCGGGTACCAGCACAGCAGCACGTATGGAAAGGCCAACCCCACGGCCACGGCGGCGAAGAACACCACCAGAACCCCGGCGGGTTGGGTAAAGGCAAAACCCAGGGCCACAGCCAGGAAAGGAGCGGTGCAAGGCGTGGCCAGCAGGGTCGCCAGGACGCCATGGAAAAAAGCCCCTGTGGCCCCCTGTTTGGTGGCCAGGCTCCCTGAGGCCTGGCTGGCGAGCCCGGGCAGGAAAACCTCGAACACCCCAAAAAGGTTCAACGCCACCAAGGTCACCAGTGAAAGCAGCACCACGCGAAAGACCGGGTTTTGCATTTGCAATCCCCAGCTTGCGGAGCCGCCCGCAGTCTTGACGGCAATCACCAGCCCCGCCAGCACCAAGAAGGAGACCAACACACCCAGCGCGTACACCAACCCCAAGAAACGCACCCGTCCAGGCGCGGCATCGCTTTGCTGCACAAACCCCAACACCTTCAGGGCAATGACCGGCAATACGCAGGGCATGATGTTAAGGATCATCCCACCCAGAAAGGCGAAGGCCAGCAAGAGCCAGAACGAGTGAGCCCGAGTGCCGCCGGATTGGCCGGCATCAGCGGAAGCAGTGGGACCGGCCTTGGCTTCTTTAGCCGGGGTAGCCGGGTCAGGGGTCAAGGTAACCTCCACCACGCGTAGGGGTTTGCCCGACTCCACACGCTGCACCAACAGTCCGGCCAGTTGAGCTGGCAGTGGTTTGCCCCATGAATTGACCCATTTGCCGAAGGCGAACCTGCCGGGCACCGCAGCCAAGGGCCGCACACTAGGGAGCACCTCGAAATCGGCAGCCGCGTAGCCAAAGAAGTCGTTGGGAACAAACGCCTCCGTGGCAGGACCGGATATTTCCAACAAGGTCTTGTCTTCCTGCTGTTCTTCGGTCCACCGTGCTGACACCTTCAGATCGGGGTCTGGCAGGGGCACGCGGGCCTTCCAAGCAGTCAGGGCATCTGCACGTGGACCCGGTCTTCGTTGGGACGCGACCTCCAGAGCGGCAAGCACGCGGGCCCGTCCGGGTACGCAAGCGATTTCGCATTCCAGCCAATCCACCTCCGCCTCCAGACTGAGCGTACCTTGGGCCAGGTCGGGGGCCAGGACCAAGGGCACCAGCAGCACCACCTCCCCGGGGTAAACATAAGTCGTCAACTCATCGGCTACGTGGGTTTCCGGCACTGGCCACTGCACAGGTCCGGCGGTCACCCCCGGCGGGAATTTCCAGCGAATTTCTGTTGCCTTGCCAGATTCGCCGGGATTTCGCCAGTAGGTATGCCAGCCGGCAGGCGGCTTCAGGTGTACGCCGGCCCAAACCGTTTCCCCCGGTCGGGCCGCTTCAGCCTCCAACCACAATTGAACTTTCGTGCGCGCCTGTGCCCGGCCCTCGAACAGGTACCACCCCGGCGAAACCAGGAGCAGGCACAGAAAAAAACTCCACCGACCCACGCGAAGCATGTGCCCAACATGTCAGCCGGGGCCGAAAATGCCAAGTCGGGCCGCGAAACGCACACTTGCCGCGCCACGCTACCTCGGCCTAACGTCGCGGTGCGCAGGGCCTTCAACGCCTCCAAGTCATGAGCACGAAACTCGTTCTCAAACAACGCCGATCCGGATTCACCCTCATCGAGCTGCTGGTGGTCATCGCCATCATTGCCATCCTGGCCTCGATGCTCCTGCCGGCCCTGTCTCGCGCCAAGGGCAAGGCCCACGCCATCACCTGCATCAACAACCTCAAGCAACTGGGCCTGATCTGGCACTTGTACGCCGGCGACAACAACGAATCGGTGGCCATCAACAACAACGGGACCGACCCCCGCTACCCCGTCACCTGGGTGGGGGGCAGCTTCGAAAGCACCCCCAGCGACAACACCAACACCTTCAAGCTCACCGACCCCCGATATTCCCTGTTCGGGCCCTACCTCAAGACCGTGGAAATCTACCGCTGCCCCAGCGACAAAACCCTCGAGCTGGTCGGCAATAAGCGCGTCCGGGTCATCCGCAGCTACGGCATGAACACCTACGTCGGCTGGCGCGGGGACGTTTACCGCGACAATCCCAATCCCAACTACCAGGTTTACCTCAAGACCGTGGACATCAACCAGCCCGGCCCCTCCGACCTGTGGCTGATCTCTGAAATCCACCACGACAGCATCTGCCGGCCGTTTTACGGCCTGGTCATGAGCGGCTCGGCCTTTTACCACGTCCCGGCCAACTACCACACCCCGGCCAGCACGTTCCTCTTTGCCGACGGCCACGCCGAGCTGCACCGCTGGACCGACCCCCGCACCTACCATCCGCCCCGCACCCTCAGTTGGCACGACCACCACTACCCCGTGCCCAACAGCCGCGACGTCGCTTGGCTCAAGGAACATGCCACCCGCCGCATCCGCTGAGCCGGCGCGGCAACCCAAATCTCGCCAGCGCGAGGCAGTCCCCCCCGCCAGTCCCGACGCAGACGTCCCCTACGACTCCAGCGACTAAACCCCCCGCTGGTCAACCGCCGCCCGGTGGCGCAAGCTCTCCTCATGCCAGCCTCAACGGCGACCAAAGTACCGGCCAGACAACGGCGCATCGAAGCCTCCCACGCCTGTGACCCGGCACACAGCGCGCTGCTCGTCGTGGACATGCAGCATGGTTTCCTGGACCCCGGAGCGTCGCTCGAAGTGCCCCGGGGCCGCGCCATCATTCCGGCCCTGCGCCGGCTGATCACCGGCTGTCGTGCGTTGAAGGTGCCGGTCATCTTCACCCAATTCGTGTACTCACCGGCCGTGCCCTGTCTGCGCGGGGACCCTTTTGGCATCGAACACCTGCCGCCCCGGTCCGGGCAGCCCACCGGCTTCGGGCGGCCCTCGGGAAACTGCCTCGTGGGACTCCGGCCCGGCACGGGCCCGGAATCGGCCGACATCATCCCCGAACTGGCCCCGCGTCCCGGGGAACTGGTCCTGGCCAGTCACGTGTACGACAAGTTCCTCGACACCCCGTTGGACCTGACGTTGCGTTGCCGGGGCATCACGCACCTGCTGGTCGCCGGCGTGACCACAGACGTTTGCGTCAACAGCACCGTGCTCGCTGCCGCCAACCGCAATTACCGCGTGACCGTCCTGACCGATGCCGTCGCCACGCTCGATGAGGCTATTCAGGCCGCGTGCTTGGAAATCTGGCGACGCAAATTCGGCCGCCTCCGCACGGCCGCCGAGGTGTTGACCGAACTCCGCGCCGCCCGGCGCCGTCGCCTCACGCCCGGCCGTCCCGCGCGTCCATGACCCGCCTGCCCATCTCGGTGTGCATGATTGCCGGCGCCGAGGCCGGCCGCATTGGCCGGGCGCTCGAAAGCGTGGCCGGCTGGACTGCCGAGATCGTGGTGGTGCTCAACGAGGAGGTGAACGACGGCACGGAGGCAATCGCCCGCCGCTTCGGCGCGCAGGTCTTCCGCGAGCCCTGGAAAGGCTACGTGGCCCAAAAGAATTCCGCGGCAGCCAAAGCCACGCACCCGTGGTTGCTGGGCCTGGACGCGGACGAAGCGGTTTCCGAAGCATTGCGCGATGAAATCATCCGCACGTTCTCTACCCCCGGCGGTGTGGACGGCTACGCCGCTTTCAGCTTACCTCGCTGCACTTGGTTCTGCGGACGCTGGATTCGCCACGGTGATTGGTATCCGGACCGTGGCGTCAGGCTGTGGCGCAATGGCCAGGCCACCTGGGGCGGAGAAGATCCGCACGACAAACTGCAGATCAATGGCCGCATCGGCAGATTGCAGGCCGACCTGTTGCACTTCACGGCGGTGGACTTGAATCACCAAATCCTAAAGTCCATGAGATATGCCGACCTCTTCGTCCAACAACGACTCGGGAGCGGTGAACCGGTGGGGAGCTGGAATTTGTGGGTGCGGCCCTGGTGGCGTTTTGTGCGCGGTTATGTTTTGCGGCTGGGGTTTCTGGACGGCTGGCAGGGTTTGGCCGTGGCCCGCTTGGCGGCCTTCCAGACTTTCCTTCGTTACGCCCGGCTGCGCGAGGCCCGGGAGCCGGCCCGGAGGCGGCCATGAACGCCGGGCCGTCAGCCGTGCGCGTCCTGCACCTGAACTCGCGCCTGACCGGCGGCGGCACGGATGACCGCTCGGTGCGCATCGCCCACGCGCTCCAGCAACTCGGCCACACCGTCTGGCTGCTGGGTCCGGGGGGACGAGAGTTTTCGAGCATCGCGCGGGCGCTGGGCCTGGTGTTTCAACCGGCGCCGGTCGGCCCGCTCAAATCACGGTTGATTCTGCGGACCGCGCGGTTCGTGCGGCAGCATCGCATCCAGATTCTCCACGCCCGCCACGGCAACGACTACTGGCCGGCCATCCTGGCGGCGCGGCTCTCGGGCGCGCGGCCCAAGGTCGTGCTCAGCCGGCACCTGGCCAAAAGCCCCGGCTCGTGCTTCAGCCGCCGCTTTTTGCTCGGCCAGTGCGACGCGATGCTGGCCGTCTCGCACTTCGTCGCCAAAGTGCTCCGCGAAGGCCACGCCGACCCGGCCGCGGACAACCCGGAACGGCACTGGCGACCGCCCATGCACGGCGACCTCTCCAAAATCCACGTCGTCTATGGCGGCATTGACATGGAGCGCTTCCGCCCGGGTGACGGCGCGGCGCAACGCAAGGAGTGGGGCGTCGAATCGGGCCACTTTGTTTTTGCCGTCGTGGGCGGCTACGACTTCCCGCGCGGCAAGGGTCAGCCGGAATTTCTGCAAGCCGCCATCCGCGTGCTTGCCGAATTGCCGGCAGCACGCTTCCTGATCATCGGCCGGGGCAACATGCGAGCGGAGATGGAAGTGCAAATCGAGCAACTCGGCCTGCGCGGTGCGGCGTGGCTCACGCCGTATTGCCACGACATGCCGGCCGCGATGAACGCGCTGGACTGCCTGGTGCTGCCGCAGGTCGGCACCGAGGCGATTCCCGGCGTGGTGATCGAAGCCCACGCCTGCGGCCGGCCGGTAATTGCCTCCGACCTCGACGGTATCCCCGAGGCCTTTGCCGTCGGCGGCTGTGGTCGGTTGGTACCCCCGGGGGATGTGGCCGCCTTGGCGGCAGCGATGCTGGATCAGGCGGCCCAGCCCCCCTTGGACCAAGCCACGCGCTGGCAAATCCACGCGCGGGTGGCCGCCCGGTTTTCCCTCGAGCGGGCCGCCGCCGACCTGCTGGCGCTGTACCGCGAACTGCTCCGGGACCCGCCCCGGCAGTAGCGACGTGCGCCCGCGCCGCCGCACCGTGGTGGTCACGGTGATGGGGGAATAGCCCCGCGCCGCGCGCCGCCCTACACCGCTGCCGGGGTCAAGGAGTTAAACCATCCTCAGCCGGCCGGTTTCTCCGCCCACGTCAGGCGACGGACCGGCGACCGGTGCGGCGGCCGGGCAGCAGGGCGTACTCGAGCGAGTCCACCAGCGCCTGGAGCGAGGCGGTGATGATGTTTTCGCTCACGCCCACCGTGCCCCACTGGCGGTGGCCGTCGCTGGAGGTGATGAGCACACGGGTCTTGGCGGCGGTGCCGGGCAGGCCGTCGAGGATGCGGACCTTGTAGTCGGTGAGGGTCACGCGGCGCAGGGCCGGGTAGGAGCGGACCAGGGCGGCGCGCAGGGCACCGTCCAGGGCGTTGACCGGGCCGTCGCCCTCGGCCACGGTGTGGTGGACTTGGTCGTCCACGCGGACCTTGATGGTGGCCTCGCAGACTGACGAGTTGCCGTTGCTGCGCACCGAGACATGGTAGGCGTCCACGGTGAAGCACAGCGCGGGGTTGTGTTCGAGGATGCCGCGGATGAGCAGGGCCAGGGAGGCCTCGGCGGCCTCGAATTCGTAGCCCTGGCTTTCCAGCTCCTTGACGCGGGCGGTGATGGTGCGGGTCTCGGGGGCTTCGGGGTCGAGGCGGAAACCCAGTTCGGCCGCCTTGAGCAGGATGTTGGTGCGGCCGGCCATGTCGCTGACCAGCACGCGGCGGGTGTTGCCCACGGCGGAGGGGTCAATGTGCTCGTAGCTGCGGGCCACCCGGCCAATGGCGTGGACGTGCATGCCGCCCTTGTGGGCGAAGGCGGTCTGGCCCACCCAGGGCTGGCGGGGGTCGTGGCGGACGTTGGCGATCTCGTCCACGAACTCGGACAGTTCCTTGAGCTTGGGCAGGGAGGCGGCGGGCACGCAGGTGCGGCCCAGCTTGAAGTGGAGCAGGGGGATGAGGGTGGTGAGGTTGCAATTGCCCGTGCGTTCGCCGTAGCCGTTGATGGTCCCCTGGACGTGGGTGGCGCCGGCCGCGATGCCGGCCAGGGCGTTGGCCACGGCCAGGCCGCAGTCGTTGTGGGTGTGGATGCCCAGCGGCACGGTCAGCCGGGCCCGGGCCGCGGCGACGATGCGGCGGACGTCCTCGGGCAGGGAGCCGCCGTTGGTGTCGCAGAGGCAGACGCAATCGGCCCCCGCCTTCTCCGCGGCCAGCCAGGTGTCCAGGGCGTAGTCGGGATGGTCCTTGTAGCCGTCGAGGGCGTGCTCGGCGTCGTAGATGACCGTTTTGCCGTGGTCTTTGAGGAAGCGGATGGTGTCGGCGATCATCGCCAGGTTCTCGTCCGGCCGGGCGCGGAGCACCTCGCGGACGTGCAGCAGCCAGCTTTTGCCGACGATGGTGACCACGGGGGTGCGGGCGGCCAGGAGCTGGCGCATCAGCTCGTCGTTTTCCACGGCCACGCCCTTGCGGCGGGTCATGCTGAAGGCGGCCAGGCGGGCGCGTTTCCAGCGGTGGCGGGCGGCCAGTTGGAAGAATTCGAGGTCCTTGGGGTTGGCTCCCGGCCAGCCGCCCTCGATGTAGTGGAGGCCGAAGGCGTCGAGCTTTTCGGCGATGCGCAGCTTGTCCACGGCCGAGAAGTTGATCCCCTCGGCCTGACTGCCGTCGCGCAGGGTGGTGTCGTAGATTTCGATGGACGGTGACTTCATGGGCTTCCGGTCTCGCCGGAAAACGCCGTTTCTAGCCCAGGGCGGGCCGTTCTTCAAAAGCAAAACCCGCAGCGCGGCGCTCGCGCCGTGGGGCCGGGGGCAGGCTTTTGGGTTTGGAATAGGCGGCCCGCTCCGCCAACCTCCCCGCCGCCGGGCCGAAACGGCCGGGCGGTTCCATGACCACCATCTGTCGCTCCACTCGCATGGTACTTGGACTGGGTAGCCTGCTGCTGGCCCTCGCCCCCCGCGCGGACGAGGGCATGTGGCTGTTCAACGCCCTGCCGCGGGACAAACTCCGGGAGGCCCACGGCTTCGAGCTGACCGACGCCTGGCTCGAACACCTCATGCAGGCCTCGGTCCGCTTCAACAGTGGCGGCTCCGGCTCGTTTGTCAGCGAGGACGGCCTGCTGCTGTCCAACCACCACGTCGGCGCCGACGCCCTCCAGAAACTGAGCACCCCCGAGAAGAACTACCTGCGCGACGGCTTTTACGCCCGCCGCCCCGAGGAGGAGATCCGCTGCGTGGACCTCGAGTTGAACGTCCTCCAGGGCATCGAGGACGTGACCGCGCGGGTGAATGCCGCCGTGCCCGCCGAGGCCACCCCCGAACAGGCCTTCCAGGCCCGGCGCGCCGTCATGGCCGCCATCGAAAAGGAATCCCTCGAACGGACCGGCCTGCGCAGCGACGTGGTGACGCTTTACCAGGGCGGCGCCTACCACCTTTACCGCTTCAAGCGTTACACGGACGTCCGCCTCGTGTTCGCGCCCGAGATGCAAATCGCCTTCTTCGGCGGCGACCCGGACAACTTCGAGTACCCCCGCCACGTCCTGGACATCTGCCTGTTCCGTGCCTACGAGGACGGCCGCCCCGCCCGCGTGCCGCATTACCTGCGCTGGTCGCGGGCCGGCGTCCAGCCCGGCGAATTGACCTTCGTCAGCGGCCACCCCGGCCGGACCAGCCGCCTGCTCACGCTGGCCGAACTCGAGTACCTGCGCGACGCCCAGTTCCCCTACACCCTCGAATGGCTCAAGCGCCGCGAGGTGCTCCTGGCCGCCTGGAGCGCACGCAGCGAGGAAAACGCCCGCCGGGCCAAGGACGATCTCTTTGGCGTCCAAAACAGCCGCAAGGCCCGCGATGGCGGCCTGGCCGGCCTCCTGGACCCCGCCTTCATGGACACCCGCCGCCGGGCCGAGGAGGCCTTCAAAGCCGCCGCGGCCGCCCGGCCCGAAGCCCGCGAGGTCGCCGCGGCCTTCGAGCAAATCGCCGCCGCCCAACAAGCCATCGCCGCCGATGCCCTGCGTTACCGGCTGCTCGAGGCCGCCCACGGCTTCGCCGCCGAGTCCTTCCGCATCGCCCGCACTCTGCTGCGCGCCGGCGAGGAATTCCCCAAACCCAACGGCGAGCGCCTGCCCGAGTTTCGCGACTCGAGCCGCCCCTCGCTCGAGCTGGACCTGTTTTCGAGCAAGCCCATTTATCCGGACCTCGAGACCCTCGCCCTGACCGACTCCCTGACGTTCCTGGTCGAAAAGCTCGGCTGGGCCGATCCCCTGGTCCAACAGGTCCTCGCCGGCCAGTCCCCCCGCGCCCGCGCCGCCCGCCTCGTGGCCGGCACCCGCGTGCGCGAGGTCGCCGAACGGCGCCGGCTCCATGACGGCGGGGCAGCGGCGGTGGCCGCGGCCGCCGATCCCATGATCGAGCTGGCCCGTCAGGTGGACACCGAAGCCCGAGAAGTGCGCCGGCGGGTCGAGGCCCAGGACGAACGCAAGCGTCAGGCCCATGCCGTGCTGGCCCGTGCGCGTTTTGCCCTGCAGGGGGCCGGCACCTACCCGGACGCCACCTTCACCCTCCGCCTGGCCTACGGCACCGTGCGCGGCTATCAGGAAGATGGCCGCACCCTGCCCCCCTGGACCACTCTGGAAGGCCTTTACGCCCGCGCTGCTGAAATGAACCACCGCCCCCCCTTCGACCTGCCGCCGCGCTGGGTCAGGCGCAAGGGGGCGCTGGACCTGAAAACGCCGCTCAACTTCGTGGGCACCCACGACATCATTGGTGGCAACTCCGGCAGCCCGGTGGTCAACCGTGCCGGCGAGTTCGTGGGGGTGATCTTCGATGGCAACATCCATTCCCTGGTGCTGGACTTCGCCTACGACGACACCCTGGCCCGGAGCATCAGCGTGGACAGCCGCGGCATCCTCGAAGCCCTGCGCCGCGTGTACCGGGCCGACCGGTTGGTCCGCGAACTGACCACCGGCCGCATGGCTCGTTGAGCCGTTGCCGCCCGTGGCCGGAGCGGGCGTTCACCCCTGCCGCAACCACCGTTGCACCGCCCCCCAGGTGGGGCAGCCCGCCTGCCCGCCCGGCCGGCTGGCTTTGAGGGCGGCCGCCGCCGCGGCCACGCGTAACCGCGCCTCCAGCGGCAGCCCCCGTGCCAGCGCCGCGGCGTAGGCGCCGTGGAAGACGTCACCACAGCCGGTGGTGTCCACCGCCGCCACGCGGAACGCGGCGTAACGGCACGGCGTCTGCGACCCCGCGGCCAGCCACCACCCACCCCGGTCGCCGCAGGTCACCACCACCACCGCGCGATCCGGTCGCCACAGGCAGCGGGTGGCTTCGGCTGCGTCGCCGGCGCCGGTGTGGCGGAGGGAGAAATCCTCCGAGACGATGAGGTGGTCCACCAGCGCGAGCAGTTCGTCGAAGCGCGGGCGGTCGGCATTTTCCAAATCTCCCACCACTGCGCGGCCGGCCCGGCGGGCCAGGCGGGCGGCCCGGATTTGACCGGCCATGCCCCAGCCATCCACCAGCAGCACCCGGCTGCGGGCGATGACGTCCGCCGCCGGCCGGCGCGGGTGGGCGCCCCCGGCCGAGGCCACGTCGTAGAGGATGGTGCGGGTGTGGGCGGATTCATCCACCAGGATGACCGAGCGGACCGGGCGGGCGCCGGCCTGCGGCGTCGCCAGGTGCGTGTCCACGCCCGCCTGCGCCAGCGCCTGCCGCACGAAGGCCGAGTCGGCGTCCTCCCCCAGCGTGCCTGCATAGGCCGCGCGGGCGCCGAGCCGGGCCGCGGCCACCAGGGCCGTGGCGGTGAGCCCGCCGCAGTGGCGTTCGCGCCGGCGCACGCGCAGTTTCGCGTCCGCTGCCGGAAAGTGCGGCACGAAGAGCAGGTCATCCACGGCGGTACAGCCGAGGCCGAGGACGTCAAGGGCCGGGGGGGCGGACTTCATGGGGCGGTGGCGAAGGGGTGGAGGGTGAGGCCGGTGCGGGCGGCACGGCGTCGGCGGCAAATGAGCGGACGCATTCCGGGAAGCGGCAGCCAGTGCACAGGGCGTTGCTGGCGGCACAGAAGTCGGCGGCGATTTGAAGCAGCCCCTGCTGGCTGGCGGCGCGGAGCGGGCGGGGCAGCGGTCGGCCGGCCAACAGACGCTGGCGGGCCAGCCGGAGTACGGCGTTGTCCTGGCCCGCCGGCCAGGCCAGGCAGAGGCGACGGACGTGTCCGGCCCAGCCGGGTTCGGCGCCGGCCTCGGCGCGGGCCAGCAGCCAGGGCAGGAGGACGTTGATGGCCAGGTCGGTGGCGCGGGCCGCGCCCAGCAGCGGCCGGGGCGCGGGCAGGGGCGCACTGTTTACCGTCCAGTGCCGCTCCCAGAACGGGTCGGCGCCCGGCAGCAGGAGCCGGTGGAGGGTTGCCACGGCGTGGCGGGGCTCGGGCCGGTCCGCCAGCCAGGCGGTCCAGCGGTCTTCCCAGGCCGGTGTCGCCAGCCAGTGGGCGGCGAGGGCCAGTCGGCGCTGGGGGTGGTTGGCGGGGCGGGTGCCGTGCAGCCGCCAGACGGTGGACGGCAGGAGGTGGTCGGCCAGCCCTTCGCGCCAGCGCCACCAGCCATCCCAGGCGCGGCGCAGCCAGGCGCGGGCGGCCGGGTGGCGGGCGGCCGCGGGTTCGGGCAGGAGGCCGGCCAGGCCGAGCAGGCGCACCTGGATCTCGAAGGGATCGGGCGGCCGGGCATCCAGTTCGGCAAGCAGCAGGTCGCTCAGCTCGGCCAGGCGGCGCATGGGCCAGACGTTGTGCTTGTAGCCCAGGGCGCCGAGCAGGCCGGTCCGGAGCGCGCGCGACCACCCGACCAGGCGGGCGTGGGCGGCGAAGCGCGCGGTCTTGAGCCGGAGGCGGGTCAGCGCCGCCTGGTCCAGCAGGGCGGTGAGCGTCTCGGGGGCCAGCGTGGCCAGGGGGGCGGCGCAGGCCCCGTGCCAGGCGGCGGGCAGGGCAGTGGGGTCGGCGGCGGCCAATTGGTCTTGCAACTGGTCCAGGGGGGCGTCGAGCACGTCGGCCAGGGCCAGGGTGGGCAGGGGGAGGGCTTCACCCGCGGGGGCGGACCAGACCACGTGCAGGCAGACGGCGCGGAAGGCGGGGTTGCGGTCGTGGCCGTGCTGGCGCCAGGCGGCGGGGCGGAGGTCCACTTCCACGTCGCCACTGGTGGGGGCGGACTCGCCGAAGCGCAGAACCGCATCGCGGAAGTCCGGGCCCCCTTCTGGGTTGGGGAAGCCGGGGTGAAGAACGGTCAGGGGGCGGCCGTCGAAGGTCGCCAGCGCTTCCCGGCGCAGGCGTTGGTGGGCCCAGATGCGTTGGAGGAGGGTCTCGGCCGGCGCCCCTGCCGGGCCGGCTTCTTGCAGGACGGGGGCGGAGGGGGGGACGCGCCACCGTTCATAGGCATCGGGCGGGCCGGGGTGCACCTTGCCGTTGCTTTTCCGGTGTGGCGTCTGGTAAGTCAAGCGCGGTGTCCAAAGTGCGTGCCGCGGCCCCGGGAAGGCCGTCCCACCCGGCGGACGCGATCCCCACGATGCAAGGCAAGAAACGATTCCAGTTCGCCCGCCGGTGCGGGAGGGCCGCGGGGTGTGTGCTTCGGGGCGGGGTACGGCCCGGGGCGCTGCGGGCCCTGGCGCTGGCCGCCGGCACGGTGACGGTGGCCGCGGCCGGGCCGGACGTGCGCCGCACGCCCACGGTCGAGGCGGTGGCCCAGGTGCTGCCGGCGGTGGTCAACATCGGTACCGAAACCATCGTCGAGGTGAGCGACCCCTTCGAGAAGCTGCTGCGGGAGTTTTGGGGGCCGTATTACCGACGCCGGCCGGCGGAGACGCAGTACAGCCTGGGCTCGGGGGTGATCATAGACGAGACCGGATACCTGCTGACCAACGAGCATGTGGTGCGGCGGGCCAGCCGCATCTGGGTCAAGCTCACCGAGGAGGCCGGCGGCGGGGTGTACGAGGCCGAGCGTGTGGCCGGCACCGCGACCAGCGATGTGGCCCTGCTCAAGATCAAGGCCGCGCCCGGGGAGCGGTTCAGGGCGGTGCGGTTTGCGGCGGACGACGACCTGCTGCTGGGGGAGACGGTGATTGCGCTGGGCAATCCCTTTGGCCTGGGCGGTTCGGTCAGCCAGGGCATCCTCAGCTCGAAGAGCCGGCGGCCGGCCGAGGAGGAGGGACCGCTGGGCATTGAAGACTGGCTGCAAACCGACGCGGCCATCAACCCGGGCAACAGCGGCGGGCCGCTCATCAACCTGCGCGGCGAACTCATCGGCCTGAACGTGGCGGTGTACCGCGAGGGCCAGGGCATCGGCTTTGCCATTCCCATCAAGCGCGTGTCCGAGGCGCTGATGGAGCTGCTCTCGCCCGAGCGGGAGCGGCTGTGGTTCGGGGCCCGCATCCGGCCGGCGGGGAGCGATTTGATCGTGGCGGCCGTCGAGCTGGGCAGTCCGGCCGAACAGGCGGGGCTGCGGGTGGGGGACCACATCCTGCGCGTGGCCGGGGTGGCGCCGGCGGGCTTTGTCGAGTTCAACCAGCGGCTGCTGGGGGCGGGCGACCACCGGGAGGTGCCGCTCGAGGTCCGCCGCGGCAACACCACGCTCCAGCTCGCGGTGCGCCTGGTGCGGGAGGCCACCGTCTTCAACGCCGCCCTCCTCCGTCAGAAGCTCGGCCTCACCGTGCAGGAAATGACCCGCGCCCAGGCCGCGCGCCTGGGGTTGATGGCCCCGGTGGGTCTGTCCATCACCGACGTTGAGTCCGGCTCGGAGGCGGAGCGGGCCGGCGTCCGGCGCGGGCAGATCCTCCTGGCCCTGGACGGCAAGGTGCCGGACGACCTCATTGCCGCGGCGCGGCTGCTGTACCATCGCGCCGCCGGCGAGCCGGTGGTGCTGGACCTGTTGTGGCTGCGGCGCAGCGGGCGGTTGCTCCTGCCCCAGCGCGGGCAGGTGACCCTGCAGGTGCGTTGACCCGCCATGAGCCCGGAGCCGATGATCGAGGCGCGCGCCCTGACCAAGCGTTACGGGCGCCACGCCGCGGTCCAGGAGGTCAGCTTCCGCGTCCAGACCGGCGAGGTGGTGGGCCTGCTGGGGCCCAACGGCGCGGGCAAGAGCACCATCCTCCGCATCCTGGCCGGGTACCTGCCCGCCTCCGGCGGGACCGTCCGCGTCGCCGGGCACGACGTGTTTCACGAGGCCGACGCCGTGCGCCGGCTCATCGGCTACATGCCGGAGAACAATCCCCTGTACGGGGACATGCGGGTGGGGGAGTACCTGTGGTTTCGTGCCCGGATCAAGGGGCTGGGCCGGGCGGCGGCGCGGGCGCGGGTGGCGGCCGTGCTCGAGCAATGCGGGTTGACCGAGGTGGCGCGCCGGATCATCGCCACCCTCTCGAAGGGGTATCGGCAGCGGGTGGGCCTGGCGGACGCGCTGGTGCACGAGCCGCGCCTGATCCTGCTGGACGAGCCGACCATCGGGCTGGACCCCCACCAGCTCCGGGCGGTGCGGGAGAGGATTCTCGGTCTGGCGCGGGAGCGGACCATTGTGATTTCCTCGCACATCCTGCCGGAGATCGAGGCCACGTGCGGGCGCGTGCTCATCGTGTTCGCCGGCCGCATCCTGGCCGATGACACGGCGGGGAATCTGCGGCAGCGCCTGAGCGCGCCGGGGGAGACGGTGGCCGAGCTGGCCGCGCCCCTGGCGGAGCTGCAGGCGGCCTGGGCGGGGCGGCCGGAGGTCGAGCGGCTGGAGTGCACGCCGCTGGAGGATGGCTACGTGCGCTGCACGCTGATCGGCCGGCCCGGGGTGGACCTGCGCCCGGAGGTGTTCGAGCGGGCGGTGGCGCGTGGATGGAAGCTGCGCGAGTTGTCCCGGCGCCAGCAGACCCTCGAGGAGGTGTTCTTGCGGTTGACCCGCCAGGCGGGCGAACCGGAGCCGGAGGAGTGACGCCATGCGTACCTACGCCGTCCTGTTGCGTCGCGAGCTGACCTGCTACCTGTACGCACTCAGCAGCTACGTCACGCTGGCGGTGGTGGTGTTTCTGCTCGGGCTGGGTTGGGTGAGTTTGCTGGAGGCCTTCAACGGCGAGACCCTCGGCGCCCCGCTGACCGAGGTGTTTTACGACACGATGTACTTCTGGCTGGTGCTGCTGGTGGTGCCGCCGGTGATCACCATGCGGCTGTTTGCCCGGGAGCGGTCGGCGGGGACGTTCGAGACCCTGATGACGGCGCCGGTGGGGGATACCACGGTGGTGCTGGCCAAGTTCACCGCCGGCTTTCTGTTTTACCTGCTGACCTGGCTGCCGTTGGTGGTGTGCCTGGCGGTGGTGCGCCGCCACATCCCGGAGTCACACCCCCAGGACTGGCAGCCGGTGGCCAGTACCTTCCTGGGGGTGGCGCTGCTGGGGGCCAGCTACGTGGCGATGGGCTGCCTGGCCTCGGCGTTGACGCGCAGCCAGATTCTGGCGGCGGTGCTGGCGCTGGCGATGGGGTTGACGCTGTTCTTGGTGAGCTTTCTGCGCGCCAGCGTGGGCACGGGGGAGGGGTGGGCGGCGGCGGTGGTGAACCACCTCTCCCTGCTCACGCACATGGAGCAGTTTGTGCGCGGGGTGGTGGACACCCGGCCGATGGTGTTCCATCTGAGCTGGACGGCGTGGCTGGTGTTCCTGACGGTGAAGGTGGTCGAGAGCCGCCGCTGGAAGTGAAGCCATGAATCCCACGCCCGCCACGCAGGAAAGCTTCGCCTGGTCCCATCGGCTGCGGGTGGCGGGGCGGGTGGGCCTGGCTGTGCTCGCCCTGTCGGCCATCGTGGTCATGGTCAATTACCTGGCCGCCCGCCATTACCGCCGTCTGTACTGGACGGGGGACGCGCGGTTCGAGTTGTCCGCGACGACGCGGGCGGTGCTGGCGCGGCTGACCAACGAGGTGAACGTGACGGTGCTCTTCGACCGCGAGCATTCGCTCTTTGCCGCGGTGTACAGCCTGCTGGCCGAGTATGCCTACGCCTGCCCGCGGCTGCGGCTGGACCACGTGGACTACCGGCGCGACCCCGGCCGGGCGGAGCTGCTGGCCCGCCGGCTGCAGTTGCCCTCGGGCGAGGCGGACCTGGTGGTCTTCGAGCGCGGGCCGCGCGTGCGGTTGGTGCGGGCGGCCGAGCTGTCCGAGTACGACCTGGCGCCCTTGTTCCGCGGTGAGGGCACCGTGCGGCGGTCCGGCTTCAAAGGGGAGGCGGCATTTACCGCCGCCCTCGCCGCCGTGCAGGAGGCGCGCCCGCTGCGGGCGGTCTTTCTGGCCGGGCACGGGGAACATGACCCGGCCAGCGATGATCAACTGACCGGCTATTCCCGCCTGGCCGGCCTGTTGCGGCACAAGGGGCTGGAGGTGCAGAGCCTCGAACTGACCGGCACCAACGAGCTGCCCGCCGACTGCGCCCTGCTGGTGGTGGCCGGGCCGCGCAGCCGGTTCGACCCCGCCGAGCTGGACAAACTCCATCGCTACCTCCAGAGCGGCGGCCGCCTGCTGGCGTTGAGCAGCTTTTACCGTGCCCAACGCACCCGCACCGGGCTGGAGGACCTGCTTCAACGCTGGGGCGTGCTCGTCGGGGACAACGTGGTGTTCGATCCCGCCCGGTCCATCCGGGGCAATGACATCATCCTCACCAATTTCGCCGCGCACCCCATCGTCTCCCCGCTCCTGGCCCAGCGTCTGCACCTGCTCCTGCCCCGCGCCATGACCCCGCGCACCGGTGCGGGCGTGCCGCCGGAGGTGCGTCCCCAGGCGCTGTTTTTCACCAGCATCCAGGGCTACACGGCCAGCGGCGTCACCCCGGCCGGTGTGCCCACGCCGTTGCCGGAACGGGACGTGCGCGGGGCGGTGCCGCTGGCGGTGGCCGTCGAGCGGGGTGGCATTCCGGGGTTGGGACCGGACCGGGCCGCGGCACGGATTGTGGCGGTGGGCGACACGCTGTTTCTGGGCAACGAAATGATCCTGAGCGCGGCCAACCTGGACTTCGCCGACCTGGCGGTGAACTGGCTGCTGGACCGGCCGCAGGACCTGGCCGGGCTGGCCAGCCGGCCGCTGCACGAATACCGGCTGGCCCTCACCCCCGCGCAACTGAGCCGGGTGCGATGGCTGTTGCTGGCGGTGCTGCCCGGCCTGGCTCTGGCCTGGGGCGGGCTGGTGTGGTGGTGGCGGCGCGCGTGAACCTTCCTCGAGCCCGACCATGAACCGGCGCACCCCTCAATGGCTCCTCGGCACGGCCCTGGTGCTGGCGCTGTTCATTCTGCTCTTCGAACGCAACACCGCCCCGACGGACCACCGCCAGACGGAGGCGGCGCGGCTGCTGCCCGGCTTGAACCCCGCCCAGGTGCAGCGGCTCGAGGTGCGGGTGGGCCCCCACCGCGCCGCCGTCCTCGAGCGCGGCACCAACTCCTGGTTCTTCCGCGCCCCCTGGCTGTATCCGGCCCGGGCCGAGCTGGTGGAGCGTTGCCTCGAGACCCTGGCCGCCGCCACCGTGCGCAGCCGGGTCAGTGCGGGGGAAATCTTGCGCCAGACCAACGGCCTGGCCGCTTTCGGGCTGGCCCCCCCCGCGCTGGTGCTGAGCCTGGAGGGGGGCGGGGTGCGGCGCGTCCTGCACGTCAGCACTCCTGCCGCACTGGGCGGCCAGCTTTATGTTCAGGAAGTCGGCCGGGACGGCCTGGCCGTGGTGGACGCGGCCCTGGCGGCGGCCGTGCCGGCCACGTGGGATGCCTGGCGGGACACCACCCTGGTGCGGCTGGGGGCGCTGCCGTTTGACCGGCTGGAGGTGCAGCCGCTGACCAACGGCTTCGAGGTGTTGCGTGACCCGGCGCAGCGGGTCTGGCGGCTGAACAAACCGTTGCCCACCCGCGCCCATGCGGCCCTGCTCGAACACCTGCTCCAGGAGCTGGAGCTGGTCCGGGCACAGCGGTTTCTGGCGGACCCGCCGTTGACCAACCTGGCGGAGTTCGGGCTGGCGCCGCCGCGGCGCGAGCTGGTCTTCGCCCGCGGCACCAACGAGCTGCTCCGCCTGCAGGTGGGTCAGCCCGCCGCCGACCAGCCGGAGCTGTGGCCGGTGTGGGTTTCCACCTGGTCCAACGTGGTGCTGGTGCCGGCCGCCCCGCTGCGCCCCTGGCTGGAGGGCTACACCAACTTCTGCGACCGCCGGTTGCTGATCTTCGACGCCGACCAGGTCCGGCGGATCGAAATCCGCGCCGAGGAAACCTTCGCCCTCCAGCGCGAAGCAGAGGAGACCTGGCGGGTGGTCGAGCCCTACAGCGCCCCGGCCGACCGCTTGCTGGTGCTGGAGATGCTGGCCGAGCTGGCCGCGTTGGAGTTTCTCGGCTTCGAGCGGGACGTGACGGCGGACTTTGCCCCCTACGGGCTGGACCCGCCGCTGCGCCAGTACCGCCTGCTGGGCGTGGCCACCAACACGACCGGCGGCCTCACCAACGTGGTGCTGGCACAAGCGGACTTCGGCAAGCCCACCGGCCATCGTTTCTACGCGCGGCGCGTGCCGGAAAATTCGGTGGTTCTGGCCCTGGAGCCCGTGCGGGTGCCGCGCGCGGCCTTTCAACTGCGCGACCGCCGCCTCTGGAATCTCGGCACCAACGAGCTGGCCGCCATCACCATCCGCGCCGGCGGGCGGGAGCGCAAACTGGCCCGGTTGGGACCGATGCAGTGGGCCGCCGCGGAGGGGGCCGGGCCGCCCCTCAATCCGGTCACCCTCGAGGAGGCCGCCTTCCGCCTCGGCCAGTTGTATGCCGAGCGCTGGGCGGCCCAGGGGGCCGAGGTCCTGCCGCAGTACGGCATCGTGCAGGGGGCGCACGAAGTCCTCCTCGAGCCCCGCGGCCCCGCGCCCGATCCGCCGTACCGGATTCGCTTCGGCCGGCGCGCCGCCAGCGGACGCACCTACGCCGCGGTCACCCTGGCCGGCCCTCCCGGCACGGTCATCTTCGAATGCCCGGCGCCGATTTACGACTTTGTGCGCAGTGACCTGTCCCTGCCGGAGCCGGCGCCGGCCCCCGCCGCCGCCCCGTGAGATGTCCGCCCCCGCACCCTCCCCCCCCCGGAACCGCCGGCGCCTTCTCCTCCGCCTGGCGGTGCGCGGGCTGGTGGCCGGCCTGCTGCTGGGACTGGCCGGGGGGGTGTACCTGGTGCAGGTGGGCGTGCCGGGATTGGTCCGGGACGCGGTCAGCCGCGCGCTCCAGCAACAGGGAGTGGCGTTGAACTTTCAGCGGCTGCGCCTGCAGGGGGCGCTGGGGTTGGTGGCGGAGCAGGTGTCGGTGGCCGGCCGCCAAGGGGCCGAGGGGCCGGAGCTGTGGTTCGAGGAGGTGCGGTTGACGCCCCAGTGGTCCGGCCTCTGGCGCCAGGGGACCCTGGAAATCCGCCGGCTCGGGCTCCAGGGCGGGCGCCTCACGCTGCCGGTCCCGCGCCCGGCCGCCGCGCCGGAAATCGTGGTGGTGGACCAAATCCAGGCGCAGCTTGACCTGGCGGACTTCCGCGTCTGGCGGGTCGAAAACGTCTCCGCCCGCTTCCGGGACATCACCGTGCGTGCCCACGGCACCGTGACCAATGCCCCGGCGCTCGGCCGGGCCCGGACCGCGCCCGCGGCCCCGGCAGCGGCCGTCGGGCGGGGCACCTGGCCGGACCTGCTGCGCTCCCTGCGCGGGTGGCTGGCGCAACTGACCTTCGAAAGCCCGCCGCCGGTGCACGTGCAGTTCACGGGCGACGTGCTGCGGGCCGGGAGTTGGCGGGTGGAAATGCGCGCCGGTCCGGCGGTGGTGGACACGCCGTGGGGTCGTGCCCGCGCCGCGCAGTTGACCGCGCGCTGGAACGGTTCCCCCGCGGCGGACGTGCCGCATCTGCGCGCGGAAGCGGCCTGGGACCACGTGGCCGGCCCATGGGGCGAGGCGGAGGACTTGCGGGCGCGCGTCCGCGGTGACCTTGCGCCCGGAGGGGACCGGCCCGGCCGGTTGGAGGTGGAAGTGGAGGCAGCGGCGCTGCGGCACGCCGGTTTCCGCGTCAACCAACCCCGCCTGACGGTGCGTACCACCTGGCCTGCCACCGAAACCGCAGCGGTGAGCGCGGTCGAGTGGAGCGCCGTCGCCGTGCAGACCCCCTGGGCAGACGCCTCGCGGCTGGAGGGCTGCGCCCGCGTGGGCCACGCCCCCGGAGGGCTGCTGCGAACGCCGCGAGAGGTGGAGGGAGGACTGCGGGCGGAGGCGGTGGGCCGCCGCGATGTGGCCGCGGCCGGGTTCGAGCTGGACTTCACGGGCCGCCCCGTGAACCCGGCCGCGGCGGCGGACGCGTCGGCAGGAGAAAGCGGTCCTGCCGGCTGGGAAGCGGCAGCCACGGTGCGGGCGATGCGCCTGCGGTGGGGCGAGCTGGAGGTGCCCCGGTGCCGGGCCGAGGTGGTGTGGCGGCATCCGCTCCTGCGCCTTGACCGGCTGGAGGCGGAGGTGCTGGACGGGCGGTTGCGGGTCACGGACGGTCGCTGGGAAGTGCCGTCCGGCGAGATCGGGGCGGAGGTGGCGCTGGACTTTGACGTGCAGAAGCTGGACCGCCTGTTGCCCGCCGCGGCGCGCACCTGGCTGGCGCAGTTTCACTACTCACAGCCGCCGGAGGTGGCGGCGTCCGTGCGGTGGCGGCTGCCGAGCGGCCGGGAGATCCCCGACGCCGCCCCGGGCGAGCTGTTGGGGCCGCTGGAAGTGCGGGCGCGGCTGGAGGGCCGGGAGGTGCGGTACCGGGAGCTGCTTTGCAGCCGCGGGGCGGTGACCCTCACCCTCTCCAACCAGGTCCTCCATCTGCGTGACCTGGTCGTCGAGCGGCCGGAGGGGCGCGCCGAGCTGGCCTGCGATCTGGACCTGCGGACGCGGGAGTTCCGCTGGCAGGTGCAGTGCGCGCTGGACGCCGCCGCCGCGGCACCGGTGGTGGACGATGCGCTGGTGCCCGTGGTGGAACGGTTCACCTTCAGCGCCCCCCCGCACGTGTCCGGAACCGTCTGGGGTCGGTGGGGGCCAATGCCGCGCGTGGCCTTTGAGCTGGAGGTGGCGGCGACGAACTTCACCTTCCAGGGCGAGGCCTTCGATGCCTTCACCACCCGGCTGCGCGGGGAGCCGCAGCGGTACACCTTCACCGGTGCCCGGTTGAGCCGCGGCGCCGAAGGGCTGGAGGCGCCATGGGCCGAGTGGGATGCCGCCCGCCACGGCGTGACCCTCTCGAACCTCACCGCGGTCATGGATGCCGGCGTGTTGGCCCGGGCGATCGGACCGGGCGTGGCGGCCCTGTTGGCGCCGTACCGTTTTGCCGGGCCGACCCGGCTGCGGGCCGCGGGGGTGGTACCCACCGGGGCGGGGGGGCCGGAGGCGGACCTGGTCGTGGACGTGGCAGGCGGGCCCTTTGCCTGTTGGCGCTTCCGGCTGCCGGAGGTGTCCGCGGCGGTGCACTGGCGGGGCGGGCGCGTCTCGGTGACCAACGCGACCGCGGCCTTTTACGGCGGGCGCCTGAGCGGGGGGCTGGATGCGGACCTGGGGGCGGGGGGCGAGGCGCGGCTGCATTTCCAGGCGCAGGCCACGGAGTTCGACCTGCAGGCTCTGCTGCGGGATGTGCTGCCGGAGAGCACCAACCGGATCGAGGGCCTGACCACGGTGGCCCTGATCGTGACCGAGGCGCGGGCCTCGGACTGGCAGAGCTGGCACGGCCGCGGCCACGCCGAAATGCGCAACGGCCTGCTCTGGGACCTGCCCATCTTCGGCCTCTTGTCCCGGGCGCTGAATCTGGTGGTGCCCGGCCTGGGGAACAGCCGCGCCACCGCGGCGCGGGCGACGTTCCGGATCGAGCGCAGCGTGATCTACACGGACGACCTGGCGATCGAGGCCGGCCCCGCGCGGCTGCAATACCGCGGCTGGGTGGACTTCAAAGGACGCGTCCAGGCGCGGGTGGTGGCCGAGGTGTTGCATCGCACGCCGGTGATCGGGCCGTTGATCAGCCTGGTGCTGACGCCGGTGGCCATGGTCCTGGAGTACCAGGTCACCGGCACGCTGGCCGCGCCGGAGATCAAGCCGCTGCGCGTGCCCGGCTTCCTGCGCCCGCTCCTGAACCCCCTGGGCACCCTGCAGAACCTGGTGTCGCCGCCGGGGCCTTGAGAAGGAGCAGCGGCTAGCCGGTAGCTTGCTTCAGCCAGGGCGGAGGCAGGTGGCGCGACAGTGCCGGAAGAATCCGATTGGCCAGGCCGCGCGAGATGCGCTGGGGGATTTCTGCATGGGCGGGATTCCAGGGCTCCGGCTTGGGCTCGACGGTCAATTTCACCGGCTGGGGATGCGTTCGCCCGAGGTCTTGGAGCCGCCCGACGTTGATTTCCACGACCATTTCCAAACGACGTTCGGGTGGACGGGCCACATGCCGGTGAAACAGGTCCCAGTGCGCCTCCAGGAGGAGAACTGCCAGCCGGCTCACGGACAGGTGCTCGCCCGCGAACAAGCTGGGGGAGAGACGCTGGCCGTCCCATTTGTCGGGGCAGACGGCGCGCACGATGTTCTCGTGCGGGGGAACGGGCATGCGTTCAGGTGCTCAGGGATCGCGCCAGTTCCTCCGCCCGCGCGAGCTCCACAAAACCTTCCTCAGAGGTTGGTTCGTGGTAAAACTCGATTCCGGTTTCCGTGAATTCGAGCTGAATGGAACGGCCCTCGCGGTCCTCCCAGCAAAGCTCGATGCCGCCGCGGTCGGTAAGAAACACGCTCGGTGGTGAATGTCGGAACTGGGCCACTTTTAGGAACTGGAAAAACCCCTCCACGGTTCGCGGTGAAAGCGCCTGACCGCCCTTGCCCCATCCGGCCGGGTAGTGGTGACGGAAAAGGGTCCACCGGGTCCACCCGCGCGGGCCCAGTTTTCGTAGCAGCAGTTCCTCCCGATCAAATTCATCCAGCGGAGCCGGACGGAATTCCGGTGTTTCGGCGGGTTCCAGAAGCGACGGGTCAGTGTGGTAAGCCGGAGTGCCGGCCAGGCAGGCCAAGGCGTTCATGAGTAAACCGGGTTGAATTTGTCGAGTACGTCCTCGCGCAGCAAGCCGAAGAACAGTTCCTTGATGGCCCGACGGGCCTCTTCAAATCGTGGCAGGCCATTGGCGAACAGATCTGCGTCTTGGGGGCCAAACCAAGCGTCCAGGTCCACCACGCTGCCTGTTCTGGGCGTGCCGGAAGGTTCCACGATGGCGCTGTTGGTGACATGCAGGCGGACTGTCATCAACTCACGCTGGAACAGGGTGGCCAGGTCTGTGCGCAGTCCGCACAGCCGCTGTCCATCTACCGCCAAGCCCAGACGGATGGATTCGAATATGTCGCCCTCGAAGAAATCCACGTAGCGTACGCTCAGACGCTCGGTGGCCTGGATGACCGCAGCGGCCTTCAGCCGTTCCGTCAGCCAGCCCAATTCCTCCCTGATCGCTGGCCAACCCGGGTACTCGGGAGGCCGCGTCACGAGATTAACCACACGCGGCCCCATTTGGATCAGAAAGCGCCCGCTCAAAAACTGGATCAAAGGCAGGCGGGACAAGGCCGGATTCTGCCGGAGGCTTGTCGGTATTTCGGCCAGTGGCAGAGATTTTTGCTCGGGGTACTTGTCCCGAATCTGGGCGAACACGAGCCCCGGCATGGTGTCCCACGGGCAGGCACTCACAAAGCGCGCCTCAAAAATCGCCTCCACGATGGGGCAGGGCTCTATCCGCTCCGGCAGACGCTCAGGTATCGGAATGGGGAAAGGCGCGTTCACAAGCCTACGCTCGGGGGCATTAAACACCCCCGAACGCGCGCTTTCCACCCCAGACTCGTCGAATGTCGAGTCAGCAGCCTCTCAGGATCAATCCAACCCAAAACCCGGGCGCACGGGGATTTCGTGGGCGCAGGGGGCGTTGGTGGGGGCGTCGGCGACGCGTTCGGTGGGCTGCACCAGCCCGCGGGCCAGCAGGTGGGCCTCGACCTCGTCCCCGCTGACGTCGGCGAGCATGTGCCCGTTGATCTCGACGCAGGGGCTGAGGGTCTGGCCGCTTTTGTGGATCATCTCCTCGCGCTGGGCCGGGTCGTTGAGGATGTCGCGGTCTTCGTAGGGCAGGTCGTATTTGCGCAGCACGGCGCGCACGCCGTTGCTCCAGCCACAGGTGGGCTTCAGGTAGGCAATGATTTTCGGCTTCATGGTTGCGGTCATGGCGGCGGGGAAATTGCCACGGCCGGCCGGCCGCGCAAGTGGCGCCCCCCCTTCACGGCGCAGCCCAGCACCGGACCGACGCATCCTGCGGCAGACCGGCCAGCAGGGTGGCCACCGGTGCCGGCCAGCCGGGCGGCTGCAGGCCGGGCGCCAGTTCGGCCAGCGGCGCCAGGACAAAGCGACGTTGCCAGGCATGGGGATGGGGAAGCCTCAGGGCGGGGGTGTCCCGGGTTTCCGCCCCGAAGGCGATGAGGTCCAGGTCCAGCGGCCGGGGGGCGTTGCGCCGGGAGTCGGGGCGGCGGCCGAAGTCACGTTCCAGGGCCTGCAGGCGGGCCAGGAGCGATTCGGGGGTTTCGCCGGCCTGCGGGGTGAACAGGACCACGGCATTGATGAAGGGCGGCGAACCGGGGGGGCAATCCACCGGCGCGGTGCGCCAGAGTGCGGAGCGGCGCAGCGGGGCGGCGGCGAACGTTTCCAGCCGGTCCATGGCCGCCCGCACCACGGCGACGGAGTCACCCAGGTTGGAGCCGAGGGCGATGACGGCCAGGGCGGCTTCGGGCGCGGCGTCAGGAGGGTGGGAGGGCGGCGGCGGCGTCACTTCAGGTCCAGCACGTCCTGCATGTCATAGAGACCGGGGGGCCGGCCCAGCACCCAGCGGGCGGCCCGCAGGGCGCCCCGCGCGAAAGTGGCCCGGCTCGAGGCCCGGTGGGTGAGTTCCATCCGTTCGCCCTCGCCAGCGAAAATGACGGTGTGGTCTCCCACCACGTCGCCGCCGCGGACGGCGTGCAGGCCGATCTCGGTGCTGCCGCGGGGGCCGATCTGGCTGTGCCGGCCGTGGCGGAGGGCGCCGGAGGGGTCCAGGTGGCGCGCGGCGGCCAGGATTTCGGCCAGGCGCAGGGCGGTGCCGCTGGGGGCGTCCTTTTTGTGGCGGTGGTGCATCTCGACAATTTCGAGATCGAAGTCGGGACCGAGGATTTCGGCGGCACGCCGGGCGAGCCAGAAAAGGAGGTTGACGCCGGTCGAGTAGTTGGCGCTCCAGACCAGGGGGATGTGCGCGGCGGCGGTGGTCAGGGCTGCCTTGTCCGCCGCGGAAAGGCCGGTGGTGCCCAGAACCAGGGGCCGGCGGTGCTCGACGCAGAGGGCGGCCACGCGGGGGGCGGCTTCCGGGACGCTGAAGTCAATGGCCACGTCGGCGCCCGCGACGGCGGGGGCGGGATCATCACCCTGGTCCACCCGGCCGGTGACCGCCAGGTCGGGTTGGCTGGCGGTGGCCTCCAGAAGCATGCGGCCCATGCGGCCGCGGGCTCCGATGATGACCAGGCGGAGCATGGGTTATTTCAGGACGCCGCAGCGGCGGAGGGTGGCTTCGAGGCGGGGGCGGTGGGCGGGGCTCAACGGTACCAGCGGCAGGCGCAGTTCCTCCTCGATCAGGCCCATGAGGGCCAGGGCGGCCTTGACCGGGGCCGGATTGGTTTCGAGGAACAGGTCGCGGAACAGGGCGTAGTATTTGGCGTGGAGGCTCAGGGCCAGGGCGGGTTTGCCGCGCCGCCAGGCCTCGACCAGGTGGGCCACGCCGCGGGGGATCACGTTGGAGGCCACGCTGATCACCCCGTGCGCCCCCACTGCCAGAAACGGCAGCGTCAGGGCGTCATCACCGCTGAGGATGGTGAAGCCCGGCCCCAGCGCGGCCCTCAACTGGCTCACGCGGTCCACGTTGCCGCCGGCCTCCTTGATGCCGACGATGTTCACGCTGTCGTGCGCCAGCCGGTGCACGGTGTCCACGGCGATCTCGATCCCGCACCGACTGGGGATGCTGTACAAGATCAGCGGCAGCCGCGTGGCCCGGGCCACGGCATGGAAGTGCTGGAACAGCCCTTCCTGGGTCGGTTTGTTGTAGTACGGCGCGACCTGGAGCGAGGCGTCGGCGCCGGCTTCTTCCGCCGCGCGGGTCAGGTAGATGGCCTCGCTGGTCGAGTTGCCCCCCGTGCCGGCGATGACCTTGAGCCTGCCGCGGGCGAACTTCACCGCCAGCCGGATGACCTCGATGTGCTCCTCGAAGCTGAGGGTGGGGGATTCCCCGGTGGTGCCCACGGGCACGATGCCGTCCACCCCGCCGCGGATCTGGGCCTTGATCAGCCGCTCGAAGGCCGGCACATCCACCTGCCCGCCCTTGAAGGGGGTGACCAGGGCCGTGTAGGTGCCGGTAAAGGGAGGTGCGCTCTTCATGTCGGCTCAAGCTCCATGCGGCCTTCGAAGACAAACTCCGCCGGGCCGGTGAGGCGGACGTGCCGGAACTGCCCGTCCTGCCAGGTGAACTCCACCGTCAACGTATCCCCCCCCTGCACCCGCACCTCCACCGGGCCGGTCCAGCCGTGGCGCCGCGCCGCCAGCAGGGCCGCCGCCGTGACGCCGGTGCCGCAGGCGAGCGTCTCCCCCTCGACCCCCCGCTCGTAGGTGCGCACCCGGATGCGGCCCGGGCCGAGCGTTTGCACGAAGTTCACGTTCGTCCCCCGCGGGGCAAAGTGCGGGTGATGCCGCAGCGCCGTCCCCAGACTCTGCACCGGCACGGTTTCGGCCTCCGGCACGAACACCACGGCATGGGGCACGCCGGTGTCGAGCGAGTCCACGCACCACCGCCCGCCGGCCGCCTCGAGCACCTGATCCGGGCGCAGGTCGCGGGGCTCGGTCAGGGTGACGGAGACCCGCTCGCCCGTGAAGCGGGCCGTGATCACGCCGGCAAGTGTCTCCCAGGTGATCTGCTCACGGGCGCCGGTCTGCCGCTGCACAAAGCGGGCGAAGCACCGCGCCCCGTTGCCGCACATCTCGGCCCGGCTGCCGTCGCTGTTGAAAAACTCCCAGGCCCACTCCGCCCGGCCGGAGGTGCAGGGCACCCACAGGATGAGGCCGTCGGCGCCGATGCCGCGCTGGCGGTGGCACAACCGGGCGACCTGCGCGGCGTCGAAGCGCCAGCGCCCGTCCCGACTGTCGGCGAGGACAAAGTCGTTGCCAGCGCCATTCATCTTGGTGAACGCGAACGTCACGAGCGCCGGAGGCTACCACCGCCCCAGTGCCCGCACAGTGCAAAAATACGCGGCCGGCCGACCCGTGTCCCCGCCCCCGGGGGGCTTTACCATTGCCGCTCCCGCCCCGGCTCGCTTTCATCGCTGCCATGAAGTCCCCCTGCCTGGTCGCCGGCCTGGCGGCGGTGCTCGCCGCCGTCGGGCTGGTTCACGGCGCAGCCGGCGCGGCGCCGCGCCCCAACATCGTGTTCATCCTGGCCGACGACCTGGGCTGGGGCGACCTCGGTTGTTACGGCCAGCGCCAGTTCGCCACGCCGCGGCTGGACCGCCTGGCGGCCGAGGGGCTGCGCTTCACGCGCGCCTATGCCGGTTCCACCGTGTGCGCCCCCTCGCGCTGCGCGCTGATGACCGGTCGCCACATGGGCTACGCTCGGGTGCGCGGCAACGCAGGGCGAAACAACCCGCAGGCCCAGGCGTTGCGGGCGGAGGACCTGACCGTGGCTCGTCTGCTCCGGCAGGCCGGCTACACCACCGCCCTGATTGGGAAATGGGGGCTCGGCGACGTGGGCGCCGCCGAGTCCGGCCTGCCCCGCCGCCAGGGTTTCGACTACTTCTTCGGCTACCTCAACCAGCGCCACGCCCACAACTACTACCCCGCCTTTCTGTGGCGGAACGAAACGCGCGTCCCCCTCCGCAACACCGTGCCGAACGAGGACGCCGACGGCGCCGGCGTCGCGGACAACCGCCTCGAGTACGCCGCCGACCTGATCGCCGACGAGGCGCTGGCCTTCATCCGCCGCGTCCGGGACCGGCCCTTCTTCCTCTACTTCGCCCCCACCCTTCCCCACGCCAACAACGAGGCCGGCCCCCGCGGCATGGAGGTGCCGGACCTGGGCCCGTACCGGGACCGCGACTGGCCGGAGGCGCAAAAGGCCCACGCCGCCATGATCCACCGCCTGGACCGCGACGTGGGCCGCCTCCTGGACCTGCTCCGCGAGCTGGACCTGGACGGCCGCACCCTGGTGCTGTTCAGCTCGGACAACGGCCCGCACCGTGAAGGGGGCTTCAACCCCGCCCGGACCCGCTCCAGCGGACCGCTGCGCGGCATCAAACGGGACCTCTACGAGGGCGGCATCCGCGTGCCGCTGCTGGCCCGCTGGCCGGGGCACGTGCCTGCGGGGCAGGTCACCGACCAGGTAGTGGCCTTCTGGGATTTCCTCCCCACCGCGGCGGAGCTGGCCGGTGTTGCGCCCCCGCCCGGCGACGGCGAGTGCTTCGCCGCGACGCTGTTGGGCCGGGCGAGCGGGCAGGCCCGGGCCGGTTACCTGTACTGGGAGTTTTTCGAGGGCGGCTTCCGGCAGGCCGTGCTGGCGGGGGATTGGAAAGGGGTACGGCTCGCCCCGGGCCGACCGCTCGAACTCTACGATCTGAAAAGTGACCCCGGCGAAACGCGGGACCTGGCCGCCGCACAGCCCGGGGTGGTGGCGCGTCTGGAGGCGATACTGGCCGGTGCGCGCAGCGACTCGCCCGACTGGCCGCTGCCGCGGTCGGGGGGACCGGCGCGTTGAAGGGCGACCGGCTCAGCCGCGGGCGGGCATCATGCCGGTCTGGCGGGCGTAGTTGAAGATGCCGCCGGCATCAATGACCGGGCGCACCTCGCCCAGCGGCTTCAACGGGACCACGTCGCCGGTGCCGTGCAGCCGCACCGTGGCCGCGTCCAGGTCCACGGTGAGGAGGTCGCCGGTCTTGACGCGGTCGCACAACCGGGCGGTCAGTTCGCAGGGGTAGAGTTCACCGGTGGCAATGCAGTTGCGGAAGAAGATGCGGGCAAAGCTCTCGGCCAGGACCACGCGGCAACCGGCCGAGCCCAGGGCGATGGGGGCGTGCTCGCGCGAGCTGCCGCAGCCGAAGTTCCGGCCGGCCACGAGGATGGGGTATTCGCTGTCAAGCTGCCCCTCCCGCACGTAGCGAATGGGGTAATCCGCCTCCGGCAGGCCCCACAGCGCGCAGCTGCCGAGCTTTTCGTACTCGGCCGGGATGGTGGGCACCAGCGTCAGGAACTGCGCCGGGATGATCTGGTCGGTGTCAATGTTGTCCCGCACCACGTAGGCCGGACCGGTGAAGACCGATTGCATGGGGTGATGATGCGGGCCGGGGCGACCCTTTCAACCGCAAACCCCGCTCCGCCCCGGCGGCCGGCGCGGCGGCCTTACGGTGCCAGCCGCTCGATCTGCCAGCCCCCGTCCGGCCGCGGCGTGTACAGGAAGCGGTCGTGCAGCCGGCTGGGCCGGCCCTGCCAGAACTCGAAGTCGCGCGGCCGCACCCGGTAGCCGCCCCAGAACGAGGGCAGGGGCACCCGGCCCTCGCGGAACTTGCGCTTCATCTCCTCCCACTTGGCCTCGAGCAGGGCGCGGGCGGAGATGACGCGGCTTTGCGGCGAGGCCCAGGCGGCCAGTTGGCTGTCCAGCGGTCGGGTGATGAAATAGGCCAGGACCTCGGCGGTGGGGAGCCGTTCCGCCGGACCGGTGATGGCCACCTGCCGCTGCAGGGCCAGCCAGGGAAACAGCAGCGCAACGTTCGGGTTTTCCGCGATCTGCCGGGCCTTGCGGCTCTCGAGGTTGGTGAAGAAGACAAAGCCGTCGCGGTCCCACTTCTTGAGCAGCACGGTCCGCAGGGTGGGGCGGCCGTCGGCCCCCACCGTGGCCAGGCTCATGGCGTTGGGTTCGGGGATGCCGCTGGCGCAGGCCTCCTCGAACCACTGCCCGAACTGGTCGAAGGGGTCCGGCTTGAGGTCGCGCCGGTGCAGGGGCGCGGCCGAGTAGTCCCGGCGCATGTCCGCGAGGTCCATGTCAGAAAAAACCGGCCGCCAGCCTCGACGCAAACGGCGCGGCCGGCAAGCGCCGCGTGGCGGGGAGTCGCCGCCGGCGTGCGGTCCGCGGCCGGCAATTGCCCGCCCCCCGGCTAGCCGCAGGCCGTCTCCAGCACTTGTCCCAGGCGGGCGATGCCCTCCCGAATGGCGCGCGGGCTGGCGTGGCCGAAACTCAACCGCAACTCGTGGTCCGGCGCCCGGCGGGTCGGGTCCGGCGCATAGCACAGGCGCCCCGGCACGTACAGCACGTCCGCCGCCAGCGCCCGCCGGAAGACCGCCGAGGCCGGCCCGGTCCGCACCCGGTGCGGCAGCCGCGCCCAGACGTACAGGCCGCCGTGAGGCTCCAGCCAGGTGACCGTCTTCGGGAAGTGTCGGCGCAGGGCGGCGAGCATCACGCCGGCCTTGGCCGCGTAGCGGGCGCGCAGCCGGGCCACGTGCCGGTCGTAAAGGCCCGACGCCAGCGCCTCGCGCAGCAGGTGCTGCCCCAGGCTGCTGGTGCCGAAGTCGTGATTGCCCTTGGCCGCCAGCACCGCCGCGAGCACCGGGGCGGGCAGCAGCCCGAAGCCCACCCGCACGCCGGTCGCGAAGGGCTTGCTGTACGTGCCGGCGTAAATCACCCGCCCGGCGCCGCCCGGTGCGGCCAGCGCGGACGCCGTGTCCGGTCCGGCAAAGCGCAGCTCGCGGTAGGCCGCGTCCTCGAGCAGGTAGAGCGGATGGCCGGCCGCCCGTTCGTGGTGGCGCAGGACCTCGAGCAGTTCGGCCTTGCGGGAAAAACTCGTGGTCGTGACGGTCGGGTTTTGATGGTAGCTGACCAGGTACAGCAGTTTCACCCGCGCCAGCCGCCCTTCCCGGCGGAGCCGGCCCAGCACCGCGTCCAGGCGGGCGGGGTCCGCGCCCTCCCCGGTCAGCGGCACGCCGCGGGTCCGGACACCGTGGCTTTGCAGGATGCCCGGGAAGACGAAGTAGGTGGGGTCCTCGACCAGCACCACGTCGCCGGGGTCGCAGAGCACCTCGGTGACCAGATACAGCAACTGCTGGGAGCCGTGGGTGATGACCACGCCCGCCGGGGCGAACCGCGCCTCCGGCAACTGCCCGACCCCGCAGGCGGTGTCCTGCGCCAGGACCCGCGCGGCGGTCAGGCGCCGCAGCTCGGTCAGGCCCGCCGTCGAGCCGTATTGCAGGGCCGGCTCGCCGGTGCGCCGTCGGGCCAGCAGGCGGTGGAACAGGCGGCGGGTTTCGGCCACGGGCAGGGTGGCGTCGTCGGTGAAGCCCGCGGCCAGGGAGATCAATTGCGGCCGGTCCAGCACCCGGCCCATCAGCCAGGAGATGGGCGGCGGGGTGGTGCGCCGGCCCAGGGCGGACAGGGCGGTGGTCTTCACGCCGGCCCCAGCCTACGCCGCCGGCGGGGCGACGCAATCAGGGCGTGCCCACGCCGGTGGGGGGCGGGGGTGTGGCCGCGGCCGGGAGCGAGCGGAGCCAGGCGGCGAAGCCGTTGCGAAACCGGGCGCGACCGGCCTCGAGGAAGTCGTTGTGGTCGCCGGCCAGTTCCACCCACTGTTTGGGCGGGTGGGCGGTGGCGAAGAGCCGTTCGGCGTGCTGCACCCGCACCAGGGTGTCCGCCCGGCTGTGCATGACCAGCACCGGCACGCGCAGTTCGGGCAACTTGGCGAGGGTGTCGTAGCGGATGCGGGCCAGCCACCGCACCGGCAGGAAAGGGAACAGCTCGGCGCCCAGGTCGGGGATGCTGGTGAAGGTGCTTTGCAGGACCAGCCCGCCCAGCGGGCGGCGCCGGCCCAGCTCGGCCGCCACGCCGCCGCCCAGGGATTCGCCGAAGGCGATCATCTGGCCGGCGGCAAAGCCGCGGCCAACCAGCCAGTCATGCGCGGCCTCGGCGTCCCGGTAGGTGCCTTCCTCGGAAGGTCGGCCGGTGCTGCGGCCGTAGCCGCGGTAGTCGAACAGCAGCACGGAGACGCCGCACTCGAGCAGCACCTCCGCCACCTCCAGCCGGTGGCTGATGTTGCCGCCGTTGCCGTGGCAGTGCAGCACCACCCACCGCGGACCCGACGCGGACGCGGGGGCGGGAAAGAACCAGCCGTGCAGCCGCGGGCCGTCGCGCGCCGTGAACCGGACCTCCTCGAAGGGCCGGCCCAATGCCTCCGGCCCCACCCCGAGGGTGCGGGTGGGCTGATACACCTGGGCGTGTTCAAACCAGTGCAACATGACGTAGAGCGCCACCGGCGTCAGGACCAGCCCCACGCGGCGCGACCAGCGCGGGCGGAGGAGGCGGGACTCGGGGACCGGACGCATCACGCGAGGGGTGGCGGCGGGCCCGGTTCAGGTCCGCCGTTGCAGCAACGTCTGCACGCGGGTCAACAACGCCTCCGCGCGGACCGGCTTGGAGAGCAGTTCCACGTCCGGCGGGAAATCCTCCGGCCGGTCGAAAGCGTCCTCGGGGTAGCCGCTGAGCAGCAGGGCCGGCAGACCGGGACGGTCCTGCCGGGCGCGCAGGATCAGCGTCGGGCCGTCCATGTGGGGCATGACGGCGTCGGTCAGCAACAGGTGCACGGGGGCGGGATGCCGGCGCAAGGTTTCCAGCCCCGTCGCGCCGTCCGGGGCGGTGAGAACGGTGTAGCCGGCGCGGCCCAGCACTTCTTCCAGCAGTTGGCGCACCCCGGCGTCATCCTCGACCACCAGGATGGTGGCCCGCTCCCCGGCGGCGGGGGCGGGGGCGGCTTGGGGGGCGGGCGCCGGCACGGCGGTGGTGGGGAACAGCAGGGTGAACCGGCTGCCGCGGCCCGGATCGCTGGTGACACTGATGTGGCCGTGGTATTGCTGGACCAGGCCGTGCACGGTGGCCAGGCCCAGGCCGGCCCCCTGGCCGAAGGGCTTGGTGCTGAAAAACGGCTCGAAGAGGTGGACCAGCACCGATTCGTCCATGCCCCGGCCGGTGTCCTCGACCTGCAACACCGTGTAGCGGCCGGCCGGCAGACCGCGGGCGCGTGCCTGCTCGGCGTCCACCGCCAGGTTGCGGGTCAGCAGGGTGATGGTGCCGGCGCCGGCGATGGCATCGCGGGCGTTGACCACGAGGTTGAAGACGATCTGCTCCAGGTGCGTGGCGGTGACGGCGATGCCCGGCTCGGTGGCCTCCAGGCGCAGGTCCAGGCGAAGGTTTTCGCGCAACAGCCGGGCCAGCAGCGGGCGCAGCTCGCGCAACTGGGCGTTCAGGTCGCAGCCCTGTCCCCCCATCGGGCTGCTGCGGGTGAAGGCCAGCAGCTTCGAGGTCAGTTGCGCCGCGCGCAGACCGGCGCGGTAGATGTGTTCGGCCGCGTCGTTTGCCCCGCGGCCGTTGCCGGGGGCGCCGCGCAGCATCTCCGCGTAGCCGATGACGACCTGGAGGAGGTTGTTGAAGTCATGGACGATGCCGGCGGCCAGGCGGCCGACGACCTCCAGCTTCTGCGCCTGGCGGAGCGCGGCCTCGGACTGCTGGCGTTGCAGGGCCTGGGAAAGGCTCAGCGCCGCGCTCTGGAGGTACTCGCGCACCGCCAGCCCCCAGAGCTCGTCGCTGTGGCAGTTGTCAAAGCCGATGAACCCCACAAACCCGCGGTCGGTGATCAGCGGCAGGATGAAAATGGCCCGGATGCCCTGCGGTTCGAGCACCGCCCGCTCGGCGGCGGGCAGATCGGCCACGCGGCTGTGAAGCGGCCGGCCGGCGGCCAGCAACTGGCGGGTCAGCGTCAACCCCGCCTCGTCGTAGGGCAGGCGCTGGAGCCGGGGATTGTGCCTCTGCGCCGTCACCCCCGGCGCGCACCACTCGGCCACCTGGCTCATGCAGAGGGCGCCGTCCTCCCGGAATTCGTTCAGGAACACGTAGGTCCGGTCTGCGCCGGCGGCCGGCCCCAGGACCTGGACGTAGGCCGCGTAGTCCGGCGGCCCCTGGGCCTGCAGCAGGACCCGGCTGCCTTCGGACAGGGCGATGAGCAACTGCTCGCGCCGCCGCAACTCGGTCTGCATCCGCACCCAGGAGCTGACATCCCGCAACACCACCAGCATCCCCCGCACGTGTTCCTCGGTGGTCAGCGGCGACACCAGCGCTTCCACCACCGCGCCGGAGGACGCATCGGACGTCGGCGGCACCACCCCGGGCATCCCCTGGCGGACCACCTCCCGCAACCGCGGCCAGGCACCCGGCACCTCGTCCAGCGGCCGGCCGATTTCCAGGAAGCCCAGGAAGCGCTCGGCGGTGGGGTTGAAGTCCATCACCCGCCCCTTCTCGTCGCAGACCAGCACGCCGTCCTGCAGCTCCTCCATCACCCGCCCCCGCGCCACACCCACCAGGTCGAACAGCCCCACCCGAAACACGCTCCAGGCCAGCAGCGTCCCCGAGACGATCATGGTGAAGGGCGTCAGGTCGAGCACCCCCCAGGGGCGCAGCCCGAGGATGTAGGCCAGGTTGACCGCGCCGGGCAGGGACATGGCCGCGAACAGGAGCCGGGACTGCTTGCGGAAAATAACCCCCCGCAGATGCCGCGCCCGCCACAAATGCACCAGCCCCGCCACCACCCCCGACCACACGTACACCCAGATCAGCCAGAAGCCGGGGCCGTGTTGAAACTGCAGCAACGTCACCCCCTCGACGGACGCTCGCTGAATCCCCACGTGCACCCACCCGTGAAACCGGTTGGTGATCGCCAACAGGCTCAGCAGCACGCTGCCGACCAGCAGCAGGACCTGGTCGCGCTGGGACAGCGGTGGCGCCCCGCTCCATTCCCGCACCATCCACCACCAGCACATCCCCAGCCACGGGATGCCCACGTACTGGACCGCCAGCCAGAACTGCGCGGACTCGAGCGTGGGGGCCGACAACTCCAGGCTGTAGCCCAGGCACCACACCGCCCCGGCCAGCATCAGGAAAACGAACTGGGCCTGCCCGCGCGCCCGGCCGCGACTGGCCAGCAGCGCCAGGGCCAGCGCCAGCGCGGCGGACAGGGCCAGGTATGTGCTCAACAACGCCGCCACAACTTGGTGCCCAGCCTAGGAACCACCCACCGGGCGGGCAACCCGGAAAGCCGACCCCGCGCCCCCGCCCGCCGCCCGTTGCCGCGGCTCCGCCTTGGCGGGCCGGCGGCCGCCCGTTATAAGCCGGTCGTGTCCGCGCCCCGCCCCGCCCTCCTCGATCAGCCCGTCACCGTCCTGGGGGGCGTGGGGCCCCAGCGCGCGGCCCAACTGGCCCAGTTGGGGCTGCGCACGGTGGGCGAACTGCTGCTGCACCGGCCCCGCCGTTACGAGGACCGCCGCCACTTCCGCCCCCTGCGCGCACTGGCCGCCGGCGAAACCGCCCTGACCGGCGGCCGCGTGGTGGCCGCCGGCGTCAAACGCTGGAAGCGCGGCGCACGCTCGCGGTTTGAACTGGTCCTCGAAGACGGCACCGGCCGGCTGCACTGCCGCTGGTGGAACCTGCCGTTCCTCGAGCAGTACTACCACGTGGGGGATGAACTGGTGGTCTTCGGCAAGGTGCGCTCGCTGCGGCCCGCCACCATGGACCACCCGGAGGTGGAGGTGGTCGAGAGCGGCGAGGACCGCTCGATCCACATCGGCTGCATCGTGCCGGTGTACCCGCTGACCGCCGGCCTGACCCAGCGCGTGCTGCGCAGCCTGATCTGGCGGGCCCTGTGCCTGGCCGGGTCCCAGGTGCCGGACCCCTGGCCGGCCGTCAGCCGCGTCACCGGCCTGTCCCGCGGCCGGGCCCTCCAGCTCCTGCATTTCCCGGAACAGGAAGGGGACGCCGAGGCCGCCCGCCGCCACCTGGCCCTCGAGGAGTTCATCGCCCTGCAATGGGCCCTGCAGCGCCGCCGGCACGCCCTGCTCACCCGGGCCGTGGCCCCCCCCTGCGCCGGCGACAACCGCTGGATGCGGCCGTTTCTGGCCCGCCTGGGCTTCCCGCTCACCCCCGCCCAGACGCGGGTGCTGCGGGAAATCCGCGCCGACCTGGCCGGCCCGCACCCCATGCGCCGCCTGCTGCAGGGGGACGTGGGCTCGGGCAAAACCGTGGTCGCCGCCTGTGCCGCGTTGATGGCGCTGGAAAGCGGCTGCGACGTGGCCTTCATGGCCCCGACCGAGGTGCTGGCCGGCCAGCAGTTCGAGCGGCTGCGCGGGTGGTTCGCGCCGCAGGGGGTGGCGGTGGCGTTGCGGACCGGCAGCCGCACCGCCGCCCCCCCCGCCCCCGGGCCGGCCCCGGCGACACCCACGCCGGCGCGGCCCACCTTGACCGTGGGCACCCACGCCCTGATCGAGCCGGACTACCAGCCCGCCCGCCTGGGGCTGGTGATTATTGACGAGCAGCACAAGTTCGGTGTGGCCCAGCGCGAGCACCTGGTCCGCAAGGGCCGTTACCCGCACCTGCTGGTCATGACCGCCACCCCCATCCCCCGCACCCTGGGGCTGACCTTGTACGGCGACCTCGAGGTCTCGGTGCTCGACGCCCTGCCCCCCGGCCGCGGTCCGTTGCGGACCTTTGTGCGGGGAGCCGACCGGCTGCCGAAGGTGTGGGACTTCGTGCGCGCGCAACTGGCCCGCGGCCGGCAGGCATTCATCGTGTACCCGCGGCTCGAGGAGGCCGACCCCGTGGCAGGGCTGAAGGCCGTGCGCAGCGAGTTCGAGCATCTGCAAAAAGTGCTCGCGCCCCACCGGGTGGGATGGCTGCACGGCCGCCTCAGCGCCGAGGAGAAGGAAGGGGTCATGGCCGCCTTCCGCGCCGGCCGGCTCCAGGCGCTGGTCTGCACTTCGGTTGTCGAGGTGGGCGTGGACGTGCCCAACGCCAGCGTGATGGTGATCGAAAACGCGGAGAGCTTCGGCCTGGCGCAACTGCACCAGTTGCGCGGCCGCATCGCTCGCAGCCCCCACCCCGCCTGGTGCATCCTGGTGGCCGCCGCCCGCACCCCCGAGGCCCGCGAGCGGCTGCGGGTCCTCGAGGAGACCGCCGACGGCTTCCGCATTGCGGAGGCGGACCTGCGGCAGCGGGGCCCGGGCGAGTTGCTGGGCCAGGCCCAGAGCGGTCTGCCGGCCTTCCGCTTTGGCGATCTGACGACGGACCTGGACCTGATCCTCCAGGCGCGGGACCTGGCGCGCGAAGAAGTCCACAAGGCCGCCGCTGCAGCAACGAGCTCCGCGACGCCTCAGTAAACACCGGCCGGCCGGTCGGCTGATGGGGCGGCCTACCACCGGCGCGGCACCTCGGTCTGCCCACCGGCGACCGCCAGCGGAAGAGTTGAGGGCGCCGCGGTGGCCCGGCGGGCCACGCGGAGGCGGCGTGCGCCCGGCCGCCCGGCGCCCGGCCGCCTCAGCGCCCGTAATCCTGGAGGGGTTGCAGGACCTTGAGCCGGAGGAGCAGCACGATCAGGGCGGTGTAAGCCAGGGCCACCAGCGCATCCTTGAGCAACTCGCGGGCGGAGTACGGTTTGGGGTGGTCGGCGAGCAGCTCGCGGCTGGCGCGGGTCAGCAGCACCAGGCCCAACACGTTGGTCAGCCAGTAGCCGGCGAGGAAGGCCTCATCGAACGCCCCCGGCCACACCCATCCCACCCCCCAGGCCAGCCCCAGCGCCAGGGGGATGTTGATGAACGCATCGTTCCACCACGACAGGGGGAAAGCAGGAAACCGATGACGCCCGGCAGACCGCCGCGCCACCAGCGCCTGCCACGCGGAGCTGTTGCGGCCGGTTCGGCAGCGCCGGCTGCCGGGCGATTACCGGTCGCGGGGGAATGGGGTTCCACGGCGCGGGCGGGGGGCCCTCAAGGGCGGGTCGCGGCCTTGCGTTCGGCCCGCTGCAGTTCGCGCAGGGGGCGGTAGCCGATGCGGATGATGCCCTGCTCGGTGAGGAGGCGGCGCAGGTCGGCGTCGTGGGTGAACAGGGCGTACTCCTCGCCGCGGGTCTTCCAACTGCCGGTGATGGCGCGGAGTTCCTCGGTGGGCAGGGCGGCGTGGATGTACAGCTCGGTTACGCCCGGCTTGAGGTTCTGGAGCACCCGCAGCCAGAAGCCCTTCACGTCCGCCGGCTCCTGGTCCAGTTCCTCGTAGATGAAGTGGTCGGGGAAGAGCAGGCCGTCGCGGGCAAAGCGGGCGCGGAGGCCGGGCTGGCCGAATTTTTCGAGCGTGGCCTGGGAGGCCATCCGCACCGGCAGGTCGAACTCGAGGGCGAGCTGGCGGTAAACCTCGAGAAAGCGCAGGTCCAGTTGCAAGGTACCCATGTGCGAATCCAGGTGGGTGACATCCACCCCCGCGGCGAGGGCCTTGCGGATTTGGGCGCGGCCTTCCAGCAGCGCCTCCTCGGGCCGCGCGTGGGCATAGACCTCCTGTACCGAGCGCCAGAGGTAGCCGTCCGGGTCCACCAGACCCGGCACCTGCTCGCGGGGAAGCACCGGGCCCCAGCGGTAGAACTTCCACTCCGCGGTGTGGGTCAGGTGCACCCCGAAGTCCAGGTGCGGGTGCTGCCGGGCGTAATCGGCCAGGGCTGGAAACCACGGGCAGGGCACCATCATCGTGGCCGAGGTCATCAATCCCCGCTCGAGGCACTCGAGGGTGCCGGCATTGGCCGCGTGGCACATGCCGGCATCGTCGCCATTGATGATGAGCAGACGGTCGCTGGCGCGGTAGCCGAGCCGCTCGGCGAGGCTGCGGCCCTCGGCCGCGGAGACAAGGCCGGTGGCCAGCGCGAGCGCGCCTCCCAGGATGGTCCAAGTTCGCAGGTGCATGGCCCCAGCTTGCCCGGCGCGGCCCCTGCGGGGCAAGTGCGGTGTCGGCGCGGGCGGGCGGGCGCTTGGCAGGTGGCCGCCGCCGCCTTGAGCCGGCAGAGCGGGGGTCCGCCACCAGCCCGTGGCGGCTCCGGGCAACTGGCGTCAGGGATCGGCGAGCACCGGCGGCCTGCCCGGAGCGGCCGGAGTTCAGGGCGCCTCGTCAAAGGGCTCGGCTGCCGCGCCGGGGACGTCGCCGGTCTCCGGTTCGGCGCAGGGGGTGACAGTGTACACGTCCAGGCGCGCCTCCGGCTCCCGCCAGGCGTCGGGGGGCAGGCCGGCTTTGAGGGCCAGTTGTTCGAGGAAGGCCGCGGCATCGGGGAGTTTTTCCCAGACCTGCGGCAGAAAGGTGGCCCGCCGCCCCTGCCACTCGAGCACCACCCCGTCCCGGCCGGGGGTCAGCCGGGCAAGCCGCTCCGCCGGCACGCGCGCGCCCAGCGGCCGCAGCGGCCCGAGCACGCTGATCTCGATACGCAGGGCCTCGACCTCCTCGGGAGTGACCGGGGCGAAACGCCGGTCGCGCAGCGCGGCGGCCACGGTGTTTTCCATGACCGCCCGCCACAACGGCCAGCGGGCTTCAAGCGTGCCGATGCATCCCCGCAACACCCCCTGGCGGGTCAGGGTGACGAAGCACCCCGCGGCGCGGGCCAGGCGGGGGGGGAGGCCGCAGGGGTTCACCGCCGGGAGTGGTGCGCCGGCCACGGCCCGGCGCAAGGTCTCGCGGGCCAACCCCAGCAGGAGCCGGCGTTCGCCCGCGTCCAGCACCACCTCCGGGCTCATGGAGGGGACGTTGCTCCTCCCGCCGGCGGGGCGTCAACACCGCCGGCCGGCGGGGCGATGGCCGCCGGCTCCCGGGCCGTGCAGGCCACCGCCACGGCCAGCAACAGCAGGTTGCAGCCCCCCAGCGTGGCCAGCAGCACCCGAAAGGCGCTCATCGGCTCCAGCGTCGGCAACCAGTGCCGCAGCCCGAACAGCAGCCCCAGGTACACGGCCCCCACCGCCAGCGCCCACGGCGCCACCCGATGTCGCCCGGCGGCCAGCAGGTTGTTCAGGAGCACATTGGCCACGATCAGCGGCAGCAACGCCCAGGCAAACCACGGCACCAGCGGCGCGGCCTGCCAGTACTCCGGCTTGCCGAAGTAGATCAGCCGCAGCGGCAGCGCGGGAAACAGCGTGCAGGCCAGTGCCGCCAGTGCGCCGCCGCCCAGCGTGACCGCCAGGGCCAGCGGCAAGGCCCGCGACCGCCGCGCCTGCGCCGCACTGCGGGCCACCTTGGGGAACATCACCGCCGCCACCGGCACGCCAAAGGTGGTCAACGCCAGCCCGATCATCGCCGCCGGCACATACCGCTGCGCCGCCTCGATGGGGAACAACCCCTGCACGTACACCACGTCCAGCGTGGACATCATCACCACCGTGCCCGTGCCGGCGGTAATGGGCGCCACCTGCCGCAGCCACGGCCCCCAGGCAAACCCCGCCCCCGGCCCGAACACCTCCGCCCGCACCACCCACGCACACAGCCCCAGCGACACCAGTTGCCCGCACAACGCCCCCGCCATCCCGCCCGCTGCCTGCCCGCCCGCCAGCACGATCACCCCCACCGCGAGGAACCGCCCCACCCCGTCCAGGATCAGGGCGGCGCCCAGGGCGGCGAAGCGTTGCTGCCCCTGCGCCAGGCCGCGCAACACCGGTCCCCAGAGCGACACCAGCCCGATGGTCAGCGTGATCCACAACGCCGCCGGCTGGCTCACCTT
>JBBIVJ010000006.1:0-129351 GCA_037439785.1 Verrucomicrobiales bacterium | reverse complement strand
CACCTCTACCTCAACACCGGCACCGGTGTGGACAACACCCATCGCCGCATCCGCCGTCCGGAGGCCCCCGGCCTGGTGGTCCTGGACAAACTCACCGGCCGGCTCCTGGCGCGGGAACACACCTCGCGCGGGGACCGAATTTTCCACTCGACCTGGGCGCCGCCCGCGCTCGGCCTGGTCCGGGGCCAACCACGGATTATCTTCGCCGGGGGGGACGCCGTGGTGCGGGCTTTTGAACCGTTGCCCCCGGATGCCCGCCCCGCCAGCCCGGCCACCTTGCGACAGGTCTGGGAATTTGACTTCGATCCCGACGCCCCGAAGGAGGACATCCACCGCTACCACCAGAACCGCCGCCAGAGCCCCAGCAACATCTACGGTGCCCCGGTCCTCCACGCCGATCGCGTGTACGTGGCCGGCGGAGGCGACTTCTGGTGGGGCAAAAACGAGGCCTGGCTCAAGTGCGTGGACGCCGCCGGCACCGGTGACCTCACCAGGACCGGCCTGGTCTGGAGCTACACCCTGGGCAAACACGTCTTCGCCACGCCCGCCGTCCACGACGGCCTGGTGTACCTCGGCGACACCGAGGGGGTGTTGCACTGCGTGGACGCTGCCACGGGCCGGGCCGTGTGGACCCACGACGCGGGCGGGGATTTCTGGGCCTCCGCCCTGGTGGCCGACGGCAAGGTCTATGTTGGCACGCGCCGGGGAGATTTTTGGATCCTGCGCGCCGGCCGGGAAAAACAGGCGCTCAGCGTGATTCCTCTGGGGGCCCCCATCAGTGCCACGGCAGTGGCGGCCAACGGTGTGCTGTACATCACCACCATGAACCGCCTGCTGGCGGTGGCCCTCGGGGCCGGCCGCAACGCGCCCGGCACCTGAGCGGGTCCGGTGGCGGACGGGTCACGGAGCAGCCGGTCGCACCAATTTCAGGGCGCCGATGCCGCCGGGGTTCCAACTGGTGAAGACCACGTACAACTCCCGCTTCCGTCCCTTGCCGCGGATGTACCAACAGGCATCGTGGATGTGTTGGGCCCCGGCGTAACCCAGTTCTTCCTTGGGCTTCAAAGTGCTCACGATGGCCCGGCGCTTGAGGTTGATCACGTAAATGGGGCCGGGGCTGTTGCCCGGTCCGTTCAGGCAGGGCGCCAGCGCGTAATCGCCCCACAGGTCCACGTCGCAGACCGTGCTGCCGGCGGGCAGGCCGAGCACCTCTTTCCATGCCTCGCGCGCGGGCGCCCAACGCTGGAGCCGTGCCTCGGGCCGGGCCGAGACCCACAGGCTGCGGTCACTGCGGTCAAAGGTGATGCCGTGCGGGGTTTGGGACACCTCCTTGCCGCCGTGGTAGGCGCCCAGAAAACCCAGCGGCTCTGTGCGGGCCGGCATGAAGTACGCCCGCCCGTAACCGTCGGTCACCCAGACTTCGCCCGCGCGCGTGAAGGCGGCATCGGTGGGGGCGTAGCCCTTGCCGTCCGCGTAAGGGCCGCCCGGGGGCACGCCGAGTTGGTGGACGTTCTGAAACGACGTGTCGGAAAGGTACACGTGGCTCTCGACGTTGTCGGCGGCCACCACCAGCGGGGGCTGCCCACGGCGCGGAAGCAGGTCCGCCCCGTGCAGATTGCCCCGGCTCAGGCGCGGGTCGCCGGCCACCACCTCCGCGCGGGTAAGACCGTCATGAAAAGCGATCCAGCCCACGTTCTCGAGCCCCCAGTAAACCACGTCCCGCTCCGCATCCACCACCAGCGTGCCGTGGGCGCCTTTGAGGTGAAGCTTTGCCGGCTCGGGCACGGGCACCAAGTCGGGCACGGCCACAAACTGCCACGCCCCCTGCCCGCTGGTGGGAAGACCCGCGGCCGGCGGCAGCGCCCCGCGCACCGGCGTGCGTGTCTCGACGCGGAAAGGAAGCGGCCGGGCGGGCGGCAACGACGCGGGCTCGTGCGGGTGCCCGGTCTCGTGGCCGAGGCCGGAAAAGCCGAGCAGCAGGCCGAGACCGCCGGGAAGCCAACGTCGCCAGGGAAGACAGGTAGAATGCATGACAGGCAAGCACAAGACGCTGACAGGTTGGGGTTCAAAGCGCGGCCGAAGCTGCCGCAAAAACAGCCTGAATCAAGTCCGAAAGTCCGCGGCCTTCTCCACGCCCGGCTCCGACCATTGGCAAACCCCACCCTCCCCGCTAGGGTCCCTGCGCATGATGCCGACCCCGCCGGCCCCTCGCCGCCCGCCGCACCTCTCCGGCCCCACGCTCGTCGGCCTGTGGTTGCTGCTGCTCACCGCGGTCGCCCGCGCGGGGGCGGACACGCTCTTCGCCCGCACCAACCTCGTGGCCTGGTGCATCGTGCCCTTTGATGGCCGGCACCGCGGCCCCGAGGAGCGCGCCGCCATGCTGGCCCGGCTGGGCCTCACCCAACTGGCCTACGACTGGCGCACCGAGCACCTCCCCCAATTCGACGCGGAAGTCCGGGCGCTCCAACGCCACGGCATCCGGCTCCTGGCCTGGTGGTTTCCCGGCGAGTTGAACGCCGAGGCCCGCCTCATCCTCGACGTGCTTCGCCGGCATCAGTTGCGCGGGGTCCAGCTCTGGGTCTCGGGGGGCGGCGACCCGGTCAATTCGGCCGCGGAGCAGGCCGCGCGGGTGGAGGCGGAGCTGGCACGACTGCGCCCCATCGCCCGGGCGGCGGCGGACGTGGAGGCCGTGGTCGGGCTGTACAATCACGGCGGGTGGTTCGGCGAGCCGGACAACCAACTGGCCGTGCTGGAGCGCCTGCGGGCCGAGGGCTTCAGCCACGTGGGGCTGGTGTACAACCTCCACCACGGCCATGACCACGTAGACCGCTTCGCCGAACTGCTGGAGCGGATGAAACCCCACCTGCTGGCCCTCAACCTCAACGGCATGACCCGCGCCGCCGGTGACCGCCGCGGCCGGAAAATCCTCCCCCTGGGCCAGGGCGAACTGGACCTGGCCCTCCTTCGCCTCGTGCGCGGCAGCGGCTGGCAGGGGCCGCTGGGCATTCTGAATCACACCGAGGAGGACGCCGAGGTACGCCTGCGCCAAAACCTCGAGGGCCTGCACCGCCTGGTGGCCGACCTGGACAAACTCGAGGCCGCGGCCGCTGCGGGCGTCGCGGCACCGGCCACCTTCGAGGAGGCCCTCGAGCTGGAGCAACTGGCCGCCCGCGCCGCCCCGCCCCGCGGCTATCACGACGCGGAAGACGCCGCCGCCCGCGCCCGGTTGCCGGAGCAGATCCTCCTCCCGGCCGCGCCGCCCGAGCAGTGGACGCCGGCGCAGCCGCCCCCGCCGGAAACCTTCCACCGCTGGACGCGCTCGCACGGGGACGCCGGAGGGCGACGTTACTCGGCGCTGGACCAGATTCACCGCACCAACGTGCATCGGCTCACCGTGGCCTGGACCTACCACTCGGGGGACGGCCGCGACAACCTTCAGTGCAACCCGATCATCGTGGACGGCGTGATGTACACCCCCACCCCGGGTCAATACGTCGTGGCCGTGGACGCCGCCACGGGCCGGGAACTGTGGCGGTTCAAGCCTGAAGGCCGCCCGGCCTGGCGCGGCCTGCTCCACTGGCCCGGCTCGGACCGCGGGCCGGCCCGGCTGCTGTTCTGTTCCGGCCCTTACCTCTACGCGTTGGACCCCGCGACCGGCCGGCCGCTGCCGGAATTCGGGGAAGGCGGCCGGTCCCGATTGCCGGGCCGGCCGCAGGGCGATTTCGGCGCCGCCACCGCCTGCCCGGCGGTGTTTGACCACCTCGTGGTGGTGCCCGGTTTCGAGAAGGATGTCTGGGGGCTGGACGTGATCAGCGGCCGGCACCTGTGGACCTTTCACACCGTGCCGCAAGCCGGCGAGTTCGGGCACGACACCTGGGACCAACCTGAACCCTACGCCGCCAACTGCTGGGGAGGCATGGCCCTGGACGAGGTCCGCGGCATCGCCTTCATCACCACCGGCTCGCCCAAGCCGAATTTCATCGGCGTGGACCACCGCGGGCAGAACCTCTTCGCCAACTGCCTCGTGGCCCTGGACGCCCGCACCGGCCAACGACTCTGGCACTTCCAGGAAATCCGCCACGACATCTGGGACCTGGACATCCCCGCCCCCCCGGTCCTGGCCACCCTCCACCGCAACGGCCGGACCGTGGACGTGGTGGCCGCGGTGACCAAAATCGGCAACACCCTCCTGCTCGACCGCGTCACCGGCCGGCCGATCTTCCCTTTCCGTCTGCACCGCGCCCCCACCAGTGACGTGCCCGGCGAGCAGACCTGGCCCTACCAGCCGGACCCGGAGCTGCCCGAGCCGTTCTCGAAAATGGAGTACACCGAGGCCGATTTGACCGACCGCAGCGAGGAAGCCGCCGACCACGCCCTGACCCGTTTCCGCAGCATGAACCACGGCTGGTTCCGCCCGGTCTCCCTCGGCCGGGCCACCCTGTTCTTCGGCATTGACGGCGGGGCCGAATGGACCGGCGCGTGCGTGGACGAACCCACCGGCCGCCTCTACGTCTCCGCCAACCACATCGGCTGGACCATTGCCCTGTACCCCGACACCGACCCGCCCCACGACCCCGCCGCCCCCGGGACCCGCGGTCGCGAGGTGTACGAACAAGCCTGCCAGCAATGCCACGGCGAAACGCTGCGCGGCCTGGGTATGTATCCCCCGCTGCGCGGGCTGCGGCACCGCTTGAGCTTCGAGGCGGTCACCAACCAAATCCGCCTCGGCAAAAACGCCATGCCCGGCCATCCCGACATGCCCGAGGCGGACGTGGTCGCCGTGGCCAATTATCTGCTCTGGCGCGACCGCCCGCTGCCCCCCGCCGGCGCCCCTCCGGAACGGCCGCGCTACAGGGAGAACGGCTACCCCAAGTTCTACGACCACGAGGGCTATCCGGCGAACAAGCCACCCTGGGGCACGCTCAGTTGTCTGGACCTGAACACCGGCCGGCTGGCGTGGCGCGTGCCACTGGGCGAATACCCCGAACTGACCGCTGAAGGCCGGCCCCTGACCGGCACGGAAAACTACGGCGGCCCCATCGTCACCGCCGGCGGCCTGGTCTTCTGCGCGGGCACCCGTGACCACAAACTGCGCGCCTTCGACAAGGACACCGGGGCGGAGTTGTGGTCCGCCACGCTCCCCTTTGTGGGCAACAGCCCGCCCACCACCTACGCCGTCCGCGGCCGACAGTACGTGGTCATCAGCGCCAGTGGCGGCAACAAACTGGGCACCCCCTACGGCGATGCCTGGGTGGCCTTTGCCCTGCCCCCTTGATCGGGGCCGCGCCGGCCAGGGGCGGCCGCCGGCTCACCCGGTTCGCTGCGAGCGGCGCGCAGCGGCGGCACGCCGCGGGGGACGAGTGGCCGGACATTTGCTGGCCAGCTCCCGGGCCGGCCCGTAACTTGCGGTCCGGACACTCGCATGGCACACGACGCCCTGGTCATCGTGCCCACGTACAACGAGCGGGAGAACCTCGAGCCGCTCGCCGCCCGCGTGCTCGCCCTGACCCCGCCGGTGGACCTGCTGATCGTGGACGACAACTCCCCCGACAGCACCGGTCAACTGGCCGACACCCTGGCCGCCCGGCACGCCGCGCTGCACGTCCTCCATCGCCCCGGCAAGGAAGGACTGGGCCGGGCCTATTGCGCGGGCTTCGCCTGGGCGCTGGCGCGGCACTACGAGTTCATTTTCGAGATGGACGGGGATTTTTCCCACAACCCGGCCGACATCCCGCGCTTTCTCAAGGCGGCCCAAACCGCGGACCTGGTGCTGGGCTCGCGCTACGCCCAGGGCATCCGCGTCATCAACTGGCCGCTGTCCCGCCTCCTGCTCAGCCTGGGGGCGGCCTGGTATGTCCGCACCATCACAGGCATGCCCTTCAGCGACCCCACCGGGGGGTTCAAATGCTTCCGGCGGCGCGCCCTCGAGGCGGTGGACCTGAGCCGGGTGCGCTCCAACGGCTACAGCTTCCAGATCGAATTGACCCACACAATCTGGCGGCAGGGTCTGCGGGTGGTGGAGGTGCCCATCATTTTCACCGACCGGTACCAGGGCACCTCGAAGATGTCCCGCCGCATCGTGTGGGAAGCGCTCTGGATGGTCTGGCGGCTCTGGTTCCAAAACGGCCTCCGCCGTTCGCCGCGCCCGCGACCGACGGCCGGCGGCTGAACCGCCGGGGAAAAAACAAAAAGCGCCCGGCTCGCCAGCCGGACGCTTTTTTGCGCGTGACACTCCCCCGCCAGCCCCTAGGCTTGGGGCCGAGGAAGGACCCTATGGTCTAGTGGTTAGGACACCACCCTTTCACGGTGGTAGCCCGGGTTCGAATCCCGGTAGGGTCGCCACCCCACCCCTCAGCCCCCCCTGCCGTGATCTGTAAACTGTCGCCCGCCAGCCGGCGTCGCCGTGCCGGTGGCGAGGGTGCTTACCAGACCCGCGAGGGCACGTAGATCACGTCGTTGGGGCGGACGTAAAAACGGGTCGCCGACCTGCCCCGGATCATCGCCTGGACGTCCAGCCGGTAGCTGCGGGGCACGCCGTTCTCGTCGCGGGTCACCACCACGGCACTGGACTTGGCGCGGGCCTCGTCGAAGCCCCCTGCTTCCATGATCGCCTCCACCACGGTCATCGGCCGGTTGGCCAGGACCTTGCCGGGACGCAGGACCGCTCCGCTGACGTACACCGGGTAGGCGGCGGACTCGACCGTGACCAACACCTGCTTGGTGATCAGGCGCTGATCGTACAGCCGCAGTATTTCCGCCTCGAGGTCGGCCGGGCTCATGCCTGCCACGCTGAGTTCCCCCACCTGGTCCAGGGTGATTTTGCCATCCTGCCTCACCTGCTGGACCACGTTCAGGCTCGGCGCACCGGGGAAGGTGATGCGGATGACATCGCCTTCCCGCAGTTCGACGCGGGCGTAGGGACGCTGGACCTCCGGCGGCAGCGGCGCCAGCCGGGGCGCGTTGCAGGCGGTCAACACCAGCAGCAGCCCTCCCCCCAGGCCGGCCGCCAGCCAACGGGTCAGGCAGGAAGGGACCGGTCCGCCCCGGCGCGCCGGCCGGGGCGGCCGCACCGATCGCGGCGCGGCTAGGGAGCGGTCCAACCCGGGAAATCGCAGACGTGAGAACCAGGTGTTCATGGCTAGGGGAGTTGGCGGATCAATCGTTCGCGCGTTTGAGGCCAAGTTTTTCAATCAACTCGTAAAGGGTGGGGCGGCTGACGCCCAGCTCGGCCGCGGCGGGCGCCACCTTGCCTCCGTGGCGCGCCAGGGCCCGGCCGACCATCTCCCGCTCCAATTGCTCGCGCGCCTCCCGCAAGGTGGTGGGGGGGGCCGGCCGCTCGGTGCGGGCGATCTCCAGTTCGAGGTCCTCCGGCCGGATCTGGCGTCCCTCTGCCATGATGACGGCGCGTTTGACGCGATTTTCGAGTTCGCGCACGTTGCCCGACCACGCATGTGCCTGGAGCGCGCGCAGGGCCCGTTCATCAAAACTCAGTCCGTCCCGGCCGCTCTGCGCGGCAACGCGCTGCAGGAACGAGCGCGCCAGCAGCAGAATGTCTCCTTCCCGCTCCCGCAGCGGAGGGAGGCACAGCACCACCACCGCCAGCCGGTAATACAGGTCCTCGCGGAACGTGCCCGCGGCCAGGGCGGCCTTGAGGTCGCTGTTGGTGGCGGCCACCACCCGCGTGTCCACCGGGATGGTTTTGCGGCCGCCCACCCGCTCGACTTGGCCGTCCTGGAGGAAGCGCAGCAGCTTGACCTGCAGCGGCGCGGGCAGCTCGCCGATCTCGTCCAGGAAAAGGGTGCCGCGGTTGGCCATCTCGAAGCGGCCGGGGCGGGTGGTGTGCGCGCCGGTAAACGCCCCCTTTTCGTGGCCGAACAGCTCGCTCTCGAGGAGGTTCTCCGGGATGGCCCCGCAGTTGATGGCAATGAAGGGACCGTCCCGGCGCAGACTCAACCGGTGAATGGCCCGTCCGGCCATTTCCTTGCCCGTCCCGCTTTCGCCCAGGACCAGCACCGGCGCATCGCTGGGGGCGACCTTGCGGATGACCTGGAACACCTGTTGCATGCCGGGGCTGGTCCCCAGCATGGCCTCGAAAGATTCCCCCTCGACCTGGCTCTGCAGCCGCCGGTACTCGGCCTCGAGCTGGGCGACGTGGAAACACCGCCGCAGGATGATGCGCAGCTCCCCCGCGTCCACCGGCTTGCACAGGAAATCGTACGCCCCCGCCCCCACCGCCCGGATGGCGTGCTGTTTCTCGCCCTGGCCGGAAATGATGATGACCTTGAGGTTGGGCTCGACCTCCAGCAGCGCCGCCAGGGTGGCAAAACCCTCGGTGGGGTCTGCCGGCCGCGGCGGCAATCCCAGGTCCAGCAGACAAACCGGCGGCCGATGCGCTTCAAATACCGCCAGCCCCGAGGCCCGGTCCCCCGCCGGCAACACCTGGTACTCGGACTCCAGGGCCCACCGCATCTGCGAGCGGATGTCCGGGTCATCGTCAATGAGCAGGAGTCGCGGTTTCATCAACGGACTTCCTCCACCGGCAACCATACCCGCACCGTGGTACCACGACCCGGCGCGCTGTCCACCTCGATCCGCCCCCGATGGGCCTCGACAATGACCTTGGCCTGGAACATCCCGATGCCCAGCCCCTGACCCTTGGTGGTCTGAAACGGCCGGAAAAGTTTCTCGTGCAGGAACGCCGGCTCGATGCCACAGCCCTCGTCACGGACCTCCAGTTCGATCCCCCCGTCGTGCCGCGCGGTGCGCACCGCGATACGGCCCCGGCCGTCGGTGGCTTCCCGGGCATTGTGCAGGAAATTGGCAATGACCTGCCGCATCTGCTCGGTGTCCAGCGGCGCGGGCGGCAATTCCCCCAGCGCCAGCTCCACGGGGGGGAAATCGCCGCCCAGGGTCTCCAGCACGCGCCGCACCACCTCGTTGAGGTCGGCCGGCGCCACCTTCAGCCCCATCCCCTGCCGCAGCGTCGTCAGCCGCTCGATCATGTCCTGAATGCGTTCGGCGGTCCGGCCAATCGCCCCGACCGCGTCCCCGCGGAACTCGGGGTTGTCGAGATGGACACGGAAGTTTTCCAAAATGAGCTTCAGCGTCGAGGCGGCGTTCTTGAGGTCGTGGATGAAAAAGGCGGACATGACCTGGAAGGCCTCGAGCTGTTTGGACTCGAGCAGCCGCCGGGTCAACCGCTGGTTCAGCAGCCCCGCCGCGGTCTGGTCCGCCATGCACCGCAACAGGTCCAGGTCCTGCCCGTCAAAAGGCATGCCGCTGACGCGGTCCCCCACCGTGAGCACGCCCAGCAGTTCGCCTTGGGCGCGCAGCGGCACCGCCAGGCGACCACCGCCCTTGCCGAACTGGTCCGGCTGCAGGGTCGCCAGTTCCTCCCGCGCCGCACCGGTCAACGCCTCCAGGTCCACCGGGCCGGAGGCGCTCCCCAGTGCCTCCACCAACGCGCGGCCTCCGCTGGCCTCGCCCAGCCGGGCGGGAACCTGCTCCGCGGGCCAAATCGTGGAGGTCCCCGCGCTGAGGCCGACGCGGGACTCGTTCACCACCCATACCGAAACGGACAGTGCCTCGAACGTCTCGGACACCAGCCGCGCCACGGCCCGGCAGTATTCCCCCTCGTTCACGCAGGCCGCCGTGCGACTGCTGAACTCGGACCACAGCCGCCGGTAATCGTGGAGCGGGCGCCGGAAATGCCGGCTCACCAATCGCCGCAGCCGCAGCCGCACCCGGTCCGACAGCCCCAGCAACCCCAGTCCAACCAACGCCACCAGCCAGACCGCCGCCACCAGCGGAAAGGCCGCGGCCTCCCCCCACCAACCGATCAGCTTGGCCAGGACACCCACCCCGAACAGGTACAGCCCCGCCAGCACCAGGCTCAGCGAACGGTACAGCACCGCGTGCGAGGGATACACCTCCACCTCGAACGTCCCCGCCCGCTTCACCGACCACCCAATGAGCCCGCACGCCAGCAACAGCGCCACCGCCTCCACCTGCACCATCTCCCGCCCCACCGCCCGGTACAGGTAGGCCTGGGAATCCGCGTAAAGCCGCGCGCCAAACAGGACCCAGAAACCGACCATCGCCAGCTTGATCCGCCACCGAATGGTCCCCACCGCGGTGCGAAACGTTCGCTCCAGCAACAACAGCACCCCCACCCACGCCACCAACGCCAGCAGGACAATCACCCGCCCCACCTCGCCCAACCCGACCAACAGGTCCGCGAACGCCGGTTCGGGCACTTCGCGGACCAGCACGTCGAAAAACACCAGCGCCAGCGTCAGCGGCACCGCCCACCCCAACCCCACCGCCCAGCCCCAGCGTTGGAGGAACTCCGCGTGGTTGCCCCGCGAATAGCACAGGCTGAAAAGAATCCACGTGGACGGCAGCAACCCCAGCACCAGCAGCCGCCACTGCTGCCAGGAGACCGCGGCGGCGGGCGACAGCGCCGTCACGCTGCGGGCGTTCAACCAGGACTCCACCCCCAGCAACAACATCCCCCCGGTGAAAATCCACCGCCCCGGCGAACGCCATCGTCCCCACAGGCTGGCGACCCCCGCCAGCACCGCGACCGCCGCCGCCACGTCCGGAATGATCTGCACCGCACTCACCGTCCCCCCTGCACCGGCCCGGCCCGCGCCGCCAGGTTACTTCAACTCGGCCAGCACCGCGCGGGCCCGCGCGGCCTGCTCGGTCGGCAGCGGCAGCTCGATGGCCCGCTGCAGCGCCGCGCGGGCCTGGGCCACCTGCTTCTGCTGTTGGTGCGCCAGGCCGAGCTGAAACCACCACTCGGCGCGGTTGGTCTGCTGGCGCACCGCTTCGGTCAACAGTTGCGCGGCCCGGGCCGCGTCGCCGCGGCGCAACGCCAGTTCGCCCGTGGCCGCCGCCAGCTCGGCATCCTGCGGGAAGGCCTCACGCGCCTGGGCCGCCATCTGCAGCAGGGCCGGGTCGCTCTCCCCGGCGCGGACCCGCAGCAACACCAGTTGCCGCGCGGCCGGCGCGAAGTCCGGCGCCCGCTGCCAAAGCTGTTCATAGGCCTGGCGGGCGCGGTCGGTCTGGCCCTGCCGCTCGTCCGCCAGCGCCAGCACCATCTGCGCGGGCAGGGCCCGGGGATCGCGCTGCAGCAACGCCCGGGCACCGGCCACCGCGCCGGGCACCAGCTCGGGCTGCGCCGTGGCCCGCACCAGCTCGGCCCAGGTTTGCAGGGTGGCGGCCTCCACGCCGGCAGGCGCGGGACCCTGCCGCAGGACCGACAACAGGCTTTCCGCCTCGCTCACACGGCCGATCTGGTAGGCGGCCACGGCGAGGTCAAACCGCAGCCCGGCGGTCTCCGGCGCACGGCGCACGGCGTCCTGCAGCAGGCTGTAGGCCCAGCGTACATCGCCCGCCCGCAGGGCCACGCGCCCGGCCCGCTGCGCGGTGTCCACGCCCTCGGGATCGAGGTTGCGCGCCTGCCGGGCCAGTTCGAGCGCGCGGGCCGGATTGTTCAGGCGGCCGACCTGGAGTTCGGCCAGCTCCAGCAGCACGGGCAGGGATTTGGGATTGGCGCGCAACAGGTCCTCGTAAAGCCGGCCGGCACGGTCGTTCTCGCCGCGTCGCAGGCTGATGGCCGCCAGCCGCCGGGCCGCCACGGGGTCGGACGGCGCTTCTTTCAAGCGCTTCTCCAGGGCGGCCTCGGCCGCGGCGTCGGCCCGTGCGGGGTCGAGGTTCAGCCACCCCAGCGCCGCCCGGGCCAGCTCCTTGCCGGGGTAATCGCGCGCGCCCTCGGCCAACGCCCGCCCCAGCGCGGTCCGCGCGGCGTCTTCCCGGCCGAGCATGTAATGCACCATGCCCAGGTGGTACTGGACCTCGGGGTCGGCAGGCAGTCCCTGCGCGGCCTCCTCCAGGAGCGTGAGAGCCCAGGCGTAGTCACCCTTGCGCCAGGCAATCCAACCCAGCGTGTCCGCCGTGGCCGGGTCCCCGGGCGCCAGTTCGCGCGCCCGCCGGGCCAGGTCCAGCGCCTCGTCGGTCTGCTGCAAATGCTCGCTCAGGAGGTAGGCGAGGTTGTTGAGGGCGGGCTGGAAACGCGGGTTGAGCTCGATCACTTTCCGGTAGGCATCGGCCGCTTCTTTCCGTTGCCCCAGGTTGTCGCGCAGCGAGGCCACCAGCATCCAGGCGGAGACATCGCGGGGATTGCGGGCCAGCCCCTGCTCGAGCCGTTCCAGGGCCGGTTGCTGTTTGCCGGCGGCCACCAGCACCTCCGCCAACATCAGGTAGGCCGGACGCGAGTCCGGTGCGACCGCGAGGGTCCGGGTCAGGATTTCCTCCGCGCGCGCCAGGTCCCGCTGGGCCACGTAGGTCAGGGCCAGCAACACGCGCAGGTCGGCGTCGTTGGGCTTGCGGGCCAGCGGCTCGGTCAACAGCGCGCGCGCCGCCTCGATCTGCCGGCGGGCCAGGTGCACCTCGACCAACTGCCGCAGGATCAGCGGATTGTCCGGCGCCAGGGCCCGCGCCTGCTCGAAAGCCGCCAGGGCCTCGTCCGGCTTCTGGAGATCGCGCAGGACCAGGCCGCGCAGGAAGTGAAACTGCGGCTCGCGGGGATGTTCCTGAATCAGGGCGTCGAAGATGGCCAGCGCCGGCGCGGGCTCGCCCCGCAGCCCGTAGGCCTCGGCCAGGGTCAGCCGCGCGGGGATCAGCCCCGGGCGCCTGCGCAGCAGTTCGGTCAACGACTGGATGGCCGCCGCGGTGTCGCCGCGCCGCATGTGCAGGCGCGCGCGCAGCAGGGTGGGTTCCACGAGGTGAGGGGCCACCGCCAGCGCCTGGTCCAGGGCTGATGCCGCCCGGGTCAAATCGCCGTTGGCCAGCAGCGTCAGGGCGTACTGGTACTGCGCCTGGGCGGACCGCGGATACAAACCCACCACCCGCTCCATTTCCTTCAGGGCCACCTCGGGTTTGCCCCGCGCCAGCCACACCCGGGCGCGCGCCGACAAGGCCTCGAAGTGGGTGCTCTCCACGGCCAGCACCTGGCGGATGAGGTCCTCACACTCGTCCAGCCGCCCTTCCGCCAGCTCCAGCTTCATCATTTGAACCTGCGCCGGCAGGTAGTCGGCCGTCTGGGCCAGCAGATTGGAAATCACGCTCCGCGCCCGCGCGGGGTCACCGGCATCGAGGTAAAGCTCCGCCAGGCGCACCGGCATCAGCGAGCGCACCGGCGACAAGCGGGCCGCCACCTCGAAGGCCTGAAGGGCATTGGTCAGGTCGTTGATGGTCAGCAAGAAGGCCCCGCGCACCTGATGGGCCACGGGAGATTGCGGCCCCCGCTGCACCGCCTCGAGCGAGGCGCGGGCAGCGGTGTTGGAATCGCGCCGGACCATGGCCAGGGTGGCCTGGGCCAGGGAAAAGCCGGGGCTGTTGCCAATGATGGGTTGGAGCCGGGCCAGCCGCTGCTCCACCACCGCCAGGTCGTTGGTGCTGCGCGGCGATTCGGCCAGCACCAGCAGGGCTTCTTCGTTGGTGGGTTGCCGGTCCAGGACCCATTCCACCTCCGCCCGCGCCTCCTGGTTCTGCCCCAGGGCACTGAGGATTTGCGCCGCCCTGAGCCGGGCCTCAAGGTGGTTGGTGTCCAGCTCCCGCGTCCGCAGCAGGAACGCCAGCGCCCGAGGAAACCGCCCCTGTTCATAATACAGCCGGCCCAGCCGCTCGACCGGCCGGGGGTCGTCCGGCTGAAGGCGCAGGACGTTGAGATACTCGATCTCGGCCTTGGCCCGCTCGTCGCCCTGGAGGTAGGCCTCCGCCCGTTCGAAATGCCGTGCCGCCCTCGAGGCCTTGGAACAGCCACCCGCCAACACCAGCAGAAACACCAGGCCGACCCCCCCGAACCTCATCAGGAAACGGGGGAAACGATTGTCAGTATTCATGGCCATCAAGCGCGGGGCGGCGCGGTCGCGGCCCCGCCGCGTTCGCTCCGCCGCAACCACCAGAGAAGCAGAAAAAACGGCCCCAGTGAAAGCACGAAAAAGATCGGCCCCCCGCTGTGATGCAGCGGGGAATCAATCACCGCCGGATTCACGTTCACCGTCAGCCAACCCAGGGTCAGGATGCGAAAGCCGTTGCGCAGCACCCCCAGCGGCAGCACGGCCAGCACCAGCACCGCCCGCCGCCACCGCGTGCGCAGCAACAATTGCGCCCCCAACACGCTGGTGATGAACAGGACCAGACTGGACCGGATGCCGCTGCATTCCTGTGCCACCTCGAAGATCAGCCCCGGCAGTTTGAACACCAACCCATCGCGTAACACCGGCACCCCGCTCAGCATCAGGAACCCATGCGCCACCTCGGCCGAGGCCAGTTGAAGCACCGTTTCCACCCCGTCCACCAACGCCTGCGGCCAGGGCACCATGAACACCAGGAACAGGATGGGGAACCGAATGGCCTTCACCACCCCCGCCCCCAAGGTCAGCAACGCCGCCGCCAGAAGCGTCGCCAGGTACGCCCCGGTCATCAGGCACAAATACTCCGCCTGCGGCAGCGTTCCCCGGCCGCGCCAGACCAGCCAGTAGCTTACCACCATTACCACCACCAACCCCGCCGCCGCGGCCGCCAACGCCGCCCGGCCCGGTGACGCCCGGACCCGCGGAACCTGCTCACCACCCGGCCGCTTCCAGATCCACCACGCGCTCACCAGCGGAATCAGCGGCAGATGCGAAAACAGGGAGTTTTTCAGGGAAAAACTGAACCACTCGACCAACGGCTGGGCAAAGGCCCCGGTCACCACAACGGCCAAAAGGGCGAAGCGGCGCAACGCCAGCCGCGTCGCCGCATCGTCCCCCGGTCCGCCCACATCATGGACGGTCTGCGGTGGCGTCGCAGTTTCCTCAGGTCTGATACGTCGGACCTCTTCTGCGATTGGGTCGGGCCGATTCATCCCTGAACAAGGAAGGGGCAAAAGTCCAAAAAACGAGGGACTGGAAGCAAGTTGCAGGCAATGCAACATCCCCGGGCTCGGAAAGTTGCCAACGGGTGAAAGGCGGTGGGGTGAAAAGGCGAGTGGGAAAAGTCGTAGGGCAGGCCAGGGCTCATTGCGCACTCGGCAGAACCTGGCTGCAGTCGGGCCCAACCTCACATCTCGTGGAGGGGGCGAAACTTAAAAGACGTGGAACGGTTAAAGGACTGGAGGTGAAAAGGTTAAATTGGGAAGACCGGAAGACATGAAATCACCCCACGCGAAGCGCGGACGCAGCGCAAATTGAGCATCAAGGTGGCAGAATCACACATCGGGGATGGGGCCTGGCACGCCCGCGTTTTTTCTGACGCCTGAACTCAGGCTCCTGCCCCTTCACTCCCCGCTTCCCAATTCTCACTCCTCACCCTCCAGCATCAAGCATCCCGCCACATTCCTGCCTACCTTGAGTTCCAAATTATCCAAACTCGGCCTTCAGCCTTCGGACTTCGAAGTTGGATCATCCCCTCATCCGCTTGCCTCGGGCCCACAGCCCCCAACCTGCCAAACCGATCAGGCTAAGCGGAAGGGTCTTTCCACCATCGGGAACAGTGTGGGTCAAGGTGGCACCAAGCGCCGTAAGCTTGAAGTCATCCACCGCCAGCCCGTCGTCGGCCCCGCTGGCGTCGAGGTCCACCCATCGCAACCAGAACGTTGACCCCGGTGAAATGCTCAGACCGTTGATGGTATCTGCAAGCAAGGTCCTATTCATCAATGAGTTGCCGTCCCTGGAACCCACGCTCCCAGCAATTTCTGGCGACTCAAAGTCCAGCGCATCCTCATCCACCCACGTCCCGCTGGTCAGGGAGGTGGCATTCAGGCTGTACTGGAAGTCCAAACGATCCGCTCGGCCGCTTGTTCCCAACCGCCACTGTTCTCCCCAGTACTCGACCTGGAGCGCAGTGATCACCGACCCAGTCTCGTTACGAAATTCCGCGCCAAACAGTGGAATCAAGTTGCTGCTCCGCAGCCCGCCCAGGGCGCGCTCAGCGCTTCCTGTATCCCCAAAACTGTAGGTATCGCCTGTGTTGGAGCTTCCCGTCCCGGCTCGGTACATCCCGTTGGCATTGTCACCGGATTCCTCAATCACCCACCCGATCGGCAATGAAGTGTTGCTGGTCCCTGTAGATGCCAGGCTGTTAAAGTCTTGCGTGTATGGAACACCCAAGTTGGAGAGACCGACCGGTACCGCGAGCCCCGTTTGCGCAGCGGTTATCGCGAGCCATACGATCAACCTTTTCCCGGCCATGTACCACCTCCGTACTCTTTGAAGTCCAATGCGTTTCCTGAAAACCAATCCTGACTGATAATTGCCCATACAAAAAGGCGTCCCCACCACGCTTATGGAAAGGGGACGCCCTGAAGCGGAACGTAGGGATTCAGACTTTACGCCGCCAAACCGCCAGGCCCAGTAACCCACCGCCCAACAGCACCAGCGTCAACCCACCGTCCGGCAGATAAACCAACATGTCCTGCTTGGGCTGGTTGTAATCGATGTTGCCACTGGTGGGATCCTTCCCCCACATGTTCAGGACACGCACACGAAACCCATCAGCATCCGTGTGATCATCCCTTGCATTCGTGAGATTCCCGTATTTTGTAATCACCATGGCCAAGTAGGCATTGGGACCAGAAGGACCCGTAAGTTCGTCTTCCAGAACCCAGATGGCTTCCTGCAACAAGACCGCACTAGTTTCACGCCCCGATCCCGGTGTGTAGTTGTAACCCAGCAAGTTTCCCTCAGCAAACTGCTTGTAGAGCCATGCCGTCCCCTTAGAGACAGGGTCTGGAGACGGCCCTCCTTTGCCTCCATGGACCGCAGCAGTGTTTAACTCGGCAAACCGAGTCCCACTGACAAACTCGTCCAACTCAACGCAGAAACTCTGGAAACCTCCAGATACCAATGTTGGGGAACTGTAGTGGTTCGGATTTGCCCACGGAGAACCGAGGATGGTAAACTCTCCCCCACTACCGCTGTAATACCCCGAAACCCGTGTTACCGTAACCGGAACTGGAACCGCTTGGGCAACAAACATCGATATACTCACCATCACCGTTGCCCAACTCAACCTTTTCATCGTGCCGCTCATGGTTTTTCCTTTCTCTTGAGCTCTATTGCGCAATTGAATTGAGCATGGCTCGTGCCGACCACTAGGAGCATCCATCAAGCCATGTCCGATTAGCTCCCAAACCACTGACAACCAATGATCTATGAAAAGATTTTGCCCCACCACGAGGCAGAATTTCCCCTCCAGCAGCCTCGCAGGAGTGTAATCCCAACCGACATTTTTCTGGAAACCCTCTGCCACTTAAGGAGATTAATCATTTACTACAAACAGGTTGCGAGAAATGCAAGAAAAACCGACCTTTTGTGATATTCCGACGTCTGTCGGGCTTTGCTCGAACATGGACTGGCGTTCAGCATCATGGGTGAAGATATGATAAGATTGTGTAATTACTTAATTTGAAACTGGTTAAAACGCAGATCTTCTGAATCTAGCAACGGATGCCTTTTGGGGGGACCACCTCGACTTTCCAGATTGTGCAAGTCTGAGCGGCTTACCTCTGAGGAGCCTGCACCGGCCCGTGTACCTTGATGCGGTTGTATCGTGGGGTGGAGATTGACAAAGTATCACGGAGCGACTTTGCGCATCAATCTGCCTGCCACTTTGGACTTTCCCAGCCCCCAGTCCAACAACCACTTCTGCCACGTGCTAAACACAAGCGCCTGAGCCGGAGGCAAGAGCTTCGGCTTGGCCCCGAGCCGGATGTTGAAAGCATGGCGTGTTGCTGCCAATTCTTGCTCCACGTTCTCGCCTCGAAGCATCCGCTCGGCCAGAGCCCGGTCCATCGCACAGTAATCCACGCTGCTACACCCCCAAGCAGCCGCACGAAATAAAGCCTCGACGTTGAGCAGCGTGTTGGGATGAGCTGCGTAGTGCTTCTCGTTCCAACCTTTTTTCTCGAAGGTGCAGCGGGTTCCGAACTTGAGCAGGAGCAACCCTGCCACAGCCTCTCCCCTCATCGCGGCTAACATCAATCGAATGTCAGGTCCGAAGGCATCCCAACGCCGGTACAGCGACTCCACCCGTGCCGGATTTGGTACCACCCCTTGGCGACGACAGGTATGGCACATCAACTCGAAAAAGCAGGGAAGATCAGAGCGACCCCCCTCCACGATCTGAACACCATACTCCACCGCCCGCCGCGCCTCTCGCCGGGCCGTCCGGCCCATCCGCGCTCGGATGGCCTCAGGTCCACCCTCCAAACTGGTAATCAGCGTGGCGTTAATGATCCCAGGAACCGCCCCTCTACAAAACCCAAGTCTTTTCAGATCAGGTGGTTGTATCCGGCTGTGATCCGGTGGCTGCAGGATCAGGGCACACAGGCGCTCCGCACGCACAAGCTCCATTGCGTGCCAGAGAGCTTCCTGAATCGACTCCACCGTCTCCTGCGCCAGAACCGGTCCCTTGTTGATGAATCCAATCCGACCCCACCGGGTGGAGCGAATCAGCAACTGGAACCCTCCTACGATATCGCCAGCCTTCCCCCAGGTCTTGATCCGGGCATCCCATCCCTCACCTGCTTTAACCCATGCCCACCTCGACGACTGCTGGTACTGGCCGCGTGGGCTACCCAGCAGATAATTGTCCCAACACCTGGCTTCTGCATCTGGAGTATACCGGGGCGTGTTCAATGCAGATAAATCCCCAAGCGTCCGTGGCCGGCTGGGGGAACTTACCGCGCGGGCGTGCGGCTCTCCCCGAGGGGCATTTCACCTTACCCCACAGACGTTTCAGCGGGTCTGACAGCAGACGGCGACACTCCCAGGATGCGCTGCATCAAGTCTGGCCGGAATCGCCTCAAACACCAGCCAATTACAGGATGCACACTTGCATAAGCAGGTCGCGTTACCACCTCTGCGCCACGCTGAAGGTAAAAATCGTCCACGCTGGCGTCGCCCCCCCACTTCTTCATTCCAACATAGATTAGCCGTACATCCGGCTGTGCCGCCGCCAGCGAGCGCACGACATGGAGCATCAGGCTGGCCACATGGCGCCGCAGCGCCTCCCCTCCGGCAAAAAACGTCGAATAAATCATGGTGTCCCCCACGCGGTGCACGATCCCCACGGCTTGGAGACACGGGCCGTCAAAGGCACCAAGTACCATCACCTTGGGATGTCGGAAAACATCGCCGGCCCATACAGTAAATCGCTGGGGATCCACTCGATCGTCACGATACCTGTACCCCGTGCGTCGCTGAAACTCCACGAAGAACTCGTGCGCGGGAAAAAGTTCCTCTGCACGAGCCAAGGGACGCACCGAGAAAAAACGCATCGCTGTCCGGGTTTCCCAGCGCCGCTTCTTTCCAAGCACGCCAAGACAGTAAGTCTCACTGTTCTGGAACATCAGAAATGCCACAGAACTGTTCGCCCCCCTAGGATCGGTCACCACGCATTGCCACCCCCCCCAGTGGGCCGCAAGGGGAGGCTGGACTGTGGAAATGTCCAGGGGCAGAAATGGCAACAAGGGACGATAGAAAAAGGGCCTTACCCGTCGCCAGAAAACTCCGCCTGCCTCCGCAATCACAGCTCCCGTGGCCCTTTCGTAGGCTGCGTGCTCGGTGGGGCTCATCGGCTGGAGCTGCCAATCGCCACACCTAATTACCGAGTCGTCGGAGATACCACCGTTCTCCAATGGGTGACGGGAGAGCATGGCGTGGGTGTGTCACCGTGCGTGATCTGAAACGTTTGGCCCAAAAAGATGCACGCCGAGCCACTGAAACGGAGGTCCGGTAGCCCGCTCGCGGTTAGCATTCCACGTGTGAATGTACAGTTCCAACTGCCATGCACAGGCAACCTCGGCTGCTTACTTACGGGTCTTCTCTAAACAGTCTGCTTGCAGTCAATACAAACCACTTCCCTGGGCTGCACTCATCTCGGGACAGGTTCCGACCAGCGGCTTGATTACTCAACCAGCCCTGCTTCCTGTAGTGCGCCGCAATAATGCTAATACCATCAAGCCCAGTCCAGTCCACACGCCAACAGTTGCCGGTTCAGGAACCATGGCCCGGAAGGAAAAGTTGTCAATCGCCAGCCCATGATCGTTGCCCGGGTCATTAACCTCGAGCCAACGCATCCAGAGGGTTTCTCCCGGATTCCATAAAACGGCACTCAGGAATCCACCGCGTCCCGCGAGACGCCCGGTTGTATTTCCATCCACAGAACCCGCCGTGCCGCCAGTGATCGGCGACGACCAATCAAATGTTGCACCGGGGGCCGTCCAAGTCCCAACCGTATTAAAGCTGGTACCCCAACCGTACTCAAACCGCATGCTCTGCGCACTGGCCTCGCCGCTGTTCCTCCACTGCTCGCCATCATAGGCCACCGCCAAGTGTTTCAAGGTTTGCCCGGTATTGTTGACTAAACCCACTGCGATCCAGCCCGCAACCGTACCAGTGGTCGGACTGCCGAAGTAGGCTCCCCCTGACCCCACCCCTCCCAGGGCACGCTCATTGCTGCCGGTGGCGCCAAAGCTGTAAAAACTGCCCGTACTGCTTGAACCGTTACCGGCCGCATAGCTGGTCAGATCGGTTCCCGGGGCAGGCTGACGATACAAGTACCAGCCAGGCAAGGTTGTACCATTGACCCATGAGATGGCTGTGCCGTTCGCCGTAAGGCTGTCAAAGTTTTGGGAATAAATCGCCCCAATCTGGTCGTAACTCAACTGAGCCCATGCTGGCAGGCCAAGCAGCAACAGGATTCCTGACCGGAACACACTAACTGGCATTTTCATGACTTTGCGGATTTGTAGTGATTTGTTGAGTCAATTAATTTATAAGCAAATTAACGTTGTCAAGTTCATTTGCAACCTGCGCTCCGCCAACCTTGGCCAGATGTTTCAGGAGCCAAGTCATTGCAGGTCAAAGCTTAGAATTCGGCTGGAACCCGGACGAAGAGTCCTGAACCCCTATTTCGCAAAGACGACAACCGCCTCCCAGCCCACCAAACTCGCCACGCCCGCTGCCGCGCCCGCCGCACGCGACGGCTTCGACCAACAACGCTTCACCCGGCATGAACTCGGTGCAGGACGCGCCGGCCGGGCAGGCCTGGACGGTAATCGTGGTCGCGGCGGATCGTGCCGGAAACGCGGCTCGTGCACCAACACGACGCGGTGATTGGCACGTTAGCAGGCTGTTGAAAAATGGCCACATCTGTGAAAGGCGACCGCGCAAGTGGTTGATTTTCAAGGCGCTGGTTCTTGAGAAAATCGCTTTTCAACAGCCAGTTAGCGGAGCATCTACTGGCCGCCCCGGCCTCTCTGGTTCGGAGCGCATAATCAAAGCCGAAACCCTAGGCCGACGTCGGACAAAGCCCGCAGCATAACCCTCCCCGCGGGGTTGGACCATGGAACCCACTTCCTGGTCACTAGAAAAGGCCGGCGAGCTAGCTTCGCGCTCTGGCCTTACGCACCCAGCTCGGGCGTCTGGATGAGTCACCCGTTCACGCCGTGCAAACTCCCGCTGGAGGCGAACCTTGCGCCCGGTTCGAGGCTGCGTCTGCTCCATTGAATAACTCTGCAGCGTAGCATGCCTTCTTCACGGGAACGCCTTGGCCGGGGGCAGGGACCCAGGGGCGCCAGAGCGTACGGGCGAGGATTCGCCGCGCGGTTCCAAGGGGCGAACGCAGTTTATCCCTGAACGGCAGGCGCAGCCAGCAGCCGAAGAGGTTCCAACCCCGGAAATCGGGCACCGGAAGTCCGAACAGGCGCTGGACCAAGAGCTGACTCCAGACTTCACCCTTCTTGCGAGCCAGTCCTGCCTGGGATTCGCGGAGTTTCCATGCTTCGGCCGGGCGCAGCTCGAGATAGCCTGCCTCCATGGCGCCGTGTACAATCTCGCGGCTAAGAGCTGTGCGAACCACGACCAGAGAAAAGCCCGGGTTTCGTCCGTCGGGCTCGTCGTACCAAGGATCTCCGCAGCTGATGTCAGCCAACTCGCCGGTACCATCTGGCCAAATGCGCGTGGCCCAGGGACGGTATGCCTGAAGAAAGCCCCAGCTTTCGCGGCAGGTCATCTGGGCGGCGGGCAGGTTGGTGTCGTCGCGCCAAACTGCGAACGAGCCTGGCCATCCCAGCCCGCGGTATCGGAGTTGCTTCACTTCCTCGTGCTGAAGCCCGAGTCGGAGCACCAGGTCCAAGGTTCCTCGGGTGCTTGGGGTTTCGGCGCAGCAGAAGGAAAGCAGAACCCCAAGGTTACGCTCGAGGTCAGGCCAGACCCGGGTAGCTGTCCGAGCAGCGGCAACCTCGACGGGTTTCCCCACCACCACGCAGGGGCCAGGGGCACCCGCCACCAGACCCAGCCCATCGCACATGGACGCCGGCGAATAGCGGGAACCGGTGGCGGCCAACAGTTCGGCGCGGGTTCGACTGAGCCGGGTCCGATTTCGCAAGGGCTCCTCCGGGTCGGCTCCGGTGTGCAGGACGCCGTGCCAACCCAGTCGTTCCAAACAGTAGAGCAAGAGCGCCGTCAGCACACCACCCGAAGAACCACGATACCGGATTTCTGGGTCCGTTGCATGGCCCTCCCAGATCTCAAGCACAGGTCCGAACTCCGGCAGCAAGGTGCTGTCACACTCCTTGGTTTCCCGAAGTGCTTCGAGCCCCGCGACAGGACACACCTCGAGCGCTTGCCGTAGGACTCCGGTGGAGACACCCGCATACGCCGGCCGAATCCTTCATCCAAGTAATCGTACAAATGAATCTCCGGCCGGAACGCGGTGCACGCGCCGCAGCCCAAACACGACCGCCACTTCACTACATCCGAGTTATCCTCGATGACCTTCACAAGTACGCAGCCCCGATCAGATCCCGCACACTCACGTCCATACGTTCCTTTGGCGGCCTCCTCAGCAGCGAACCACGGACTCTTTCGACTGACGCTGGTCTTCCGGGAACGCCACGCGGACCAGTTCGGCGAACACCTCCCGGAGGCGTGCTGGGGCTTCCTCGGCTTCTCGGGCGATTCGTTCCCGCACACCTTCCCGTTGACGATACAACTCCAAAGCCCGCCTGATCGCTTCCTCGTTGGAGGTATGCCGGCCATCGATCACCCAGTCCCGGACGCCCACCGACTCGAACACGCCCTCGAACTTCCGGCTGTAGGCGATCCCCACGGTGGGGATTCCCTGAGACAGGGCGGCGATGCACGCATGCATGCGCGATCCGAGGAAGAAATCGCACTGGCCGATGACGCCTTTAATCTCGTCGCAATCGTATTCGCCGGTGACAATGCGGACCCGAGCCTGTAACGACGGCGGAAGCGCAGCCCGAACCCGGAGGCATACCTCCGGGTCGCTCTCCACGCTCTCTGGCGGGGCGTATGTGTGGGGAATCAACCACAGCTCCCCCTCGTGTTCTCGCAGCAGAGCCTCGATCAGCCCCGGCATGAGCTGCGCATAATTCAGTTCCAATCCGAACATGTTGGCCTGCGTGTAACCGCCGGTGTACATCAATCCATTCACGTTGACCCCGATCGGCTTCACTCCTCGAACAACAATCGAATCGGCATTGGCCGGGAGTGGCGGATCGGTCTCGATGCCGGCCGGCACGCAAGCCTCCAGGGCAAAGGCGACGTCGGGACTCAGCCACACCGACGTTGTATCTCCCACCAATTCTTGAGCGACCCGTTGGCTTTCCCGGTCGCGCGCCACGATCACCCGTGAGCGCCGCAAAAGGTATCCAGCCAGCCACGCGGTCCAACGTCGCTGGTAGGGACCGTAGGTTTGCGGAAAATAAACGACCCGGCCCTTTACCAGAAGCACCGACCAGGTCGCCAGGAAACCCAAAACGAACCGCCGCCAACCGTAAAGATCGCTGAAACTGTCGCCGCCACGAATGTCCCCGACGAAGGCCGTCCGTTCCAATTCCGCGATCCAGGGGGTGTGCCGACTCAACCAACGCCGCATTCTCTTCAGGGGAATACAGCGGTAGCCCAGACAAGCCAAAACAATCCAGGCCAGGTGCTCGCACGGGCGTGCTCGGGGTGAAAGCCGGTAGTTGACCACGCGCACCCGGAGGTTTTGACCACCTACGGAGTACACCGCCTCGCTCGGCTGGTGATGCCCCACGAACATCGCGATCTGGTGGGCGCCGGCCTCCCTGCAGAGTCGAACCAGGGACGCCCCCAGTGCCATCACACCGCGGTTGCCGGAGCTCACCGGCGTTCCCATGATTCCAATGCGCACAGTCAAGGTAAAACCAGCTCGAACCATGACAGACCGCTGGCCCTCTGCAGTATTACAAGACACCAGCCTCCTGCAGCCACAAGATGCCCTGCCTGCCAGCATTCACACGGGCGTTCCTCCGGGCCGAAACCACCAGTGGTCGAATACGGTCTGCAGCAATTCCCGATGCGTCTCACACAGCACCATGTTCCGTACGCTGCGGAGGCGCTTCTCGCCGATCCAGTAACGTTCGAGCCAACCTTTTCGATTCAGACGGCTGAGGAGGCGGCCATGACCGAGAACGTTGCTCAGGGCATCGTGCCGAGCGGCCTGGCAGAACTGGAGCCATTCTGCCTCCACAAAGGCAGGGTCCGCCACCTGGGCATTGCGCCGCTCCATCCGCTCCCGCCTGGCAGCAGTTTCGGCAGCTCCCAAGAGGTGCGCGCCCGGGGGCGGCTTTGATTGTCGGAACGGGACGCACTCCATCGCTACCTGCCGCTCCGCCCCCAGTTCCAGCCTGACCAAAAAACCCTCGTGAAACCCCGGCTTGTCCCGGTAGATCTCCTCGTCCATGAGGAGGGCACCCTGGCCATATACGATATAGCCGTGGCGGTACTGCTCCCAGCCACCCAGGGCGTGCGGATGCTGCACGATGACCGCGCTCGCGCCCAACTCGACCAGGAAGCGACAGAAACGCTGAACGCGGGGCGTGACGGGTTGAAACTCCGCAGCACCATGGTACAAGACGATCCAGTGATCCCAAGCTCCTCCCTGATCTCGAACGGTGCGCACCAACGAGATCAGGTCCACGGGGTTGGTACCGGGTGCCCGGGGCCCGGCGATGGAAAACTCCCGCTCCGCCATCGCCAGAATGGCCACGCGCAGTCCCCGGAGTTCACACACGTACGGTTGCGACGCCTCGGCAAGGTTTTCGCCCGCACCGACGGTTGCAATCCCTGCGTTCCGGCATGCCTGGAGCGTGCTGAGCAAGCCGGCGACGCCATGGTCCAGGATGTGATTATTGGCCAGGGCCAGCAGATCGATCCCCGCCCGGCGCAGAGTTGCAGCACAGACGGTCGGCGCATCGAATACCGGTCCGGTCTTGCGGATGGGCGATGGTCGTTCGATGAGCGGGCACTCGAGATTCGCCACGACCAGATCCGCCGCCTCAAACTGCGGCAACAAATCGTGAAACAGAGTCTCGACATCTCCCGATGCGAAGAAGGGACGGTTCACGCCGATGGGACAGACATCGGCCGCGATCACAAGGCTGGCCATGGGTGTCAACGGGCGCGCATCTCGGGCACACCTTCAGGATCGGTCATGAGCCATGAATACGGCCCCGGCATCCGCTGGAGTTCGCGCGGGGTCCGTTCCCACCAGCGACTGGCCAACAGGCTCTGAATGTCTTCCCGCGGTACACCCCAGCCCACGACGCGCGCGGGGAAACCGCTGACAATCGCGTAATCTGGCACGTCCATGCAGACCACCGAACCCGGCCGGACGACCGCACCAATGCCAATGCGTTTCGCTGGGGGCACCACAATCACCCCGTGGCCCAGCCAAGCCCCGTGCGCAATCTCCAAGGTCCCAAAGCACAGAGGAAGGCCGGACACCTTGCCCAGCTCGGGATTGTAAAAGAATCCGTGTGTGGACAACCGATCGAATGGATGGTTCCGTGTGAACGTGCGTACCGTATCGGCCACCCAGCAGTAACGGCCGATTCGGGTGCCCCGGTGCAACACCGAGGGTTTTCCGCGCCACGGCCAGTAGCTGTAGGCGCCGATCTCCAGCCCGTAGTCCTGTTGAAGCAGCCGCCGGATCGAGCCCGACCAGGCGGGTCCGCCCTCCCTGAGCACCATCCATCGGCGCAAATGGCGTTGCACGGTTTCGCGACCCCCCCGATACAACGGCAGGAGCCAGGCCGCCCGATAACACAGCTCGGCTGACCAACCTTCTTTCAGAGATTTCGACTCCCTTTCCACGGACGGCTTTATCCCCGCCCTGCTGGTTCCTCAAGGGGCTTTTGGAACTCCAGTCCCGCAGCCAACAACGCATCGACCGGTTTCAGCCACCATTGTTCCGCCAGAAGCCGCTCGATGGTGGCAGGTCGGAACCGGTACCGCACGACGCGGGCGGGGTTGCCCGTGACCACGGCGTAGGCGGGGACGTCTTCATGCACGACGGATCCCGCCCCGATGACCGCTCCGTGTCCGATGGTCCGAACCGAGGGAAGGATGGTGGCATTGTGGCCGATGTAAACGTCATGTCCCACCTTCAGGCCGGGTGTGGACGGCGGCGACTTTCGGGCGGGGATAGCCCGCGGATCCCAGGCAGGACCTCCCCCGGGGGTCCGAGGACCGTCCTGCGCCAGAACCCGGACGGTGTAGTAAATGGAGCAATACCGCCCGATCATCATCCCCGGGGCAAACTGGTCCGGTTCCGACTCACACGGTCCAATGGTGTACATCCCCACGGTGAGGCCGTGGAACCTGGCCAGGATCTGACGCACACTGTAGGAATAGACTGGACCTTGTTCCACGCGCATCACGCATCGCCGTAGCCACGGGCGCAACGCCTCCGACGCTCGGCCGTACAGGTGCCGAGCTACAAACTGGCCCAGCCAGGAAATTGTTCCCTCCTGCAGTCCGTGGCTCAACGCAGCTTCAGGCATGCTGACGTTCCTGCGATTCTACACAACTCTCCATGGGCTGCCACTGCCTCGCAACTTTCGCCCCTGGCCACCGACGATCCCCCGCCCAGGGCCTCAGGCTGGCTCCGGCATTCACCCACTCGATGATTCTCGACGTTTGCATTCGACGAACCTTGCCAGACGATCGAGCGAGCCAAAGTTCTCCTCGCCCACGTCGCCATCCCCCACCTGAACTTGGAACTGCTCCTCCAGGAACTGGATCAACCGCAGCAGCCCCAAAGAATCCAATACGCCTCCCATCCCGACCAGCGGCTCCTCCGGCTCGAGGTGATCCCGACTGCCGCCCAACACCTCTTCCACGATGAAACGTTCGATCTGTGTTTGCAATGCCATGGTCTGATTCCTTCCTTCGACACTCCCCTTCTTCGCCCTCCGTTCTTACCCCTGCACATTACCGTCTGCCACCGATCCCTGGCGCCTGCTCTCGAGCAACCGGCACACCAGTGTGGGGCGATCTGTCTTGCCCGTGGAGGTTCTGGGCAATTCCGGTACCAGGTGAAAGCGCTCTGGCACCATGTAAGACGGCAAATGCTGCTGACAGAAGGTCGCCAACTCGCTCCCCTTTCCCTGTGCCCCATCCGCAAGGACCACGAACGCGTGCAACCGATTCCCACGAGGTCATCGGGGACCGCCACAACCGCGGCTTCTTTGACCTCAGGGTCCCTGTACAACACGCTCTCGATTTCGCCCAGCTCGATCCGATAGCCCCGGCTTTTCACCATGTGGTCGCGCCGACCCAGGAACAAATAGTTCACCCCATCCTCGGCCAGCTTCACCAGGTCACCCGTCCGATACGTGGGATCCGAATAACGGTTGTGGAGAGGATTCTGACGAAAACTGGCAGCCGTCCTGGCCGGATCACCCCAATACCCTTGCGCCACGGTCGGGCCTCGCACCCAAAGTTCGCCCTCGATGCCCGGCGTCGTAATCAGCCGTTGCTCATCGTCCAACGCGAAGACCTCCGTGTTCTCGCAGACGCGTCCTATCGGAAGGGAGGGAGGCCCATCCTCTGCCACGTCTTGTGGGCGAACCCGGTGATACGTGCATACATTGGTTTCCGTCGGTCCATACAGGTTGTAGTAGGTCGCGTGCGGGATCGCATGGACGAGCCGCCTCAGATACTTGACGGGAAACACCTCCCCGGCAAACAGCATCAGGCGGAGCCCGGACAGATCGTGAGTTTCGAGCCGACCGTACTGCACCAGGAGGCTCAAACGCGATGGCACCATGTAGGTTACCGTAATCCGTTCCTCCTGCCACAGGTCGGCCAGTTTCACGGGTAACGCCGCGAGCTTCTCCGGCACCAGGACGACAGTCCCCCCGGCTTTGGCAGTGGCATACAGATCAAAGGTGGACAGGTCGAAGTGGAACGGCGCCATGCTGGTAGCCCGGTCCCCGGCACGCAGTTGGAACTTATGGAAGGCCCAGTTCACAAATGTCAGGCACGTTCGATGGGCGATCATGACGCCCTTGGGGGTGCCTGTGGAGCCCGAGGTGTACAGAATGTAGGCCAGGTCGCTTTCGATGGTGGGAGCATCGATCGCGGCCGAGGGCTGGCGACGGACCTCTTCGGCTGTGAGGATCTCGCCTTTCCCACCGGTCCGTACCGGGGCAGACTCCTCCAGACAGACGACGGCCCGCACGGGGGCTCCGGCTTCCCGCAGAGCAGCCAGTTGCTCCGCATGCGCAGCGTCGGTCACGAGAACCTCGAGGCCACAATCCTGCGCAATGTAGGCGGCTCGACGGACCGGCGCCATGGGGTCCAAGGGGACATACACTCCACCGCATTTCATGATGCCGTAAACGGCCTGGACGGACTCGGGTGACTTGTGCAGCCACAATCCCACGCGGTCGCCTCTTCGAACGCCGGCCTGGCGCAAGGCCCGCGCCAACTGGTTGCTCCGCGTCGCTAATTCCCCGTAATACCATTCGCGCCCGAGGAATCGTACAGCGGGCCGATCCGGACACCGCTGCGCCGACGTGTCCAGCAGATGAGGCAACAGGTATTCCATGGAGATCACTGGGCGATGGGTCCGTGGCGGCCCCGGACCTCGTTGTGCCGATCCTCTTTCAGACCCCGAGCAATGACGCCACCAGATTGCATTGAATTTCGTTGGTGCCCGAGTACAGCCGGCTTCCAATCGCGTCGCGGAGCTCCCGATCCAGCCCGGTTTCGACTCGATAGCCCAAGCCACCGTGGATCTGGATCGCGTCCTCGCAGGTCTGAACCCAGGCCTCGCTGATATGGCGTTTCGTCAAAGCAGCTTCCAAGTAGGCGGGTTTCCCCTGGGCCAGCAGCCAGGCGGTTCGATAGAGCAACCACCGCGAAGTTTCCAACCGTTCACGCATGGCCACCAGACGAAGGGCCACCTGCTGGAATTTGCCGATGCTCTGGCCGGACTGGCGCCGGCTCCGGGCAAAGCGGAGGCACATCTCGAGCAAGTGTCGCATGCGTCCCACTGCCCCGGCCAGGATGCAACCTCGTTCCCAGGTCATGGAGCGCATGAACACGAAGGTGGCCGTGCCTTCGTCGCCCAGCCGGTTGGCGACCGGCACACGACAGTTTCTGAATCGCACTTTGCCTGTCGGGGAGGTCCGCAAGCCCATCTTGTCCACAGGTTGGATTTCCAGTCCCTCCCGGTCGATCTCCGCGAGAAACACGGTAATCCCGGCCGGGCCTTTTGCGGCATCCACGGTCGCCTAGACGGTCAGGACGTTGGCTACGGGGGCATTGCTCACGAAGCTCTTGTGTCCGTTGAGGATGTAACTGTCACCGTCTTTTCGCGCCGTGGTTTGTAACGCAAAGGCATCTGAACCTGCTTCGGGTTCGGTCATCGCGTTCCCCCCGATCCACTCACCTTTGGCCAGCAGGGGCAGGAACCTGCGCTGTTGACCTTCGGTGCCCAGCGCCAGCAAGGGGGTAACCACCGTCCACAAGTGCGCGTGAAGGGAGAACATCAGCCCGTTGTCGCAACAGGCGTAGCCGAGCCGCTCCAACGCTCCCACCATGGTGTGGGCATCGCAGCCGAGCCCCCCAACGCGTGGGGAACGGGCAACCCGGGCAGGCCGAATCGGCCACATGCCTCCCAGCCCGAGCGATCGAACCGTCCTTCGCGATCCGCCCCCACCGGGTCGTTGGCGAGTTCGGCTTTTGCGAACGACTCCACGTCGTCGAAAAAGCGCTTCTGGGTTTCACTCCAGGAGAAATCCATATGCTCCTTTCCCAGCCAGGTCAGTTCGGGCAATCGACAGTGCACCAATCCTGGTGCTCACGGTTGTCTATCTGGCATTTCGGTTCTGTTACCGCGCTGGGAGCGATCCCGAGCCCGATCCCAGAGCGGTACAGCCCCCACCTCCGAGCCAGGAACGCAGGGCCGCTCGTAGCCCGGCCGATTGCAATCCCCGCCACAATGCCAGCAGCTCTGCACGCAACTCCTGCCACAGAACGATCACCGCAATTCCACTTACCCCGGCCGCAAACACTGCCGTCCCGAGCGCCCACCCTGCAGACCAGGAAGCCAAATTGTGGCCTGCCCAGCCCGACGCCCCCGCCAGCACGAGCATGCCGATGGCCGGCCTGAAGGTGATCCCCACGGGAAAACCGTGGTGCCGGTACAGGCGCCATACGCAAACCCCCGTGGCCAGCAGCTCCCCAACGAGACCACAAGCTGCCAGTTGCCACAACGGATGCCCTCGAGCAGCCAACCAGAATGCCGGGGCCCACGACAACGCCCGCGCAACGTTGGCCAGGAGTTGACTTTGCGAATCCCCTTTCGCCAGGTTCGCCACCGCCACGGCCATCCGCAAGGCGCGGAGTGCGGCCACGGCCGCCAGCCACCCCATCAAATGCCCCGCGCCCACATACTTGGGCCCGTACACGCATCGCATCCACGCTTCGGCTCCGGTCATCATGCCGGCCGTGGACACCGCAGCATACAGCGTCATGATGCCCAACACTTGGCGGTACCGCCGGGCAAACATCACGGGATCGTCCTGCACCCGGGCAACCAGGGGAAAGGCCACCGAGTTGAAGACCCGGCCGAACACGAATTGAGGGGCCATCACCAAGGTCACCGCCGCGGCATAGGGAGCCAGCTCCGTCATGTTGTAGAAAGTGGCCACCAGGAACTGGTCGCCCTGCATGATCCCGAACATGAGAAACCCCGTCAGCAACAACGGCCAGCCGAACCTCAGCATGCGACGCGCATACTCCCGGTGCCAGACCAGGCGATACCTTTGCTCGGCGAACCAGTGCGAGAGGGCGAAGCCCAGCACGGCCTTGATCACCAACAGCAGCAGCACCACGCGGTAATCGCCCAGCCAAATCGCCACCGGCCACGCGGCCAGGGTGACGACCAATTGAGGGACCGCCTCGACCGTCGCCGATGGACCGAACCGCAGATGCCTCTCGAACCGCTGGACGTCCAGATGCTGCAGCCCCCGTAAGAGCACCACTGCCGCCAGCACCATGAGCGCCCAGGCATGCTCGGCAATCCCAAACCACCTTGCCAGGACCGGGGCGAAGAGCAGAATACAGCCCGCACTGACGCAGGCTGCCGCCGCCTGAATCGTATGGCCGGTGGCGATGAACGTCGGATCGTCCCCTTCCTTGTCCCGAATGAGGAACCGTCCCACCCCGAGCTTCGCGGTGAATTCGAGCAGGCTCATGACCATGCCGAACACGGCGGCCATGCCGAAGTCGGCCTTGCTCAGGAGCCGGGCCAGGATCATGTTCCGGACGAAGGAGGCGGCGTAGCCGACCCCTTCGCCCAGCGCCACCGACGCCGTTCCCTGGAGCACTTGTTTGTGCAGCGACATACCGGGTAGATCTCGAGAGGCTCAGCCCGAGCCAACAGCGCTCACAACCCTATGCCTCATAAGACTGGCGAACACTATGCGGGTTGCCTGCACTATACGCCCTGGTTCGATCGAGCGGATTGTAGGAATAGACAGAGCCCCCTGAAGCATGGAAGTGCGCTGAAGCCCCGGTGTTTGCCCTCGCACCCGGAACGGCCCGCGGTGAACACAGCTTGCTTTCGCGCGCAGCCAGGCGAAGCCGCTGGCACGGCCGTTGCAGCATCAGGCTTTGGGAGGAAACGCCCTCCGAAACTGCGCGAGACGTTCTTCTGTGAGCGAGCCTGTAAACAGGTCCAGATGTTCGGCGATCCTCTCCAGCGGCTCCAGCCACCATTGCGAGGCGGCCACGATGGCTTCCGCCTCGGGTGAGAATCGTGTCCGGATCACTCGAGCCGGGTTACCCCCCACAATCGTGAAGGGCGGGACGTCTTTGGTGACCACCGCGCCTGCGGCGACGATGGCTCCATTGCCGATACACCGGCATTGGGGCAGGATGGTAACCCGGGCGCCAATCCACACGTCGTGTCCGATCACCAACGGGTTTGCTTCCACCGGCGGCAGCAGGTCGCCTGCGAGGATCCCGAACGCATGCAGGTAAAACAAGGGATGCTGGCACACAAAATCAACGGGGTGATTCTGGCGCAGCACGAGCAATCCATCCGCAATGCTGCAGAAACGGCCCACCACCGTGCCGCGGGGCAGATTGCCGGGATTGAAACGGGGGCGTAAGAATATTCACCCCATTCGACGCAGTAATACTTTTTTGCGATCACCCGCCACGCGGGTGAGAACATCACACCCTGCTCGACCCACCGCAAGACTTCCCGTAGGAGTGGCCGTAGCGCACGCCAACGGTACAGGAGGACGCAGAGCCAACCTACAGCCGTCGGCTGCCGCCTCACGGCGTAGTCCGGTATGCGCCGGCTATCCGAGGCTCCCCCTGACACGACCACTGTTCTTGCGTTGTCCAAACCCTGACCTGTCAGGTTGTGGGTCTTGCGCAGGGTCCCACTATTCGTTATTACCCCCTCTCCGAGGCTTTTCGTACCAAACACGTTGCCGCAATCCTCGGTCGGAGAGCACAGCGCCGCTCCCTGCGCCACTCCCCGACTCTCTGGCATCTGATAGGCCCGAGTCCTGCCAGTAGGCGGGCCTTTGGCCGATTCAACGTCGCAACCGGAACCAGCTCGAGGATCTCTCCACCGGCACCAGGACTTCCCATCTCTGTCCGGTCCAGCGAGGGTCACTTGCGATCGGTTCCCAAGGCTCCGTGAGGTTCGGTGCCCATTCGAGTGTCCACTGCCAAATCGAAGGCGGCCACTGCAGCCGCAGCCCTTCCTGCGCGTCTCTCACAATCTCAAGGGCAATCTGCTCCACGTAGGGCATTTCATACGCACCGATGGTGACTCCGCCTGCTCCCGCATTCACCAGGCGCGAGTCCGCCCTCGGCCGGAGGCCGTCATCGGCGGTGAAGGGCAGACCATCCGGGCCCAGCGGATCGTCGAGGTTGACAAAGCCCGGATCTCCGCTGTTCAGATTCGGGTCTTCCGTCCAGTTCGTTTTGGCCGCGAACGTGGGCGGTGCCCCGGCGACAAAGTTGCCCTCGGTCAGAACCGTCGTACGGTCCCCGCGAATCTCGTACCATCCTGTCCCTTCGATCCCAACGGGCCAGGCTGGTTCTCCACAATCCACGAATACGTTGTTCCGGACGATGGTGTTGGTGGCGTAGTCTGCTGCGTGCACAATGATGGCGTGCCGCTCTCGCTGCACGGCAACATTGGACCGCCGTGCCACGCGCAAAAACGTGTTGTGCTCGATGTACGTATACGGCATCACTACGCTGAACCACCCGACGTCCATGAACACATTGTGCCGAACAAACAGCGGCCCGCTGGCTGTGGCGTTCTTTTTCTGCGCGTTGATCACCCCGATGAAGCCGTGCACGAAATTGTTCGTGAAAAAGATGTTCTCGTAGCGGACCGGCCAGTTGTCGAAGACGTCCGGAGAGGGGTCGTATACGCCCCATCCAAAGTCCCTGAACCAGTTGCCTTGAATGACATGATTGGTGCCCGCCCAGAACAAGAAGTCCCATCCGTTGTTCCGCTCGAACACGTTGTACTCTATTCGATGGCCGACACCCTGGAAAAAGCAGTAGTCAAAAGCGAGGTTTGAAAACCGGTTGCTCCGGAACACACAGCCCTCTACACCGCTGGCGGTCAGGGCCGCAAACGCGGCACTGGCGGTTATGTAAGCTGGTTTTGGGCCTTCGGGCTGGAGCGACTGATTTGTCAGTATCAGAGCCGTCTGGCTCACCTCCGCAATGGTGAATTGGCCCGCGTTTGTGACCGCAACATTCGTACCCCGCAGGACTGAAATCATCTGCCCGGGTCGGAAGCCTGCGTCCAGGAACCCGCCCGAGCTGCTCTGGATCACATTGGGCGGAATGAACTGGACGTCGTCCCGCTTGAGGCCGATGCCATCACGGATGCTGCAAGAGAGCAGCTCGAAAAAACTGCCACCGTTGTTAACGCGGACGTAAGCATCGGTCTTGGATGTGGTGGCATGGCCCGTGATGTGGAACCCTTCCACCGTGATGTACGGATGATTGATCACGCATCCTCGCATGACCATCGGGCCCATGGCCCGGAAGATGATACGATTGGTGGGGCTCGTACCGCCCCGGACCGTGGTCAGGCGTTCGGGGTAAACACCTTCATGGACCAGGACCAGATCTCCCGCCTGGGCCGTGGCGACGGCCTTCTGGATGGTGCGCCAGGGAGCCGACTCCGTGCCGGGGTTGGCGTCGTCGCCCTGCGTGGCCACATGCCATACAGCTCCCTCAAGAGACCGGGCCGTGGTGAGCGCCCCGGCCGCGAGAAACCCCAGCAAAGCGCGACGGCGCCCGGAGCACTTTGCCAAAGAGTTTGGGAACATCATGGTTCCTTTTAACATTCAAAAATCGTGACGCAACCACAAACGCCACTGGGGGCGTCTCCACGCCTCCGGCAAACGCGGCTGGATCCGCCGGTAGTATAGCTTGTGGTATCCCCATTGGAGCCCCCACCGGACTGCGCGGGCGGTCCATAGCCGGATGCGCCGGCCGGAGGACCGACGAGTGAACCGGTAAATCCAGACAGGGCGCTCTGCAGCGCCCAACCGGAGCTTGTACGGATAGTGGCCCAGGCCACCCTCGATCCGCTTCATGCCCTCCCGAATCGCCTGCTCGATCATTACCACGATGCCCCTGGGGCCCAGGCTGAAGCGGTCCCAGGCCGGGCCGACTTCGCGGGCCGGCAGTTCCCAAAACCATCGGTCGGCCCAGGCAAATGCGTACTGCGCGCAGACGGTCTGGCCGTTGGCGCGAATTCGCAACAAGCGCACTCGTCGGTGCCGGGCCTGGACCTGGACCAGAGCCCAATTATAGTCCAGGGCCCGCGGCCAGGCTCCAAAGTGGCCGGGCATCCCCTCCGCCCGCCATTGGGCCGTGTGCAGACGGACAAATTCCGTGAAAGGCTGCTCCAATGGCTCTGCCGCCCTGCCCAATACTTCCACGGTCACTTCCGCTTCCTTCCGGAGCAGCCGCAGCTCATATTTGCGGCGGTTCTTTTGTTCGTTCTTGCCCAGGGAAGAAAGATATGCCTCATGCGTCTCCGGCAGGGGAAAATAGGTGTAAACACCCGCCGGGACCTTCTCCATTTGCCAATCCAGGGGCAAGTGCCAAGGCTCTTCCGCGGCGCCATGTGTGACGATAAACTCGTCTGAGACCGGGCCCAAGCTCAAAAGCCCGCAGTCCTGGGCCTTGAGGGCTTCCAAAGCCAGGCAAATGCACGTGGACATCGATGCGGGCTCGATTGGCGGGTCGAATACCTTCGGAGGGATATTGGCGCCGACAAGTCGAGCCACAACGAGGTGGAAACAAGGGAGTCCGGCTGCTTGTAAGTATAACGGCAGCAGGCCCACGATTTCCCCGTCCTTGCGAAAGATCATCAAACGCAGGGCACCGCCCTGCCCGTAAAACTCCCACCACATACGTAGCCAGTCCCAGGTCATGTAGACAGGCCCACCGAGCCGCTCGACCGCGCGATCCCACTCCGTCACGTCCAGCCCCGCTGACTCGAACGAATCCGCGACAGTCAGCTGAATCTCCAGATCCGCCTTCGGTGGCAAACCCTGGGCCGGGGTATCAGCTGCTCCAGAAGCCGCGCTGCGGCGGACGCCGGAGGTCAAAAGACCGGGGGAAATCGAATTCATGAGGATTTGTCTATTCCTGTTTGTATTCGCCACATCGAGTCCAGAAAAGGCGCCGGGAGAAACGACCAGCGTGGCACGCCCAACCAGACATGGCCCGACAAAGGTTGTTGCCCCTTCAAGCGTCCCGGTTCAACGATCTCGAGGGGGGCACGGGTGCGGCCGTACAGCTTTCCCTCCTGCTTGGCCTGCCCAAAGTATCCGCAGCTCTCCAATGGGCCGGCCGGTGAGCAGGCGGTTTCGCCGCGGAAGATCCACATCGTGCGGTTGTGCTGCAGGCCAGGTACCAACGCTACGGCCCGGGCACAAACACCCGCAACCTGGGAGGGGGAACCGAGCGGTCGGGTTCAGGGGTACGGAACGCATAGGGACCGATGTCCCACGTTGCACCCCGGGCCCGCCCCGAAATATCGTTCAGGAAAACATGGGCGAGATTCAAGCCCCGACCGATCAATGGGCTGCCCTCGAGCTGCCGAAAATCCAGCCGCTGCCAATCGATAAATCGCGGATCGCCCCCGTTGATCCCGTTGGGTTCCCACCACTTGCCCCACGTGGCCCATCCGCCGGGATTCCCGATGGGGCGTTGCAAGGGATCCTGCTCCACCGGAGCGAAACCCGCCTTCGCCACGTAGTTGTAATCGGCCACGACATTGGTCAGCACCTGCGAGAATGCGTACCAGCCCACCTCCCTTCTTGCATCGCCACAATCCAAGAACACGTTGTTGATGACCTGACAGCCATGGGCGTAATTGGTTCCGGAGCGCCCGCCATAAGTACTCGCATAGTAACGGGAACCGAATGACAAAGCATGGCCGCCGTTGGTTTTATTGCATCGGAAAAAAATGTTATTGTAATACTTGACCTCGGGCATGGTGCAACTGGCCTGCAGGGCAATGTCCACAAAAACGTTGTTGCGGAAGGTCCAGTCCCGGATTACCGGTACCAGGTTGCCTTCGAGCTGGGTGAGTTGCCCGCCCCACACGCCGATCACCCAGTTGCCTTCGATGACCTGCCCCATGCTCCCGTCGCCGTTGTTGCCGAAGGTTTGAATAAAGTCGGGATGATTACCCACGCCGGTATAAATGAAGTTGTTCGAGCAGATATTGTAAGCGACGTAATTGTTGCGGCCGAACAGCCGGAAGAAGTCCACCGCACCGCCGTCATGGATGAAGTTGCCAATGACCCGGTTCGAGTCCCCCATGATGCTCATCATGGTGATGCCGAGGATATTGCGCACCTCGTTGCTGATCACCAGGCAGTGACTGGCCGCCTCCCCCTCGCCGAAGGGTTTGGTACGCGGCGCCTGCCATTCCACCCCATAAACCCGCAGGGCAAATGCAGCGTCGAGCACGCAGTTGGAGAGCACGCCGAAGTGCCCACCATGGCCAAAGTAGACGAGTCGGGAGTATGCCTGGGTGACTCCGGTAAAGATAACGTTCTGCACTGTCAGGTGGGGATGACGAAAAGTAAACTGGCGCAGAATCGCCTGGCCCTGACCGTCCAGGACAATTCGGTGGTCAGGGGTCCCTCCACGAACTGATGCCACGGCCTGGGGGTATTCGCCCGGTGACAGAAGGACGGTATCGCCCGGCTGGGCTGCGTGGATGGCTGCTTGCACGGTGGGGAAATCCTCGGGGACCCTCAGGGTGGCCGCCCATCCCACGATCGCCACGTTCAACCCCAACCCGATCCAAGGAACTAGGAATCGGCCTGCGAACCAGGCCACGCGCCGCCGTTCATTGTTGCGCATCATGTTGCTCTCCATTCTGGCCGCCTGTTTCCCAGCCCCGATTAGCAGGCAGCATGCCGGGCCCGGGGAATCAGTCCGGGTGACCGGATGGATTGTCAGGCTGGCTTGGGCGGTGCTGGCGAACCGGGTGAGGATACGGGGTTGTGCAGGTCCAGAGCGACGGTTTGCGGATCCGGTTGACCTGCGAGTCCTTCTCCGAAGGCGAGATCCGGAAGGGGGACCGTTGCCGGAGCCTCCGCAATGTTCACGCGCAAAGTGGCCAGGAGTGCCAGTGTCAAATAAAGGAACAGTATCGCCTGATCGAAGTACGCAACCGAGACACAACTGGCGGCGTGGGCGAAAAGTGCGGCCCCGACGGACCAGACGAAGAACTCGCGTTCGCCATCCACCCCGCGCCATGCGCGCACGGCCATTCCCACGTATCGAAATCCGCACCAAATCAGGGCGATGAACAATCCCATCAGCAACAGTCCTCCTTTAACCCCCTGGCCCAGGTAATGATTGGTGATGTCGACGTGATCTTCGCTCCAGGATACACCGTATGGCATCCAGTGCCGCGTGTAGTCCGTGCCCGCCCACCACCACTCGTCCAAGTGCTTGAGGGCTGCGTTAATCAGGGCCGATCTGTGGTAAGATGCGCTGCTTCCAGTCAGGTCGATCCGGGCAATCAGATAGTAGGCCGGCGCCTTCATGACCAATTCCAGAAGAAGGTAGCCGGCAACAGCCGCTATCCGCATCTGACGGGTGAGGTGCCGCCAGCGCCACAAAAACAGCGCAAAAAGACTGAAGACCACGCTCATGAGCGGTCCGCTGGAGGCACATGCCAAAACCATCACCGCGCAGGCTCCCAAACCCACCTTGGCCGAGAGGGGATATCGGCGCCAGATCCCGATCATCAAGGGGATGCAAACGGCCCCCACGGTGCCGGCCAGGATCGCGTGGGCGAAGGGGCCCTGCGACCGGATCCGGCCATTGCGAACGGCGGGTTCTTCGGGGACTCCTCCAAACATGGAAAAGAGGTTATGCTGGGTGAGCTGTTCGTAAACCATCTCCGCAGCCACGGGGACCAGGATCCAGGCCGTCATCCGGATGACCTTGTAAACCTCCTCCTCGCTCTGACAGAAGCAACGGATGAGGAAATAGATACAGAGGGCATTGTAAACCATGCCCAAATGGAATTGCAGGGTCGCTCCGGGTTTTTCATGGAAGGCACTGACGATCACGGCCCAGGCCGCCCACGCTAGGAAGAGTTTGTCCATGCCGATCCATCCGCCGGTCGGTCGCTCTCCTCGCACGAGCACACGAATCACACCCGCCAGCAACAGGAGTCGGATGATGGGAAAGTTCAAGCCGGCAACTTCCACACCCTGACCCAGGGTCATGTAGCAGGCGCCGGCCAGAAGCGGCACGGCCGCCCAGGCGCGCGGCAAGACCCAGATGGCCACCGTCGCGACGATCAGGAATAGCAACGCAAGCGGTGTCATGGTGCCTCTGCCGGGGCCGGTTTGGGATCGGAGGGGAAAATCCTGGCGTTCCTCGGCTGGTCGGGCACTTCGGCCTCGCGACCTCGACAGGCCCACTGCCAGAGCAACACACTTCGTTGCCAAGCGTGGTCCAGGGGCCTGGATTCCGCCCCGGTCACGGCCGACAGTTTCCGAAGCAACCACAGGCCCAGCAGGCGAAGGCCGGAGGCCAGGCAGACCGCCCGGCGGAGCCGGCGGGCTGCTCGGGGCCCTTGGTACTTTTCGATCAGCCGGTTTATCGACCTCTGCTTCATGAGGATGGAAAACCCACCGGGGGCTTTTTCACTCGCGGCGCCGCAGGCATGAATGACGGCGCACTCCGCTTCATAATACAGGTCCCAGCCCAGATCACGGACCGTGCGGGACAGATCCACGTCTTCGGCGTACATAAAATAGCGTTCGTCGAACCAGCCGGCCGCATCCAGCACGGCCTTTCGGGCAAGCAAGAATCCGCCGTAAAGCTTTTGGACCGAACCGCTACGCACGGGATCCTGCTGCGGGACCCAGCGTGCCAGAGGCTTTCGGCGCAGAAGACCCGGGATCGAAAGCTCCCAGAAGACACGGCCGGGCGTGGGAAACCATTGCAACCCCAACTCCTGCACCGCACCATCCGGATACCGCATCTGGCAGCCCAGCAGACCCACATGGGGCCGGCTTACGAGAGATCGAACGGCCTTTTCCAGAGTGTCCGGAAACAACTCCGTGTCGGGGTTCAGGAACAATACCAGGGGCGTTTCGACCCAGGGGCGGGCAAAGTTATTGCCCCGGCCGAAGCCCAGATTCGCTCCGGTGTTCAACACGCGAAATTCAGGAAACTCCCCAGCGGCCTGTTCCCGGCTGCCGTCCTGCGAGTTGTTGTCCACCACGATGACCCGGACAGGAAAGCTGGTCTGGCTGGTCAAAATACTGCGGAGGCAGCTCAGGAGTTTCTCCCCGCCATTCCAATTGACGATGACGATGGTCAATGCCAGCGGTTCCCTGAGAACCGAGTCGGACGAATTCGGCTGGTCGAGGTCAGCATTCATCCCCGCGTTTTTTGTCGCCAGGACCGGCAAGCCCGCCGGAAGCGCTCGGCCCAGTGCAGCAGTTTGCGACGGGCTTCAGAAGGCGCCAATTCGAACCGACCGAGTTGCCGCACTTCTTCCCCTCCCATCCCTGACTTGAAGTGGTACACCCCGGGATTTGCCTCCGGGTTGATACCCCCAAGGTCGTAGAAACGGCAGCCCGCCGTTTTCAGGTACTCGATCATGCGCCACTGAAGCAGATAAGAGGCCTTGCTTTTCAGGCCCTCCTGTCCGGTGGCGCCGAGCAGGTAGATGGCTGTGTTACCCACTGCCGTGGCGACCAGCCCGGCGTGGAGGCCCCCGGCCTTTCGTGCCAGGGCAACCCGCATTCTTTCCTGCGACGCCAGATCTTTCTGCATGCGGCCGAAATCGCGGACGTCCACCGTGGTTTCAAAACGCTTGCGGGCCATCATTTCTCCATACAAGGAAACAAATGCTTCAAAAAGCTGCTCGTCGTTGCCTTCCACCCCCTTCAGATTGTTTCTCAGGGCTGCATTGAGCTGGTTTCGCCATTTGCCGTCGAGACGTCTACGGATCTCCTCCAACGGGGACGTCAAGTTGACGCGAAGGGTGCGGTAGGGAATTGCCGCGGTGTCCCGCTTGAAACCCAGGCGGTCGAGCACGGACAACGCTGCCATCGCCTCGGCATCCTCCTGGAAAAGATGCGGGATGACTCGCAGGACCCACCCTCGGGTTTCGACGAATTCCCGCTTGAGGACCGCCAGGGCGGATCGGAAGGCCGCCTTGCTCCATGCCTCCCCTCGCCGTTGCACACACGGGCCCCAGCGAACGTAAGCGACGCCAAACCAAGGGCCGAATCGGATTTGTCGCACCTGGGCGATGGCGACGAAGGTTTCCTGGTCAGGCACGACGAGGTGCGTAAGAGGTTTGGCGCCCCACGAGACGCTGCCGTAAGCGTAAGTTTGATAAAAGTTGGCGTCTGCAAATTGTCTCAGCAGTTCGCTCCAATCAGAAGGCATTCGCGGCGCCACGCCACACCGGTCTGCCATGCGGCAGGACAAAGGCGCTGCGATCGGCAGGTCCATCGGGTTCACGCAACCGCGGACACGGGGGCTGGGACAGTCCGTTTCCAAGTCGAGGCCCATCGGTAGCAACCCCTGAGTTTAAGCCGGAGTTCCAAGCGGGTGTCGCAGGGCTCTACAGCCACCCGCCCGATCACCATCGGCAAAGGTTCGTTTTTCAAGCGCACCGGCTCGATGCCGAAGCGCCGGTCATAACCCGCAGTATGGGCACACTTCACCACGGTGGGGTTCCAAGCGCCATGCGGAAAGCTCAGCGAGCGCACCGGCCTTCCGATGAGGTCTTCCAGCATGTGTTTGGAATCGCGCAACTCGCGCTCCATAACCGGCAAAGGCAACTCCGTCAGGCGGGCGTGTTGAACGGTGTGGGAGCCCAAGGTCGCCCCGGGTAACCCGGCCAGTGCGACGAGCTGTTCCCTGGACATCACGCGCTCCTGCCAGAAGGGGTGAGTCGGGGAATGCACCCAACCGGGGCGTTGTCCGAGGCTGCCGGTGGGGACGAAGACGGTGAACGGCAGGTTGCGCGCCAACAGCTCGGGCACGGCGTTCTCCAGCACGGACACATAGGCGTCATCGAAACTGATGCCCACCCACCGCCCGGTGTGCGGCACGGGCGATTCCAAGGCCCAAGGCTGACCGTGGCGGCAGAGGTCATCGAGTTGCCTTGCAAACGCGTTCCGAAGGGTGCCGGGTATGGCGTGGTAGTACAGCACCACGCCGAAGGACGACTTGCCGTCCGATCGTCGGCAGCACCTTCGCACTTCATCCGCGCAGCCCAGGGCCGCACTGAGCATCAATTTGACGAAGCGACGGAACATGCGCGGTGGTTCCACCAGAGTTTCAGTGTAAGCAAAGCAACAAACAGGAAGCATTGGTCGACTGGGAAATCCACGGGACGCCGTGGCAGTCCCCGCCACCCCGTCACCCGCAGAAACAGGTCGTGCATTTCGGGGGCTGCCTGCATCCAATGCTGTTGCAAGGCCAGGCTGTGTCGGTAATAGAACTTCCAGTCCGGCCACGAGCCGTCCGACGCCAGCCGGCGACGCAGGGCCCGGACTTTGCGGCGAACCCGGAGCCACTGCCATGCGAGCGCCTCATGCCAGAGGGATGCGTCCAAGGGGGCTCCGGTGTTGGCGTCGGGCAACTGGATCAATGGTGATCCCGCAAGCAAACGCTGCGCCGTCATGACGAACAGACGGCGGTTCAGTTTCCAACGAGAGGGCGTGCGTTGATAGACGCGCAAGACCTCCAGGTCCGTGACCGGAGGCGACCATCCCATGAGCCGCTGGGGCACGAGCCGCTGCTGATTGTCCCCCTCGTAGCATAAGGGGAAGGTGCGCAAGGTCTCGATGTGAAACAGTGACCCGTCATCCGTGCCCTGCTGCAACGAAAGGGGGAAACGTTGTTCCCAGCGTTGGAAGACCTCGCGTGCCAGAGCGGTATCGAAATGCCACCGTGTGTGGTAGAATGCGTGCTGAAAGGGAGCCACCTCCTCGTGGCCGTCCCGCCACCGTGTCTTGCGGTTCAAGGGCAGGCCCTTGAACAGGTAGTCGCAGTAGCAGCCAGTGAGGAGCAGGTCGGCGCCTGCCCACCGCAATGGATCCAGAACGCCAAGGAAATGGTTGTTCGCGAAAGTCCCCATGCCTCCGGAGATGCGCACGCCGGCGGCTGCATGCTCTCCGTAGTAATCCGCAGACCGTTGCAGCGGAATGAACTCGACCCCGACGGCGCTGGCAATCGCCCGGGCGGTTTGGAACTCGCGGTTGGGTGTGTCGTAACAAGTGAAAGCAAATGCGCGGCGAGGATCGGCAAGGCTGGCAAGTACCAGCCGGGAATCGAGTCCGCCACTCAGCGCCACGGCCACGCGACCCAGACGCGGGTTGGTGCGGCGCCGGACTGCCCGATGCCATGCCTCCGCCAATACGGTGGCCAGGTCCTCCTCGGTGACCCCCGGGTCAGGGCTGTGCTTCAAAGCAAGATATGGTCGCTGGGACAAAGTCCGGGATCGAGCATCCCATGTCAAAACCTTGCCGGGCTCACACAGCTCGATCCCTCGATAGTACGTGTAAGGCGGGGTCACGGTGCTGGCCATTACGAACTCGGCCAGGGAAACCTCGTCGAATCGGTGGCTTTTGCCGGTCACGGCGGCCAGGACGTCCGGATGCGAGCCCCAGATCTGGAAGCCGTTTTCGCATGTGCCGTACACCGGGAAACAGCCGCCGGGATCGGTTCGGAGGTGGATCTGACCGGCACCGGGATCGTAAAACAGGATCGCCGCATTCCCGCTGAGGTCGTCCCAACCCTGGTTTCCCTGGTCGCGGCACCGACGCCAGACGGCGTACCCGGCCAGGCCACCCTGGGCGTTGCGCGGTTGTTCCCGCTCGGCCAGGGCCCATTCCGCTTCGTCCAGGGCCAGAAAACCGACCACCACCGCACAGGTTCCGCCGGGCATTTCCCACGGACTCCAGATCGCATCCGGACCGGTCCAGGTGACCGTCAGACGGAATTCCGGAGTGCCCCAGGTTTTGGAACGGATTCCGGTCGACCATGTCAGCATGCGGGCCGCGTCCCATGAAGGCCGGCGCTCAGGGGGACGGGTGTCGAGCAGGAAGTCGGGCATGGCCGGTTGACGGAAGGAAGCTAAGCGCGCGGAGGATTACTGTGGCAATTCGGTCCCGACTTGCTTCTCCAGAGACCGAGACTCCGGTCGCGGAGCAAGCGTGTCAAAGCGGCCGGCCTGAAGCCGTACCGACCAGAGACTGGGCCGGCCCAGGAGCAGATTCCACTGTTGCTGCCGCACGTAGCGGCGGAAGGCGGGATACTCTACTCGCGGCAGCCGAAGCAGATACCCACTCAAATAGCCCCAGGCCAAGGCAAGACCGGCCACCAAGAAAGGAAACTGAAGGCTGCGACGGACGCATTTGGCAAGCATGAACCAAGGGTCGTAACACGCGACATAATTGGCCTGGCCGTTTTTCACCCAGTTGCGCCATCGCCCGTCGGCTGCACCCGTATCCTTGAGCTGCTCCACTTTCAGTTCCGGGAAGGTTTTCGTGGTCCAGCCCAGCATGTTCGCTTTGAGTTCGTCCACTGTGTCCCAGCCTGGCAACCGAACCAGCCCACCGATTTGTTCCCAACACGCCCAGCGATAGATTTTGGTAGCGCCGCGAACATGGAACGCCGGATCATCCACGGCTTCCACGACGTACTGGTTCTCCGTCCTGCGGCAGACCAGGCCGCCTCCAATACCCAGGCGGGGGTCTTTCTCGAAATGCTCGAGGCAACGGACAAAATAGTCGGGCGGAAAGGCCAGATCGCCATCGAGCTTGACCAGGTACTCCCACGAAACATGCGCCACGAGCAGGCAACCCTCGTGAAAGGCCTCCATCACGCCTGCTCCGGGTAGCCTTCGGCCGCGGTCAGCTCTGCGAAGGACCCGGATCCAGTCGTGCTGCCGGGCGGCATCTTCCGCCACCTGCGTGGTGCCGTCGGTGGATCCATCGTCCACGATCACCCAGCAGGCAGGCTTACGTGTCTGGGCGATCATGGATGTTACGGTGCGCGGAAAGCGAGTGGCTTCGTTACGCACCGGTGTGATCACCACATAGTCCGTCATGGCCGGGTAACGGCTACTCCGGGGGATTGCGGGACATCGACGCGGGTGGACGCTTGTCCGGCCGCCCCGTGGTCAGAGCTCGCCACCGTCGCACGAGCGATTGCATCCGACCGAGCCAGTCATACGCACCGAGGAGTTTGGCCTCCAGGAGTGGTCCGTCGTCGCAGTCGTTCGCCGGCAGGCGTGGCAGCAGAAGCCGGGGCGTGGCCGAGCACACCCGTCCGATGCATGTTGTCACGGCGGTTTCGTAGCCCGCCATGCCGAGGAGTTCGACCAGCCGGGCCGTGTACTGACGCCGCTCCACGGGAATGGCGTAGGGATGGGCAAAGCTGCGGACGGGACGGCCCAGCCGCTGTTCCATCTCAGCCTTGGAGACCCGAAGTTCATCCTCGATCTCCGACCAGGAAAGTCGGGGCAACTCAGGATGGGTCACCGTGTGCGATCCCATCTCGATGCCGGCCGCTGCCAGCTCTGCAACCTCGCTCCAGGTCAGACAGGGACGGCCGAAAACTCCGGGCACGGTGGACGTACCCCTGGGTTGGAAAGGACGCCGTTGCGTACCAATGAACGCAGTAGCCAGGTACATCGTGGCACGAAAGCCAACCCGTTGGAGCACGGGGAAGCCTACGGTATGAAAGTCCTGGAATCCGTCATCGAACGTGATGGCGACGGGTTGTTCGGCCGACCCTGGCCCGTCCGACCATCCGGGGCCCTGAAGCCGGGCAAGGCCATCAGAAAGCGTAACTCCCCGGAAACCGTGCTCACGCAACCACTCCATTTGCCTGGCAAAACGGGCCGGGCTGGTGCAGAGGCGATAGTACGCCGCCACATCGGGTTCCGGGTCTGCCGAGATGCTGTGGTACATCAACACCGGGAGGATACGGCCCCGGCCGTTGTCCCCGCGGCACCAGGAGCGGAAGAGCAGCAGGGTGATCCAGCGGTCCCAGCGCATCCGAGTTCACCACGGAGGCACGCACCTTGCCTGTTTGAACCACAGAGACACAGAGGTCACAGCGAGAGGGCACAAAACAGACAATTCAAGGCCGAGAGCCGAGGGTTTCATCCGGGCCAACCCGTCCGAGCAGAGAGCAGCCGAACCCTGTCGGGTCGGCTGAGACCCCTTGTGCAGCTGCGGTCCACGCCCTGGCAGTCTCCAGGTATGCATCGGAGCGACGCTCGGATCTTTGTGGTTCGTTTCGTTGACCGCAGAGATCCACGGTCCCGGCAGAGCGGGGATGATCCAGCCGTCATGGCCGCCGCGCCGAGGGGGTACGGTGAGGGCCATGACCAGCGATTACCGGTTTTCCACAAGCGGAGCCGTATCGGAAGCTTCCGGCGCGGGAGGACGCTCGGGCTGGCCGGGTTCTGACGGCGTCGGTGCAGTTGCAAGGACCCGTTGTTTTCCACTGCAAAGACTTTCGACGAGCGTGAGGTAATCCGCTTTGCGGACCTGCCAGCTCTGAGCCCGAGCATGCGCCAGTGCGCGCGCGACGCGTTGTCGGGTGCCCTCGCGATCCTCGAGCACCTCGATCACCGCCCGGGCCAGGGCCCGGGCATCGCCCGACGGGAAGAAGCGAACCAGGGAATCATCGAAGTAATGTCGGTCGATGCGCGTTTCCGACACGACGACGGGCACCCCGAGGGCCATGAACTCCATGATCTTGGTGCTGTAGGCCTCGTTGCCGAAAGAGTCGGCAAGCTTGGGCACCACCCCGACATCCGCTGCGGCCATTCTCCGGGCCACTTCGCCCGATGGAATGGGAGGGGAGAATTTGACCGCTTCTTGGAGTCCCAACGATCGGGCCAGAGCCTCCCAGGGCTCGCGCATGGGGCCGTCGCCGTAAATGTGGAATTCCGCCCTATGGAAGCGCTGTCGGATGCGCGGCATGGCGCGGATCGCCACGTCCAATCCCTGATGCTTCTGCAGTCCCCCCGGGAAGCAAAGGATCGGTCCTTCTGCGCCGTTGCGGTCCGGTCGCAAATCGGACCGGAACACATCCAGATCCACATGGTTGATAAAGACCGAGCACCGTCCGGCCGTGCCGGTCCTGCACTCGTAGATCGGTCGCCAGAGATCGTTGCTGATGATGATGTGATCGGCGCAGCGAGCGGAAAGGCGTTCCGTCCATACCAGTAGCCGGGACCACAGCGACGTTTGCGGCCGGCCAAAACGGCTGTAAAAGAACTCGGGCATGAGGTCGTGGATGTCCAGGATGACACGGGCGCCGCGCAGGCGCGGGTACAAGGCGGCCAGAGCCAGGAAGTCCGGCACATTGTGGACGTGGATCAGATCGTAGGGGCGCCGCCGATGCTCCCGGAACAGGTGCCGGACGGCCTTGCACAAGAACGTGACAACGGATACAGCCAGCGGAAGCGGTCCTTTCTCCTGCTTGCTGAACCGGTCGTGCAACCGGTGGACGCGCACGCCATTCACGGTGTCCCGTCGCGGGAGATCCGGAGAAGCTCGCAGCCCCAGGACTTCCACCTCGTTGCCGGCAACGCGGAGAGCCGCGGCATAGCGAATGATTCGATTGTCCTGGCTGTACACGGAATGGGTGACCATCGCCACGCGCCGGGGACGCCGATGAAACGGAGGCCGGGACATGGCGCGGACGTATCCGGCCACTTCGCGAGGCAACGCCTGCCAGTATTTTCCCGCATACCGATCGGCGACGTAGCGAAGCAGGTCCCGATAGTGCTCGACCGGGAAGGTGTGGGGATCCTGGGGTTCGTCCGGAAACCGGTGATAGTCCGGGTGCACGTTCACCAACGCCATGCCGCCGTGTTGGGCGATCCAGTCCACCTTGCGCAGCCAAATCTCGGGAGACTTCTGCTCGATCAGCAAAAACAGTGTGGAATCTTGCGCCAGTGTGTATGGCAACTCCACATAGCCCCGGCGGGGCGCGGGGGCCTGACCCCTGGGAGCCCCCGTGGGCGCCTGGACCCAGAAGGGAAAGATCATGCCGACCCCGTCGGGCATGGGTTCGAACGGGTCAGTGTCGAAGGTGGAGGTATCGTATTCGATCTCGAGGTCGTGCAGCCAGTCCAGTCGGCGGAGCATGAACCCGGCGCGGAATCCGACGGCGTGCCATTCGCGGAGGTAGCGATTGATCTTGCTGGTGCACTGACGGAACGTTTCCCGGTTGTCGAACAAATGCCCATCGTGATGCAGGTCATGGACACCGACCTCGAAGCCGGCGCGGTCCAACTGGTCGCGCAGCAGGGGTGACAGATGGTATTCGCCATGCGGAATGAAGTTGAAGGCGGAACGGAACCCCATTTCCCGCTCCAATTCCATCAGGCGCCTGCACCGACCCAGACCATCGAAGCCTTCGACGTCGTGGGTAAGGACGAAAGCGAACTGCTTGCCCTCGGGCCAGCCCGGCCAGCCTTCGGGAGGTTGTTCCGATCCGGGCAGAATGGGCCAGATATCCCGGGAACGGCGGAGCAGCCACCGGGCGTACCAGCGGCGCAACCCCCACCTTATCGAGCGGGGTAGCCACGGTTTCAAGGCGTACCAAATGCGGTTCCGCCACATCTTGGTTAGCAAAAGATGATCCGCGGGGCGGTTTCCCCATGCCATGTCGGCGGCCTGTTCCGGGCAGACTTCGTCCCCGTCGCTTCGCGACACCCGCCACGTCGGGTGCCCTCCGCGCAACAGGGCCCGATCCCCCATCTCATTTCCTTACGCTGAACACGGGGCCTGAGGCGTGCGAGCCCCTCACCAGGTTTGACCGGCAACCCGATTTCAACACAGGCTAGATGTCGGGCTGCAGCCGCGCCGGCACATAATTGTGCAGGCGATTCAACACCGCCGTGATTTTGGCCCGCGATTCCGCCAGCATGGCCGCGCATCGTCTGGCCTGCTCGGTATGTGTGCGTTCAGCCTCGAGCACCAGGAAGGTCATGTCCAACAGGCCGGCCACCTTGGCCGTCACGCTCGTCTGGCTCACCGGTGGCATGTCAAAAATGATGTAGTCGTAATCGCTGGCCTTCATCTTGGGCAGCAGGCTGGCGAAACGGCGCGGCACAACCCCCACGCGTTCTCCCTCGGCGCCTCCCAAGGTAACGACATAAAGGTTTTCCTGTACCTGGGCCGCATCCCGCTGTTGTTGGTCCAACGCTTCTGACAAACCGCATCCGGATTTACCGCGGTAGAAGGGATACACAGTCGGGCCGTGTTCGGGGTTCATGTCCACGAGCAGCACATTGCCGTCACCGGTTTCCGAAAGGCTCTCTGCCAGGCCCGCGGCAATCGAAGACACGCCGGCGCCGTGATGGGTACTGGTGATCCCGACGAGTTTGGGCTTGTGGTACATCTCTTTGATTTCGAAGTACATGATCAACCGATCGCGCAGCGCCTCGTGATAAGCTCGCATCGGGTGTGCCGGCGGAGCCGGTGGAACCGGTATCTCCGGGTCCTGCTTCGGGTCCTTTCCGCAGCCGTCGGCCGGCAGTAGCGGGGGCTGGCTCGACCGCAAGCTTTTGGCGTGACCGTTGCAGCTGAAGTCCGGGATGGTCAGGAAGAGCGGCAACTTGAGCTTCTCCTCGACATCGCTCATGCGCTTGACCCGCATGTTCAGGAACAATTCGATCAAGATCGCCCAGGCCACGCCCACACCCCATCCGCCGAACAACAACCCCAACACCAACTTGCGGGTGGCGTCCAAACTCATCACGGGTGCGGAAGCCTCCTGAAGGACGTTGATGTTGGCCAGCGAACTGGTACCGAGAGATTCGTCTATTCGGGCCTGCTCCAGGTTGGCGCTGAAGTAAAGGTATTGAGCCTCCTCGCGCTGTTTGCGTCGTTGCAGTTCGGTAATGGCCTGTTCGGCATCGTTGATCCGTACCGTTTCTTGCCGCAACTCGTCCAGGTAGGCTCGGAATCGCTGGACCCGCGCCTCGATGGCCGCGACTTCCGCCTCCAAGCTGGCCAGGCTGCCCACATCCCACGGGAGGGAAGCCGCACGGATCGAGTCCATTCCCGGGTAGGGAGCTCCACGATTGCTGCCCTGAACGCGAAGTGGTAACTGCGGATCCTGCGATTCAAGTTCGCGCCGGGTCTGTTCCGCCAGGGCAATTTGTTCGCGGACCTGCCGGACGTCCTGGCTTTCCGGGGTGAACTGCCACAACAAATCCAGTTCACGATTGCGCAAGGTCTCCAATCGGGACAGGACAAGGCGGTAATGCCGCTCGCGCTCCGTATCGGGTGCGACCTCCGCCGACGGGCCGACCTGATTCGTCACATTGGTCGCGGAAGCAGCCCCCCACAGTTGGCGCAGTTTTTCCAGGACGGTCTTGCGTTCAGCCAGTTGGGCCTCGGCCAGGATCAGCTCCTGCCGGGCGCGGGAGGCCTGTTCGGCGAGCATGCGTTTGGACTCCTCGATGGAAGTCACATTGGCTGCCACTTTGAGCTTTTGGAGCTCCTGCTCGGTCTGGCTGAGTCGGGCGCGCAGGTTGTCGGTCTGCCGGGTCAGAAACTCATCAAACACGCCCACCGCACGATGAACCTCCGCATGTTTCCGGAGATACCCCTGCACCAGGGTGCGTAAAATAACTTGAGCCATCTCGGGGTCCGGGTGGTTGAGGGCCACGACAATGACGGTGCTTTTTCGGGGCACAGCCGTTTCCAACCCCTTCATGATCAGCGAGGCAGCGGCCAGACGGTTGGTCCCTCCCCCCGCTCGGGCCAGGATTTTCTCGGGGCCCACCTGGTCCACCACCTCCAACACCAGGTCCCGACTGGTCAGAATCTCGATCTCCGAGTTGATGATGGAATCTCCCCGGCTGTCGGGCGTGCGCACATCGCCGGGGGAACCGGGACTGACCTCCACGGATCGGGAATCGCGGACGTAGCGGACCAGCAGCTTGGCTTCCGACCGATAAAGTGGCCCCTTCAAGAACCACACCCCGCCCGCTGTGGCCATGCCCAGCAGGCCGACGCTGACAATTTTCCACTTGTGCCGGAACAAGGCGTAAACGACGTCGGCCATTTTCAGGCCCGTGGGGCGCGGCTCCGCCCCGCGCACAGGGGGGACTGGCGGGGGGGGGGCGGAACTGGATGCGGTTGCATGCTCACAACAATCAGGAAAGATGGGGGTAAAGCCGGGCGCCCAGCCAGCGCAAAAACGGCAGAGGCAGCCGCCGGAACACCGCGGTGTGCCAGCCAATGCTGTGGTCGGGCGCGGTAACAAAGGTGTGTCGGCGCAGGTCGAATTTGCAGTAGTTCAGCATGGATTCACGGGCACCCCAGCCGAGTTTGAAGCGCCGCAATCCCTCCTGCTGGTAAGATGTCCTGCCCAGGTCGAGCCATTCCAGGCCACTGGCGGTAAAGTACCGAATGGCCTCCCACATCACCGCGTTGTTGGCTCGCAGCTCCTGCCGGCTCCGGTCCGAGGCCCCGAATTTGTAAATTGCCCGCCTCCCCCGTTGCAAAAAAACTGCCGCCGCAATCACCTCCCCCTGATGCCAGGCGCTGAAAACGCAGCCGGCCCCGCGGCCGATGAGGTGATGATGGAGGTGACGGAAAAAAGACAAGGGCTGGGGCGGGAGGCCGTGCCACCGGCGGGTCTGGCCATGGAGGCGGTAAAAATGCCGGACCGATTCCCAAGTGGTTTCCCGCCGGACTTCCACCCCCAGGCGTGCTGCCTTGCGCAGCGCACGCCGGACCGGGTCATCCAAACGTCCCCAGAGGGCATCCGGCGTTCCTTCCAACGCCAGCGTGTGGTTGTAAAAACTGATGGCGGTCCGGGCGCCTTCAGCCGGCATTCCCCCCCGCCATTCCACGCTTCGCCACTTTCGCGCTCGGCCGAGGGTGAGCACCTGTTCCCACAAGGCCTGCCGTTGCTCCGAAGATTCCGCCAGAGCCGGCACGGCATCCGTAAACGGCAGGGAAACGCCGCGGCGACCGAAGATGGGGCTTGAGCACTCCATCACGGGCAGCAGGGCGGGGCGCCCGGCCTGAGTCGGCACGACGCAGGCGTAAGGTCTGAATCCGTAACTGTCCGCCAGCACCGCCATCCAGCCCGTGGTGTGGAAAACGGAGGCTTCGGACCACTGACCCACCCAAAAGTCCCAGTCCGCGCAGGTGAGGGGATCACATGCACCGCCCGCAAGTCGAAGAGGGACCGAGTTGGTTTGCGGCACCGTTGTTTCCGGTACCTTCGCCACCGCGGACTGGACACCTCCACTTCCGCCATGGCCCGAAGTGCCCGCGCCAAGAGCCGCCACGGGTACACGCGCCCCGTCCAGCCGATCAGGCCGGTCGCATGGTGTGATGTGGGCGATCATGTCTTGGGGGAAAACTCAAGCCGTGGAAAGCTGAGGTTGCCTGGCCGCCCCGCTTGCGGCGGACCGAAGCCCGCTCAGACACTCCTTGAGCGAGCCGGCGACCGTTTCGATCTGGGCGGGTTTCAATTCCGGGTACATGGGCAGAGACAATATGTGGGCCGTGCAGGATTCGCTCACCGGGAATGTGCCCGCGGCCAACCCCAGACTGGCGTACGCCTCCTGACGGTGAACCGGGATGGGGTAGTGGATGCCGCACTGGATGCCGCGTTCTCCCAGCTCGGCCAGGATCGCATCCCGTTCGGGAACCTGAACTACGAAGAGGTGATACACGTGGCGGCGTTCCGGGCATTCCCGGGGCAGGACCAACTCCGGCACATCCGCCAGCAGCTCCCCGTAAAGGCGGGCGTGCTGGCGGCGGGCTTCATTGGCCGCTTCCAGGTGCTTGAGTTTGATTTGCAGGGCGGCGCCCTGAATGCCGTCCATGCGGGCGTTCCAGCCCACCACCTGGTGGTGGTATTTCCGCGCCTGGCCGTGGTCGCGGTACATGACAAGCTTCCGGGCCAGATCGGCGTCCTCGGTCACCACCGCCCCCCCCTCCCCCAACGCTCCCAGATTCTTGCCGGGATAGAAGCTGAAGCATCCTGCGCGGCCCCAAGAGCCGGCCCGGCGTCCTTGATACATGGCCCCGTGGGCCTGGCAGGCGTCTTCCACGACCGGAATGCCGTGCTTTCGGGCGATGGCCAGAATGGGCTCCATGTCCGCCATCTGGCCGTAGAGGTGGACGGGGATGATGGACCGGGTGCGGGGAGTGATGGCGCGCTCCAACAGGCGCGGGTCCATCGTGTAGCTGTCGGGCTCGATGTCCACAAAGACCGGTCGGGCGCCGGCGTATGTGATGGCCTCGGCGGTGGCCATGAAGGTCATGGGCACCGTAATGACCTCGTCACCCGGCCTCACGCCCAACGCCAGCAGCGTCAGCCAGAGGGCATCGGTGCCGCTGCCCACCGCCACACAGTGTTGGGTGCCGCAGTAGGCGGCAAAATCCTTTTCAAACCGCTGGACAAAGGGGCCACCGGCAAAGGCGCTGGTGTCCAGCACGGCTTCGAAGGCGGCCACCAGCTCTCCGCGGATGGCAGCGTGGTGGGCCTGCAGATCCAGAAAAGGAACCCGGGTCATGGGAGGGAAGCAACGGCGTTGTTTGTTTGGGCGGCATCGAGGCGACGCAGGATTCGGGCCGGGTTGCCGGCCACGACGGTGTGGGAAGGGACATCTCGCGTGACCACACTTCCGGCGCCCACCAGGGCGTATTCGCCCACGGTCACGCCCGCCAGCAGCGTGGCGCCCGAACCGATGGAAGCGCCGCGCCGCACGAGGGTGGGGCGGCATTCCCAGTCCGCCTCGGTTTGTAACCGCCCGTCGGCCGTGGTGGCGCGCGGGAACAGGTCGTTGATGAAGGTCACGTTGTGTCCCACAAAGACCTCGTCCTCGAGGGTGACCCCTTCGCAAATGAAGGTGTGGCTGGAAATTTTACAGCGGCGTCCAATCCGGACACCCTTCTGAATTTCCACAAAAGTGCCGATCTTGGTTTCGTCGCCGATTTCACACCCGTAGAGGTTGGTGAAACTGAAAATCTTGACCCCGGCGCCGAGTTTCACGTCGGGGGCGATCAGGCAGTAGGGCCGGTTCGCCGGTGCATCCATGAGCTTGGCGCAGTGGACGGGTTTGGAGGGTCGGCTTAGTGGGTGGCCGCGGCGGCAACCGCCGGCGCGTGGTGCTTTCCCGAGCCGCTCTTGGCGGACGCCGGCCCGCCCGCACCGGCACCGTTGCGGGGGCGGCCGTTGAGGGGGCGCAGGGGAGCGGTTGCGGTCTCGTCCGCTGAACTCAGGGTGACCGGCGCGCCCTGTCCCTTCAAGGACAGGGAGGCGGCTTCAAGGATGCGCACCATTTCGAGCGCCTGGCGGCCGCTGGAGAGGGGTTCCTGGCCGGTGCGGATGCAATCCAGGAAGTGCTGACATTCGACCTTCAGCGGTTCCTCCTGCTTGATGTAGGGTGCGTACACGTCCCCGTAGTGGTACGAGTACTGGAATTCCGCAAAGGTATCGTAATGCGGCGGGGTTTCGACGCGCGTGTCGAAGATGCGCAGTTTTTCGTGCGGCGTCACGTCGTCGTACACAATCATGCGGCGGCTGCCCACGATGGTCATTTCGCGCACCTTGCGGGGGTCCAGCCAGCTGCTGTGAATCTGGGCGGACCGCTGGCGGCGGAATTCGAGGTTGAGCAGGGTGACGTCCTCGATGCCCGGGGTCACGTGGGCACTGCCGCGGCAGTTCACGCTCAGCGGGGGCTCTTCGAGGATGTACAGGATGATGGAGATGTCGTGCGGGGCCAGGTCCCAGGTGACGTTGATGTCCTTCTGGTACAGCCCCAGGTTCAGGCGCCGCGAGGCGATGTAGCGGATGTCCCCAATGTCGCCGCGGTCCACGATCTCCTTGATCCGGCGCACGACCGGCGAATAGAGGAAGGTGTGACCCACCATGAGGGTCAGCCCCCGCCGCGTGCTTTCCCGGATCAGGTCCTCGCACTCGGCCACGGAGCGGGCCAGCGGTTTCTCCACAAATACGTGCTTGCCGGCGTGGAGGGCCGCCAGGGCCAGTTTGTGGTGAGTCCCCACGGGCGTGGCCACCACCACGGCGTCGAGCGACTTGCACTCGAGCAAATCCTCAAACCGGCTGGTGGTCTCCACCTGCGGGTAGAGCGATTTCATGTGCTTGAGCCGGGCCTCCGACTGATCACACACGAACCGAACCCGGCAGCCCGACAGGGCGCGGAAGTTGCGGATCAAGTTGGGTCCCCAGTAGCCGCAGCCGACTACTCCCACTTGCAGGACTGAGTTCATGTCTGTGCTTTTTGCTGGTTGAGGGTTACACGGAATCCGAAAGCGAACACGGGGGCGGCACGGCCGGGCCGGCCAGGGGGACAGCGGCGGGGTCATGGCGGGCGGCTCGCCGGTGGCGCCAGCGCCGGTAGGCCGCCAATATTTCCTGTCCAATCACGCGCGGTGTGCGCGCCATGATGCGCAGGTCTCCTCCCACCGATTGCGTCCGACCATAGCGGATATCCAGGCGCATCATCTGGTCGGCGGTAAGGCGGTTTTTTCCGCTCACCTGCCAGAGTCCCGTCAGCCCCGGCAGGCATTCAAAACGGTGGAAGTACCACGGTTTGTAGGAAGCCGCCTCGTAGGCGATGCACGGGCGGGGGCCAACCACGCTCATTTCCCCCCGGAGGACGTTCAGCAACTGGGGCAGTTCGTCCAGGGAACTCATCCGCAGGTAACGGCCCACGGCGGTGATGCGGTCATCCTTTTCCTCGTCCAGTTTTTCCAAGGCCAGGCCCTGTCGCTGCAGTTGCTCCACGTGCCGCTGATGCTGGCGCGGGTCAGCATCCGAGCGCATGGTGCGGAACTTGAACATCGGGAAGGGCTTCATCCCCAAACCGAGCCGTACCTGCGTGAAAAATACCGGCCCGCGGCTGGTCAGCTTGATGAGCAGGGCCGTCAGCACCCAGACCGGCAGCGTCAGCAGGATCAAAAGGATCGCCACTCCAAGGTCCATGGGGCGCTTCCAGGGCGGGACACGCAATACCCATCGGCGGCCCCAAAGGTCGGTGAGTCGGGTGATGGGTGCGGCCTGCCGAGGTTCCCAGGAAAGCCGCTCGGTTACACTGGTTGTCTTGGTAAGCGGTTCACAACCACGGACGTTTTCTGGAGCGGGCAAGGGTAACGTTGCGATGAGGTCATTCCCCCACATCCCAGTGTGCTCAGATGAAGCACGTGCCAGGAGTACAACGCTTCCTAGGGAGACCTCCTTCCTTGGGGGCATACCCGTCAGCCCGGCATTTTCCACATTTTCCCGATTCCCGTTCATCCCACAACTGTTCCCTGCAGCAGACTAACCTTTTTGCTTATTGCGGGTGGAAAATTGACGCGAACGCCATTTTTTGGACAGTCAGGGAAATTCTGACATTTTTGTCGGTGAAAACCCTGACATCACCCCCTTCACCTCTCCCCCATCCCCCTCCCCGGCCGCTCCGTGGAAAAGCCATTGCCTGCCTGAGCAGGCAAGGCTGTTCTCGATATCTCAAATGGGCTTTCCAGCCTGCCGGATGCCCATTCTCCCCACCCCCGCCCTGCTGGCCGTGCTGGCTGGCTGCGACCCGCAGGTACGGGGGGATGGCGCACGACAGTTCCTGGACGGGCTCGACTTCATGTCCGATTTCCCCGGCCTTAGTCCTTTATCCCCGTTGACCGAATCTCGCCGCGTTGCCTCTGGCAATCACGCCACTGGCAGCTTTGCACCATCCCCCCGTGGCGGGTTGCCAGACCCACTCCCTGCGCGCGCCGGCTGACGGCCTTCTTGGAGCCTCCACGCGGCCGTGGCGCGGCAGGCTGTCCTTCCGCTGCGAAGGCTGCCTCGTGCAGCGCTAGTCAGCCCGCAGGTTGTAGCACAGTAGCAGGTCCTGATCGCGCAGGTACAGCCGGCCGTTGGCGATCACCGGATGGGGCCAGGCCTCCTTGCCGCTGGGCTCCGGCTGCTCGAACACGCCTTTTTCCTTGTAGCCGGCGGGGCTGGCTTCGATGAGGGCGACCCGGCTGCCCTTTTTCTTTTCTTCGCGCAACACGAGGTGGCCGTCGGCGTACACACAGGCCCCTTTACCCATGCCATCCTCGTGCTGCCAGACCGCCTCGCCGGTCTTGAGGTTCTGGCAGGTCCAGCCGCGGCGGTCGTCATGTCCGTAGAGGTGCTCCCCCAACTGGATCACGCCGCCGTGGTGGTTGGCGACCACGCGGTTGCGATACACCTCGGACACGGAGAAGGCCCCGCCCTTGCGGGTTACCTGGAACAGATTGCAGCCGATGTTGTAGCCGGAGGTGACGTACACATGGTCGCCACTGACCACCGGGGTGGGGATGACCGCCACCGCCCCCTTGCGCGCCGCCTGCCAGAGCACCTTGCCCTCCGGGGACACCCCCACCACGCTGGCCATGGTCAATTGCACGTACTGCGGTGCGCCGGCAATCACCGCTCGCACCACAGACGCGTACTGGGCCTGGTCCTTGAATGCGCTCGTCTGCCAGACCGTCTCGCCGGTCCGCTGGTTCACCGCCACGATGGCTCCCTTCTCCCCGCCGGGAGTAAAAATCAAGAGGTCCCCATCCACCAGGGGTGACTCACTGAAGCCCCATTCCGGCAACTTCCCGCCGAAGTCCTGGACGAAATCCCTTCGCCAAATCTCCTTGCCCGTCGCCGCGTCAAAGGCGGCGATCTCGCCATACTGGCCGATGGCGTAAACCCGGTCGCCGTCCACCGTGGGCGTGCTGCGCACCCCGGCAAAGCCGCCCCAGCCGGGGGCTCCCGCCTTGCCCAGGCGCGCCTTCCACAAGGGGGCGCCGTCCTTCTCCCGGAACGCCAGCACGAAATTCTCCTCCCCAAAATCCCCCGCCGTATAGATGACTCCCCTCGCCACCGACACCGTCGCGTAACCCGCACCCAGGCCGGTAATCTTCCAGACCAAAGGCGGTCCGCCCGCCGGCCAGGCCTTCAGCAGACCGGTCTCCGCCGATTTGCCGTCCCGATTCGGGCCCCGCCACTGGGGCCAATCATCGCCCCACACGGCCGGGCCCCCCCCGGCTGCCACGGCCCAGCAAACCAAACCCCACCCAGTGCGTTTCAAGAAACGATGTTGTTTTGACATGGGGCCTTAGAGTGGGCTCGAAACGGAGAAATTCAAATGCCAAACGGTCGGGCTGAAACTGCCCGTTCTCTCTGCGGCGCTGGGAACCGCCGCCCGCTGGGCACCGCGAGTGCACCGGCGCCCATCGGGCGGCTGCGGACCCCGGACCGCGGAAGACTTCCGGCCCGGCCCGGCCGGGGGAAACAAGGGTTGAGCCCCGGAAGCCAGCCAGCCGGGGGAGGTACCGCGCGGGCGACGCGCCAGCCGGCTCAACGTCTCGGCGGGGCGGCGCGCTCACTGCCCCTCCCAGAGCCGGCCTCCCCTTGCGGGCAAAACTCGCCCCCCTCAAGGCTGGCGCGCCTCGATGATGGCCAGGCTCTTGAGCAGGTCCAGCGCCCGCACCAGCACCGGATCGCGCACACGCGGGCCGGTGCTGGCCTCCTCCCGACGCGGACGCGGCGGCGGCGTCCCGCTCAGCCCCTCCCGGTGCAAGCGCACCAAATCAGCCTCCGTGAGCCGTGCCGGCCGTGAGCCCGCCGGCCTTGAGGCCGCCCCCACGTAAAACGGGTCCTCGACCCAGCGCCGTTCCTCTTCGGCCGGCACCTCGATGCGGATGTCCGGCGTCAGCCCCCCCGGCGGCAGCACGCGTTCACCGGCACCGACCCGGAGGGCGGCCACCGCCACCCGCAAGCGCTGGCCGCCGCGCAGGGGAAACTCCCGGTACACCGCGTGTTCCCCCGCGGTCGGCGTGCCCAGCATCAGGGCCAGCCGCTCCTCGTGGAGGGCGGCCGCCAGGGCCTCAGCCGCGGCGCGGGTTTCCCCGTTCACCAGCACCGCCACGCGGGCGTTGAGGGGATTGGTCTTGGCCGTGGAGCGAAACTGCTGCTCTTCCCACGCCAGCACCGTGCGCGCCTCGGCCAGCAACAAATCCACCACCTCTCCCGCGGCGACGAGGTCATCCCCGCCGGCAAACCGCAGGTCCAGCACCACCCCCTGCAGGTTGGTTTGGGCATTCCAACCGGCCAGCGTCTCCCGCACTGCCGCAGCCAGACCGGCCGCCACCCGCCCCACCCGCAGGCAGGCCACGCCGCCGTCGAAGAGGTTGGTGCGGGCCAGCAGCGGCGCCGGCGGGGCCTCCGGTGCGACCGCGGCCGCGGGAAGCAAAAACACCCGCGGCCGCAACTGCTCGAGCAGGCCCCGCACGGCGGCGGCTTCCAGCTCGGACTGGGAAACCCCCGCCAGGTGCGTCCGCAGCACCGTCAGCACCTCCTCCAGCGAAGGCGGTTCGGCGGCCCGGCCGGGCCCGCTCCACACACTTCCGCACACCAGCAACAGGCACCACGCACGTCTCATCGCCGCGGACGCTACCATCCCCGCGCAGCGGGCGCGATTTTTCTTTGCCCTGCTGCACCGGCCCGACATCCTCACGCTATGGGCACGCGACGCCTGGCGCGGGAGCGCGCCGTGCAGTTCCTTTTCCAGTACGACCTGAATCTGGCCGCCGACCTGGACCAAGCCCTCGAGCACTTTTGGATTTCGCAGCGGTTCCCGGACGGCCCTCCCTCCACCCCGGCCGAACCCCTCCCGCCCCCCTCGGCCGACGAATCCGCCGTCCGCCTGTTCGCCGAACCCCTCATCCGCGGCACCCTCGAACACCGCGAGGCCCTGGATGCGGTCATCCAAAAGCACGCCCGCAACTGGTCCCTCCACCGCATGGCCGTGGTGGACCGCAACATCCTCCGGCTGGCCGTCTACGAAATGCTCCACCGCCCCGACATCCCCCCGGTGGTCAGCATCAACGAAGCCGTGGACATCGCCAAGAAGTACTCGACCGAGGACAGCGGCAAGTTCGTGAACGGCATCCTGGACAGCCTGCGCAAGGAAATCCTCCGCCCCGCCCGCCAGGTCGAGTGAGCGCCCGCGCTGATGTTTGCCGACCTGCACCTCCACACCCATTTCTCGGACGGCACCTGGACCCCGGAAGAGCTGGCCGGCGCCGCGCACCGCCTGGGCCTCGGCGCCCTGGCCCTGACCGACCATGACACGGTGGAAGGCTGCGCTCGTGCCGCCATTGCCTGCGAGCGGTTCGGCCTGGAATTCGTCCCCGGCACCGAACTGACCGCCGAACACGCCGGCCGCGAAGTGCACCTGCTGGGCTACTTCGTGGACCCCGCCCACCCCGCACTGCTCCGCGAACTGGACCGCTTCCAACAGGCCCGCCAGGAGCGCATCCGCGAAATGGTCGCCCGCCTCAACCACCGCGGCGTCCCCCTCACCGCCGACGCGGTCTTCGCCCTGGCCAACTGCCGGGCGCCCGGCCGCCCCCACGTCGCCCGCGCCCTGGTGCGCCACGGCTTTTGCGGCTCGCTGGACGAGGCCTTCGAGCGCTACCTCAAAAAACACCGCCCCGCCTGGGTCCCCAAATACAAAATCTCCGCCCGCGGTGCCGTGGACCTCATCCACGCCGCCGGTGGCCTGGCTGTCATGGCCCACCCCGGCCTCAACCACGATGACGGCCTGATCCCTTCCCTGCTCGAGGCGGGGCTGGACGGCCTCGAATGCTGGCACTCGAAACACTCCCACGCCCAGGCCGAACATTACCTGGCGCTGGCCCGCCAGTACCGGCTCCTGCCCACCGGCGGTTCGGACTGCCACGGCACCAGCAAGGGACACCCCGTGCTCGGCAGCGTGCGCCTGGCCTGGGAACATTATCTCGCCCTGAAGTCCGCCCCGCGCCCCGCCCCGCCCGCCCCCTCCGCTTCATGAGCCTGTTCCAACGCCTCAAAGCCGGCCTGGCCCGCACCCAGACGTGGCTGGTCCACGAAATCCGCCGCATCGTCAGCCGCTCCCCCCGCCTCACCACCGCCACCCTCGAAGAACTCGAGGCCGCCCTGCTCGGGGCTGACCTGGGCGTGGCCGTGACCCGGCAGATTCTTGACGACGTCAAGCAGGCCTACGAAACCCAGGGCCGCGACGGCCCCGACGTCCTGGCCCTGGCCCGCGACCGCATCGCCCGGGCCCTCGGCCCGACCGCCCCGCCGCTGCGACGCGCCCCGCAGGGCCTGACGGTCGTGTCCGTGGTCGGCGTCAACGGCACCGGCAAGACCACCACCTGCGCCAAGCTCGCCCACCTCCTCCGGCTCCAGGGCAGCACCGCCCTGCTGGCCGCCTGTGACACCTTCCGCGCCGCAGCCATCGAACAACTCAAACTCTGGGGCCAACGCCTGGACGTCCCCGTCATCGCCAGCGCCTACCAGGCCGACCCCGCGGCCGTGGCCCACGACGCCCTGACCGCCGCCCTGGCCCGCGGCGTGGACTTTCTCCTGGTGGACACCGCCGGCCGGCTCCACACCAAGAGCAACCTCATGAAGGAACTCCAAAAAATCCACCGGGTCCTGGACAAGAAACTGCCCGGCGCCCCCCACGAGGTGCTCCTGGTCCTGGACGCCACCACCGGCATGAACGCCCTCAACCAGGCCCGCGAGTTCCACAAGGCGGTCCCCCTGACCGGCCTGGTGATCACCAAACTCGACGGCACCAGCAAGGGCGGCATGGTCGTGGCCATCCAGCAGGAACTGGGACTGCCGGTCCGCTTCATCGGCGTGGGCGAACAGGCCGACGACCTCCAACCGTTCGACCCCCCCACCTTCGCCGAGGCCCTGTTCGGTGAACCGCTCCCGGCCTGCTAGACCCCCCGCGGCAGAAGTCCGAAGTCCGAAGTGGCTGGCGCGGACGCACAGCGCCAGAGGATTGGCGCCTGTCTGCGAGCCCCGCACAGGCAGGCACTCCACAAGCAGGCACCCGCGGCGGGGCGGCCCTTCCCCGCAGCAGCGTCTCGAAGTGCGGCCGTCCTCTGCCGCTTTCTGCCGGGGAGACTCACCACCAGGACACCAAGACACAAGGCATGTTGGCCGGCTGGCACCGCCTCGCCCCGTCGCCGCCGCGGTCACGCAGCGGACCTGCCCTCCGCTGACGCACGCCGGCGGCTACCCCGGCAGCGTAGCGCAGGCTTCCCAGCCTGCTGTATCGCCGGCTTCCAGCCGGCAGGGTGAAGAGACAGTCCACCGCTCCACCGCTGGTCAGGGGGCGCATCTTCGGGCATCAGGTAGCTTCCTCAGGCATCCGATCCAAGGGGAGCGCGGCCCTCCCGGCTACAACCGTCGGTGCCCTCCCGGTCGCCGCGGGGAGGGCCCTTGACATAGGCTCCTTCATGATTTCAATGGGCGTGTGAACCATCAGAACCTGGAAACCATGAAACGCCTCCTCCTTCTCACCCTCTGCGGACTGCTGGGGTGGATCAGCAGCGGAACCGGGACCCTCGCCCAGGGCACGGCCTTTACCTACCAGGGCCGGCTGGAGGCCAACGGCCAGCCGGCCCACGGCCTCTACGACCTGCGCTTCATTCTTTACGACGCCGAGGTTGGCGGCAGTCAGCAGGGGCCCGACTTGAACCAGAGCGCCGTGACGGTGAGCGAGGGGCTGTTTGTGGTGACGCTGGACTTTGGGGCGGGGGTTTTCAGCGGCGGTGAACGCTGGCTGGAGATTGCCCTCCGTCCCGCCGGCGGCGGTACGTTCACCACGCTCTCCCCCCGCCAGCCAGTCACTGCGGCCCCTTACGCCCTCTACGCCATGACCCCCGCCGGTCCCGCCGGTCCTGTTGGTCCGGCCGGACCGCAAGGACCCCAAGGCCCCCCGGGGCCGCCGGGTTCCGCGGATGCCTGGAGCCGGACCGGCAACGCCGGCACCACACCGGGGGTAAACTTCCTGGGCACCACGGACAACCAGCCCTTTGAGGTGCGTGTAAACAACCAGCGTGCACTGCGCTTGGAGCCGATCGCCATCGACCCGGACAATTCGGGCATCGTCAACGTCATCGCCGGTGCGTCGGCGAACACCGTTGGGGCGGAAGTCCATGGCGTGACGATCAGCGGCGGGGGCATCGCCCACTGGGGTGATTTCAGCGGGGCAAATCGTGTGGAAGCTAACTTCGGCACGATCGGCGGAGGCTTGGCCAACACGATCCAGCCCAATGCTCCCTATGCGACAATCGGCGGAGGCGCCCGCAACACGATCGAAATCAACGCCCGGACTGCGATGATCGCGGGGGGTGCGTGGAACACGATCCAGACCAACGCCTATTCCTCGACGATCGGCGGGGGCGAAGCGAATACCATCCAGACCAACGCTCTCTATGTGACGATCGGCGGGGGGGCGAACAACACGATCCAGAACGACGCCAGTTTTGCGACAATCGCAGGGGGGGTGGGAACATGATCCTTCCGAACGGGTTCAATGCGACGATCCCGGGTGGTCGTTTCAATTCCGCCACCAACTACGCCTTTGCCGCCGGCCTACGCGCCAAGGCCATTCATACCGGCGCGTTCGTCTGGGCCGATTCCACCGGCGCCGACATCGCCTCGACTGCCGCGAACTCGGTCACCCTGCGGGCCTCGGGCGGCTACCGCCTTTTCTCCAACAGCGGCGCCACCACCGGCGTGTCCCTGGCCGCCGACGGCGGCTCCTGGACCAGCCTGAGCGACCGCCACGCCAAGGAAAACTTCGCGCCGGTGGATGTGCAGGAAGTGCTGGCCAAAGTGGCCGCCCTGCCCCTGAGCAGTTGGAACTACAAATCCCAGGACCCGGGCATCCGCCACCTGGGGCCGACGGCCCAGGATTTCCGCGCCGCCTTCGGCCTGGGGGAGAGCGACACCGGCATTACCACCGTGGACGCCGACGGCGTGGCCCTGGCGGCCATCCAGGGGCTGAATGCCAAGGTAGAAATGAGAAAGCAGAAAGCAGAAATCGAGTTCGAGCAACTCCGGGCGGAGAACGCGGCGTTGCGACAGGAGCTGCAGGAACTCAAGCAACTGGTCCGGGCTTTGAGCCGCCAGCTCGAAGGAGGGGCCCAATGAAGCGTTCGCTCCCCGTAGCGCAGGCTTCCAGCCTGCCGTATCGCGGATTTCCAATCCGCGCCCTCCTCACCGCCCTGCTGCTCGGGCCATTGTCCCTGGCCCTGGCCCAATTCGCGATCCCCTGGCACACCCTTGACGGCGGCGGCGGCGTCAGCAGCGGGGGCGTGTACCGCGTCAGCGGCACCCTCGGCCAGCCCGAGGCCGGCGGGCCGCTGAGCGGGGGCCCGTTCACGTTGGTCGGCGGGTTTTGGGCCTTGCCGCAAGCGGTCCAAACGCCCGGCGCGCCCACCCTGACCATCACGCCGGCGGCACCGGGCTGGGTGACGATCGCGTGGGCGCCGGACCCCGGGACGACCTGGGTCCTGCAACAGTCGCCCACCTTGGAGCCGGCGGCCTGGATCGTCGTCCCCGGCGGCGGGACCAACCCGGTCACCGTGCCCGCCACCCTGCCGGCGCAGTTTTACCGGCTCTTCAAACCCTGAAGCCGCTCCTCCACGGGGAGGCCCGCGCCGCGCTGCCGCCCGGTCGGCTCACCCTCGTCCCTCCTCAATCCCTGTTGGCTTGGGCTTGAATCTCCGACGGGCAACCGGTGTCATCGGCCCATGCACATCTGCCCGCCTCCGCGCGTTTCTGCCCGCCGCGCTCCCTGCTTCCCCCACCGGTCCGGCCTGGTCTGGCTGGCCGCCCTCGGGCTGGCCTTGCTGCCCCGCGCCGGCGCGGCCGACCCGATCCCGTTGCCCGAACACCCCCGGCCGGACTTCGAGCGACCGACCTGGCTGAATCTCAACGGCACCTGGGAGTTTCGGTTCGACCCCGACAACGCTGGCGAGGGCGCGAACTGGGCCGGCGCCGCCGACGTGACCTTCCCCGAGCGCATCCGGGTGCCGTTTCCGTGGGGCTCGCCGCTCTCGGGCGTGAGCAACCGGGCCGACATGGCGTGGTATCGCCGCACCGTGACCGTGCCGGAGGCGTGGCGGGGCCGGCGGGTGTTTCTGGTGGTGGGGGCGTGCGACTGGCTCACACGCGGCTGGCTGGACGGCCGGGCGCTGGGCGAGCACCGCGGCGGCTACACGCCCTTCGAGTTCGAGCTGACCCCGCACGTGCGGTGGGGGCAGGTCCAGACGCTGGTCCTGCGGGTGGACGACTCGAAGCATCCGTTCAAACTCGAGGGCAAACAGGGCTACGGCGAGGCCAAGGGCATCTGGCAGACCGTTTACCTGGAGGCCCGCCCGGCCGTGCACGTGCGGACGCTGCACCTCACCCCGGACACGGCCCGCGCGCGGGTGAAGGTCGCCGCCACGTTCAGCGATCCCGCGCCCGCGGGCACGGCATTGCACCTGCGCTTCCTGACCGGCGGGGTGCCGGAGGTTCGGCAGGCGGTGCCGGCGGGCGCGCGCGAGGCCGTCTTCGAGTTGGCGCTGGCCACGCCGCGGTGGTGGTCGCTCGAGGACCCGTTCCTCTACGAGGTCGAGGCCGAGCTGGGCCGTGGTGAGGAGGCCGACCGGCTGCGCACGTATTTCGGGTTCCGCTCGATCAGCGTGGTGAACCTGCCCGGCACGGACTTCCCCTACATCGCCCTCAATGGCAAGCCGGTGTACCTCCAACTGACGCTGGACCAGTCCTACCACCCGGAGGGCTTCTACACCTTCCCGAGCGACGAATTTATGCGCGACGAAATCCTGCGCTCGCGGCGGCTGGGGCTCAACGGCCACCGGTTTCACGTGAAGATTGACCTGCCGCGCAAGCTGTACTGGGCCGACCGGCTGGGGCTGCTGGTCATGGCCGACGTACCGAACAGTTGGGGCGAGCCGGACGCGGAGATGCGCCGCGAGATCGAGCACGCGCTGCGGGGGATGATCGCGCGCGACTTCAACCACCCCGCCATCTTCGCCTGGGTGCCGTTCAACGAGACCTGGGGCCTGTTCACCCGGCAGGGCGACAAGCGCGTCTTCCTGCCCGAAACCCAGGACTGGGTGGCCTCGATCTACCGGCTGGCCAAACAGCTCGATCCCACCCGGCTGGTGGAGGACAACTCGCCCTGCCATTTCGACCACGTCGCGACCGACATCAACTCCTGGCACGCCTACCTGCCGGGCTGGGCCTGGCGCGAACACCTCGACCAGGTCACCCGCGACACCTTCCCCGGCTCGAAGTGGAACTTCATCGGCGGCCGCACCCAGGACCGCCAGCCGCTGCTCAACAGCGAGTGCGGCAACGTCTGGGGCTACGAGGGCAGCACCGGCGACGTGGACTGGTCCTGGGACTACCACATCATGATCAACGAATTTCGCCGGCACCCCGAGGTCTGCGGCTGGCTCTACACCGAGCATCACGACGTCATCAACGAGTGGAACGGCTACTACCGCTACGACCGCAGCGACAAGTTCACCGGGCTGGAGGAGCTGTTCCCCGGCATGAGCCTGCGCGACCTCCACGCCCCCTTCTACCTCTCCACCGGCAGCGAACTGTGCCGCGACGCCAAGCCCGGCGAGACGGTGCGCGTGCCGCTGTTCGCCTCGTTCATGACCGACACCGCGCCCGCCGCCCGCCTGGTCATCCGCGCCGAACTGGTCGCCTGGGACACGCTGGGCCGGATGCGCCACTTCACCCGCGGCGGGGCCGAACTGCCCTTCCATCCCTGGCTGAACACCGAGTTGCCGCCGTTGAAGGTGCCCATGCCCTCCATGCCCTGCGTGGCCGTGCTGCGCCTGACCCTGGAAACGCCCGACGGCCGCGCGCTGCACCGCAACTTCACCACCTTCCGCGTCGCCGATGGCCCCGCCCCGCGCGACGAAACGCTCAAGACTGAGGCCGGCATCGCCCGGGTAATCCGCTTCGCCCCCGCCGGCTTCCGCGCGGCGCAGTGGTCGCTCAAACAGTGGAACGTGCTCGACGGCCTCAAGGTCAACGGCGCCGGGCACGGCTACTTCGAGTACCGCCTGCCCTGGCCGGCCGGGCTGGACCCCGCCCGCGTGGCCGGCGCCAGCTTCCTCATGGAGGCCTCGGCCAAGGAGCTGTTGGCCAAGGACCGCGAAGGCTCGACCTTCAAGGACGTGGACTACATGCGCGGCGAAGGCGTGGCCCACCGCAGCCAGAACCCCAACGCCTACCCGATGACCGACACCGAGCCGTTCCCCAGCGCCGTGCGCGTGCGCGTCAACGGCGTGGCCACCGGCGTCTTCGACCTGCCCGATGACCCGGCCGACCACCGCGGCATCCTCTCCTGGCACGCGCAGCTCCGGGACCGCAAGCTGCGCGAGGCCGGCTCCTACGGCTGGCTGGTCACCGCCACGGTGCCGGAAGCCGCGTTGGCTGCCGCAGCGCAAAGCCGGGAGTTCGTGATCCGGCTGGAGGTGGACGAGGCGCTGCCCGGCGGGCTGGCCATTTACGGGGAACGCTTCGGCCGGTACCCGGTCGAACCCACCCTGGTGTTCAACCTGAAATAAGCGCCGGCGCGCCCAGCAAGCCGCAGCGGCCGCCCCGCGCGGGCGGCGGCGGGCTCAACGGGCGTCGAATTCGCGCCGGATGCCAAAACGCTCGATGCGCTTGCGCAGGGTGGCGCGGGTGATGCCCAGCAGGCGGGCGGCCCGCACCTGATTGCCGCCGGCTTCCTTGAGCGCCTGCACCACCAGCTCGCGCTCGACCGCCTCCATGACCCTGCCCTCCGGGTGCCGGCGCGCCCAGGCAAACAAACGGGCGGCCAGCTCCGCCGGCGATTCGCCTCCCTCCCCCGGCGCCGGGGTGGGTGCGGCAGCGGCCGGAGCAGGAGCCGGCGTCGCGCCTGGCACGGCAGCGGCGGGCCGGGCGGCGGTGCGCACCGTGGCGGGGAGGTCCGCGGGAAGGATGGTGTCGCCCTTGGCCATGACCGAGGCGTGTTCGAGGGCGTTTTCCAGTTCGCGGACGTTGCCCGGCCAGGGATGCCGTTCCAGCAGGGCCAGGGCCTCGGGGGCCAGGGCCTTGGGGGGCTGGCCGCGTTTGCGCGCCAGGCGTTGGAGGAAATAACCGGCCAGCAGCGGAACGTCCCCCGGCCGTTCCCGCAGAGGGGGCAGGCGCACCCGGACGACGTTGAGGCGGTAGAAGAGGTCCTCGCGGAAGCGCTTTTCGGCCACGGCGCGTTCGAGGTCCTGGTTGGTGGCGGCCAGGATGCGCACGTCCACCTGGAGGGTCTGGTTGCCGCCGACGCGCTCGAAGGTGCCGCTTTGGAGCACGCGGAGCATCTTGGTCTGCGTGGCGGGACTCATGTCGCCAATTTCGTCCAGGAAGAGCGTGCCGCCGTGGGCCTGCTCGAAACGACCGATGCGCTGGCTGGTGGCGCCGGTGAAGGCGCCGCGTTCGTGGCCGAAGAGTTCGCTTTCCAGCAACGGCTCGGGCAGGGCGGCGCAGTTGACGGCCAGGAAGGGCTGGCCGTGGCGGCGGCTGTGCTGGTAAATGGCGCGGGCCACCAGTTCCTTGCCGGTGCCGCTTTGGCCGGTGATCAGGGCGGTGGCGTCCGAGGCGGCCAACTGGCCGATGAGCTTGAAGACCTCCTGCATGGCCGGGCTGCGGCCGATGATGCCCAGCTCGTAATCCTCCCGCTCGATCAGGGGGGGATAGGAGAGCACCTGCCGCATGGCGCGCGAGGCCTTGAGGGCGTCGGCCACGATCTGCTTGAGCCGGGGCACGTCGAAGGGCTTGAGCAGGTAGTCGTAGGCCCCCAGCTTCATGGCCTCGATGGCGGTCTGGGTGGTGCCGTAGGCGGTCATGAGGATGACCGGCAGGCGGGCATCCACCTGGCGGATGCGGCGGAGGGTTTCCAGCCCGTCAAACCCGCCCAGCCGCAGGTCCAGCAGGACCAGGTCGGGGCGGACCTCGGCCAGCCGCCGCAGGCCCTCCTCGCCACTGGCCGCGGTGGTCAGCTCCAGCTTCGGCGAATCGAAGATGCGCCGGAACGAGTAGTGCATGTCCGCTTCGTCATCTATGACCAGCAACCTGTCCATGGACGGCGCGAGCGCGAACATCTTGGGCCGGAGGCCCGGCGGCGGCAACCGGTCAATCGGCCGGCACCGCGGCCGCCAGACGCGCGGCTTCGGCGGCCAGCCAGTCCAGGATGGCCCGGGCGGCGGAGTCGGCCGGGACGGCCATGAGCGGGCCGGTGCGGGGTTTGAGTTCGATCTCGCCGCGCGCCAGGGCCTTCTCGCCCAGGTTGACGCGGAGGGGAAAGCCGATCAGGTCGGCATCCTTGAACTTGACGCCGGGGCGTTCGTCACGGTCGTCCAGAAGGACCTCGACGCCGCGGGCGGTCAGTTCGGCGTGGAGCGCCCCGGCCAGCCGCATGGGGGGGCTGTCCGGCGCCACGTTCAGCGGGGTCAGGCAGACGGCGTGGGGGGCGGTGGACAGCGGCCAGCAAATGCCGTCCCGGTCATGATGTTGCTCGATAATGGCCTGGAGGGTGCGGGTGACGCCGATGCCGTAGCAGCCCATGACGGCGGGGCGACGCTGGCCGGCCTCGTCGAGGTAGCAGGCGTGGAGTTTTTCGCTGTACTTGGTGCCGAGCTTGAAGACGTGGCCGACCTCGATGGCACGGCGAATTTTGAGGGGCTGGCCGGTGGCCACGTCGGCCTCGCCGGCGCGCACGGTGCGCAGGTCGGCCCAGTGGTCCACCGCCACGTCCCGGTCCATCTGGACGTGACGGAGGTGGAAGCCGTCCTGGTTGGCGCCGGTGGTCATGCCGGCCGCTCCCTGCAGGGCGAGGTCCGCCCACACGGGCACGGCCTGGCGCAGGGTGGCGCGGACCGCGCCCAGGGAGCCGGGATGGGCACCGAGGGTGGCCACGCATTCCTCGGGGGTGGCCGGACGGGCCCGCGCCGCGCCGGTCCGGGCCAGCAGCTTGGCCTCGTTCAATTGATCGTCGCCCCGCAACAGGATCAGCACCGGCCGGGAGTCCAGCAGGTACACCAGAGTCTTGATCTGGTGGTGGGCGGGGACGTGGTAAGGGGGGGCCGCCAGGGCCTCGATGGTGACCACGCCGGGGGTGGGAAATTTCTCGGGGGCCGGCCCGGTGCTCTGGGCTGGGGTGGCCGGGAGCGGGCCACGGCTGGTGGCCTTTTCGAGGTTGGCGGCGTAGGTGCCGGCTTCGCAGTACACGACCTCGTTTTCGCCGGTTTCGGCGGGGATCATGAATTCATGGGAGAGCTGGCCGCCGATGACGCCGGTGTCGGCCTCGACGGCGAAGGCGCGCAGGCCGCAGCGGGCGAAGATGCGGGCGTAGGCGCGGTACATGCACTGGTAGCTGGCAGTGGCGGCCTCGTCGGTGGCGTCGAAGCTGTAGGCGTCCTTCATCAGGAATTCCTTGGCCCGCATCAGGCCGAAGCGGGGGCGGATTTCATCCCGGAACTTGATGCCGATCTGGTAGAAATTTTTCGGGAGCTGGCGGTAGGAGCTCAGTTCATTGGCGGCCAGGTGGGTGATGACCTCCTCGGCCGTTGGGCTCAGCACCCACTCCTTGTGGGTGCGGTCCAGGACGCGGTACAGGACCTCGGTGGCCGTGGTGTAGCGGCCGCTTTGCTGCCAGAGCTCGGACGGCTGGAGGCAGGGCAGGGAAACCTCGAGGGCGCCGGCGCGGTCCATTTCCTCACGGATGATGCGCTCGATTTTGTGGAGCACCCGCACCCCCAGTGGCAGGAAGCTGTACAGGCCGCCGGTGAGCTTGCGCACCAGCCCGGCGCGCAGCAGCAATTGATGGGAGACAATCTCGGCGTCGGCCGGCGTTTCCTTGAGCGTGGGAATAAAGGTCTGGGTCCAGCGCATAAAACATTCCCTCCCGGCCGGGGCTCGGCCCCGCGCGGCGCCCGGAGGCTGACAAACCGTGCCGGGGTGATTACTTGACGGTGTTGACCAGCGGAGCCAGGCCCTGAATGCGCACCTCGAGGCGGTCGCCCGATTCTATGGGTCCGACGCCGCTGGGTGTGCCGGTGAGGATGACGTCGCCCGGCAGAAGGGTCAGGTTGGTGGAGATGAAACTGACCAGTTGGAAGCAGTTGAAAATCATCTGGCCGGTGTTCGAGTTCTGGCGGAGCTGGCCGTTTTGGAAGAGCTGGATGGACAGCGCGTGGGGATCAATCTTGGTTTCCACGTACGGCCCCAGCGGCGTGAAGGTGTCAAAGGACTTGCAGCGGGCCCACTGGCTTTCCGAGCTTTGAATGGTGCGGTCGCTGATGTCCTGGGCCGCCGTGTAGCCGAAGATGTACCGGGCCGCCGCGGCGGGGGTGACGTTGCGGATGCGCCGGCCGATGATGATCGCCAGCTCGGCCTCGTAGTCCACCCGATGGTGAGGGAAGGGTATCTCGATCTTGCCGCCGTCGGGCAGGAGCGAGGTCGGCGCCTTGAACCAAAACAGCGGTTCCTTGGGCAGAGGCTTGCCAGATTCCCGGGCATGGTCGGCGTAGTTCAACCCCACGGCAATGACCTTCGAGGGCGTGACGGGGACCAGGGTTTTCACCCCCTTGAGGGGGGTCGGCTTTTTCTCGAACGACGGCGAGCCGAACACGTCACCGATCAGACGATACAACTCCCCGTCCACGACCTTGGCGTAGAAAATGTCGTCACCTTTTTGGAAGCGGCCGATGGCAGCCATAAACGAATGCAAATTCCTTAGCAAAAAACATTGTCTCACGGCAAGTCGAAAGTCGGCAGGAGGCTTCCTCCGGCCCGCACCGCAACCCTTCCGGCAGCCCGGGAGGGGGGATTTTTGACCGCCAATTCGGCCTTTGAAGGCGGGTCGCTGGACTCCGGGAACTCCTTGAAGAAGTTACCTTCGACGGCCCGACCGGTCGGGGACCTCGCGAGCTCAAACACCCTGCCCTTGCTCCGGCCCCGCTTCCCATTCTGCCCCCCGCGTGAAGGGCACTTAACCGCTTGTCAGGCAGTGACTACGAGGGCTCGAGAAAAAAGTCGCAAAAAGTCCTTGCCGCCACAACAGGTTGTACTAGCTTGCGCCTCCACACCCAACTAAATGGGGTGCGCGGCGTGGGGGCTCCCCGGGCCGGTGCCCTGTGTGGGGGTGAGATTTTGCAGCGGTTCGCAAGAACCAGAAAAGCACCAACCACCAAAGCTTCTGGCCAGACCAACACCCCAGCCATGATTGACGCCCCTGTTCCCATTTCGGCAGCAACTTCCGCCCCCGCTCGCCCGCGGGTCGGCCGCGCGCGGCGCCCCGCCAACACCTCCAAAGCCTCCCCCTCCCGCGGGGGGATGCCGGTCGAACGGGTCTTCAGCGATCCCCGCGTCAGCCCCTTTGACCAGGTTACGTGGGAGCGGCGCACCGCGGAGATCACCGATGACTTGGGCCGGGTGGTCTTCAAGCAGGAAAACGTCGAGGTGCCCTCCTTCTGGTCCGAGCTGGCCACGAAGGTGGTTTGCTCGAAGTACTTCTACGGCGACCCGGCCAAATCCGAACGCGAAAGCTCGGTTCGCCAACTGATCCACCGCGTCACCCGCACCATCGCCGACTGGGGGGTCAAGGACGGCTATTTCAGCCGCGAGGCGGGCGAGGTGTTCTACGACGAACTGACCTGGCTGTGCCTGAACCAGTACGGGGTTTTCAACTCGCCGGTCTGGTTCAACGTGGGGCTGTACCACCAGTACGGCATCGGCCGGGATTCGGACCGCGGCAACTGGCATTACGACCGCCAGGCCGGCGAGGCCCGTCGCGCCCGCACCCAGTACGAATTCCCCCAGTGCAGCGCCTGCTTCATCCAGTCGGTCGAGGACAACATGGAGAGCATCATGCATCTGGCCTACAGCGAGGCCATGCTCTTCAAGTTCGGCTCGGGTACCGGCACGGACCTGACCCCCATCCGCAGCACTCGCGAAAAGCTTTCCGGGGGCGGTCGGCCCAGCGGCCCGCTTTCCTTCCTCAAGGTCTATGACCAGGTGGCCAACGTCGTGAAATCCGGCGGCAAGACCCGCCGGGCGGCCAAAATGAACACCCTGCGCGACTGGCACCCGGACATCGAGGAATTCATCACCGCCAAGATGGGCGAGGAAAAGAAGGCCTGGGCCCTCATCGAACAGGGCTACGACGGCAACTTCAACGGCGAGGCCTACGGCTCGGTCATGTACCAGAACGAAAACCTCTCTGTCCGGGTCAGCGACGCCTTCATGGAAGCCGCCACCGCCCCCGACCCCGCCCGCCGCGAATGGTGGACCCGCGCCGTCACCACCGGCAAACCGGTCGAGAAAAAGGACGCCTCCCACCTGCTGGACCTGGTGGCCGAGGGGACCTGGGGCTGTGGCGATCCCGGCCTCCAATACGACGGCGCCATCCAGAAATGGCACACCTGCAAGGGCACCGAGCCGATCCACTCCACCAACCCCTGCAGCGAGTACGTCTTCCTCAACAACACCGCCTGCAACCTCGCCTCGCTGAACCTGCTCAAGTTCAAGCGCCCCGACGGCCGCTTTGACCTCGAGCGCTTCAAGGCCGCGGTCCGCATCTTCATCACCGCCCAGGAAATCCTGGTGGACAACTCCAGCTACCCCACGCGGGCCATCGCCGAAAATTCCCACATCTTCCGCACCCTCGGCCTGGGCTACGCCAACCTCGGCGCCCTCATCATGAGCTACGGCCTGCCCTACGACTCGGATGAAGCCCGCGCCCTGGCTGGCGCCCTCACCGCCATCCTGACCGGTCAGGCCTACGAACAAAGCGCCGCCCTGGCCCGCCTGTTGGGGTCCTTCCCCGGCTACCGCGACGCCCGGTGCGCGGGCGTACCCCAGCCGGCCCGGCCGGACAACGTCGAGTCCATGCTCGAGGTGATCCGCCTCCACCAGGCGGCGGTCGAGGACATCCACCCCGCTCCCGATTTCGCCTACCTCAAGGACGAGGCCCGGGCGATCTGGCAACGGACCCGGACCGCGGGCGAACAGTGCGGCTACCGCAACGCCCAGGTCACCGTCCTGGCCCCCACCGGCACCATCGCCTTCATGATGGACTGCGATACCACCGGCATCGAACCGGACATCGCCCTGGTCAAGTACAAGAACCTCGCCGGCGGCGGCCGCCTCACCATCGTCAACCGCATGGTCCCCGAGGCCCTCCGCCGCCTCGGCTACAGTGCCGAACAAAGCGCCGGCATCCTCGCCCACCTCCAGCAGTTCGACACCATCGAGGACGTCACCGCCCAGCCGGACGATGAAGTCGTCCGCTCCGGCCGTTGTGCCGTGGGCAACCGCATCCCCAGCGGCCTGCGTCCCGAGCACCTGCCGGTTTTCGACTGCGCCTTCCGCCCCTTCCGCGGCCAGCGCAGCATTCACTATCTGGCCCACCTGCGGATGATGGCGGCCGTCCAGCCCTTCCTGAGCGGCGCCGTCTCCAAAACCGTCAACATGCCGCACGACGCCACCCCGCAGGACATCCGCGACACCTACATCCAGGCGTGGAAACTCGGCCTCAAGTGCGTGGCCATCTACCGCGATGGTTCCAAGCGCAGCCAGCCCTTGAGCACCAGCCGCACCGAAGGCACCAGCAGGGACGCGGCGCCGGCGGAACTCGAGGCGCTCCGCCAGCGGGTGCGCGAGTTGGAGGAGCTGATCGGCCGCCTGCAGCAGGAGGTGGGCCAGCCGCTGCGCCGTCGCCTCCCCGAGGTGCGCCACGCCCTCAACCACAAATTCAGCATCGCCAACCACGAGGGCTACCTCAACGTCGGCCTCTTCGCCGACGGCCAGCCCGGCGAGCTGTTCATCACCATGGCCAAGGAGGGCTCGACCATCGGCGGCCTCATGGACACCATTGCCACCCTCACCAGCATCGCCCTCCAGTACGGCGTGCCCCTGGAGGCGCTGGTCAAGAAGTTCTCCCACCAGCGCTTCGAACCCAGCGGCTTCACCAAGAATCGCGACGTCCCCGTCGCCTCCTCCATCACCGACTACATCTTCCGCTGGCTGGCCTTCCAGTTCCTGCCCGGCTACCGCGAAGAACACGCCCCGGACCGCGGCCAGCAGGAATTGCCCATGCCCGACCTCCAGGAACAAATCCGCCAGCGCGTCAACATCTCCGTGCCCGACCTGCCGTTGAGCGATGATTCCCCGGGCAAGCCGCTCCCGGGAGCGGCCGTGCCGCCCCCTCCCCCGCGCCCCGGCCTCGCGCCGTCGCCGGCTTCCCCGGCCCGGGACAGCTTTGTGAATCAGGCCGATGCTCCCATCTGCTCGACCTGCGGCTCCCAAACCGTCCGGGCCGGTTCGTGTTTCCGCTGCCCCAACTGCGGGGACAGTCACGGCTGCTCGTAACCCGGCCCGCACGGCTTTGCTCCCCCTTCAAGGCGGCCTGCGGGCCGCCTTTTTTTTTCCGGGCGGACGGCCTCCGACCGGGGGGCACCGTGGCGATTAGGGTTGCTGCGATCTTAGAACCCCAGGCGAAGCATTGATTTGCATGGCTAGGAGTTGACAGTCCGGGGGGCGACTTCTAGACTGACTTCACTTTTGTTGCGGTCAGCCAGGCCAAAAGACGGCAACCCACCCGGCGGGGAGCACGGGAAGGTGAGTCGCCGGGCGGCCGGGGGACAGGCAACGGAGAGCAGTCAGAACCACATGGAACAGGCAAGTCACGCCGCCGGTCACGCCCCCCCGGGTTTCTGGCGACGCTACATTTTCTCAACCGACCACAAGGTGGTGGGCATCCAGTACGGGCTCACGGCGCTGGTGTTTTTGTTCATCGGCTACGGGCTGATAGCGCTGATGCGCTGGCAGCTCGCCTACCCGGGCCAGCCCATTCCCCTGTTCGGCAAACTGTTGCTGGCGGTGCTGGGACCGGACATGGCGGACAAGGGCATCATGTCGCCGGACCTGTACAATTCCTTTGGGGCGATGCACGGCACGATCATGGTGTTCCTGGCGATCGTGCCGCTGGCCGCGGGCGCCTTTGGCAACTACCTGGTGCCGCTGCAAATCGGGGCTCCGGACATGGCCTTCCCGCGGCTCAACATGATGAGCTACTGGGCGTACTTCTGCGGCGGGGTGGTGATGCTGGTGAGCTTCTTCATTCCGGGGGGCGCGGCCAAGTCGGGCTGGACCTCGTACTCGCCGCTGTCCACGGTGGCGGACCAGACACATCTGGTGGACGGCCAGACCCTGTGGCTGATCGGCATGGTCTTCCTGATCACCTCCTCGCTGCTGGGCTCGATCAACATCATCACCACCGTCATGCAATTGCGGGCCAAGGGGCTGGGGTGGATGCGGCTGCCGTTTTTCGTGTGGGCGCAGTTGGTGACCGCCTTCATCCTCTTGCTGGCCTTTCCGCCGTTGGAGGCCGCCGGGGTGCTCCAGCTTTGCGACAACCTGCTGGGCACCTCGTTTTTCCTCCCCTCCGGCCTGGTGGTGGGCGGGCAACCGCTGCCGGTTAGCGGCGGAGGCAGCCCGCTGTTATGGCAGCACCTGTTCTGGTTCCTGGCCCACCCGGAGGTGTACGTGTTGATCCTGCCGGCGATGGGGATTGTGGCCGAAGTGTTGGCCAACAACACCCGCAAGCCGCTTTTCGGCTACAAGTCGCTGGTCTATTCGGCGATGGCCATCGGGTTCATCTCCTTCCTGGTCTGGGCGCACCACATGTACCTGACCGGGATGGGCACCAAGATCAGCACCTTTTTCCAGACCACCACCATGCTGATTTCGATCCCCTCGGTGATCATCCTGACCACCCTGATGCTCACCCTGTGGGGCGGCTCGATCCGCTTCAACACGCCGATGCTCTTTGCCCTGGCGTTCCTGCCCATGTTTGGCATTGGCGGGCTGACCGGCCTGCCGCTGGGCTTCAGCGCCACGGACATCCAGCTCCACGACACCTACTATGTGATCGGGCATTTCCATTACGTGGTGGCGCCGGGGACGATCTTCGCCCTGTTCGCCGGCATTTACTACTGGTACCCGAAGGTCACGGGCCGGATGATGAACGAGTTCTGGGGCAAGGTGCACTTCGCGCTCTCCCTCGTCTTCATGAACCTGGTGTTCATGCCCATGTTCATCCAGGGCCTGGAGGGGATGCACCGGCGCATGTATGACGGGGGGGCGACCTACGCCGCCGGCCCGGACGTTTCGTACGGCCTGACCCTGGCACTCAAGCTCAATGTGGGCATCTCCCACGCGTCCTGGCTCCTCGGCGCGGCGCAGGTACCGTTTATCCTCAACTTCTTCTGGAGCCTGTTCCGCGGGAAGCGGGTCGAATCAGACAACCCCTGGCAGGCCACCACCCTCGAATGGGCCACGCCCACCCCGCCCCCGCACGGCAACTTCCTCGAGGAACCGGTCGTGTACCGGGATCCTTACGACTACTGCCCTGATGCCTCCGGACGTGACTTCCGCCCGCAGCATGAACCGGACGGCCCCCGCCCGGCATCGCCGCACCGACCCGGTCCCGGCGTGACCCCGCTCCCCCACCCTGCCTGACCATGCACGCGCACGCCGCCGCCTCGGCGATTCCCTACACGGTCGAGCCACGGCCGGACACCGGGCTTTACAACGCCCGGCTGGGCATCTGGTTGTTCCTGGCCTCGGAGGTCATGCTCTTCGGAGCGCTGTTCTCCTCGTACATCCTGCTGCGGGTGGGCGCGCCCGAGTGGCCGCAGCGCCAGTTGAGCATTCCCCTGGGCACGCTCAACACCTTCGTGCTGATCCTGTCCAGCATCTCGGTGGTGATGGCCTGGCTGTCGCTCAAGCGGAAGGACTTTGGCCGGTTCAAGCTCTGGCAGGGCGCCACGGTCCTGCTGGCCCTGTTGTTCATCACGGTCAAGAGCTTTGAGTACCACGACAAGTTCACGCACTACTTCGTGCAGACACGGGACGGCCAGACCTACACCGGCCACCTGGAAGGCAATCCCTTCAACCTCAAGCTGAGCCGGCTGCAAGCCCTGCCCACCCCACCCGCCGAAATTGTCTTCCACCCGGACGCGCCGGCCGGCAGCCATGCCGGGGCGGCGCATCCCGAGCCGCTGAAGCTCAAACTGGCCGACCTGGTCAAGTTGGAGGCCTTCGGTCCGTGGCGGAGCACCTTCTACGCGATTTACTTTGTGCTGACCGGCCTCCATGCGCTCCACGTCCTCGGCGGCATCCTGGTGCTCGGCTATTTCTGGGGGCCGGGCAGCCGGATGTGGTTCACCGAGCCGGAGCGGTTCACCAACCGCATCGAAGTGGCCGGCCTGTACTGGCATTTTGTCGAGCTGGTCTGGATTTTCCTGTTCCCCACCCTGTACCTCCTTTGAGCCATGTCCTCGCCCGCCGAGTCCCCCAACCCCGCCGCCACCGCCAAACGCCACAAGCTGATCTTGGCGGCGCTGGTGGCCTGCACCCTGGTCATGGTCACCCTGGCCCTGCTGCCGCTGGGTACCGGCCTGAAGGTGGCCCTGGTGCTCAGCGTCGCCACGGCGCAGGCGTGCCTGGTGGCCGGCGTGCTCATGCACCTGGTCGGGGAGGGCAAACTCATCGTGAGCATCCTGGTCCTGACCGCCATCTTCTTCGCGTGCCTGCTGCTGCTGCCGATCCTGGCGGAGTTGGACCATGCCCGCCACTTCTTCCAGTAGTCGACCATGTCCCTCAAGGCCTTCCACATCGTCTTTGTCGTCTCGACCATCCTGCTGTGCTTCGGCTTTGGCGGCTGGGCCATCCATGACCGTGTGCACGGTGGCGGGCTGGTGGAATTCGTTCTCGGCCTGCTGGCCCTGGCCGGCGGGCTGGCCATGATCGTGTACTTCAAGGCGGTGCTGAAGAAGCTGCGCGACATCAGCCTGTACTGAGCCATGAAACGGACCGGACCATTTCTGTGGGCAGCGGTGGGGGCGTTGTTGCTGCCGCGGCCGCTCGAGGCCTGCGCCACCTGCTTCGGCCGGTCGGATTCCGCGCTGGCCCAGGGACTGAACATGGGCATCCTGTTCCTGCTGGGCGTGCTGCTGGTGGTGCTGGGCGGATTGGTGGCCTTTTTCGTTTACCTGGCGCGCCGGGCCGCGGCCTTTGAAGCGGCCGCCGCCGCCCCGGCCGAAGCCGCTTCCGGCGGCTATCAACTGAAGGAGGAGTTCCGCCCCCACGACCACCGCGCCACGCCGGCCGTTTCGCGCACCGGGCGTTCCCGTTTCCATGCAAGAGTTCATCATTAAATGGCTGCACCTGCCGCCGCTGGCCTCCGAGCACGGCGCGGAGGTGGACCGGCTGTTGTTTTACGTCCACCTGTTGATGGTGGTGCTGTTCGTCGGCTGGAGCGCGTTTTTCCTCTACACCCTCTGGCGCTACCGCCAGCGCAGGAGCCCCGGGGCGGACGTCGTGGGTGTGCGTGGCCACCTGTCGAGCTACCTCGAGGTGGGCGTGGCGGGGGTCGAGGCGTTGCTCCTGATCGGGTTGGCCGTGCCCATCTGGGCGCGCACGGCCTCCGCGGGCAACTTCCCCAAACCGGAAGACTCGACCGTCATCTGGACCATCGGCCGCCAGTTCAACTGGATCGCCCGCTACCCCGGCCCCGACGGCGTGTTCGGGCGGGGGGACGTCAAATTCGTCAGCCAGCAGAATCCGCTGGGCATGGACCCGGAAGACCCTGCCGGCAAGGACGACATCGTGGTCGAGTCCAGCGAAGTGGTGGTGCCGGTGGGCAAGCCGGTCATCGCCTACGTCTCGTCGCTGGACGTGATCCACGGCTTCGCGGTCAAACCCCTGCGCGTGTCCTACGACGCCATTCCCGGCCTGAGCAACCCCACCTGGTTCACGCCCACCAAGGAGGGCAACTTCCTGATCACCTGCTCGCAGCTCTGCGGCAACGGCCATTCCAGCATGCGCGGCCTGCTGCGGGTGGTGAAGCCCGCCGAGTACGAGGAGTACCTCAAGAGCAAGGCCCCCGTCTCCGCCGGCCCGGTCAGCTACGAGTAACCGCCCCCGCTTGGCATGCCCGGCCACAGCGCCGGCTCCCATGCCCCGCCGCGCGCCTCCGCCCTAAAACCCCGCCAGGTCCGGCTCCCTCAGCCGTTCGGGTCCACGCTCCAAAAACGCCAGCGCCCGCGCCACCAGCTCCTCCAGCGTCCGCGCCGCCTGACTGGCGCGGAACAGCTCGTGGCCGAAGCGGAAATTGCGCGCGAAATACTCGGTGAAGCTGCGCACGCGCGGGAACACCTCCGTCTCGGGGAAATCTTCGCACACGTAGGCCAGATACCGCCGCCACAGCCCGAGCGGGTCCGGAGCGAAATCCGGCTCGAACCACGTGCGAAACACCCACGGCTGGACGGCCGCCCGTCGCCCCACCAGCACGCCCGCCACCCCGGCCAGCGCGTCGGCATGGCGGCGCACCGTGGCCGCATCCTGCAGGTCACCGCTGGCCAGCAGGGGTACCCGCGCCCGGGCCAGCAGCTCGGGAAACAGCTCGTGCCGCGCCCGCCGCTTCAATTTCTCGTCCGTGAAGCGCGGATGCAGAATTACAGCATCCACGCCGCAGTCAGCGAAAAGCGCCAGGCGGTCTGGCAGCGTCTCCCGCCAGTCCGGCTCCGGCCGGCCCAGGCGGATTTTCACCGTCAACAACCCCGGCCACTCGCGCCGCAACGTGGCCAGGATGCGCGCCAGGCGGGGACGGTCGGCAACCAGCTCGCAGCCGGCACCGCGCTGGCGGATTTTGGGGGCGGGGCAGGCGCAGTTCAGGTCCAGGCCATCCGGTCGCCACACCGTCAGCCGCTCGACCGCAGGGGCCACGATCTCCGGCTCGGTGACCATGAGCTGGTAAATGACCCTCCCCTCACCGGGTCGGCGCTTGAGCGTGGGCGAGTGCCGGACGTCTTCACGCAGCAGCCAGCGCGCGCAAATCATCTCGGTGAACAACGCCCCCGCCCCGCCGAAATCCGCCACCAGCCGGCGAAAGGCGCTGTGCGTCACGCCGGCCATCGGGGCGCAAAAGCGGGCCGGGTAAAAGGAGACGCCGCGCAACGTCAGCGGGCCGGCTCCCGGTTCCGGCCTCGCTCCGGGCGACTCGAAGCCCTCGGCCCGTGGAGAAACCCCCGTCGCGGGCGCGACCGGTGCGGATTGAACGGGAGGAATAACCGTGGGCCCGCTCACACCTGGTCGGGTTCAGGGTGGACCCACGGGGCGCGGTAGGGCCGGCGCAGGCGGCGGTTGGCCTCGGGGTCGTTCAGGCAGGTGTGGGTGGCGGAGTCCCAAGTGAGGGTGCGCCCCAGGTCCAGGGCGATGTTGGCCAGGAAACAACAGGTGCTGGAGATGTGGGCCTGTTCGATGTCCGCCACCGGCCGCAGTTCGCCCCGGCGGTCACAGGCCTCGAGGAAATTGCGCCAGTGGGCGCGCAGGGCGCTGGCCACGTGGCGTTCGAGGTCTTTTTCGGTGCGGTCTTCCGGGTACTTGTCGTACTCGAGCACGGCCTCGGCGCTGCGCCGGGCGCTGCCGTCGGCGGGAATGAACTCGTACTTGAAGACGCTGGCCTTGAGGGTGCCCTTTTCACCGTGGAAGATGGCGGCCCAGGGGTAGTCGGGGTCGGGCATGGGCCCCCAGGTGCGGTGGTTCCAGGTCACCGGCAGGCCGTTGAAATCGAAGACGGCGGTCTGGGTGTCGGTGATGTTGGCCCGGCTGGCGCGGTCGTGAAGGATGCCGCCCCAGGAGGTGATGGTCCTGGGCCAGCCCAGGTCGAGCATCCAGCGCACCATGTCGAGCATGTGCACGCACATGTCGCCCACGATGCCGTTGCCGTATTCCATGAAGGCGCGCCAGCCGCGGGGGTGGAGGATCTTGGTGAAGGGCCGCATCGGCGCCGGGCCGGTCCACAGCTCGTAATCCAGGTGGGCGGGCGGGGGGATGTCCGGCGCGGTCTGGAGGGTGTCGCGGTTGCGCATGTGCCAGTAACAGCAGATGTCCACGCTGCGCAGTTTGCCGAGCTGGCCGGACTTGAGAATCTCCCGGGCCGGCTGCAGGTGCGGGGTGCTGCGGCGCTGGGTGTTGATCTGGACCACGCGGTTGTACTTGCGCGCGGCGGCCAGCATGGCCCGGCTTTCGATCACGTCCACGGCGGTGGGCTTTTCGCAGTACACGTCCGCCCCGGCCTGGAGGGCCGCGATGACCGGCAGGGCGTGCCAGTGGTCGGGGGTCGAGACCTGCACGATGTCCAGGTCCTTTTCCTTGAGCAGCTCGCGGAAGTCGCGGTACAGGCGCGGGGTTTGTTTCGAGCGCTGGCGCGCGGCCACCATCTGGCCGGCCTCGGCGAGCATCTGCTGGTCCACGTCGCAGAGCGCAACCACCTCGACCGGTTCGATTTGGAGCAGGCGGAACAGCGCGCTTTTGCCATACCAACCGCCGCCGATGAGGCCGACGCGGCGGAGCTTTTCGGCGGCGAAGGTGATGGGCAGGTAGCAGGCGGCGGCGGCCAGGGCCGTGGCCCGGGCGGAGGCGCGGAGGAATTGGCGGCGGTTCATGGCCGGGGGTGATGCCACGGCCGGGGTGGGAACTCAATCAAAACCGCCACTGCCGGACGGGACCGGTGCCCCGCGGGCGGGGCAGATACCCGCACGCGCGCCCTCGTGTCCCGCCCAGGTGCCGGCACGATTTCGTTCTCGACACCCCGACCGCACGGCTTGCTGGCGGAGCAAAAGCCGGCCCGGGCCGACCTGAACCGGGAGACAAAGCCGCGGCCGTAATCCCGGATTTCCAGCACCGCTGCCGGTCCCGCGGCGGCCAGGCGCACCGTGATACGGCGGGGCGGGCGTTGGCTGGTTTACGGGGCTTCGGGGCGTGGGGCGGCGAAAACCGCCTTACGGCCCGACCAGGTGCAGCGCCAGGTCCCGCAGCAGTTCCTCGAAATAGTCCGGCAGACCGGGGCCGAAGAACGACATGATCCGCGGTTCGTAGCCGCCCAGGTGGTAGTAACGGGCGGGGATCACGTAGCCCACGTAATCACCGTTGAAGCTGGTCACCACCGCGTCGCAGCCGCGCGCTCGCAGGGTATCCTTGAGGTCCAGGGCCAGTTCGCCGCTGAAATCGCACGGGGTGGACAGCCACACCACGTCTCCCACCCGCATCGCCTGCAAAAAGCTGCGCTCCGGCGGCCGCAACAAATACCGCGCCAGCCAGGGTCGCAGCCGGAGACCGTCACTGACCCGCCAGTTCAGCGGCGGCAGCGTCACCTCGACCCCCACCATGCCAAAGGCGACGACGTTGGTGAGCGGCACGCAGGGGAGGCGTTCCAGCACTTCCCCGGCGAGGGCGCGGCCCATGCGTTCGACGCCGGCAAAGCCCTTTTCCCCGGGCACCGGCGAATGACTCCCCACCCCGCCGGCCAGGAAGAGGGCCAGGCCGCCGGTGGCTTCTTCAACGGCGCGTTGCCAGGCGCCGGGGTAATCCCCGCTGAACTGCATGACCTCTCCGCCCAGGACCGTGGCGTGTGCGGCAAAGCTGCCCACCACCGCCGACCGGCCGTCGGGGCGTTGCACCACCAGGATACTGAACTCCGGGTCCACCCGGCCCAGCGCGCCCACCAGACGGTTGCGCACCCACGCGGGCGCGGCGAACCGGCCGTGCCCCAGCGCCGCCGGCTGGAGATCGCCCAGGGCCTCGCGCACCGCCGCGAGGATGCGGTCGGTAAACCATTCACGGACGCCGGGCTGGAAAGGCCCGGCGAAGGCCTCGGCCACGGGGCCTTCGCCCCAGGCACCCAGGCTGCAATGAGTGTGCGTGGCGCCCAGGTAGAGTTGGGCGCGGGAAAGTTGGCGCTCGGCGTCGAGCCGTTCCGCGGCCGCGGCCGCCACTTCGCGCGGGATGAGGAGGGCGTCGGCAGTGACCAGCACCCCCACTTGGTCGCCCACGCGCAGGGCCAGGGCCTTGACGTACAGCTCGTCGTGCACCCCTGTGGCGGGGCGGCCCCGGCGGTCGCCGTAGCCCGCCAGCGGCAGGGCCCGAAACCGGCCTCGCACCGGTTCGTCGAGGTCGGCACCGATTGTGGGCGTGAGCCGGGCGTGACCGAAACCGGCGGACAGCGAACCACGCCTCACGGCGTTGGTGGCAAGGTGGGCGTTCAGGCGGGCGGTGGTTTCGGTGTACCACGGCTCGCGGAAATAGGGCCGGTCGTCCACCCAGTCCAGGCTCACCACCGCGAGCAGGAGCAGGCCGGCAGCGAGCGCGGCGCTCAGACGGCCGATCAGGCGGGGCATACGTGTCACGACCCCACGGTAAGCCAGCGGCGGGCCGGATCACAACCCGGAGGGACGGCCGGGCGAGGAAGACCGCACCGGGGTTTAGTTGCCAGCACCTGGCCGTCGCCCGACTCAAAACGCGTAACGCAGGCTCAGCGAGCCCAGATGGCGGGTGAACTCGCGGCCGGCGGTGTGGGGAATCTTGCTCTCCACCCGGTCGTAGGAGTAGGCCAGGCCGGCGGCGAGGTGCTTGGTGAAGGTCAGGTCCAGCCCCGCGCTGAGCGTGTAAATCCAGTCGTCGCGCTGGATCGGATGGAGCCAGTCCCCGGCGTAGATGCGGAAGCCGGCCTTGAGGGCGGCGTGGTCGCAGAACTGGTGCCGCCACACCGAGTCGTAGGTGATGTCCTCGTAGGCCGAGGGGGCGCCGAAGGCCGGCTGCATGAACTGTTTCACGGTGAGGGTGAGGGTGTCGCGCGCCGTGGGCGTGAGCACGGCCGAGGAATCCACGTACAGCAGGACCAGGTGGCTGTCGAAATTCGGCGGCGTGCCGTGGTCGAAGTCGTGGTAGGACGGGCCCAGATTCAGGTTGATTTTGCACCAGCGGGTCAGGCGGCCCTCGATACCCCCGGCCACGCGGTGGTAGTGGTTGGAGAAGTCCACGCTCGAGCCCGGCAGCGAGGGTTCCATCTGGTAGCCGAACCAGTACCCCAGCACGGCGTGAACTTCCCGCGCGATGCGGTAGCCGAAATCAATGCCCACGTTCAGGTCATTGCGGTCCACGTAATTTTGGTAGAACGGGTGCTGGCGCGGGTCGCGCACGGTGGTGCGAAAGTCGTGGAGGTAGGTCGAGAAGCGGGGGCGGAAGAAAAAGTTGCCGCGGGGGTGGAACGCGCCGAAGCCGTTGCGGTAGATGAGCGCCTCGCGGCGGTCGCGCAGCGGGATGCCGCCAATGGCCGGGGCACCCACGGGCTTGCCGCTGACCGGGTCCACGATGCCGAAGGTCAGCCCCTCGGTGCTGCCGTCAATCCAGGTGAAGGAGTTGAACTGCTCCCAGCGAATGTCCTGGACCGTGCCGGAAAAGTTTAACCCCACGCGGTGGGCGACGTGGCTTTCGGACGGCTCGTCGTGGAAGGTGACGACCTCGGGGGCGTAGGAGGTGGTGAGGCCGAAGCCGGTGCAGGGCTTCCAGTTCAGGCCGACCAGGGGCGTGACGCTGGTGATCCAGGATTGCTGGAAGGGGCGGACGGCCCCGGTGACGAGCGGAGAGGGTTCGTAGTCCTGGAGGTAGACATTGCTGTCGAAGGCTTCCTTCAAGGTCAACTCGGCCCGGAAGGTGAGGTTGGTCGAGGCGGCCAGGGCCCCCAAGGGCAGCAGGCCGGCCACCCCGCAGGCGGGAGTTTGCGTCCCCCGGGATTTCAAGGTCGGGATGGTTCTCATGAGCGTTGTGGCGGAAACCGGCACCCCCGCCGTCGCGGCGGGGCAGGAGACGGCGGCGCAGCCGGCCTCAAGCGGCCGGCGAGGCTGACCGGGGCGGACGGATGAGGAGTGTCAGTGCCGCGCCCAGCAGGAACAGGCCGCCCAGAATCCAGAACGAACGGTTGACGCCGAAGTGGACCAGCAGATAGGTCGAGGGTGGCACGATATACACCGGCGCCAAACCAAAGCCGGACACCACGAGACCAGCAATGAGGCCCTTCTTCTGCGGGGGAAACCACTTCACCGCCGCCGGCATGGCGGCGGCGTAGCCCAACCCGATGCCCGTACCGGTGAGCAAGCCAAAGCCAATCAAGATCGGCCAGACCGCCTCGGGAGATCCAAAGCCGGACATCACCAGTCCCAACCCGCAGAGCAACGCGCCCAGCGTGGCCGCCAGGCGCGGGCCATAGCGGTCCTGCAGCCGGCCCGCCGGCACCATGGTCACGGCAAAACACGCGATGGCCAGCGTGTAGGGCAGGGTGGCGGTGGTCCGCGACCAACCGTAGCCGCCACGGGCCACGGCCTCGGTGAGTTGCTTGCTGAAAATGCTCCAGGCGTAAAGCACGCCCAGCACCAGTTCAGGCCCAGTCCAGCCGCCGTCACCAGCCAGCCCCGTCGGCTCCGGCTTGATTCCGCCAGGGATTGGCTCATGGAGTTCAAGTCATGGGAGCTTCAGCGGCGAGGGACCATGGCGCGCCAGAGTCGGGATAAGGAACGTTGCGGAAGATTCATGGGCCGCGAGCCAATGGACGCACCCACGGTGGAGCGGGAGCCTTCCTGAATAGAGAACCGGCTGGCCATTCTTGAAGGGTGCGGACTCCGCTTCCTAATGGGACGGGGCTGGCGGATTGGCCTTGCGGTGCTGGGTCAGGAGCGAGACAACGACCAACACTAGGAAGCCCAGCGGAATGGTCACAATGGCTGGCTGACTGAACGGCACGATGGCGTTGGCCGGATCCAGGCCGTAAACGTCCTTGTAGGCCTGCGCACTCAGAAGAATCCAGCCCAGCGACGCGAGCATCCCCACCGTGACGGCGGCGGCGATGCCTTCTTTGGTGGTGCGCTTCCAGAACAGCAGCATGACCAGGGCGGGCAGGTTGGCCGAGGCGGCGATGTTGAAGGCCCACCCGACCAGGAAGGCCACGTTGACCTTGGCAAAGAGGATGCCCAGCACAATGGCCAGCAGCCCCACGCCTGCCGCCGCGATCTTGGCGGCGCGCACCTGCTGGAATTCGTCCATCTTGAGTTTGAGGAAGTTGGCCATCAGGTCGTGGGCCACGGCACCGCTGGCGGCCATGATCAGGCCGCTGACCGTCCCCAGCACAGTGGTGAAGGCCACGGCGGAGAGCACGGCGAAGAGGAACTCGTTGAAACTGCGGGCCAGCAGCGGGGCAGCCATGTTTGAGTCGGTGACGTCGAGCGTGCCACTGGTCATCGCGCCCAAGCCCAGGTAGAGGGTCAGCACGTAGAAGGTCGAAATGGCGGCAATGCCCACCACCGTGCTCTTGCGGGCGCTGACCTGGTCTTTGACCGTGTAGTAGCGGATCAGGATGTGCGGCAGTGAGGCGGTGCCGCAAAACAGCGCCAGCATCAGGGAGAGGAAATCCAGTTTGTCGGAAAACTTCTCACCGCGCACCTTTCGGAAGGTCGGGCTGGAGCCGGGCTTCATGTAGTCACTACCCGGGGTCGGCTTCTGATAATACACCATCGTGACGCCGCCGTCGGCCTCCGTGATCTTCTCCGAACTCCACAGGATGACCTCGCTGTCCTGCATGGCGCGCAGGAAACCAAACGGCCCCAGCGGCCCGGTCTTCTCCACCCCGCCCGGCAGCTTGGAGGCGTAACCGACCGGCCAGAGGTCGCCCTCGCCTTCCTTTTTGCCCCGGGGTCGGCCGTTGGCCAGACGCTGGCCGTCTTTCTGGACGGTGAGGGTCTGGGCCTCGGACAACAGCCCGTCGGCTTCCTTGCGCCAGACGGACACCACACCGGCAGCGTCCTTGACACGCACGTAAGGCTTGCCTGCCCAACCGCCGTCCTCGGGCAGGATGGCCGCGCCGGGTGTTTCGGCGAGTCGCGTCATCGCCACGCCCCGCTGGGCGAGCCGCACCTCCTGGCCGGCGGCATCCGTCGGCTTGGTGGTCAGACCGCGAAACAGGATCATCACGGTCATTATGGTGCAGAGCAGCACCAGCAGGGTGCCCTTGATGAACTGCACCCATGTGGTCGAAACCATGCCCGCCGTCACCACAATCAGGGTCACCACCAAGCCCACCACGATCACGCCTACGGCGTGCGGCCAGCCCAGCAACGGCTGAATCAGCGCGCCGGCCCCAACCATTTGCGGGATCAGATAGAAGATGCTGATCGCCAAGGTGGCAATGGCGGCGGACACCTTGATGCCGCGGGAGTTGAACCGGTTGTCGAGCGCGTCGGCAAAGGTGAACCGGCCCAGGCGCCTGAGCGGCTCGGCCACGATGAGCAGGGCGACGATCCAGCCGCCCAAAAAGCCGATGGAGTAGAGGAAGCCGTCGTAGCCAAAGAAGGCGATCATGCCGCAGATGCCCAAAAACGAGGCCGCCGAGAGGTAATCGCCGGCAAAGGCGATGCCGTTGACGGCCCAGTGGATGCCGCCGCCGGCGGCGAAATAGCCCTTGGCGGACTTGGCTTTGGCCCCCAGATAGAAGCTGATGGCAAGGACCACCCCGGCGAAGAACAGGAAGATGAGGACGGCGAGGAAGGAAGTTGCGTGAATCATGGGAGCGCCTCAGTTGGCCCGACGACAAAGTTTCAGGTAAACCAGCGCAAAGCCGATGGCGGCCACGATCAGCGCCAGCCCATACACCACGGCCAGGTTGATCCCGCCCAAGAACGGCCGGCCCATGACCTCGGGTGCAAACGCACTCAAGACCATGAACCCGCCATACAGGGCGAAATACAATAAAAACAACACCACGCCCAAGCGCGTGTTGTGCGCGACCACCATCGCACATTCCTGCTCTTTGACCACTGGGGCCTTGAAGTCTGGTCCAGCCATAATTTGTTCGTTCTTTGGTTGTGTTACGCGGCCACCGCCCAACCGCAAGCACCACTGGGGAGCCGGCGGCGTCCGCAAATGTTAGATCACTGTGGTTACTGACATGGGTTACTGCAATCTGGGCTTGGGGCACGTCGGCACCCGCTCAGAACGTGTATCTGGCCACCAGCGACACCAAGTGCCGGGTGAATTCGCGGCCCGCTGCGAAGGCGGTCTGCCCTGGAGCGACTCCCGCCTTGTTCTCCACCCAGTCACAGGAATAGGCTATTTCGGCGTTCCAATGCTTGTCGTGCGTGTAGGCCAAGCTGACGCTGGGAGTGTAAATCCAGTCCTCGCGGTTCACCGGCGCCTGCCAGTCGCCGATGTAGAGGCGGAACCCGGCGCTGGCGGTCCACCGGTCGTCAAACTTGTGCCGCCATGTAATGTCATAGGTCACGTCCTCGTACACGCTGTGGCTGGAGAAGGCGGGCTGTTCAAAGCGCCGGTTCAGGAGCGTGATGGTGTCCCGTTTGGTGGGGAGGAAGGTGACGGTCGCGTCAATCCAGTAGAGCACCTCGTGGCGGTCAAACTCCGGATAAGAAACGCGGACAGACTTGTCAAAATCCCGGAACTCCGGACCGCCCAGCACCGCAAGCTTCACCCAGTCGGCCGGTGTCCCTTCGAGGCCGACCAAGGCCCGGTGGTAGGCGCTGTCGAAGGGACTGTCGGTGAACGCCGAATTCGCCCGGTTGGGCCCACGGAACTGGTCCTGGTGGCCGTAGCGGTAGCCGAGGATGAGATGGGTGTTCTCGGCCACCTTCAGGCCCGCGTCCAGTCCGCCGTTGAGGTCCCGTCGGTCAATGTAGTTCTCGTAAACGAAGAGCGCGCTTTGGACACTGGGGTTCAGCCGCTGCTGGGTTTGGAAGTCGTGGAAGTAGGTCGTGGCCACCGGGCGGAGAAAGAAGTCCCCGACGGGGTAGGTGAGCTTGAACCCGTTGCAGAAGATGAACGCTTCCCGGCGGTCGCGCAGCGGAATGCCGCCGATGGCCGGGATGTCGCCGGGCCGGGCAAAGGTTGGCCCCAGGTCGTTGCCATCAATGTAAGTGGCGGTGTTAAGCAGTTCCCAGGTGGTCTCTTGGATCTTGCCGCCCAGGTTGAGCGTGCCGCGGTGGGCGAGGTAGTCCTCCGACGACTCGGCATGATAATACGTAATCTCTGGCGCATAGCTCGCCGAGGCGTTGAAGGCCGCCGAGGGTTTGTAGTCCAAGCCGAACCGGGGCAGCACGGTGCTGACAAACGACTCCTGTTTCGGCTGCACGGGCTCAAGTCCCGCCGCCCGGGCGGCGGCCACGCCGGCCGAACCCGGCGTGGCCTCCTGAATATAGACGTTGCTGTCGAAAGTCTCCTTGAAGGAGAGACTGGCCGAAGCGCTCCACGGGTTCTTCGGCTTGGCCGGCTCGGCGCCTTGGGCGCCCAACGCCATGAGGACCAGCAAGCTGACGAGGCCCAGACAGCACCACGCCGGTCCAGGTGCATGGGTTGCGGCGGAGGGTTTGGAGGTGGAGTGAATGGTCGCCACAAGGGGGATGTTGATCGGATTTCGGGTCAGGGGATTTACTGTTTCCCTTTGACGAGCGCGTCCACCACAGACGGGTCGGCCAGTGTCGTCGTGTCGCCAATCTGGTCCACGGCGTTTTCGGCGATCTTGCGCAGGATGCGACGCATGATTTTGCCCGAGCGGGTCTTGGGCAACGCCGGGGCGAACTGGAGCTTGTCCGGGGCAGCAATGGGGCCGATTTCCTTCCGCACATGCAGGATGAGCTCCTTCTTGAGCTCCTCGCTGGGGTGAACGCCGTCCTTGAGGGTGACGAATGCGTAAAGGGCCTGGCCCTTGATGTCGTGCGGCATGGGGGCCACGGCGGCCTCGGCCACCTGGGGATGGCTGACCAGGGCGCTCTCGACCTCGGCGGTGCCGATGCGGTGGCCGGAGACGTTGACCACGTCGTCAATCCGGCCCATGAGCCAGTAATCGCCGTCGGGGTCAATCCGGCAGCCGTCCCCGGTGAAGTAGATGTCCGGGTACATCGTGAAGTAGGTGTCAATGAACCGGTCGTGGTCGCCCCAGGTGGTGCGCATCATGCCCGGCCAGGGTTTCTTGATGCAGAGCTTGCCGCCCTCGTTCGGCGCGCAGGGGGTGCCGTCGTCGCGCAGGACCACCGGCTCGACGCCGAAGAAGGGCCGGCTGGCGCTGCCGGGCTTGAGGACGTGGGCGCCGGGCAGCGGGGTGATGAGGTGGCCGCCGGTCTCGGTCTGCCACCAGGTGTCCACGATGGGGCAGCGTTCCTTGCCGATGACGCGGAAGTACCACATCCAGGCCTCGGGGTTGATGGGTTCGCCCACCGAGCCGAGCACCTTCAGCGAGCTGAGGTCGTACTTGTTCGGCCACTCCTCGCCCAGTCGGATCAGCGAGCGGATGGCCGTGGGGGCGGTGTAGAACTGGGTGACCTTGAATTTCTCGACGATCTTCCAGAAGCGGCCCGCGTCCGGGTAGGTGGGCACGCCCTCGAACATGACGCTGGTGAAACCGTTGCACAGCGGCCCGTACACGATGTAGCTGTGGCCGGTGACCCAGCCGATGTCCGCCGTGCACCAGAAGATGTCCCCTTCGTGGATGTCGAAGACGTACTTGGTGGTCAGCGCCACGTGCAGCAGGTAACCGGCGGTCGAGTGGACCACGCCCTTGGGTTTGCCGGTCGAGCCGGAGGTGTAGAGCATGAACAGGTAGTCCTCGGCGTTCATCGGCTCGGGCGGGCAGTCGGCGGAGGCACCGGTCATCAACTCGTGCCACCACAGGTCCCGGCCGGAGGTCCAGCCGCAGGGGGTGTCGTTGCGGCGCACGACCACGACCTTTTCAATGCTGGGGCAGTGCCGGCAGGCCTCGTCGGCGATGGCCTTGAGGGGAATGGTCTTGCCGGCGCGCAGGCCGCAGTTGGCGGTGATGAGCAGCTTGCAGGTCGAGTCGTTGATGCGGCCGGCCAGGGCCTCGGCGCTGAAGCCGCCGAAGACCACCGAGTGGATGGCCCCGATGCGGGCGCAGGCCAGCATGGCGATGGGCAGCTCGAGGATCATCGGCAGGTAAATGCTCACCCGGTCGCCCTTTTTCACGCCCAGGGACTTGAGCACGTTGGCGAATTTGCAGACCTGCTCGTGGAGCTGGCGGTAGGTCATCCGCAGCACTTCCTCCTCCGGTTCGCCCTGCCAGATAAAGGCCACCTGGTCGCCGCGCGCGGCCAGGTGCCGGTCCAGGCAGTTGGTGGAGACGTTGAGTACGCCGTCCTCGAACCAGGTGTGCTGAATCCGGCGGGCGGCGGTGTTCCATTCGTAGCGGCGGGCCACGGTGGGGGGCTTGATCCAGTCCAGGGCCCGGGCCTGTTCGAGCCAGAACTTGTCCGGCTCGTTCACCGACTGCTCGTACATGCGTTGGTACTGCTCGGCGTTGATGTAGGCGCGCCGGACCACCTCCGGCGAGGGCGGGAAGGTGCGGGTTTCCTGGAGCAGGGAGCTGGTGGAGACGGTTTGAGGGGTGTCGCTCATGTTGGTTTTTCGTTCTCGGTGCTGTGCACGTTTTCGGTTGCCTCTGCTTCACCCTGCCGCCACGGCCGGAGCCAGTGCCGCCGTGGCCGGGGGAAGACCGTGGTGAGGAAAAACGTTTCGCCGGACCGCGTCAATCGAAGCCCGCAGGGCCGGCTCGACTTCCGCGCGCTGGCCGGGGCTGACCGGCCGCTCGGGGTCCCGCAGCCCGCCCAGCCATTCCCCGCTGCCCAGGAAGACCCCGCCCAGCGGGGGCCCCGGCGCGGGTTCTTCCAGGTCCGCCTCCCCGGCACACACCGCCCAGGCCAGGACCCAGCCCCGCACGGTGTTGTCCACGTGGTACCCGCCTCCGCCGGCCACCAGCAGCGGCACCCGCAGGCGCAGCAGATGGCCGAGCACGCGGGCATGGGCGTTGTTGGTCAGGGCCAGATGGGTCAGGGGATCGCCCGCCAGGCCGTCCATGCCCAGTTCCAGCACCACCACCTGCGGCGCAAAGGCGCGTAAGAGTGGCAGGACCACTTCCTCGAAGGCGTTCAGAAAGGCCGCGTCGTACGTGCCCGTCGGCAGCGACACGTTCACGTTGAACCCCCGGCCCGGGCCCTCGCCGATCTCGTCCTCGAACCCGCCCCAGGGGAAGAGCGTCTTGCCGCTCTCGTGCAGCGAGATCGTGAGCACGTCGCGCCGCTCGTAGAAGGCCGCCTGGACGCCGTCGCCGTGGTGCGCGTCAATGTCCAGGTAGGCCACCCGCCGGCCGGCGGCTGCCAGGTAATGACAGGCCAGGGCCACGTCGTTGAGGTAGCAGAAGCCCGACGCCCGCTCGCGCAGGGCGTGGTGGAAGCCGCCCCAGAGGTTGAAGACCACGTCCGCCTCACCGGCCAGCAGGAGGTCGGCCGCCATCAGCCCCGCCCCGCAGGCCCAGGCCCCGTAGGTGAACAGATCGGCGAACACCGGCGTGTCCGGGCCGCCCAGCCCCATCTGGATGCCCTCGACGCCCAACTCCCCCGCGGCCGCCCGCTGAAGCACCTCGAGGTAGCGGACGGAGTGCACGGCTGACAGCTCGGCCACTGTCGCCGGTCGCGGCGCCTGTTCCCGGCACTGCGGCGTGCCCAGCAGGCCCAGGGCGTGGAGCCGACGCCGCGTCAACGCCGCCCGTTCCGGCTTGAACGGACAGTCCGCTGGATAGCGGAGCGCCGCCAGGGCATCCGCGTGCAGGAACACCAGCCGTCGTTCGTTCATCTCGGCTCGGGCACAACCGGGGCTTTTCCCCGCGGGGGCATGGCCCGATTATCGCGAGGGCCCCGGCTGCGGCTTCGCGTAATTTGGCCGAAGCTTGTCCTTTCTTGAACTGCCCGCACGGGGCGGGCACTTCCCCCCTTGCCCGCGGAGGGCGGTCCGCCGTTAAATCCCCGCCCGCTATGAACCGCATTCGCTACGTCGTTGGCACATTGGGCCTGTGGGGCCACCTGATCGCGGCGGCCCAGCCCGTCACCGATCCCGTGGCGGACCTGTTTGCCCCCCGGCCGCCCCTGCCCCCGGGTACCGAGCACTCCACCCCGGCCGTGCTGCGGCCGGCGGAAACCACCCCCGCGACGCCCCCAACCCCCATCGTGGTGCGACCCTCCTCCCTGCCCGGCTACCGACCGCCGTTTGTCCTGCAGCCCGGGGAACGGGTGCTGTTTCTGGGCGATGCCCTGCTGGAGGCGGAGGCGGAGCACGGTTACCTGGAAACCCGACTGAACAGCCATTACCCCAACGCCCCCCTCACTTTCCGCAACCTTTCACGCAGCCCCCACAACCGCCTGCGCGAGCCCGACCCCAGCGTCGCCGCTGCCGACGCCGCGTGGATGCCGGCCCTGGTCGAGGAGGTCCGCGCCCTCCAGCCCGGCGTCATTTTCCTCAGCTACGGCACGGCCGGCGCGTGGCGGGGTGCCGACAGCCTGACGGCCTTCACCAACGTGTACGACCGGCTGCTGGGCGCACTGCGCAGTCTCCACACCAACACCCGCCCCCGCCTGGTGCTGCTGGGGCCGCTGAGCTGTGCCCCCCCCCAGGGCGGCGACTGGGTGGAAATCACCAACCGCAACCCCACTTTCCTCCAATTCTCGGAGGCCGCCTGGCTGATCTCCAGCAACCACCAGGCGGACTTCGTGGACCTCTTCCAGTTCTCCCGCAGCGAGGTGGCGCGGGCGTTCCGCGCCCGAGAAGGCGGGGAGCCGCGCCCGGCCCTGACCACCGACGGCGTCCGGCCCACCGCCCACGGGTTGCGCCGCTTTTCCCTGGCCCTGGACCGCGGCTTGCGCTGGCCGGGCAACATCTGGCGCTGGGGGCTCATGGCCGACGGCCAGTGGCGGCCCGGCGGCTTCGGCGCGGTCATCCAAAGCCACCAGCGCCGCGAGGACTACGTGAAAGTCCTCTTCAGCGAGGAGCGCCTCCCCACCCCGCCCACCCCGGTGGCGGTCCCCCTCGAGGAAGGCTGGGAACCGCTGGCCTACATGCAGGTCCGCAACCTCAACCCGGGCCTTTACGAACTGCGCGTGGACGGCACCGCCCTCCTGACCGGCACCCACGCCGACTGGCATCGCTATCTCACCCTCCAACGCGGGCCGTCCTGGGACCAGGCCGAGGCACTGCGCCGCGCCATTGTCGAGAAAAACCGGCTCTGGGAAACGCTCTGGAACGCCCGGCGCCAGCAGCCGGACGCCCCCAACCCCGAGACCGACGCCCGGCTCGCCGAAGCGGAGGCGCGCATCCGCGAACTCAAACGCCCCCACCCCCACACCTACGAGATTGTCCGCATCGGCGACGCCCCGGCGGGAACGCCGGACCTCTCGAACGTCCACGCGCCCTGAGCCGGGGGCGGCGGTGCCGCGCCGCGCCCTCAGTACATCCGCGTCAGGTCGCGGGAACCGGTGACCGGCTGCCAGTACGAACCGGCGTGCGGCTCCCGGCGCAGTCGCAACAAGTCCTTGCCCAGTGCCCGCAGCAGCAGCCCCAGCGGGGTGACCACGACCAGGAAAACCACCCCCAACACCACCGGCGCCATCACCCGCCCCAGCACGTGGCTGAGGCGCATCCCGGCACGGTAAGGTCCCCGCAGCCAGCGCGGCCGCCTCCAGGCCACCAGCGCCAGCGCCGCCAGCCCAGCGAAAACCATCCCCGGCACGGGGCCGGGGAGCCAGCCCCGCCACCCCAGCAGCCCGGTCAGCACCGCCAGCACGGCCGCGCTGCTCCAGCCGAACTTGCGCCACTCACGCGGGTCTTCCTTCAGCCGCAGTTGCATGGGGTCAATCCGGCTGCGGGGCGACGCGGCGTTCCACCGGGCGGCGCGGCTGGGCCGCGCGGCCCAGCACGAAACTGCCGATGACCAGGTGGTCCATCTCGGTGTTCACAAAGCAGCGGTATGCGTCATCGGGTGTGCACACGATGGGCTCGCCGCGCACGTTGAAGGAGGTGTTGACGAGCACGGCGCAGCCGGTGGCCGCCTCCCACCGCCGCAGCAGCGCGTACAGCAGGGGGAACCGCTCCGCATCCACCGTTTGGAGGCGCGCCGAGAAATCCACGTGGGTGATGGCGGGCAGGGTCGAGCGCGTGGCGTGGAGCAGGTCCAGCCCACGCAACCCCGGCGGGACCGGCCGGCGCAGTTCCGGCCGCACCGGCGCCACCAGCAGCATGTAGGGGGACTCGGCGTCCAGATCGAAGTAGTCGGCCACCCGCTCCTGCAGCACCACCGGCGCGAACGGCCGGAACGACTCGCGGAACTTGACCTTGAGGTTCATCACCGACTGCAACGTGGGCGAACGCGGGTCGCCCAAGATCGAGCGGCTGCCCAGGGCACGGGGACCGAACTCCATCCGCCCCTGGAACCACCCCACCACCTTGCCCGCTGCCAGCAATTCCACCGTCCGGTCCAGCAGCGCCTCCCGGTCGAGCCGTTCCCAGACCGCGCCGTGCCCCCGGAGGGCGGACTCGATCTCGGCATCGCTGAACTCCGGCCCCAGCAGCGCCCCCTGCATCGCATCCGCCATCCGGCCACCGGCATCTGGCATCTGAGATCCGGCCACCGGCATCTGGCCGACGGCCTCCGTCCAGCGGCCGCCGCCGAAGTGTCCGTGCCACGCGGCCAGGGCGGCGCCCAGGGCCCCGCCGGCATCGCCCGCCGCCGGCTGAATCCAGAGCCGCTCGAAGAGGCCGTCGCGCAGGATGCGGCCGTTGGCCACGCAGTTCAGGGCCACGCCGCCGGCCAGACACAGGTGCGGCAGACCGGTCAGCTCGCGGGTGTGGCGGGCCAGCCGGAGCATGACCTCCTCGGTCACCACCTGCATCGAGCGGGCCACGTCCATGTGGCGTTGCTGGACCGGCTCCTCCGGCTGGCGCGGGGGTCCCTCGAAGAGCCGGTGGAACCGCTCGTTGGTCATGGTGGTGCCGTGGAGGAAGGCGAAGTAGTCAAGGTTCAGCCAGAACGAGCCATCGGGCCGGAGCTCCAGCAGTTCGGAGCGGATGCGGTCCGCAAAGCGCGGCTCGCCGTAGGGCGCCAGCCCCATGAGCTTGTACTCGCCGGAATTGACCCGGAACCCGCAGTAGCCGGTAAACGCCGTGTAGAGCAGCCCCAGCGAATGCGGAAACCGGATTTCCTTCAGCAACTCCAGGTGTGTGCCCCGGCCGCGTCCCACCGTGGTCGTGGCCCACTCCCCCACCCCGTCCACCGTCAGGATGGCCGCCTCAGCGAACGGTGAGGGGAAAAACGCGCTGGCCGCGTGCGCCTGGTGGTGGGTGGTGAACAGCAGGGGACAGCCGGCGCGCAGGCCGGGCAGTTCCTCGCGCAGGGTGTGGCGCAGGTTCAGTTTCTCCCCCAGCCATCCCGGCACGACCTGGCAGAAGGTCCGCCAGCCGCGCGGCGCCACCGCCAGGTAGCTCTCGAGCAGGCGGGCGAACTTGAGGATGGGCTTGTCGTAGAAGACCACCGCGTCCAGTTGCCCCGGTTCGAGGTCCGCCTGCCGCAGGCACCAGGCCACGGCCCCGGCGGGGAACCGCTCGTCATGCTTGCGCCGGCTGAAGCGCTCCTCCTGGGCCGCCGCCACAATCCGCCCGCCGCTGACCAGCGCGGCCGCCGCGTCATGATAAAAGGCCGAAAGGCCGAGGATGTGCGGCCCGCCGGGCATGGATCACATGAAGGGGTAAATCGCCCACGCGATGCCGGAACTGGACCCGAAGACCAGCAGCGCCGCCAGGGTCACCAAAATCACCACCAGCGGCAGCAGCCACCACTTCTTCTCCTCGCGGAGGAACTGGAGGAACTCTTTGAACAGGTCCCACATCGGCCACCAGCTTAGCCTCCCGGCACCCCCCCCCGCAAACGCAAAGCCCCCCGCCCCCCCCGCTCATACCGCCCCCGGCGGCAGATGCCGGCCGGGCGGTCGGGGCTCCCGGCGCGGCCGCCGGGTCCGCCTTTGCGCGCTCCCGGCGGGCCGGGGACCGGCTGCCAACTTCAGGTAAGCTCCCTCGCGCCGCAGCAGGCCGCGGCTTTGCCAGTGCTCGCACAGGGGCTCGAGGATGCGCTGGGTGGTGCCCAGCCACTGCCGCACCTCGCTCAAGCGGGCCTGCCGGTAACGCCGCAGGTGTTGCCGGACCAGTTCTACCAGCCGCGAATAAACGCCCGATTCGAGGACCACGGTCGGCCCCACCGCGATGGCCTGCCCGGACTCCAGGAGGTAAACAAGGGCCCGCGCCGTGTCGGCGTCCGGCGTAAGCTTTGCGCGGCCGGGCGGTTCGAGGGGGGCGCGGGTCAATTCCTGCCGCACCCACGCCACCGCCTCGCGCAGCCGCTCCGGCACGGTGGGCACATACCCCCGCCGCTGGACGACGTTGCCCCGGAGGGCATAACCCGCCCGGCGCAACGCGTGGAGCCAGGCCGCCCGCGCCTCCGCCGGCAGGGGATCCTCCGCCAGCAGCGCCTCCAACGCCTCCCACGGCAGGCCCGCCCGCTCGGGGTGGCTTTCATGCCAGCGCTCGACCGCCTCCGCCGCGCGCTGCACGCGCCGCTGCCAGGCCTCGGCCGTTGTGATCCAGCCCCCGGCCGCCACCACCTGGCCGGCGTCCAATTGCGCGCGCAGCGCCGCCGCCACCGCCGCCGGGCGGAACCGCGTCCGGGCCAGCAACCCCTCGCGGGCCACCCAGCGATCGCGTCGCACCTGGCTCACCAGCCAGACCGCCGGATCGTCGAACGCCGCCGCCCGCGCCGCCAGCAGTGCCCGTTGTTCGTGCCGCTGCCAACGCTTGCGGTCCCCCGCCGGGTCCAGCACCCGGGCCGTCCCCACCCGATCCGGCGCCGACGCGGCTTCCACCACCAGCCGGTCCCCCCCCAGCGCCAGCACCGGCCCGCTCAGGCGCAGTTGCGCCAGCACCGGCGCCCCGGCCGCGCCGGCCGGATGCCGGAACACCACGCCGGCCACGACCCGCGGACCCCACCACACCCGCACCGGTTCGCGGTCCGGGAACGGCACGTCGTCCGCCGCCCGCGGGCCTTCCGCGGCGGGAACCAGGCACACATCCAACGTGTCCGCGGCTGCACCCGGGGCCGGATCGGCGAGAACGTGCCCCGGCGCGGGCGAGGTCGCCGCCTCATCGGCCGGGGCCGGGGATGATGGCGGCCGCGCACCGGCTGCCGCGGGTCGCGTGGTCGCGGGCCGGGCTCCGGCGGCCTCCCATTCCAGCACCAGTTCGACCTCCTGGGGCGGGTCCACGGCGGTCACGGGTCCCTGCGGCGTGTGCAGTTCGCGGAGGCGGGCCCTCAGGCCACCCGGCTGCAAGGCCAGGGTTTGGTCGCACCGCAGCGGACCCTCCGTGAGCAGGCCCCGCACGCGGGCCGGCGGGCGAGCAGGGTCGAGGGAACCCGCCAGCCAGACGCGGGGCCGACCGGGTTCGGCGGCAGGCGGCGGGAGGGTCAACAACAGCTCGGCCAGCCGTGGCCGGAGTCGTTCAGCTTCCTCCGCCGGTTCCAACTGCGCTTCGAAGACCGGCCATGCCGGAAAGTCGGCGGCGTCCGCCGCCGGGTGAACCGTTCCGGTTGCCGTGGCTTCCGGGGCGGCCAGCCGCACCACCAAACCGTTCCGCACCCCCAGCGCCCGCACCATCTGCAGGAGCCGCCCGAATCGCTCCCGCTCCGCGGGGTCCGGCCCCACGGCCAGCACCACCACGTCCACCCCGGCAAAGCCGGCCGCCCCCTGCCCGGACTCCCCGTCCGGCAGCGCGACGGTCACCACGCGGAACCATCCGGCCTCCCGCCCCGGCGCCGCCGGCACCCAGTAATCTTGCGTGTGGCAGAATCCCCCGACGACCTCCGCGGCGCCGGCGCTGCCGCCCGCGGGGGTGGGCTTTGCCGGGTCAATCTCCTGCCCGCCCTCGCCCAGGGCCCGGGCCAGCCAGGCACGGGCGACCGGCGAGGTGGCGCCCCGGGCCAGAATGCAGCGCCGTGGTTCCATGCCGGCATCCCCGGTGGCCTGCCGGCTCAGGGGGCCGGGTTCCGCCAGCGGAGGCGGGCCGCAACGGGGAAATGATCGCTGGGGTACTGGCCGTCGCGGTCCATGACCACGATCTCGGTCCACTCGATGTCGGCCTCCCCGCGCAGGAGAATCCAGTCAATGCGTTCGCCGCCGCGCCGGGCGGGGGCGAAGCCGTTGAAAGTGTTGAAATCGGCGTTGCGGCGTTCCCGCGCCAGTTCCCAGGTGTCGGCGAACCCGCCTTCGCGGACCAGGATATCGTAGGTGCGGTTGGCGCCGGCCACGGCGTTGAAGTCCCCCACCAGCAGTACCGGCAGGCGGGTCTTGAGGGCCTCGACGCGGGTCCGGATCAACTGCGCCGCCTTTTCGCGGGCGGGCTGCACGGCGTGGTCGAGGTGGGTGTTCCAGAAGTAGAACTCGCGGTGGGTCTGGCGGTCCCGAAACCGGACCCAGGTGACCATCCGGCGGTTGGAGTGTCCCCAGGTGACCGAGGCGATGACCTCGGGCGTGTCCGAGAGCCAGAAATGATCGTACTCGAGGGGCTCGAACCGGTCGCGCCGGTAGAAGATGGCCATGAACTCGCCGCGGCTGCCGCCGTCGCGGCCGGTGCCGATCCAGTCGTACTCGGGCAGGTCGGCGGCCAGTTCGCGGAGCTGACGGTAGAGCCCTTCCTGGGTGCCGATGAGGTCGGGCGCGACGGCGCGGATGCAGTCCTTCATGATGGGCCGGCGCTGGGGCCAGGCGTTGGGCGGGGTGTCGCTGGCATAGCGCAGGTTGTAGGTCATCACGGTCAGTTCACCGGCCGCGCGCGCCATGAGGGTCGCTCCCGCGATCCACGCCGCGCATCCCAGCCAGCCCAGCCATTTCCAAGGGCGCTTCATGCGGGCAGTTTGGGTTCGCGACCGCCGGCGGGCAAGCACCCCGACGGTGCCCCGGCCTTTCCGCCGCCCGCCGCCGGCGCGCGCGCCGGAGCACCGGCCCGCCAACCTTGACAGCCGGGGGCACACGCCCACGCTGGCGGCCGCCATGAATCCTCTCCCGGCACAGCCCCTGCCCGATCCGACGCCCCTTGCCGGCGATCACATGTCCCCCGAGGAGTTCCGCCGCTGGGGCCACGCGGTGGTGGACTGGCTGGCGGACTATCAGCGTCGGGTGGGGTCCTTCCCGGTGCTGTCACGGGCGCGGCCCGGGGAACTGCGTGCGGCCCTGCCCGCGGCAGCCCCGGCACAGGGTGAGCCCTTCGACCGCCTGCTGGCCGACGTCGAGCGGTGGATTCTGCCCGGGCTCACCCACTGGCAGTCACCGAACTTCTTCGCCTACTTCCCCGCCAACAACTCCGGCCCCTCGATCCTGGGCGAGCTGCTGGCCGCGGGGCTGGGTGTGCAGGGGATGCTGTGGATCACCAGCCCGGCCTGCACCGAACTGGAGACCCACGTGCTGGACTGGCTGGTGGACCTGCTGGGCCTGCCGGCGCGGTTCAAGTCCACCGGCCCCGGCGGTGGCGTCATCCAGGACACGGCCTCCAGCGCGATGCTGGGCGCGGTGCTGGCCGCGCGCGAGCGGGCGACCGACTACACCGCCAACGAGACCGGCGTCCCCGGCCGGCTGGTCGCCTACGCCTCCGAGCACGCCCATGCCGCGGTGGAAAAGGCGGTGAAAATTGCCGGCCTGGGCCGCGCCCATCTGCGCCTGCTGCCCACGGACGAAACCTTCGCCCTGCGGCCGGACGCCCTGGCGGCCCAGATGGCCCGCGACCGGGCGGCGGGGCTGACGCCGTGCTTCGCGTGCGCCACCGTGGGCACCACCTCCTCGCTGGCGGTGGACCCGGTGGCCGCCGTGGCGGACCTCTGCCAGCGGGAAGGGGTGTGGTTGCACGTGGACGCCGCCCTGGCCGGCACCGCGGCGCTCTGCCCGGAATTTCGCTGGCTGCACGCCGGCGTGGACCGGGCCGACAGCTACGCCTTCAACCCCCACAAGTGGATGTTCACCAACTTCGACTGCGACTGCTTCTGGGTGGCGGACCGGGAGGCACTGCTCCGCACCCTGCGCCTCCAGCCCGAGTACCTGCGGCACCCCGCCTCCCAGGAGGCCGGCGTGGTGGACTACCGCGACTGGCAGGTGCCCCTCGGCCGCCGCTTCCGCGCCCTCAAGCTCTGGTTCGTGCTCCGCCATTACGGCGTCGAGGGCCTGCGCCGGCACATCCGCGAGCACATCCGCCTGGCGCAGCAGTTCGCGGCGTGGGTGGAGGCCGCGCCGGAATTCGAGCTGGCCGCGCCGGTGCGGCTGAACCTGGTCTGCTTCCGGCACCGCGCGGGCGATGCCTTCAACCGCCGCCTGCTCGACGCCCTCAACGCCAGCGGCGCGCTCCACCTCTCCCACACCGTCCTCCGCGACCGTTACACCCTGCGGCTGTGCGTCGGCCAGACCCACACCACCGCCAGCCACGTCGAGGCCGCCTGGCAGCGCATCCGCGCCACCGCCAACGCGCTGGCCGCCGACCCCGCCGCGTGAGGTCCCCGCCGCCGGCGAGGCGGGCAGTTGCCGCCGCCCCGCGGCGCGGCCAAGCTGCCGCTCCCATGAACCGCACCCTGCTGGGCATCGAAATCGGCGGCACCAAGCTGCAAGTGGTGCAGGGCGACGCCACCGGCGCCCTCCACCAACGTCACCGCTTCGCGGTGGACCGCGGCCGCGGGGCGGAAGGCATCCGCCACCGGATCGCCGCCACGTTGGAGGAGCTGCGCGCCGGGGAGACCGCGGCGGCCGTGGGGGTGGGTTTCGGAGGGCCGGTGGACTGGCGGACCGGCCGCATCTGCTGTTCCCACCAGATTGCCGGCTGGTCGGACTTCCCCCTGGGCGAGTGGTTGCGCGGGCTCACCGGCCTGCCGGTGGTGGTGGACAATGACGCCAATGTGGCCGCCCTGGGCGAAGCGCGCGCCGGCGCCGGCCACGGGCACGACCCGGTCCTGTATGTGACCCTGGGCAGCGGCGTCGGCGGCGGGCTGGTCTGCGGCGGCACCATTTACCACGGCGCGCCGCCGGGGGAGGGGGAAATCGGCCACGTGCGGCTGGACCGCACCGGAGCCACGGTCGAGTCGCGGTGTTCCGGCTGGGCGGTGGACCGGAAAATCCGGCAATGGATCGAGGCCCGGCCTGATTGCCTGCTGGCCCGGCTGGCGGGCCCCACCCCTGGCGGAGAGGCCCGTGTCCTGGGTGCGGCGCTGGCGGCGGGCGATGCCGAGGCCCGCCGGTTGCTGGAGGAGACGGCCGCTGACCTGGCGTGGGGCCTGTCGCACGCCGTGCACCTGCTTCATCCGGCGCGGATTGTCCTGGGCGGGGGGCTGTCCCTGCTGGGCGAACCGCTCCGGGCCGCCGTGGCCGCGGCGCTGCCCCCGCTGTTGATGGAGGCGTTCCGGCCCGGCCCGGAGGTGGGGCTGGCGGCGCTGGCCGAGGATGCCGTACCGGTGGGGGCGTTGTTGCTGGCCGCGGCGGCCGCCGGGATCAGAAGTTGACCGCCACGCCCAGCAGCACGGCGAACGACTCGTCAAAGTCCAGCCGGGCGGCGGGCGAGCCGTTGGCCAGCTTGAGCGCGTCGAGCATCAGATATTCCCCGCCCGCAAACACGCCCAGCGCGGGCGACAGGCTCAGCAGGACCTGCCCCCGCACGTAGGCGCCCAGGGTCCAGTCTTGTTTCTCGACCCGGCCACGGGGGGCGCCGACGTTTCCGCCGCCGATGGTGGCGGTCTCGGCATACATGAACTCGGCATCGGCGTACACCACGTAGGCGCCGCCGCTCAGTTGGAGGGACAACGGCTCGCCCATCGGGATGTCCAGCACCGGCCCCAGCCGGAAGCCGAAGAGGCTGGCCTCGATTTCACGGCGACCGGTGTACACGACCTCGCGAGTGACCTGCGTGCGGGTGGGCGCATCGTTCAACAGGGGCCCCGGCCCGTGGTGGGTGCCGATATACGGCGCCGCAGGCGGCGGGGGGGCCACAAGCGTGTAGGTGTCGCGGAGGTACTGGGCCGTGCCGGTCAGGGTGGCGGCGTCCTCGATTTTCAGCGGGGTGAAGGCGGCCCCCAGTTCCACGCCCCAGAAGGCGCGGCCCCACTCAAACAGGCTGCGGGCATAGCTGAGTTCGCCGCCGAATTGCGGGTCATCGTCCCGCTCCGGCGAGGTGCTGCGCGCGGTCGAGGTGCGGGCGGTGTAGCCGAGGGTGGCGGCCCCGGCTTGGTACTGGGCGGGGTCAAGGTAGCCCCAGAACCACGTCTGCCCGTCGGGGTTGTTCCGGCTGTCCACTCCCACAAAACCGTCGTCGTAGGTCCGGAGCAGGCCGCCGCCGGTGGCCGGGCCGGGCCGGGTGGTGGCGGGAGGCAGGCTGCTGGTGAAGGAGGCCCGCACCTGAAATGCGGCGCGGGCGGCGAAGGTCAGGCGATGGGGCCGGGGAGGGGGTTCGCCGGCGCGCGCGGTCGCAGTCAGGAAGGCGGCGGTCAGCACCGCCCCGGTGAGGAAGCAGCTTGGGGTTTTCACGTTGGTCTGGCAGTTGAATGGTCCACTGGCCTGGGCGCCGCCGGCCCTCACCTCCGTCCCGCCGCGGGGGCGTGGCTGTCGCTGCCATCCCGCCCCCACGGTGCGGTGGAGTCGGGCCGGGGGGATACCGCGACTGACTCTGCCAACGTCCACCGGCGGGGGCCAGAATATTTCTGTACCGCGTGCCGCCGTGGGGGCGTTGCCGGTCCTGCGGCGCCGGCGGGTTGCCAACCCGCAGTCCCTCGGCGGTCGCCGGGACCGCCGATTGGGCAATCGGCGATACGGCCGGTTGGTAACCGGAGCTGCGGGCTTTGCCATGAAGTGAGAGGCGCCCGTCGCGGGCCGGGGAGAAAAGCGGCGTTGGCAGGTGGGGGGGCTTCCCCTAGCATCCGCGCGCGTTTGTGGTGGACCTCCTCGAGCACGCGCCCTTGACGGTGGGCCGGTGGATCGTGCAGCGGGTGCCGGAAGCCTGGCAGCCCGTGGCCGGAGCGTTGCTGGGGGCGGCGGTGCTGGTGGGCGTGTTTGCCGGCCTCTTTGCCCTGACCACCTGGCTCGAGCGCAAGGGGCTGGCACGGATGCAAAACCGCCCCGGCCCCAACCGCGTCGGTCCCGCGGGTTTGCTCCAGCCGGCGGCCGACGGGCTGAAGATGCTGTTCAAGGAGGACCTCCGGCCGTTCGCTGCCGAGCGGTGGGTGCACACGCTGGCGCCGCTGTTGAAGGTGGTGCCGGTGGTGTGTGCGCTGGCGGTGATTCCCTTCGGGCGGCACCTGGTGGCGCTGGACCTGGATGCCGGGCTGGTGTTTTTCTTCGCGATGGGCTCGGTGACGGAGGTGGCGCTGTTCATGGCCGGCTGGGGCAGCCGCAACAAGTACTCGCTGCTGGGAGCGATGCGGGCCATTGCCCAGCTCATCAGCTACGAGGTGCCCCTGGCGCTGGCGGCCCTCACGGCGGTGCTGGTCGCGGGCAGCTTGTCGCTGCCGGCCATCGTGGACAGCCAGGCGGGGTGGTACCCCGGAGGGCTGGCGCGCTGGCATGTCTTCACCCCCTGGGGGCTGGCAGGGGTGGTGCTCTTTTTCACCGCCGCCACCGCCAAGGCCAACCGCGCCCCTTTCGACCTGCCCGAGGGCGAGTCCGAGATCATCGCCGGGCACCTGGTGGAATATTCCGGCTTCAAGTACGCCCTGTTTTTCCTGGGGGAATACCTGCTGCTGTTCGGCTACAGCGCGGTGGGGATCACGCTGTTTCTGGGCGGCTGGCGCGCGCCGGTGGCGTGGCTGGAGTGGATTCCCTCCTACGCCTGGTTCGCGCTGAAACTGCTCGCCTGCATTGCCGGGTTCATCTGGCTGCGCGGCACGGTGCCGCGGCTGCGGGCGGACCAGTTGATGCACTTTGCCTGGAAGTTTTTGCTGCCGCTGGGGCTGGCAGCCAACTTCGCCGCCGTGCTCTGGCAGGCCACCGCCGGCTGGACCTTTGCCGGCGCCACGCTGGTGCGCTGGGCGCTGGCCGCCGGGCTGGTACTGGTCCCGTACCAGGTGCTGGGCCGGGCCCTACTGGGGACGGCGGCCGCCGGCCCGCGCCGCTACCGTTTTGCGGAGTGACGCCATGGACCCCGCCTTCACCCTGCTCACCCTGGGGCTGCTGGCGGCGGCCACGGCAGCGATGAGCCTGCGCCATCTGGTCGCCTGCGCGCTGTGCCTGGTGGCGGTGTTTCTGGCCGGGGCGGGGCTGTTCCTGCATCTGGGGGCCGAGTTCCTCGCCTTCGCCCAGGTGTTGGTGTACGTGGGCGCCATTTCAATCCTCATCGTGTTTGCCCTGCTGCTGACCCGCACCCGCGGGGCGGAGAGTGCCCCGCTGTGCGCGCGGCCGCGGGGTTGGGGCCTGGCCGTTGCCGGCGGGGTGACGGGGCTGCTCCTGGCGGCGGTGGGGACCGCGCGGCTGCCGGCGGGCGCCGCCCCGCCGCGGCCGGCCGTGCCGGTGCGGGAGCTGGGACTGGAATTGATGAGCCGTCAGGTGCCGGCCCTGCTGGTGGTGGGCCTGTTGCTGACCGCCGCCCTGATCGGTGCGGTGGTGCTGGCCCTGCGCGAACCGCCCGCCGGCGGGGAAAAGGAGCCGCCGGCATGAGCCCGCTGGAACGTTACCTGGTGGTGGCGGCCCTGCTCTTCGGCATCGGCCTGGCCGGGGCCCTCACCCGCCGCAACGCCATTCTGGCCCTGGCCGGCATTGAGCTGATGCTCACGGCGGTCAACCTCAACCTCATCGCCTTCTGGCGCCACGGCGGCCACGACGCCGGCGCCGCGGGCCTGGTCTTCGTGCTCTTCGTCATCGCGGTGGCCGCGGCGGAAACCGCCGTGGGACTGGCGTTGATCATCGCCCTGTTCCGCCACCGCCGCACGGTGCACCTGGACGAGGCCGATCAATTGCGGGGATGAACGGCGTGGTGCATCAACTCTGGCTCATCCCCGCCCTGCCCCTGCTGGTGGCGGGGGTGCTGGCGTTGACGCCGCGCCGGGCGCGCCGGCTCGCCGCCGGGCTGGCGATTGGCGCGCTGGCCGTGAGTCTGGGGCTCTCCCTGGCAGCCCTGGCCGCCACTTGGGCGGCGCCGGGGCCCGGGGGCTTCCGCGCCGAGGTCAACTTCCCCTGGCTGGTCTGGGGTGACCACACCCTGATGCTGGGGTGGGTGCTGGACCCGCTGTCCGCCGCGATGCTGGTGATGGTCAGTTTGGTCGGGCTGCTGATCTTCATCTACAGCGTCGGGTACATGGCCGGGGACGAGAACTTCACGCGGTTCTTCTGTTTTCTCTCGCTGTTCGCCGGGGCGATGTTGGCGGTGGTGATGGCCAACAGCCTGTTGCTCCTGTTCATCGCCTGGGAGCTGGTGGGGTTGGCGTCGTACCTTTTGATCGGGTTTTGGCACCAAAAACCGGCCGCCGCCGCCGCGGCCCGGAAGGCCTTTCTTGCCACGCGGGTGGGGGATCTGGGCCTGTTCGCCGGGATGCTCTGGTTGTACGCGGCCACAGGGACGCTGGTGTTTTACGACGGGGGCCGCGGCTGCCTCGAGGCCGCGGCGATCGGCACGCTGGCCGGTCACACGGTGACGGCGGGGCTGACGTTGTCGGCGGTCATCAGCCTGCTGGTGCTGCTGGGCGCGGCGGGCAAGTCCGGCCAGTTCCCGCTGCATGTGTGGTTGCCGGACGCGATGGAAGGCCCGACGCCGGTCAGCGCCCTGATCCACGCGGCCACGATGGTGGCGGCGGGCGTGTTCCTGGTGGCGCGGATGTTTCCGCTGTTTGCCGCGGTCCCGCCTGGCGCGGCGACCGGCCCCTCGCCCGCGCTGCAGGTGGTGGCCTGGCTGGGGGCGGGGACCGCGGTGTTTGCGGCGTTGATCGCCGTGGCCCAGACCGACCTCAAGCGCATCCTGGCCTACTCGACGGTGTCGCAACTGGGCTACATGTTCCTGGGCCTGGGGGTGGGGGGCGTGGCCGTGGGGATGTTTCACCTGCTGACGCACGCCTGCTTCAAGGCCCTGCTGTTCCTGGGGGCGGGCTCGGTCATTCACGGCTGCCACGGGGAGCAGGACATCCGCCGGTTGGGCGGTTTGTGGCGGGCACAGCCGATCACCTTTGCAACCTACGCCGTGGGGATGATGGCGCTGGCCGGCGTGCCGCTGCTCTTTTCCGGGTTCTGGAGCAAGGAGGAAATCCTCCACGCCGCACACGGCTGGCCGGTGTCGCGCGGGCCGTTCTGGCTGGGCCTGGCGGGCGCGCTGCTGACGGCCTTTTACATGACCCGGCAGGTGGTGTTCGTCTTCTTCGGCCCGCACCGCGGCGGGGCGACGCCCGGCCAGCCCGCGGTGGAGGCGGGCGGCGTTCACGAAAGTCCGCCGGTGATGACGGTGCCGCTGGTGTTACTGGCTGTCGGCGCGGTGGTCCTGGGCTTCTTCGGCACGCCGGCCTGGCCCGCGCTGCAAGCGTATCTGGACCCGGCACACGCCGCGCCCCTCGCTCCGGACCTGCACCGCCTGTTCGGCGCGGAGGTCCTGAAACTGATGGCGCTTTCGACGGCCGTGGTGCTGGCCGGGCTGGCCCTGGGCTGGGGGCTTTACGGACGGCGCCCTATCACCGACCCGGCCGCGCCAGACGCACTCGAGCTGATGCGGCCGGGCCTGTTCCGGCTCTTGCGCGAAAAGTTTCGCGTGGACGAGTTCTACGCCACAACGGTGGTGCGCTGGCACGCCCGGTGGGCGGCGGGGGGGGACCTGTTGGACCGCTGGCTGTGGGGCGGGCTGGTGTGGCTGGTACAAGGCCTGGTACTGGGTCTGGCCTGGGTGAGCCGGCTGGCAGACGAGATTGCGGTGAACGGCGGCTTTGACGCCGCCTGCGCGCGGCTGGGGGCGGCGGGGCGCCGGATGGCCGGTTGGTCGCACGGACGGCTGCCGGGGTACCTGCGCGGGATGGCGGCGGGGGCGGCGGCGCTGGGGCTGTTGTTGCTCTGGGGAGGTTGCCGATGAAGGGGCTGCCGGTGCTGAGTCTGCTCACGTTTCTGCCGCTGGCGGGCGGGTTGCTGGTGCTCGCGCTGGGGGAGCGCCGCAGCGCGGCGGCGCGCCGACTGGCGCTGGCCACGGCCGGGCTGGGGGTGGCGCTGGCGGCCGCGGTGGCGGCGGCATTTGATCCGGCGGCGGGCGGGATGCAGTTCGTCGAGCGGCGGGCGTGGATTCCCGGCCTGGCGGTGGATTATCATCTGGGGCTGGACGGGCTGAGCCTGGTGCTGGTGGTGCTGACCACGCTGCTGGTGCCGGGGGCCCTGCTGGCGCCGGGCGGGCCGCGCGAGCGGCGGGCGTTGTACGGGGCGCTGATCCTGTTCCTCGAGGCCGGGCTGCTGGGCACCTTCACCGCGTTGAACTTTTTCCACTGGTTCCTGTACTGGGAGCTGAGCCTGATCCCGGCGTTCTTCCTGATCAAACTGTGGGGCGGCCCGGAGCGCGGGCCGGCGGCCACGCAGTTCTTCCTGTACACGCTGGCCGGCAGCGCGGCGCTGTTGCTGGCCTTTCTGGCGTTGTTCCGGGCGGCGGGGACTTTCGACTTCCTCGAGTTGGCGGGGCTGGGCCAGGGCGGCCAACTGGCGGCCCGGTTTCACGCCGGGACGGGCTGGGGCGGGATGCGGGGGGAGACGTGGTGGTCGCTGGTGTTTGCGGGGGTGTTTGTGGGGCTGGCGGTGAAGGTGCCGGTGATGCCGTTCCACACCTGGCTGCCGGCCGCGTACGCGGAGGCGCCGACGGGGGTGACCATGCTCCTGACCGGCGCGATGTCCAAGATGGGCGTGTACGGCTTTGCGCGGTTGCTGGTGCCGATTTTCCCCGAGCAGGTCCGTGCCCTGCAAACGCCGCTGCTGGTTCTGGTGGTGTTCACGATTTTGTTTTCGGCGGCCACGGCCTTCGCCCAGCGGGACCTGAAACGGTTGCTGGCCTACTCTTCCATCAACCACCTGGGTTACGCGCTGCTGGGGTTGCTGGCGGCGGCGGGCGGCGCCGCGGCCGGCGTCGGCCGCCCGGCCAATGAGCAGGCCGCGGCCCTCAACGGCGTGATCTTCCAGCTCTTCAATCACGGCCTGACCGCCGCCACGCTCTTCGCCGCGGTGGGCTGGCTGGAACAGCGCAGCGGCGGGCGACGGGGGGTGGACGCGTTTGGCGGACTGCGCGCCACGGCGCCGGTCTTCACCGGGCTGACGGGCATCGCGTTGTTTGCCTCGCTGGGGTTGCCGGGCCTCAGCGGCTTTGTCGGCGAGTTCCTCATCTTCAAAGGCACCTTCGCCCTGGCGCCGGTGGCGGCGGCGCTGGCCCTGCCCGGGTTGCTGTTGACCGCGGTGTTTGTGCTGACCCTGATGCAGCGGGTCTTCCACGGTCCGACCCCGCCCGGCGGGGAGGTACCGGGGGACCTGAGCTGGGGGGAGCGGCTGGGGCTGGCGCCGGCCGTGGCGGTGATGCTGGGGCTGGGACTGTACCCGCAACTGCTGCTGAACTTCACCAACGCCACGGTGGTCCGGCTCGCCGAGGCCTGGCGGCCCTTGTGACATGCTGGCCTGGACGATTTACGTGAGTTTTGCGGGCGCGCTGGCCCTGCTGGTGTGGCCGCGGCGCTGGGCCGGGGCCGCGGCGTGGGGAGCGCTGGGCTTCGCCGTGGCGGGGGCGGTCTGCGGCGCGGTCGGCGGCCGGGCCTACCAGCCGGGGGACGAGGTGTTGACGCTGGTGCGGGTGCCGTGGGTGCCGGCGCTGGGGCTGGAGTATCACCTGGCGGTGGACGGGTTGAACCTGCCGCTGGTGTGGCTGACCGGCCTGGCGGCGGTGGCGGGCATTTTGTTTTCCTGGAACGTGCGCGAGGCGCCGCGCGCCTTCTTCGCGCTGTATCTGGCCCTGATCGGCGGGGTGTACGGGGTGTTCCTGAGCTTCGACCTGTTCCTGCTGTTTTTCTTCTACGAGGTGGCGATCATCCCGAAGTACTTCCTGATCGCCCGCTGGGGTTCGACCCGCCGCGAGTACGGCGCCATGAAGCTGGCCCTGTACTCGTTTGGCGGCAGCGCGCTGGTGTTTCTGGGTGTGCTGGTACTTTACGGACACGGGGAAGCAGCCGGGGCGGAGGCGCCCCTGGACCTGGCGGCGCTGGCCCGAAACCCCCTGCCCCCGGACCTTCAACGCTGGGTGTTTCCGCTGATCTTCGTCGGCTTCGGCGTGCTGGCGGGGTTGTGGCCGCTGCACACCTGGGCGCCGACCGGTCACGTGGCCGCGCCCACGGCGGCCTCGATGTTGCTGGCGGGGGTGGTGATGAAGCTGGGCGCCTACGGCGCGCTGCGCGCGGGCGTGGCGCTGGCCCCGGCCGGGGTGGCGGCGTGGCAGGGGGTGTTCCTGGCGCTGGCGGTCACGGGCATCGTGTACGGCGGGCTGGTGGCGCTGGTGCAGCGGGATTTCAAGTTTGTCATCGGCTACTCGAGCGTCAGCCACATGGGCTTTGTGTTGCTGGGGCTGGTGACGCTGAACCCGTTGGGCCTGGGCGGGGCGGTGCTGCAAATGGTCTCGCACGGCCTGATTGCCGGCCTGCTCTTCGCGGTGGTGGGCCGGATGGTCTATGACCGGGCCCATACGCGGGAGCTGGACGAACTGGCCGGGTTGCGGCTGGCGCGGCGGCTGCCGTTTGCGGCGGTCACCTTCACCCTGGCGGGCATGGCCTCGATGGGGCTGCCGGGGTTCAGCGGCTTCGTGGCCGAGCTGTCGGTCCTGGTGGGGGCATGGGAGGCCCGGCCCGTGGCGGCGGTGGTCACCGGGGTGGGCTTCGTGATCGGTGCGGCCTACATCTGGCGCGCGCTGCAAAAGGCCTTTGCCGAGGAACCAGAGCCGGGGGCCGGCGGCGACGGCGCCGCGCCGGCCCCGCTGGAACCGATCACCCTGCCCGAGCGCGTGGGGGCGGGGTTGTTGCTGGCCGCGACGGTGGGGCTGGGGTTGTTTCCGGGTGTGTTGATGGATTACATCCTGCCCAGCGTGCGGGGGCTGCTGGCGACGGGACAAGCGGGAGGTCTGCCATGAGCACGGCCCAGTTTGTGGCGTGGCTCAAGCTCGCCGGTCCGGAGGTGTGGATCACCGCCGCCGCCCTGGCGGTGCTGTTGGTGGACCTCACGGCCATGCGCGGCGCGCCGGCCCGCGCGCGGCGGGGCATCGCCGTGCTGGTGAGCCTGGTGGGCTGCTGCGGCGCGAGCCTGTACCTGGTGCAGGTGCCGGTGCAGGCCGTCGCGGCGGGCGGGCTGTTCGCCGTGGACCCGCTGACCCAACTGGTCAAGCTGGGGCTGGTGGGGCTGACGGCATTGACGGCGGCACTGTCCTTCGAGGCGGACCACACCGAGCATGTGGGGGAACACCTCGCGCTGCTGCTGCTGGCCACGGTGGGACTGATGATCATGACCAGCGCGGCGGACCTGGTGATGGTGTTCCTGGGGTTGGAACTGGCCGGGCTGTCGTTGTACCCGCTGGTGGCGTTGAACAAGGCCAGCCCGCGCGCGACCGAGGCGGCGTTGAAGTACTTTTTCATCGGCGCGACGGCGGCGGCCTTCACCCTGATGGGCTTCAGTTTTCTGTACGGCCTGACGGGCACCACGAATCTGGCCGGCATCGCCGCGGCCCTGCACGGGCGGGCCCCGGACCCGTTGCTGGCGCTGGCGCTGGGGCTGTCGCTGGTGGGCTTCGGATTCAAGGCGGCGGCGGTGCCGTTTCACCTGTGGGCACCGGACGCCTACCAGGGGGCGCCCACGCCGGTGGCGGCGTTGATCGCGTCCGGGTCCAAGTTGGCGGGGTTCTTTTTGCTGGGCCGGTTTGTGGTGATGGCGATGCCGGAGGCGTCGCACACGGCAGCGCCGGCCGGGGGGCCGGACTGGACGCGGGTGGTGGCGGCGCTGGCCCTGGCCTCGATGGTGGTGGGAAACCTGGCGGCGCTGGCGCAGCGCGATTTCAGGCGCCTGCTGGCCTACTCAGCCGTGGCCCACGCGGGCTATCTGCTGCTGGCGGTGCTGGCGTTGGGCGGGGCGGCCGACCGGACCGCGGCGCTGGCGGCACTGGTTTACTACGCCTTCACCTACGCGCTGGCCGGGTTGGGGGCGTTTGCAGCGGCCGCCCACCTTGAACGCCGCCACGGCGACTCCGGGCTGGACGGGTTGATCGGGCTGGGGCAACGGGCCCCCTGGCTGGCGGGGGGGCTGGCGGTCTTCCTGTTGTCGCTGGCCGGGCTGCCACCCCTGGCCGGGTTCCCGGCCAAGTTTTACGTGTTTGCCGCGGCCCTCGAGGCGGGCGCGGGCGCGCGGCTGCCGTTCTGGCTGGTAACGACCGCGCTGGCGCTCAGCCCGGTGGGCTTTTACTACTACCTGCGGGTGCTCAAGCAGGTTTACGTGGCCACCGCTGACGGGGCGGCCACGCCGGCAACCGGCGCGGAGACTTCCCGCGAACCCGCCGCCGGAGGAAAGCTATCCCTCGACACCCCCGACCGGGCGGTCTCGCCGGTGGAGACGGGGGTGGCGCTGCTGGCGGCGGCGGGGGTGTTGGCGCTGGGGGTGTTTCCTGAGTGGTTGCTCGGCCCGCTGCAGGCGGCCATTCGCCAGGCCGGCTGGTAAAGCCGCGCGGGAGCGCGGGAAAGGCGGCTGGGCGTTGAATCCTGCCGGCAGGGAAAACGTCCACTTCCTGTCATCCCATGAACCGATGCAGACATCCCAGCATGTCGCTTGGTCCTTCGGCCGCGTTCCCCAGCCGTGACCTGCTGGGCGGCTGCCACATCTTCGCCACACATCATTCGGCTGGATTTCGCGGTCGGCGAGGGGGGCAAAGGGCGCGTGATCATTGCGGACCTGGACGGCGTTGGGATCATGGAATTCGCGGTCACCGCGCCGGACCGGTTCGGCGCCTCCATTATGTGGCGGATATCCCGGGTGACTGGAGGAGGAGATCATCGTGATTCGTGGTCGGGAGTTACGGTTTTACGAAAACACGGCCCCGAACCCGCGCCCCCACCTGCTGCGGCTTGGGGGGCAACCGCACTATCGCCGGAACATAATGACGTGGAACTACAACTCGCCGCGGAGGAGCGTTTGAACTGCGATTCTGGAGGTCCCCATGAGCGCTTCACCCCCAGCCACACCGGCGGCCCTGCCGCCGACCGCCTCTCGTTTGACTTTCCCCTTGCTTGCCTGCGCCGTGGTGGTGTTGGTGTTCGCCGGGCTCAGACATGCTGCTGCCGCGGTGTATCACGTGGCCCTTGACGGGGACGATGGCCACGACGGCAGCAAGAGCAAGCCCTTGCGCACCGTGCAGCGCGCGGTGGATCTGGCTCGCCCCGGGGACACGATTCTGGTGCGGGCCGGCGTGTATCGGGAGGCGGTGGTGCTGCGCGAATCGGGGGACGAAGGCCGGCCCATCGTGCTGAAGAACCACCCGGGGGAACGTCCGATCTTGCAGCCGGGCCGGCCCGGCCAGGCGCCCCCGGGGCAGGGGATTCGGCTCCAGGCACGCGCGGGCTACCAGCGGCCCATCGGGTGGATTGTCATCGAGGGCCTGGAGATCCGATACGGACACGACGGCATCAAGTTCTACAACGCCCATAACGTGGTCCTTCGAAACTGTGTCATTCGGGACAACTGGAACCAGGGGATCCTTGGCAATGGCTACAGGGTGCGTATCGAAGGCAACGTCATTGCGCAAAACGGGCTCCGCCCGGACAACGAACGCAGCAACCAGCAGCACGGTATTTATGTGACGGGCACGGAAATCGAGATCGTGAACAATGGCATCCACGGCAACCGGGCGTATGGCATTCAGGTCGCCGGCTACCCGTACAATCCCGAGGCGCATGCAGGGCCGGAATTTGCGGGTGCGCACCGGTGGCGGATCCACCACAACACCCTTGCGTTTCAGTTGAATCGGGCCGGCCTGGTGCTCTGGCAGCCCGCGACCACGGAGTGTGTGGTTCAGAACAACATCTTTTACCGTAACGCTCAGACCCTCGAGCGGGGCGCTTGCCAGGGCGTTGTTTTTGTCAATGCCGGCGGGGGGCATCGGATTTGCCGCAACTTGTTCTTTGCAGTCGAGCGCACGGCCTGGAGCAGGCCGCCGGCAGGCTGCCGAATCGAGGAGAATCTCAAAGGCAAAGACCCGCTGTTTGTGGACGCAAACCGAGGAGATTTTCGGCTTCGGGCGGGCTCGCCGGCAATCGAGGCGGGCGTGACGGAAGGCGCGCCGAAGACGGATCGCGAAGGGCGCTCCCGGCCGCAGGGAGCCGGTGTGGATCTGGGTGCATATGAATTCCAAGCGGGTTTGTCAGTACACTGAGGGTCCGGTCCCTGCACCTGCGGCAAGTCCATCGGCCCGGGTGCTTGGCAAGACCGCGAGGGTAACTGCAAAGGGACACCGGACAATCAAGGGCCTCTCGATCGCCCCGCGGGCGGTCTTGGCGGGGCAGTCGGCTGTAAAGAGCTGCGCGGCACAGCTCGGCCGTCCTGCACACTTGCGCCGTTCTGCGGGGTCCTGTGCTCCCGGTCGTTGGGCGCAAGCCGGCCTGTGGGTCGCGATGATCTTTGGTTGGCTCGGTTGTGGGCGAGCGCAGGAAACGGGTCGGGTTTGGGTGATCCAAAAGGTCCCGGTGGCGGACTGTCGGGTGGTGCGCGGTTTTGTAGGGGCCCCGGTGGACGGTTCGGTGCACAGCCGGGACTACAGCGGCCGCGTTGAGGAGTATCCCGCTCGGGCCGGCGACGGAGTGCAATACAGCTTCCTTGGGAACGATGGCGTGCACCTGACGTTGGCGGACGCACGGGGCTTCGACCTGGTGGTGCTCCGCGGCGGGGCACGCACGCGGATGTATGCGGACGCCACCGAGCTGGTGGAACCCACGAACCAATCGCCCCTGCACGTGTTCGGCGGGGGTGAGGCCGTCCAAATCGCCCGTTTTCCCCGACGGGCCCGAGCGCAGCGGGTCAGTTTCTTTGGCACGACCAACGGCGCGCTGGCTGAGGTGGGATTCTATCGACTTTCCCGCGGTGTGCCGCCGACCGGGCCCGTTGTGGCATTCCAGCCCGGCGAAGAAATCGCGCTGCCGCCGCCTTCCTCTGCCCATGCGCCCGAGAACCTCTTGTTGGCCCTCCAAGAACGGTACTTGGAGCCGGAGCGGCAAGTGCGTGCCTTGTTGGCGGGGGATGGGAACCCCGGCCCCTTGCGCCTGCCCGCCCACCGGGCGATTCACCTCGTGACCCCTGCTTTTTTGCAGGAAACCGGGCTGGCCGCGATCTCCGTGGGGGCGGTGCTGGCGGACGTTTCTGCTCCGGTTCGCCTGCTACTGGTCGTCCAGGATCCCCTGAACCCGCGCCGGGACATCAGTTGGGTGGAGTGCGAGGCGGAACCGGGCCGACTCGATCTTGTGTTGGACATCGCCGATCAGGTGGTGCTGCCGTGGCACCACTTGTGGGTCACTTTGCGAGCCAGTCGGGAGGTGATTTTAACCGGGCCCGGGGGCCGGGCGCCCGCGTTCCGACTCCACTTCGTCCCGGTCGAACAGGCGCGTCCCGAGGCGGTGGCATGGCGGAAGTTCTTGCTCAAAACGCTGTTCAGTGTGCTTTCCGAGCCGCGGCCCTGGGGAAGTTACGAACGCCAACCGCGCGAAGAGTTTTTTGCTTCGAGCCCTTACACAGCGCAGTGCCCGGAGTTGTTCCTGACGCTCGACCAGTGCCATTCGTTGGCGCCGCAGGACGACCTGGTTCGACAGTATCGCGAGTGGGTCTACCTGCGTCATCTGCCGTCGCTGTCCCCGGTTTGCCCGCCTCCCCCGCCTCCGGAAGGTGTCCCGGCCTGGGCTTGGTACCCGCGGCTGGCCTGGCTGGAGGCCCGGCGCATTGCACAGTGGTGGTTGGACGAGCGACTGGTGGACACGGGGGAGCTGGGCGGGCGCGTGGGTGATGACACCGACTGGTTCCAGCAGTTTGTGGACCTGCCCTTTTTCGAGGATGGAGGAACGGCTGCTCAACTGCGGGAGGCGGCCGCACGCCTGGCGGAACTGGCGGATCGCGAGAATCTGCGCGAGGGCATCAATCGCGAATCCACGGATGCACTGCACGCCTACGAGGAGGGCATCAATCACCTGGCCCTGATGGCGCGCTGGTTTTATGGCGACCCGGTGTATCTGGAACGTTGCATGGACTCCGCGCGGAACCTGGAGAAACTGACGGTGCGCACCGGGGATGGGCGCCGATTCTACCGTGATTCCGACAACATGGGGGCGCGAGATTTGGACCGACCCCGACCTCCCAGGGTGGACGGTCATGCCGCCCCGCTGATGTGGCACGCGGCCCTGCAGTGGGCAGACTACAACCGCGCGCCTGAAGCCCTGCGCGTGGTGCGGGAGTGGGCGGACACCTGGCTGCGATATCTGCAGCCCGGCCAATGGGCCACCGCCGTGGAAGTGCCGAGCGGTCGTGTCCTCGCCTCCAGTCCTGATCAACCGCTGGCCGGGGGCTACCGCGCGCAGGCCACCGTGTTCACCTGGCTGTATGCCCTCACGGGCGACGCCCGGTATGTGGAGCCGTTCCTGCATTACCTGCGCCGCGGACTTGCCCCGGCGCCGGCCGGCACATTTCTCAACGACCTCTTCAACCCGGGTGCATTGGAAGGTCTTGACTCTGGAATCCTCGAGCGCCTGGCGGCGTTTCATCCGGCCCTGCCGTTGTATCTGCGCGGCGATCCCCAACCTTTGATCGACGCCACTGTGGGCAACCCGCGGCCGGGCCGGGCGGAAATCGCCTGCCTTTACGATGCCCGGCGTTGGCCGGACATGTACACGGTGACACATCAGTTCACCGACCGTGTCTTTCCGAGCCTGTTGCAGCATGCGTCCATTGCCTATCTGGGAGGTTTCACTCGCCGCAACAAATTCAATCCCGCTCAGGCGGTCAGTTGGGAGGGCTTCGACACCAACTACGCCGCCCTGGTGCTGGCGAATCGACCGGATCGGTTCAAGGCCCTGCTGTACAGCTTCGCACAACGGCCCATGAAGGGCCGTGCGCGATTCTGGGCCCTGGACCACGGGCGATATCGCATTACCGTGGGGCGTGACGCGGACCACGACCAGCAAGCCGATCGGGTGGATTGGACCGTGACCCGTTCATTGGCGCGGGCGGATACCCTCGACCTGGTCCTGACTCCGCGCACTGTCACGGTGATCGAAGTCACGCCGTTGGAGAAGTTGGAACCTCTATGGCAGCGGGCCGACCTGGCACTTTGCACGCGGGAAGTAACGCAGAATGGGCCGACGGTTGCAGGCGTGATTCACAATCTTGGTACGGTCTCGGTGTCACAGGTCGAGATTGCCGTGCTGGATGCACAGGGACGAATCGTGGGTCGTACCACACTCGGTCCCCTGGCGGCTCCGGTGGACCTGGTGCCGAAGCGACTCGCCTTCCAGCTCACGCTGCCTCGGCTGCCGGGAAGGGGTTGGACCCTGGTGGCTGATCCGGAGGACCGCGTGCCGGAGGTGTATGAGGACAACAATGCCGTGCCCATCCCGTAAGGCAGTTTGGCCCGTGGCCGAGCGCCGGTGGTTCTTCCAACAACCTGGCGACGGCATCGCTCTTCGGCCGCCGTCGAAAGGGGCGCAGACTGTGTCTCTGCCCCGGAGGTGGAGAGCCGCGCGCCGGGTGGTTCGACTCTCGCTGTTGCTTGGATTGCTGGGCCCCTTGGCGTGCCAGGCGCAACAGGCAATGTCGATCAGCAAGCCCGAAGGGTTCGGGGCCATCGCGCGCGGCGGCGAGGGCGGGCCGGTCATCGAGGTCACCAGCCTGCGCGACAGCGGGCCCGGTTCGCTCCGCGAAGCCCTGGCCACACGCGGCCCGCGCATCATCCGGTTCGCCGTGGAAGGAACCATCGAGTTGCAGTCGCCCTTGGTGGTCACGGAAGGCCGGGTCACCCTCGACGGCGAGACGGCTCCCGGCCGGGGGATCACCCTCCGCAATCACGGCATCCACTTCCGGGGCGACTGCAAAGACATCATCGTCCGTCATCTCCGCATCCGGGTGACCACGGGCGGAAGCTCGGGGGATGCCCTGCTGTTCTGGGGGACCGACGGCGGGACGGTGGGGCGGGTGCTGGTGGAGCACTGCTCGCTGATGGGCGCCACGGATGAGAACGTCAACACCTGGGGCCGGGTCCGCGACGTCACCTTCCAGTGGACCATCATCGCCGAGGGGCGGCCGCCGCACAGCAAGGGGTGGTTGTCGGGTAGCAGTTCGGACCGTATTACCATTCACCACTGTCTCTTTGCCCACAATGCAGACCGGAATCCGAGAGTGGCGGGCGGGTTGTATGACGTGGTCAACAACGTGATTTACAACTGGAGCCACCATAACGCCGCCAAGGTCGGCGCGGGAGCCCGCGTCAATTTCATCGCCAACGTGTTCCTGCCGGGCCCGCAGTCCACGGCCGACCGGGCATGCATTCTTCCGGAGGACCCCGAGGAGGGCACACGGATTTACCTGGAGGGCAACCTAACCCCACTTACCCCCACGGGGGCCGAGGACCAGTGGCGAAATGTGACATGGTACCAGCGCGTGCAGGACCGATGGATCGAGCATCGGCCCGCCCCTGGTCGGTTTCGCGCAGACACACCGTTTGTTGTGGAACCGGTCATAAGACAGCCGCCTCGGCAGGCGTGCGTACTGGTCCTGGAGCGAGCAGGGGCCAGGGTTCGGGACGAGGATGATCTACGGCTGATCCATGAAGTTCGCAACCGAATCGGCCGGTTTGGCGAAGGGTCGGTACCCACCCCAAGGCGCTGATGAAGGCAAACAAGCCACTCACTCGTGTGGTGCGGCACGCGCGGATGCGGTCGAGCCTCGCTCAGATGGAATGGCTCGTGCTGGTTGCGGTGCTGAACGTTGCTGCGATCGGGGTTTGCGCGGCCGATCCTGCCCGGGGTCCCCTCCGGGTGCATCCCGCCAACCCCCGGTACTTCACCGACGGCAGCCAAGGACCTGACGGTTCCCCAAGCACCGTGTATCTGACCGGGGCGCATACCTGGAATAATCTCCAAGACATGGGAGAGACGGATCCGCCGACGCCGTTCGATTTCGGTGCACACCTCGACTTCCTGGCTGCGCGCGGCCACAACCTCATCCGGCTCTGGCGCTGGGAGCTGCTGATGTGGGATACCCGCGCGAACCAGGAAAGGTCGCTCCGGCGCCTGGTCGTCGCGCCGCATCCGTGGGCACGAACGGGGCCGGGACCGGCTTTGGACGGCAAACCCAAATTCAATCTCGAACAGTTGGACGAGGCCTATTTCCAGCGGCTCCGTTCACGGGTGGCGGCCGCAGCCGATCGCGGCATTTACGTCGCGGTAATGTTGTTCGAAGGCTGGGGTCTGCAGCACGTGGCTGATGCATGGCGGGCCCATCCGTTCCACCCCTCGAACCACGTCCACGGCTGGGACGCTGACGCCGACGGTGACGGCCGCGGCCTTGAGGTGCACACCTTGCGCGTGCCGGTGGTGACCCGAATTCAGGAAGCCTACGTGCGCAAGGTTTGTGACACGCTCAACGACCTGGACAATGTGCTCTACGAAATTGCCAACGAGACGGGCGCCTACTCCACCGAATGGCAGTTCCACTTCCTCCGCTTCATCCTCGACTACGAAAAAGGAAAGCCCAAGCAGCACCCGGTCGGCATGACCTTCCAGTACTCCCGCGATGGCAAGCAACGGGGCTCCAATGCGACCCTGTTCCAAAGCCCGGCGAACTGGATTTCCCCCAATCCGGAAGCCGGACCGTTCGATTATCGGCACAACCCGCCGCCCGCCGATGGACGCAAGGTCATTCTCAGCGACACCGATCATCTTTGGGGCATTGGCGGGGACGTGGCCTGGGTGTGGAAGAGCTTCACGCGTGGGCTGAACCCGCTTTTCATGGACCCCTACGAGGAGACGGTGTTGGTCGGCCCTGGCACGGGCCGGTGGGAACCGGTGCGACAGGCCCTGGGCGTGACCCGGCGTCTGGCCGAGCGGCTCCACCTGGCAACCCTGGTGCCCCATGGTGAACTGGCTTCGACCGGTTATTGCCTGGCCGCGCCGGGGCGGGAGTACGTAGTCTATCTTCCGGAAGTCAGCGAGGCGACGGTGAATTTGTCAGCAGTGACCGGAGCGGTGGAAGTCGAGTGGATTCATCCCGTGCAGGGCACGAGGAGTCAGGCCGCCGGCGTGGTGGGAGGGGGTCCACGGAGCTTAAAAGCTCCCTGGTCCGGCGGGGCTGTGCTTCACTTGCGGGCCGTGCCGCCTCAAGGCGCCCCCCCCGCTTCCCGCTCCAGTCCCGAGTAACTGCGCGGCTTTTGCCTGCCTGCTCGGGATACCCGCGGTACCCCCGCGGCGGCCGTCTTCAACCCTCTTCGACGACCTTCATGCCCGGCAGGCGGGCCAGGTGACCGGCGCTCTCCTGGTGCCTGCCGTGGAACACCAGCCGGTGCCGCAGGGTCTTGGCGTCTTCGCTCTCCAGCCCTCAGCTCCACTCCACGGCCATCCGCGCCGTGTCCCGGACCTCGGTCCCAGTCTGGGCACGGCAGCCGTGGACCGAGTTTTCGGCACCTCGATAATCTGGCTCGCCAAGATCAGCAGCAAGTCCAAGTTGACTCGCTGGGTGCAGGTCGTGGCCTGAGCCGGGCGGGGTGCATCTTGGGCACACAGCCGCGGCCGCCTGTCCATGTCTGGGTGTCCACTGTGTTCCGCGCACGTGCACCGCGTGCAGCTTTGGGATGCCCCCTGCCTTTCCAGCTTTTCCCCTTCACCTTTTCACTCCTCCAGCCGTGTCCCCCGTTGGTCCCACGGCGGAAGGTCAAATCCCAGACCCCGGCCGGCTGACCCCGACCCGTTTCGCGCCCCGAATTCTGATCTTTCTCCCGGAAAAGCCGGCTTGCCTGTCCGGCGCCGGGCGGGCAAGTTGGCCGGCCCGAATATGGCACACGTCAAGTTGCACATCCCCGGCCCGGTCGAGGTCAGCGAGAAAACCTTCCGCGCGTTTTGTCAGCCCATGATCGGGCACCGCGGGCAGGGATTCAAAGACCTCTACGCCCGCATCCAGCCCCGGCTCCAGGCCCTGTTGTCCACCCGGCAACTGGTCTTCCTGTCCACCTCCTCGGCCTGGGGCGTGATGGAGGGGGCAATCCGCAACCTGGTCACGAAAAAGGTCCTCAACTGCATGTGCGGCGCCTTCTCGGACAAGTGGTTTGACGTGGCCAAACGCTGCGGCAAGGAGGCCGAGCCGCTGCAGGTGCCCTGGGGCTCGCCCATCCGTGCCGAGGCCGTGGACGCCAAGCTCGCCACCGGCCAGTTCGATGCCCTGACCTTCATCCACAACGAAACCTCCACCGGCGTCATGTCGCCCCTGGCCGAGGTCGCCGCCCTCAAGGCCAGGTACCCCGACGTGATGTTCATCGTGGACTGCGTCAGCTCGCTCACCGCCGTGCCGGTCGAGTTCGACAAGCTGGGGGTGGACGTGGTGCTGGCCGGCACCCAGAAGGCCCTGGCCCTGCCCCCGGGCATGAGCATTTTCGTGTGCTCGCCCGCCGCCCTGGCCAGGGCCGCCACCGTGAAGGACCGGGGGTACTACTTCGACTTCGTCGAGTTCCAGAAAAACGCGGAGCAAAACATGACGCCCAGCACGCCGAGCATCGCCCACGTGTACGCGCTCGAGTCCAAGCTGGAGGACATCTTCACCGAGGGGCTGGAGGCCCGTTACGCCCGCCACGCCCGGCTGGCGCGCATGACCCGCGAGTGGGCCGCGCGCCACGGCTTCACCCTCTTCCCCGAGCCCGGCTACGAGTCGCACACGCTGACCTGCGTGAACAGCGGCGCCAAACCCGGCGGCCGGGTCATCAACTTGCCCGAGTTCCAGAAACGGGTGAAGGACCGCGGCTTTCTCATTGACGGCGGCTACGGCAAGATCAAGGGCACCACCTTCCGCATCTCGAACATGGGCGACGAGACCGATGCCACCATGGACGCCCTTTACGCCGCCATGGACGAGGCCTTGCAGGGGCTCTGAACCCTGACCCCGCGCCGGCCGCGGAGCGGGGTCAGGGCGGAGGTGCAGCCTCCCGGCCGGTCGGTTCCCGAACCGTGAGAACCCGCGCGCACTTTCCGGCCTGGGCACCCGCCCTGGCGGCGGGCGTGGTGACGGCGCGCGCCATGATCTTCCTGGGCACGGACGACCCGGCCCACAACACCACCCCGCCCACGGGCGCCCTGGCCGACAGCGGCTGGCAATGGCAGGGCAGCTGGCGCGGCTTCGCCGGCACGCCCATCTCCCCGCAGTGGTTCCTGACCGCTCGTCACCTGGGCGGCAGCCTGGGCGAGGACTTTCACTTCGCCGGCCGCCCCTGGCGCACCACCGCGCGGTTCTTCGACCCCGAAAGCGACCTGGCCCTGTGGCGCGTCTGCGGGGAGTTTCCCACCTTCGCCCCGTTGTTCAGCGGCACGGACGAAGTGGGCCTGCCCTGCGTGCTCTTCGGCCGCGGCCGCGCCCGCGGCGCCGAAGTGGTGGTCACCAACGAGCTGGGCGAAACCCGGCTGACCGGCTGGCTCTGGGGCGGAGGGGCGGGCACCCTGCGCTGGGGCACCAATCTGGTCCACGCCCTGGCCAGCTACGGCGGCTTTGCCAGCAACGCCCTCGCCGGCACCTTCGATGCCTCGGCCGGCGCCGATGAAGCCATGCTCACCGGCGGCGATTCCGGCGGCGGCGTCTTCGTGTGGCACGACGGCCGCTGGGAACTGGCCGGCATCGCCCTGGCCGTGGACGGGCCGTTCCGCTACCAGGCCGACGGCGCGGACTTCTCTGCCGCGTTGTTTGACAAGACCGGCCTCTTCGAGCGCCAGGACGCCGGCTGGGTCCAGGTCGTGGCGGGGGAAACAGCCCGGCCCGCCGCCTGGTATGCCTCCCGCATCACCGCGCGCCGGGACTGGATCGAAACCGTGATGGCCGAAAACCCGGCGCCGCCCGAACCGCCCGAGTTGCAGATGGCCACGGCCGTGGACGGGCCGTTCGAGACCGTGGCGGCCACGGTGGACCTTCCGGGCCAGGTGCTGCGCCTGCCGGCCCCGCCCGGCCCGGCCTTCTTCCGGCTGGTCTCCTGCCGGCCCACGCGGCTGACCGCGGTCGAGCGGGTCGGAGCGGAGTTGATGCTCCACTTCGAGTAAGTGGCATCGGTACCCGGGGCAGTCGCGCCCGCCGCTGCGTCCGTCCACGCGGCCCCGCCACGGGTCATTGTCAGCCCGGCATTTTGGGGCTATTCATCCCGGCAAAACACGCCTGTTCAACGCCATGATCATCCCCCGCTCTCCCCTTGCCCACTTTGTCCAACGCCTGGTCTTCGGCTTCGACCTCGGCACCGGCTCCATCGGCTGGGCCGTGCGGCGGGGCGATCATTTCCTGGATGTGGGCGTGCTCATCTGCCCGGAGGAGACTGCCAAACTGGACTCCCGCCGCAATCTCCGCCGCCAGCGCCGCACGCTGCGGAGCAAGAAATACCGCCGCCAATGGTTCGCCCGAGAACTGGCCGCGCGGCTCGGCCTCCGGCTGGTCGAGCGCCACGACCCCCGACGGGACAGGCATGAGCTGCTTCCCCTGCCCGAGTCGGCCTGGGTGCAGAACCCCCGGGGCGGCTGGGTGCCCGGGCCCGGCTTTGACTCCCTCCGCGATCCGGTGGCCCTGCGGGTGGCCGCTGCCGCCGGACAGCCGCTCCGGCCCGAGGAACTGTTCACCGCCCTGACCCACCTGTTTCGCCGGCGCGGTTACCTGGCGGAGGTCCCCTGGGGCAAGGGCGACTTCGAGGGCAGGGAGGCGGAGGCGCGAAAGAAGGAGGAGGGCGAAATCCGCTCCCGGATGTCGGCGCTGCGCCAGGAAATGGAGCACGAGGGCTGCAAACTGCCCTGCCAACTGCTGGCCCGGCGCGCCAGCCGCGGCCTGCCGCAACGGCGGGAGGTCTGGCCCCGCGAGCTGGTGGAAGGGGAATTCCGCGCCATCGTCGCCGCCCAGGCCGCCCGCTACCCGCTGCTTGGCGAAAAGGCCGACTGGCTGCTCTACGGCGATACTCGCAAGGTCAAGGGGCACCACGTCTATTTCAAGCGTTCCGGGGCGCGCAACCCCGGCGTGCTCGGTCTCAAGTGGCCCCGCTTCGACAACCGCGATCCGGCCCTCGACGCCTTGCGGCCGCTGGATGGGCACGGCCGCCCGCGGCACGTGGTGCGCAAGAACAAGCAGGCCTTTCAGCAGGCCCAGTGGGAACTGGCGGTCATGAACTTCCGCGTCATTGACCGCAACACCGGCGCCCTGGTCGCGCCCGACCCGCAGGCCCAGGCCCGCCTGCGGGAAATCTGGGAGAGCTCGCGTCGCCGGAAGAAGTCGAAGACCTCGGCAACGGTGGAGGCTCCCGGCCGGGTGAAAATCACACTTCGCCTGCTCCAGAAATGGGAAAAGGAATTCGCCTCGCGCTACAAGCTCGTCGAGGGCCAGCAGCCGTTGACCCCCCAGACCGGTGCCGGTCGGGCGCGCTACGCCTCGTCCACCTTGAAGATGATTCGCGAGCAGTTGGAGCGCGGTGTGCGCTTCGACCCGCCCCAGCCGTTGCTGCGCCGGCCCGACGAAAGCCCGCAACGCGCGCTGGAGCGTTACCTGGCCGACATCAAGCACCCGCTGGTCCGGCATCGGCTGGTGCTGTTTTCGCGCCTGCTCGAAAAGCTGGTCCGGCAGCACGGCAAGCCGGACCTCATCGTGCTGGAAGCCGTGCGCAGCCTGGCGTTGAGCGAAAAGAACAAGCGGGAGTTGCAAAAACGGATCAAGGAAAACCGGGACGAGCGCGAGTCCATCCGGCAGGAACTGGCCGGCCGCGGGGCCAGCACCTCGCGCAACGCCATCCTGCGCTACCGGCTTTGGAAGGAGACTCAGAGCACCTGCCCGTTCTGCGGCGACAAGATCAGCCAGGAGCAGTTGCTCAACGGCGAGGCCGACATCGAGCACCTGGTGCCCCGGTCCGTGGTGGACTGCAACGAGTTCTACAACCTGACCATCGGCCACGTGCGCTGCAACCGCGAGCTCAAGGGCGACCGCACGCCCTTCCAGGCCTTCGGCCACACCGAGAAATGGCCGCAGTTGCGTGACAACGCCGAGAAATGCTTCAAGGGCCGCAAGCTGGAGATTTTCCTGAGCGACAAGGCCGAGGAACTGATCGGGCAAAAGGCGGACATCCAGCACACGGCCTACATCGCGCGGGTCGTGCGTCACGTGGCGTTGATCCAACTGGGCTGGACCGGGGAAGACGGCCGCGACCCCACCATCGTCAAGGGCAACCGGCCTTCCTCGAGCTTCCAGGTCACCAACGGCCCGCTCACCAGCCGCCTGCGCCAGGCCTGGGGATTGAACCAGATTCTGCATCCCCTGCCCGAGGGCAAGCGGTGGGATGACCTGACGGACGCTGAGCGCGAGCAATTGCAGCAGAAAAACCGGGGCGACCTGCGGCATCACGCGCTGGACGCGATGGTCATCGCCTGTACCCTCCCCTGGCTGGCCCACCGCACCGTCGGCGCCACCGACCCCGAAACCGGCGAGCACGGTTGGTGGAAGGTGGACGAGCGCACCCGGCGCAGCCTGGCATTCAACCCGGTCTTCCCGCGCGAGGGTGCGATGCGCGAGGTGTGCAAGGCGTGGATGGGGCGTGTGGTCGTGCAGCATCATGTCTCCCGCAGCCCGCACCAGGTCGCCTACGCCACGACCATCTACGGCAAGAAAGCCCCGGACACGTACGTGGCCCGCGAGGTCTTCACCACCCTGACACCGAAAAACCTCAAAGACATCTGGCCGCCGAAATTCTCCGCCTACTGCCAGGCCGCCTGGGCGCGCTACGAGGAGGAGAAGGCCGCGGACCTGGACGCCGAGTTGAAACGCACGAAGGGCTGCATCCCCGGAAGCTTCACCTCCCGGCTCTGCTTCGCGCATTTCCAGCACTGGCGGGAAGCAACCAGGCGTTCCGGCTCGACGGAGTTCCAGTGGCCGGAGACGGTCAAAATCCCCATCCGCAGCGTGAAGCTCATATCGGTCAAGGACGACACGGCGGTCAGGCCCTTCAGCCCCGGCACGCCGGGATACGTCAAGCGCACCGGCTTCAAGGAGGTACGCATCCACCTCAGCGCAGACGGCAAAAGCTTTGTGCCGGTGTTTGTGCCGTTCTGGAAAGGGGACGCTGTTCCGCCAGAAAAACCCATTCTGGCGGGCAGCAAGCCGGTGGCAATCATCCGTCGTGGGATGCTAGTAGAAACAAAGAAGCCTTCTTCTGCCGGCTGGCCGGCTGGCAAATATCGCGTCCTAGTGACAGGACAGGAGAGAATCAAACTATTGCCATGCCACGTTGCGAACACGGAAGATGCAATGGTCGCCTTCAACATGCCGAAGAAGGCACTTCAGCTAACTTGGCCAGACTTTATCCGCTGCATCGGCCATGAGCTTCCACATCCTCCATCTGCTCAGTCCAAACCTTCGGGTGCGGGTGAAGCTGGACCAGCTTCACGTTGAAGACCGCGAGCAGGGCATCGAGCGGACCATCCCGCTGGCCGACGTGGCAGTGATCGTCTCCGCCGCGCCTGACCTTACCATCACGGCCGGCGCCCTCCGCCGCATGGCCGAGCTGAATGTTCTGCTCATCGTCTGCAACGAAAAGTTCGAGCCGTGCGCCCTCACCCTCCCCTATTACCGCGCCACCAACACCGAACTGCTCCGGCGTCAGATCGAGTGGACGCCGGATTGGAAGCAGGCCATGTGGCGGCAGATCATCACCGCCAAAATCCGCAACCAGGCCGCCAACCTTGCTCACCTCAAGCGGGCCCACGCTGTCCTGGCCGAAATCGCGGAGCGGTGCGCCAAGGGCGATGCCATTGCCCCCTCCGGCTCCGGCAAGGTGCAGGCTCCTGAAGTTGACGAATTGGCCCGCCTGGGACCTGATAACCACGTGCTTGGCGCACGTCCCCCCCGAAAGATTTCCCTGGCTGCCATTACTCCCGCGAAGCGCACCGGTTTGCATGCCGACACGCCCGACGCCTGCGAGTCCCGCGCCGCCCGCCACTACTGGAAACACCTCCTGCCCCGCCTGAGCGACCGACAGCAAACGAACGAAACCCGGCGCGTACCCGGCACCCGCACCGGCATCAACGGCATGCTGGACTACGGCTACGCCATCATCCGTACGGCCGTCCTGCGCTCTTTGGCGGCTCACGGCTTCATCGCGGCCCTGGGTATCGCCCATGTGCCCAAGGCCGGCAGCTTTGCCCTGGCGGATGACCTGGTCGAACCCTTGCGACCGTTTGTGGACCGGGAACTCCGCCAGTTTCTTCGCGACGGCCCGCGCCCGATGCAGGAATGGATGCGCCAGGTGGTGAAGGTGTTGACCCTAGAAGTCCCGATGGGCCGGGCAAAGGTACGGCTGCTGGGCGCCGTGGACCTGTACGTCCAGAGCTTCGCCTCCGCCGCCCTGGCGCGTGTCCCCTTGCCCTTGAAGATCCCCCTGGTGTCGTGAACCAGCACGAACAGAACGCATCGCCGGGACACCGTTCGTCCGGACGTCGCCCAGCAAGCACACCGTCGGGGGCGGACCCCGAGACGCTTTTCCCCCTTCTCGACCGCACCCCGCCGTCCGCAGCGGAGGCAGACGGGGATGACTTTGACAGCGACACGGACGACGCTGGCCCGTTTCAACTGGAATTCTCGGCCGCCGCCGAACCTCCCCGCCGCCGCAACCGCGGCAAACAAGGACGCGATCCGGTGGCCAGTAAATACCGTATGGCCTGGGTGCTGGTTTTTTTTTGACCTACCGGTGGGAACCCCGGAAGAGCGCAAAGCTGCTGCCAACTTCCGCAAGGACCTGCTCCGCGAGGGTTACTTCATGGTTCAGTTCAGCGTGTACGCCCGCCCCTGCGGGAGCGCCGACCGCGTGGAAACCCAGGTGCGCCGGCTCAAGCCCATGATTCCCCCGAAGGGCGAGGTGCGCAGTCTGGTGATCTCCGACGCCCAATGGGGCCGAATGCTGGTCATGCGCAGCCAGAAAAAAGCCGGGGCCGAAAAGCCCCCGGAGCAATTGGTGTTCCTTTGACCGAAGGTTCGCCCCCAAGCGGGCCGTCCAACCACCGACCCGACACCGGCAGGGCAGCGGTCTGGCGCGCGCGGCGGAACACAACACCTCGGAGCCTCAGGGATGATCCCCCGGAAGGTGTGCCGGGGCTTTCCGCCGAGCCGAACACGCAAAATCGGGCCGGGGTCCCGCGTGTGCCCGCCGAACGCGGGTTCATTGGGGAATAACCTCCCACAGGGGCACACGCGGGACCCCGGCCCGAAGAAAAAGGCCGGCACTGACTTTCGTCAGCACCGGCCAAGACCTCGCTTCCTGCGGGTGCAGGCTCTGGTTGCCCAGTCCTCTCAGTGCCGCAGGTTGGTCAGCATATTTGAGATGGTGCCCCCGGTCCAAGGCGGCCCGATCCCGGCCAAGGTTCTATCCCGCGATCTGGCGCCCGTCAATCCCCGCGTCAACCAAGTTTGGGCCGCCTTGGACCGGGGGCAATCCCAAACCGGAAACGGTTCGGGGCGGATAG
>JBBIVJ010000005.1:0-147617 GCA_037439785.1 Verrucomicrobiales bacterium | reverse complement strand
CCTGCTGTATGGCAAGAGCGACCCCATCCAGCTCACTCTGGCCGAGGCTCCGAACACCCCGCCGGACATGGTGGGTCTCAAGAGCTTCTCGCTGGTGCCCGAGCCTTCCACGATGGCCCTGGGCCTGCTGGGCGCTGCGGCCCTCCTGCTGCGCCGCCGCAGCTAAAGGGTCCCATCCCAACTCCGATTCACAACGCCGCTCGATCGAGCGGCGTTTTTTTTGGGCCTCGCCCGGCCTTTCCGCGGACTTGCCTGCGCGGAAGCCCTTCCCCACAATGCCGCGACGGATTCGCCAGTGTAGCTCAGTGGCAGAGCAACGGTTTCGTAAACCGTAGGTCGTCGGTTCGACCCCGACCACTGGCTCCAGCCCCCCGCCGTTCAAGCGTTCTCTGGTTCCTCCCTTTGCCTCAATGTGGTGCAGCCGTCCCGGCTGCCATCCGGACAGGCCTGATGCCTGCACCTTGATGAAAAGGTCGAAGGTCGAAATTCGAAGGTCGAAGGCAAGCGGCACACCGAAACTCCGGCTCACACAGTGCGGCCGTCCAGCCTGGGGGCACGGACTGCCGCGGCGTTTTCCCGCCGCTACGATCCCGGGCACTGGTGAGGTTCAATTACGCGCATCGAGGTAGCTGCTCAGCGCGGCGGCCATGATTTGGTCCTCGCTCCACTGGTCGCGTGCGAACGTGGCGGCGATGCGGCCGGCGGACATGACGGCGATGCGGTCGCACAGGGCCATCAGCTCGGGCAGGTCGGAGGAGACCACCAGCAGGGCCTTGCCGCGGCCGGCCAGGTCGTCCAGCCACTGGTAAATCTCGAACCGGGCGCCCACATCAATGCCGCGGGTGGGTTCGTCGAAGATCAGCACGTCGCAGTCGCGCAGGAGCCAGCGGGCGATGACCACCTTTTGCTGGTTGCCGCCGCTGAGGTCGGCCACGCGCTGCTCGGCGTCGCGGCAGCGGATGCGCAGGGTCTGAATCCACCGGGCGGCCGCGTCGGCCTCGGCGCGTCGGCGCAGCCAGCCGGCGGGCGAGGCGAAGCGCCGCAGCGCGGGCAGGGTGATGTTGGCCCGCACGGCCAGGGGCAGCAGCAGGCCCTGTTCTTTGCGGTTTTCGGTCAGCAGCGCCAGGCCCTGCCGGACCGCGTCGCGCGGCGAGCGGATGCGGGCCGGTTCCGCGGCCCCGTGGAGCCGGATTTCGCCGGCGTCGGGCCGGTCCGCGCCGAAGAGGGCGCGCACCGTCTCGGTGCGGCCGGAACCCATCAGGCCGGCCAGGCCGAGAATCTCGCTGCGGTGCAGGGTGAGGTTCACGTCCCGGACTGCCGGCGCCCGACACAGGCCGCGGACATCGAGCGCCACCGGGCCGCGCGGATGGGGGCGGCGCGTGAAGGCGCGTCCCAGCTCGCGCCCCACCATCAGACGCACGATCTCGTCGAGGGGGAACTCAGCGGCGGGGCGCGTGGCGACCCGGCGGCCGTCGCGCAGGACGGTGACGCGATCGGCGAGGCGGCGGATTTCCTCGAGGCGGTGCGAGATGTAGAGGACACCGGTGCCGGCGGCCTTGAGCGCGGCGATCTGGGCGAACAGGTGCCCGGTCTCCGCGCCGGTCAGGGCGGCGGTGGGTTCGTCGAGGATGAGCACGTTGCAACGGCGCGCCAGGCCGGCGGCGATTTCGACCAGTTGCTGCCGGCCGATCCCGAGTGCGCGAATGGGGAGTGCCGGATCCAGGTCTCGCAGGCCGACGCGTTCGAGGGCGGCGCGGGCCTGGCGATGAAGTTCGGCGCGGTCAATCCAGCCCCAGCGCTGCGGCAGGCGGTCCAGGAACAAGCTTTCGGCCACGGTGAGGTTGCCGATGAGGTTCAACTCCTGGAGCACCATGCGTACGCCCTGTTGCGCGGCGTCGCGGCGGTCGCGCGGCCGGTAGGGCCGGCCGTGGAGTGTGAGCGTGCCGGTGTCGGGCGGGGTGAGCCCGGCCAGGATGCGGCAGAGGGTGCTTTTGCCCGCGCCGTTTTCGCCCACCAGGGCGTGGACCTCGCCCCGGCGCAGGTCCAGGTCCACCTCGCTCAACACGCGCACCGGGCCGTAGGATTTGCCGAGGCCGGCGGCGGCGAGGACGAGGTCCGATGGGGGCGTCATGGCGCCGCGAGGGTCGCGCGGGTGACGAGGTCCACCGGCGTTTCGCGGTCGGCGGGGGCGGCGCGGGTGCGGAGCATTTCGAGGGCGTACTCGATGCCGAAAACGGCCAGGCGGTCGGCGTGCTGGTCGGCGGTGGCCAGGACGCGGCCCTCGCGGAGGAGTTGCTGGACGGCGGCGATGTTGTCGTAGCCGACCACGAGCACCTGGTCGAGTTTGCCGGCGGCGCGCAGGGCGGCCACGGCACCCAGGGCCATGCTGTCGTTGGCGCAGAGCAAGGCGCGCAGGTCCGGATGCGTGGTGAGGAGGGCGGCGGCCACCTGGTTGGCCTTGTCGGTCTCCCAGAACCCGGACTGCGAGCTGACAATCTGCGCGCCGGCGGCCTTCATGGCGTCCTCGAAGCCGAGCTTGCGCTGGAGGCCGTTGAAGGCATTGGGGGCGCCTTCGAGGATGGCCACCTTGTCGCCGGGCTTCAAATGCCGGGCCAGGTACTCGCCCACGGCGCGGGCGCCCTTGCGGTTGTCGGGGCCGACGAACGGGAACTTCACCCCGGCCTGGGCGAGCACGGCGTCGTCGAACTTGTTGTCAATGTTCACCACCACGATGCCGGCCTGCTGGGCCTTTTTGCAGACCGGCACCAGGGCCTTCGAGTCGGCGGGGGCGATGACCAGCGCGTCCACCTTCTGGGCGATCATCTGCTCGACCAGCTCGACCTGCCGGCCCACGTCCAGCTCGTCCTTGATGCCGTTGGCAATGAGGTCGTACTGGTCCGCGTGTGCCTGCTGGTGGGCCCGGGCGCCGTTTTCCATGGTCAGGAAGAACTCGTTGGCGAGCGACTTCATGACCAGGGCGATGCGGGGCATGCGCGGCGCGGCACCCGACGAAGGTTCGGCGGCGCGTTTGCAACCGGTGGCCAGCAGGGCGAACAGCGCGACGGCGGGGACGAGCCGGTGAAAGGTCCGGCGCGGCAGGCGGGGAGATTTCATGGATGGCGTGGCGATGGCGGGGGTGAAAAGGACCTGCAACGTTCCGCTGAGGGCCGGCCGGCTGCGGCCGGTGTGGAAGCAGGGGCCGACGTGGCGCCGATCACTTCCAGGCCTGCGTGGCCGGGGCACGGTACACGCACGCCTCGCGGATGGCGACGACACGGCCCTGCGAGCGCGGGTCGGCGGTGCCGGTGGTGACGATGCGCAGCTCGTGCGGGCCGTCCTTCAGGCCGTAGGTCTGCCAGAGCACGTTGTCGTGGGTGTTGGGCACGATGTAGGCGTCCAGGGCAAGGTCCTGTTTTTTGCCGTCCAGGTACACCTCGGCACGGCCGCCATGCTGGTTGAGAGTGCCGAGGACGGCGACGGCCACGCCCTCGAAGCGCAGCACCGCCTCGCTGCCGGCGGTGTCGCTGACCCGCGCTCCGCGGTCTTCGCGCCAGGCGCCGGTCCAGGTCCAGGCGGCGTCGCCGGCGGGGACGCGGCGGTCCGGGATGCCGGGCGACCACTGTTCGAGCTTCGGGGCGCGCGGCTTCTGGGTCTTGACCACCACGGCGGAGTCGGTGACGCGACCGCCGGTGCGGCGGATCAGTTCGAGCGCGCGGGCCTCGGTCGAGCGGACGATGTCGTTGAACGAGTAGTCGGTGAAGTCGAACTTGCGGTTCTCCAGTTGCGGCAGCTCGGCCTTGAACTTGGCCGGAATGCGCTCGAAGCCAAGGATGACCCCCAGGATGCCGGCGGCGTTCGAGGGGTTGCAGTCCGAGTCCTGACCGCAGCGGGTGCTGACCTCGAGGGTGCGCTCGAAGTCCCCCCCGCCGTAGAGCAGGCCCATGGCGATGTAGGCGCCGTTGAGCTTGGCATCAATGTTGAAGTCGCGCTGGAAGCCGTCCGGGCAGGGGTCGTCGCGGTTCCACTTTTCCTCGATCAGATGCCAGACCTTGCGCCAGTCGGCCGGGTGTTGGGCATGCCAGCGGAGCACGTCGGTGATGAGCCGGCCGTACTCGCTCTTGGGGGGGATGCAGCGGAGACCGGCCTCGACCACCCGGCGCGGGTCGTTCTCGAAGTAGGCGGCGGCGTACATGCCGCAGACAAACATGCCGCCGTACAAACCGTCGCCGTAGTTCATCACCCGCCCAACGCGGTCGCAGTACTTGTTGGACTCGCGGGGCAGCCCGGGGCACATCAGGCCGATGAAGTCGGACTCGATCTGGAAGTCAATGTCGTTGGCGTGGAAGTTGTATTTCGGGTGCCCGGACCACGGGGCGGCGATGCCCTGATTCAGGGCGCGGCGGGCGCCGGCGTTGGCGTGCCAGAGATGGTACTTCGAGACCTTGAAGGCTTCGCCGAACTGCTGCGTGGTGGCGTCCAGGCCCAGGTCGTCCATGACCTTGGCGAAGGTCATCTCCACGTACAGGTCGTCCTGGTGGATGGTGTTCTCCAACATGCCCGGTTTCCAGGTCAGGTCCCACTCGCCGATTTTGGCGTTGGACTTGAACTCGGTGGGCGCCCCGTAGGCCACGCCAATCATCTGGCCGGCCCAGCCGCCGCGGATTTTGTCCATGAGCGCGGCGCGACTGAGGGTGCGGGTTTGGGCCAGCGCCGCGGGGAGCAATGCCCCGCCCAGCAGGGCCAGCGCCAGGCCGGTTCGGAGGAGGAAAGGTTGGATCATGGCCGGATGGTGGGCCGACCCTGTAGCGGGGTCAATGCGCTTTGGAGGACAGGAAGGCAGCGGCAGCAGCGCCGGGTCCCGCGCCGGCCGGGGCACCTTGGTGGCGGCGGGCTGGAGCTGGACCTGTGGGTTGCTGACGCGGCGCAATTCGTCATTGCTCGCCAGGGCGAGCGGAGCCACGTTTCGCCTGAACCAGCCCTCCGGTCATGAAGCCGAATCGTTCACCCCGCCCCCCAAACCCGCCGGTGTGCCCGGCCTCGTCAACGGACGCGGCCCTGGCGGTTGCCTCCCTGAAAACGCCGCCGGCCAGCCCCCCGGCCGGAGCCGTGAATCGCCGCCGGTTTCTGGCGGCCGGTGGCTTGACGCTGGTGGGAACCCTGGCCCCGCCGCGAGCCGCGCGGGCGGCCGAGGCGGAGTTGAACACCGATCCCGGCTACATCGGGCCGAGCTATTTCGACGAGGCCGAGCGGCGCGCGCTCCTGGAGGTGTGGGAGGCGGGTTCCCCCTTCCGCTTTTGGGGGCCGGGTCGGCCGCAGCAGGTGCAGGCCTTCGAGGAGGCGTTTGCCCGGTACATGGGCGTGAAGTTCGCGTTGGGGGTGACGTCGGGCACGGCGGCGCTGGACTGTGCGATGGCCGCGCTGGGCATCGGCCCCGGTGACGAGGTCATCGTGCCGGCCTACACGTGGTGGTCGGACTACACCTGCGTGGTGCATGCAAGCGCGTTGCCGGTGTTTGCCGAAGTGGACCGTTCGCTCACGCTGGACCCGGCCGACCTCGCCCGCAAGCTCACCCCGCGCACCCGGGCGGTGATCGCCGTGCACCTGCTGGGCGGGCCGTGCGACATGGACGCCATCCTGGCCATCGCCCGCGAGCGGCGGGTGGCGGTGGTCGAGGACTGCGCGCAATGCGTGGGGGGCAGCTACAAGGGCCGCAAGCTCGGCTCGCTGGGCGACGTGGGCATCTACAGCTTCCAGATCAACAAAACGATGACCTCCGGCGAGGGCGGCGCGGTGGTGACGAACGATCCCCGGCTTTACGAGCGGGCCGTCCGGTTTCACGACATGGGCCTGTACCGCCACTTGTTCGAGCAACGCACCGGCGGGGCGCGGGAGCCGGTCTTTGCCGGCGAAAACTTCCGCATGAGCGAGTTGACCGGGGCGATGCTGGGGGCGCAGTTGCCCAAGCTGGACCGCATGGTGGCCGACCTCCGCCGCCACGCCGGCGTACTGTACGCGGGGCTGCGCCAACTACCCGGCGTCCGCCTCCGCCTTCAGCCGGACCCGGCGGGGGACATCGGCTACGCGGCGTTCTTCGAGCTGGCGGACCGGGCGGCGCGGGACCGGTGCATCCGGGCGCTGCGGCAGCGCCAGGTGCCGGCCTCGACCCTCACCGGCTCGGTGTTCCTGCCGGCGGAGGAAGCGGTGATCGCCAAGCGGGCGCGGCATCCGGCCTGGCCGTCGTTTCAGAGTCCGGAGGGTCGTGCCATTCGTTACGGGGCGGACACCTGCCCGCAGACCGCGGGCATCCTGGACCGCTTCGTGCAGGTGCGGGTGGGACCCCGGTTCACCGAGCGGGTGGACCGCCACCTGGTCGAGAGCCTGCAGGCCGTGTGGGCGGAACTGGGGCTGGGTAGCTGAGTCGCAGAGGCCTCTGCCATCCAGCCTCGGATGCAGGGGTGCGGGGGGCTAGCGCTTGATCGCGTAGCAGAGCAGCAGGTCCTGATCACGGAGGTAGAGCTTGCCGTTGGCGATGACGGGGTGGGCCCAGGCGGGTTTGCCGCTGCGGTCCGGCTGTTCGAAGCGGCCGCGTTCGAGGTACTGTTGGCGGCTGGGCTCAATGAGGAGGACGGTGCCGCCCTCGGTGCGGTAGTAGAGGCGGCCGTCGGCGAAGGCCACCGAGCCCTTGGGGGCGCGCCGTTCGGAGTGGTCGCGTTCGTCCCAGAGTACCTGGCCGTTGTTGAAGTCGAGGCAGACCAGGGCACCGCCTTCGTTGCCACCGCTGGCGCCGTAGAGGCAACCGTCATGGAGGATCACCCCCCCGTGATGGTTCTGCATCCGTTTCGAGAACCAGACCTCCTCGGCCTTGACGCCGCCGGAGTCGTCGCGGACCAGTTTGACCACCCCGCCGCCGGCGCCGTATGCGGAGGAGGCGAAGATGTGGCCCTCGTGCTGGAGGGGTGTCGCGCAATTGATGCCCCTGTCGTTGGCCGGCCGGGTGTATTGCCAGAGCAGCTTGCCGTCGGTGGCCGCCACGCCCACCACCGCCCGGGCGGTGAACTGCACGTACTGGCGCTGGCCGTGGAAGTCCACGGCAATGGGCGAGGCGTAGGCCGCCTGGGAGCGGCCAAAACCACCCGGACCGCCGCGTCCGCCCGGCCCGCCTGGACTGGCGCCGGGACTGGTGGGCACGGCGGTCTTCCACAGGGTCTCGCCGGTCCGTTTGTTCAACGCCACCAAGGTGACCTCCTCACCGCCCGGCGTGCACACGAGCCGGTCGCCCTCTACCAGTGGTGATTCGCGGTAGCTCCAGGTCGGCACCTGGCCGCCAAAGTCGCGCGGCAGGTTGCGTTGCCAGACCACCTTGCCGTCCGACACCTGCAGGCAGGCCAGTTCGCCGCCCAGGCCCAGCACGTAAAGCCGGTCACCATCCACGGTGGGGGTGCAGCCGGGGCCTTCCTTGCCCTGCGGCATGCGCTGCCGGTGGGCCGGTCCCAGCCGGGTAACCCAAAGGGTTTTGCCGTCGGCCTCCGACAGAGCCCAGACGATCTCGTCCTCGCCCCCCTCGTCGTTGGGGCGTTGGCCCATGCCGAAAATCCGCCCCGCCGCCACGGCCGGGGCGCCGTCACCTCCGCCCAGGCCGGTGACTTTCCAGGCCAGCGGGGGGCCCTCCTTCGGCCATGCTTGGAGCAGGCCGGTTTCGCGGGAGATGGCGTTGCGGTCCGGTCCCTGCCACTGGGGCCAGTCTAGCGCGACCAGCGGCAGCGCCAGGATTGGCAACGTCAGCAGGGTCAAGGGCAGGCTCGGAAGAACGGGTGCGGCCGCCGGCCGGCCGGGGCGGCGGAGGAAGTGCGCAGGAGGGACAGGGCGAAACAGGTTCAGCAGGTTCAGCTTCATGGTTCGGTCAAGGACGGCGGCGATGGGCGGGAGGTTTCGCGGGTTGTCGGCCCCGGTTCCGGCGCGGCGGCGCCGGCTTGGTGCGACTCCAGTGAGAAGCGGGGCTCAGCCGTTCGCCGGGGGGAGGACAGGCGGCTCAAGACCTCCTGGGCGAGGACTTCGTAGGCGGCGGCGCCGGCGCTGTAAGGGTCATAGGCGATGACGGGTTGACCGTGGCTGGGCGCCTCGGCCAGGCGGGTGGTGCGGGGAATGACCGTGTCGAAGACCAGCTCCTTGAAGTGGGCGCGCACCTCGGCCACGACCTGCTGGGAGAGGCGGGTGCGGCCGTCGAACATGGTCATGACCACGCCCAGCAGGGCCAGCCGCGGATTGGCGCCGCCGTGGCGGACCTGGTCCAGGAGGCGGGTGAGCATGGTGATGCCTTCCAGGGCGTAGTATTCGCACTGCAAGGGCACCAGCAGGAAGTCGGCGGCGGCAAAGGCGTTCAGGGTCAGAATGCCCAGGGAGGGCGGGCAGTCCACCAGGATCAGATCGCGGGCGGCCTCGGCGCGGAGTGGCGCCAGCGCCAGGGCCAGGCGATGCAGGTGCTGGTCCAGGCGGGGCAATTCGACGTCCGCCCCGCAGAGGTCCAGTTCGCTGGGGATGATTTCCAGCCGCTCGAAGGCAGTGGGACGGATGCGGGAGGCCAGCGGTTCGGTCCCCAGCAGCGCGGCGTAGGCGCTGGCCCCCGGTGTTTTGTCCAGACCCAGGCCGCTGGTGGCGTTGGCCTGGGGGTCCAGGTCCAGCAACAACACCCGCTGGCCCAGCGCGGCCAGACAGGCGGCGAGGTTCACGGCGGTGGTGGTTTTCCCCACGCCACCCTTTTGATTAACCACCGCGAGGACCAGGGCAGGCACGCGGAGATTAAAGGGGACCCCGTCAGAGCGGGCAAGGCTCCTGCGGCCGCCGCTGCTGCGCCGGGGCGATCCCGTGCCTCCCGACCGGCCCGGGCGGCGGCGCCGATTAGGAATGCAGTTGCAGCCGGGTGGTCCAATCAACTAAATCTTCGCCGGTCCGGGCCCACCGGTCCGGGCCTTTGCACCCTCACGAAATCGAAACCGCACACGCCCATGTCCCTGTACGATGACATCCACGCCCGCCTCGGCCCCCAGGCCGAGCATCTGCTGCAGTTCAACACGCCGAAGATTCCCAGGGAGCGGCTCCACCTGCCGGGGCCGGACTTTGTGGACCGCGTCTTCGCGCCCTCCGACCGCAACAACCGCGTGCTGGGCAACCTGCAGCGGCTTTTCCAGACCGGCCGGCTGGCCGGCACCGGCTACCTGAGCATCCTGCCCGTGGACCAGGGCATCGAGCACTCCGCCGGGGCCAGCTTTGCCAAAAACCCGGATTACTTCGACCCCGAGAACATCGTGAAACTCGCCCTGGAGGGCGGCTGCAACGCCGTGGCCTCGACCTTCGGCGTCCTGGGTGCGGTGGCCCGCAAGTACGCGCACAAAATCCCCTTCATCGTCAAAATCAACCACAACGAGCTGCTGACCTGGCCGAACAAGTTCGACCAGATTCTGTTCGGCACCATCCGCCAATCCGTGGACATGGGGGCGGCGGCGGTGGGGGCCACCATCTACTTCGGCTCACCGGAAAGCGGCCGGCAGATCGTGGAAATCAGCCAGGCCTTTGCCCTCGCCCACGAGCACGGCCTGGCCACGGTGCTGTGGTGCTACCTGCGCAACAGCGCGCTGCGCCAGGACCGCGATTACCACGTCGCGGCCGATCTCACTGGCCAGGCCAACCACCTGGGCGTCACCCTCCAGGCCGACATCATCAAGCAGAAGCTCCCCGAGAACAACGGCGGCTACCAGGCGCTCAACGCCGAGAAACCCTACGGCAAGTACGACGAGCGCATGTACACCGAGCTGTGCAGCGACCATCCCATTGACCTCTGTCGCTACCAGGTGGCCAACTGCTACCTCGGCCGGGCCGGCCTCATCAACTCCGGCGGCGAGGCCAGGGGCGCGGGCGACCTGGCCGCCGCCGTGGCCACCGCCGTCATCAACAAACGCGCCGGCGGCTTGGGCCTGATCTCCGGCCGCAAGGCCTTCCAGCGGCCGCTGGCCGAAGGGGTGGCCCTGCTGCACGCCATCCAGGACGTGTACCTCTGCCAGGAAATCACCGTGGCCTGAGCCGCCGCGGCGGTGGAGCGCGCACCTTCCACCCCGCCCGGGCCAATCCGGGCGGGGTTTTTCACTCCGCTCGGCCCCGCGCGGCGGGTCAGCCCCTCGGCCTACGCTCTGGCAGCGTCGCCGCCCGCACTGGCCCGGCCAGCGGGCGTGCACATCTGCCTTTCGCGCCCTGCCCCGGCGCCCTACCCTCCGCCGCATTCGACATGAGCCTGCGCCTGTTCAACACCCGCACCCGCATGGTGGAACCCTTCGTCCCGCTGGACCCGGAAGGCCGGCGGGTGGGGATGTACTGCTGCGGGCCGACGGTGTACGACTTCGGCCACATCGGCAACTTCCGCACCTTTGTGTTCGCCGACCTGGTGCGGCGTCACCTCGAGTTTCGCGGCTACGCGGTGACGCACGTCATGAACATCACCGACGTCGAGGACAAGATCATCCGGCGGGTGCGCGAGACCGGTCTGCCGCTGCGCGAGTACACCGGCCGGTACACCCGCGCCTTCCTGGAGGACGCCCACGCCCTGAACCTGTTGCCCCCGCATCACCTGCCCCGCGCCACCGACCACCTGGCGGACATCGTGGCGCTGATCGAGCGGTTGCTGGCCCGCGGCTTTGCCTACCGCACACCGGACGGCTCGGTCTATTTCAGCATCGAGAAGTACCGGGCCGCCGGCCATCGCTACGGCGTGCTCAAGCCGCTGGACTTCGATCACCTCCGCGTGGGCGAGCGGGTGGCGGCCGACGAGTACGACAAGGAGGCGGTGGTGGATTTCGCGCTGTGGAAGGCGCGCACGCCCGAGGACGGCGAGGTCTTCTGGCCCAGCCCCTGGGGCGAGGGGCGGCCCGGCTGGCACATCGAGTGCAGCGCCATGAGCATGAAGCTGCTGGGCCCCAGCTTTGACCTGCACCTGGGCGGCGAGGACCTCATCTTCCCCCACCACGAGGACGAGATCGCCCAGAGCGAGGGGGCGGAGCTGCAGCCCCCGGGCCGGCCGTTTGTGAAGTACTGGCTGCACGGGGCGTTCCTGCTGGTGGAGGGCCGGAAGATGAGCAAGTCCCTCGGCAACTTTTACACCCTCCGCGACCTGCTGGCCCAGGGCTGGTCCGGCCGCGAAATCCGCCACCTCCTGCTCAGCGCCCATTACCGCGAGCCGTTCAACTTCACCCGCGAGGGCCTGGCCGGCGCGCGGGCCGCGCTGGGCCGGCTGGAGGAATGCCTGGACAAGCTGCGCGAGCGGGCCGGTGGCCGGACCGCGAAGCCGGAGCCGACGTTGCCCGAGCGGTTCGCGGCCGCACTGGACGATGACCTCAACGTCTCGGCCGCCTGGGCGGCGGTGTTCGAATGGGTGCGCGAGACCAACCGCGCGCTGGCGGCCGGCACCCTCACCCCGGAGGCGGCGGCCGCCCGCCTCGCCGCCTGGCCGCAGGTGGACCGCGTGCTGGGGTTGGGCGCGGGCGACGACGTGCAGGTGCCGGAGGACATCCAGGCCCTGGCGGCCGCGCGCCAGGCCGCACGCCAGGCCCGGAACTTTGCCGAAGCCGACCGCGTGCGCGCCGAACTCAGGGCCCGCGGCTGGCTGGTCGAGGACACGCCCACCGGTCCGAAGCTCAAACGCGCCTGAAACGGTGAACCGCCCCGCCCGCGCCACGGGCGGTCGGGGAGGGGGAATGAAACGGCGGACTTCCGCCCTGTGCCGGCTCCGGGCCGCGGGCGGTCGCGCCGCGGTCCGGGTCGGAACGGCGATGCCGCTTTTGCGTTTGCCCGGTCGAAGGGGGGCGGATACGCTGCCTGGCTCAATCGAACCGGTTTTATGATCGGCACCGTACGCAAGCATCAGACCTGGCTGTGGATCTTCATCATCGCCGCGGTGGTGGTGAGCTTTGTCATCTACTTCACGCCCGGCGTGTCGCTCAGCAGCAGCCAGGTGGCGCGTACCCGGTTCGGGGAAATCCACGGCCGCCCGATCACCCGCAAAGACTACCTCGGGGCCTACGGCGAGGCGCAAATCCGCCTGTTCCTGCGCACCGGGCGCTGGCCGGACACTTCCGAGGCACGGCGGTTGAACGTGGATTTCGACCGGCAGGCCCGCGAACGCCTGGTCCTGGCGGACCGGATGAAGGAGCTGGGGATCGTGGTCTCTGATGCCGAGGTGGCCCGCTGGATTGAGGCCAACTTCCAGAACCCCTCCCAGCCCGGCTCGGCCCGCGCCATGTATGAGTCCCTGGTGCGCGAGCTGGGTCGCCACGGCCTGACCGAGGCCGACCTGGTGCGGTTCATCCGCCACGAGATCGGCATCGCTCATCTGCTGGACCTGACGGGGGTCACGGGGGCCCTGATCACGCCGCGGGAGGCCGAGGCCGAGTACCGCCGCCAGCACGAACGGTTTCAGGCCGAGGTGGCGGTCTTCAGCCACTCGAACTACCTGGCCGCCGTGCAGGTGGACCCCGCGCGACTGGCGCGCTTTTACTCCAACCGCCTCGATTTCTACCGCCTGCCCGAGCGCGTGCAGGTCCAGTACGTGTTCTTCCCCCTGACCAACCACCTTGAACAGGCCGAGGCCGCCCTGGCCCTGCGGACCAACCTGGTCGCCGAACTGGACGCGCTCTACGCCCAGTCCAACCCCAACCGCTTCCTCGACACCAACGGCCAGGTGCTGCCGCCCGACGCCGCCAAGGCCCGCCTGCGCGAACAGTGGCGCGACCAGGAAGCCCGCTGGGCCGCCCGCCGCGCCGCCACCGAGTTTGTCCACGAACTGGCCAAGCTCCAGCCGCCCCGCGCCGAGCACCTCGCCACCCTCGCCGCCCAGAAAAACCTGCCCGTGACCACCACCGCCCCCTTCACCGAGGTCGAGGGCCCCCGCGGTGCCGAGGTCCCGCCCAACTTCACCAAGGTCGCTTTCTCCCTGAGCGCCGAGCGGCCCTGGTCCAATCCCGTCATGGGCGAGGCCGGCGCCTACGTGCTGGCCTTGCTGAGCCGCTTCCCCAGCGAAATCCCCCCTCTCGAGGCGATGCGCGACCGGGTGCTCGAGGAGTACCGCCGCGAGGAGGCCGTGCTCCTGGCCCGCCAGGCCTGCACCAACTTCGTGAACACCCTCTCCGCCCCACTCGCCGAAGGCCGGCTCTTCTCCGACGTCTCCACCCGCGCCGGCGCCACCTGGATCAGCCTGCCCACCTTCACCCCCGCCTCCCGCAACCTCCCCGGCTGGGACCGGCGCGCCAGCCTCGAACAGGTCAAGCTCGTGGCCGCCAACCTCCGCCCCAACACCCCCAGCGGCGTGGTGCTCACCAGCGACGGCGCCCTGGTCCTGCTGCTCAAGAGCCGCGAGGCGGTCGGCGACGCCGAGGTGCGCGAGGCCCTGCCCCCCTACCTCGGCGAACTGCGCTCCCAAAACCGCTTCAGCGGCTTCTCGGAGACTGGTTCCAGCGGCAGATCGAGCTGACCCGCATCACCCTGCCCGCCGAGGACGCCACTCCCTGAGCCGCTGCCGCGGCGCGGGGACGCGACCTGCCCCCTGCCCCTGCCCGTGTACCCCACGATCAAGCTCTCGGCCCCCCACTCCGGAGAGTTCTGGGAAATCCCCGTCCTGCACGAAGATGAGCACCTCCTGGCCCTGGACAAGCCCGCCCGGCTGCTGACCTCACCGGACCGCTACGACCCCGAGCGCCCCAACCTCATGCGCCTGCTCCACGACGGCATCGCCCGCGGCAAACCGTGGGCGGCCGCGCGCGGCCTCACCTACCTGGCCAACGCCCACCGCCTGGACTTTGAGACCAGCGGGGTGTTGCTGCTGGCCCGCAGCAAGGCGGTGCTCGTCCAACTGGCCAACCAGTTCGGCACCCCCCGGCCGGTCAAACGTTACCTCGCCCTCGTCCAGGGCGCCCCGGCCGAGGACGCCTTCCGCGTCGAAGCCCGCCTGGTACCGCACCCGGCCCGCCCGGAATACATCCGCGTGGACCCCCGGCGCGGCAAACCGGCCACCACCCTGGTCGAGGTCCGGGAACGCTTTGCCGGCTACACCCTCCTGGAATGCCGGCCCCTGACCGGCCGCACCCACCAAATTCGCGTCCACCTCCGCAGCCGCGACCTGCCGGTGGTGGCCGACGCCTTGTACGGGGGCGCGCCGCTGTGGCTGTCCCGGCTCAAGCCGGGCTATCGCTTCAAAAAAGACCGGCCGGAACTGCCGCTGCTGGGGCGCACCGCCCTGCACGCGACCCGGCTCGAAATCGTCCACCCGGTCACTGGTGCCCCGGTGGTCATCGAGGCGCCCTGGCCCAAAGACCTGCGGGTGGCTCTGAAGTACCTGCGGCTTTATGCGGCCGCTCCGGGGCCTCACGGCGTGGCCAGCCCCGCTGGAGAACCCCTGCCCGGGACGCCGGAGACTGTCTGAGCGGCCGGCCGGCCGGCGGCACGCAGTGCCGATGATGGATGCCGGGAGCGGTTGCTACAACCCGATCCCCGGTCGTAGCGGCAGACAGTTTTTCCTGAGAATAAAGTTGACGGATGCAAATGGTGCAGACAGGGTGTGCACGACAGTGAGGCGGTTTCCGGCAAAACGCCGGCAGCCGGCCGCGTTGGATCAACCAAACTCAAGCAACGGCACGAACGAACGGACACCTCATGACGAAAATCAAATTCATCCTTCCCGCGGCCCTGGCCCTCGGAGGACTCGCCCGTGCAGCCATCATTGACTTCGAGGCTGATCTCGCGGGCTCCTACCCCAACGGATTCAGTCCGGTGGGACATCCCACCGTGCAATTCACCGACACGGCCGGAGCGGACCTGAACATCGACAACTACGGCTCCCAGGGATGGGGGTCTCAATCGCTCGCCATCGATGGTGACGGCGACGGCAGCAAGCTGCAGATTGACTTCACGGTACCGGTGACCGCGTTGAGCCTGTGGTTCGGCAATGACGACCCGGGCTGGGCGCTGCCCACGGACCTGGCCTGGCTGGAAATCTGGAATGGCGGAACCTTGGTTACCACCTTGAGTGCCTCGCCGAACCTGGACGACAACATGAACCAGAGCATTGGCTACAGCGGGTCGGCCTTTGACCGCGCGATCTTCTGGTATGGCAATGCCACCGGCGACCCGTTCACCGGCGGCGGTCCGGTCAACACCGGTTTGATCGAGATTGTGGACGAGATCGAGTACACCGCCGTGCCCGAGCCGACCAGCGCCCTGGTGACTGCCGGCTTGCTGGGGCTGGCCGCGGTGGGACTGCGCCGCCGGCGTCAGCGGGCTTGACCCGGGACCTTGTCCGAGGATTGCCCAACCCGGTCAGCCTGGCTGGTCGGGTTTTTTGTTGGCGCGCGAGCAAAGAACCGTTCCAGTCGGGACGGGAAAATGTAATTGTGTCGGCGCCGGTTCGGGGGTACCACCTTCAACACCTGAAACGAAAGGCCACCCATGCTAACCACGCTCGGAATTCTGCTGTTGGTGCTCGCCGTGCCGGTGGTGCTGCTGCTGCTCTGGGCCATCGGCGCCTACAACCGGCTGGTCACCCTGCGCAACCGCTTCAAGAACGCCTACGCGCAAATTGACGTCCAGCTCAAGCGCCGCTACGACCTGATCCCGAATCTGGTCGAGACCGCCAAAGGCTACCTCGCCCACGAGCGCCAGACCCTCGAGGCCGTCATCCAGGCCCGCAACGCCGCCTACGCGGCCAACCAGCGCGCTGCCGCCAACCCCGGCGACGCCGAAAGCATGAAGGGCCTGACCACTGCCGAGGCCGGCCTGGCCGGCGCCCTGGGCCGGCTCTTCGCCGTGGCCGAGGCCTACCCCGACCTCAAGGCCAATCAGAACATGCTCGCGCTCCAGGAGGAACTGACCTCGACCGAGAACAAAATCGCCTTCGCCCGTCAGGCCTTCAACGACGCGGTGATGACCTACAACACCGCCCGCGAAACCTTCCCCACCAACCTCGTCGCCGGCGCCTTCAACTTCGCCCCCGCCGAGCTGTTCGTGGTCGAGCAACCCGAGCAGCGCGAGGCGCCGAAGGTCTCCTTCAAGTAAGCCGCCCACCCCCGCCACGCGGGGCGGCGGGCCGTCCTGCCGCCCTGCCCCCGGGTTTGATGGACTTCTTTGACCGCCAGGACCGCGCCCGCCAGCGCACCCGCGTGCTGGTCTTCTGGTTCGGCCTGGCCGTGGTACTGACCATCCTGGCCGTGTACGCGGTCTTCGCCCTGATCTTCCTGGGCGAGCGCGGCCGGTTCTGGGACCCCAACCTCTTTGCCGGCGTGAGCCTGGGGACCGCTCTGGTGGTCCTGCTGGGCAGCCTGGTCAAAATTCTGGAACTGAGCCGCGGCGGCGGTGCTGTGGCCACGATGCTCGGCGGCACCCCGGTCCGCCCGGACACCACCGACCTGTACGAGCGGCGGCTGCTGAACGTGGTCGAGGAAATGGCCCTGGCCTCGGGGATTCCCGCCCCGCAGGTGTACCTCCTGCCGCAGGAAGAAGGTATCAACGCCTTCGCCGCCGGCCTCACCACCCGCGACGCCGCGGTGGGCGTGACCCGCGGCTGTCTGCGCCTGCTCACCCGTGACGAACTCCAGGGCGTTGTCGCCCACGAGTTCAGCCACATCCTCAACGGCGACATGCGGCTGAACCTGCGGCTGATCGGCATCCTCAACGGCCTGCTGGTGCTGACCATCATCGGCCGCCAGTTGTTGCGCGTGCGCGGCGGCCGGTCCCGCGGCGGCCGCGAGGCCAACGTGCTGCCCCTGATCGGCCTGGCGCTGGTGGTCATCGGCGGCATCGGCCTGCTGGCCGGCCGGTTGATCAAGGCCGCGGTCTCGCGCCAGCGCGAATACCTGGCCGACGCCGCCGCGGTGCAGTTCACCCGCAACCCCGCCGGCCTGGCCGGTGCCCTGAAGAAGATCGGCGGCCTGGCCGCCGGTTCGCGCCTGAACACCCCCAGGGCCGAGGAGGCCAGCCACCTGTTTTTCAGCAACGGCCTGCGCGAGTCCTGGCTGGCGCTGTTCAGCACCCACCCGCCGCTGGTCGAGCGCATCCGCGCACTGGACTCGCAATTTGACGGCCGCTTCCCGCCGGTCGTTGCAGGGGCGCCGCCCGAGGCCGTCGCCCCCCCGCGGCGGGGGCTGCGGGAGGTCCTTCCCCCGCCGTGGGCGCCGGCCGGTGCTGCCACCCTGGCCGGCGGTACCCCTGCCCCGGCCGCGCGGGTCCCGGCCCCGCAGGCCCTGGCCGCGGCCGGCCAACCGCAAACCGTTCACCTGGCCTACGCCCAGACCCTGCGCGAACAATTGCCGGAAGAACTCCAGGTCGCCACGCGCGACCCGCTCGGCGCCGCCGGCCTGGTCCTCGCACTGGTGCTCAGTCCCGATGCCGCCATCCGCCAGCGCCAGGTCGAGTCCCTGGACCGCGAACTGGCCGGGCCCTTCCTGGACGCGATGGGCCGTTTGAGCGCGCCGGTGGCCGCGGTGCCGGCGGCGGCCCGCCTGCCGCTGGTGATGATGGCGGTGCCGGCCCTGCGCGAGCTTTCCCCTGGCCAGTACGACCTGTTCACCACCCTGCTCCAGCAGTTGATGGAAAGCGACGAGGCCATTGACCTCTTCGAGTACGCCCTGCAGCGGCTGGTCCGGCGGCACCTGGCCCCGCACTTCGGGGAGCGCCCCCGCCGCGTGGTGCAGTTTTACGCCCTGACCCCCCTGCTGGGCGACTGCGCCGTGCTCCTCTCCGCGCTGGCCCGCGTGGGTGCCGACAACGAACCGGAGGCCCGCGCGGCCTTCGAACGCGGCGTCGCCCGCCTGGGTGTATCGGCGCCCGCGCTGCGGCTGCTTCCCCTGGCCGAGTGCAACCTCGCGCACGTGGACGCGGCCCTGGACCGGCTCGAGGCGGCCTCCCCGGCCATCCATCGCCGGCTTTTGCAGGCCTGTGCGGACACCGTGTCGGCCGATGGCGAACTGACCGTGCGCGAGGCCGAACTGCTGCGGGCCATTGCCGACGCCCTGGAGTGTCCCCTGCCGCCGTTCCTGGAACCCGCCTGAGCAGGCTGCCCCGGAGTTCAGCCCGGCCCGAAGGTGGTGTCGGCCGGCGTGTGGCCGCCGGTGCGGACCACGCCACGGCCCGGATTGGCGGCGAGGTGGGTGCAGATTTTGAAGACCGTTTCGGGGTCCACCGGGCGGCCCTCCTCGTCCGGACCCAGGGCGGCGGCCAGCGTCGCAGCGGTCCAGCCTCCGGCCGGGGCGGTCGTGGCGTGCAGGTGCGTCACCAGGCGCCGTTGCAGGGCCAGGACGCGCGCGGCGGCCTTCTTGCCGGCTTCGACGCCCGGTTGGTCGTAGGCGTTGAGGTTCACCAGGCCGGCGTAGAGTCCCACCGCGCGTTCGAACAGTGCGATCAACACCCCCAGCCGGTGGGCGTTGACCTCGTCGAGCGTAAGTGTGATCGAGGGCCGACCGTTCTCCCAGAGCGCCTGCCGGGTGCCCAGCAGGAAGCCGGACAGGTAGTCGCCGCTGGTGATGCCGGGCTCGACCTCGACCCGCGGCCGATCCGGGGCGTGATCGCGCAACACCTCGATGAACAGGGCAAAGAAGTTGGGCAGGCCGTCGCGCAGTTGCTGCACGTAGGCGTGCTGGTCGGTCGAACCCTTGTTGCCGTACACGGTCAGGCCCTGCTGGACCAGGTCGCCGGCGCGGTTGAACGCCTTGCCCAACGATTCCATGACCAGTTGCTGGAGGTAGCGGGCGAAGAGCTCGAGCCGGTCCTTGTAGGGCAGGACCACCATGTCGCGCGCGCCGCGGCCGTCGGTGAGAAACCACCAGGCCAGGGCCAGGCGGGCGGCGGGGTTGCGGGCGGCGTCCGGCACGCGGGTGATCTCGTCGCACGCGCGGGCGCCGGCCAGCAGGCCGTCAATGTCCAACCCCTGGAGGGCGGCGGGCAGCAGGCCCACAATGGAGGTTTCGCTGGTGCGACCACCCACCCAGTCCCACATCGGAAACGTGTCCAACCAGGGGCGCGCGGCATCCGTGGCCCGACGGTGGAGCTGACTGCCGGGCAGGGTGACGGCCACGGCATGGGGCTCGAAGGCCAGGCCCGCACGCGCGTAGGCGTGGGCCACTTCGATCATGCCGTTGGCGGTCTCGGGGGTGCTGCCGGATTTGGAGATGACCAGGCAGAGCGTGCGCCCCAGCGCCGCCGCCAGACTCCGCTCGGGCGTGGCCGCGGCCAGCGTGGCCAGCGTCAGGTCCAGGCCGTCGGGGTCGGTGTTGTCCAGGAGCCACGGCCGCAGGCGGTCGGTGGCCGGATGGCCGAGGGCGCGGGCGACCAGTTGGGGGCCGAGGGCCGAGCCGCCGATGCCCAGCAGGAGCAGGTGCTCGAAGCGGCCGCCCTGACCGGTCAGCTCCCCCGCCTGCACCCGCGCGGCAAAGCGGCGGACCCGCTCGAGGTTGGCCGGGATTTCCGCGGCGATGGCGCGCAGCTCGGGGTCTTCCGCCCCGGCCAGCAGTTCGGGACGGCGGAGCCAATAATGGCCCACGCGACGGTTTTCGGTGGTGTTGACCCGCTCCCCGCGTTCGAGGCGGGCCATCTCGTCAAAGGCCCGATCAAGGGCGCGCGCCATCTGGGCAAAGAAGCGGCCGGGCCAGGGGACCCGGCTGAAGTCCAAAGCCAGCCCCAGCTCGGGGAAGGCCAGGTAGTCTTGTTGAAATCGGTTCCAGCCATCCGCTTCGCATCCGTTCACGCACCCAGCGTACCGGGGGCCGGAGCGCCGGGGAATGCGGAATGCAAATTCGGCCGCCGGTGAGCGGTGAGGCGGTGCCGGTGCGGTAAGCGGGGGAACACCCGCGGGGCTCAGCGCAGTTCGACCCGCAGCCGCTGTCCCGCCAGCAGCACCAGGCCGGGCTCGAAACGCACCACGGCCCGGTCGCCGGCAAGAGACAGGGTGGCAGGCACCGACTGGTCCGCGACGGCGGCCCGCACCCGCTGCGGGGTCAGGGCGGGCAGGGGGCTCAGCGTGAGCTGGCGCAGGCGCAGCCGGCCCCGGCGCAGATCGAGTTCGCACACCGCGTCCCGGTCGTGGCAGTTCCAGTCCACGCGGCCCCAGCCCTCGGCGGCGGTGAAAGCGGCCCGGAAGTGGGCGGGGGAGAGCCGCGGGGCGAAGGCCAGGGCGCCGCGCGGGCCGTCGTAAGCGTAGCCGCAGGCGGCGAGGAACACGCCGTAACTGGCCAGGCTGCGGGCGTAGTGGTCGCCGCACTCGATCTCGTTCCACGGATTCCGCCGCGAGGGGTGGTAGCGGTCATGGATGGCGCGGGTGATGGCCAGCCCCTCGGTGACCAGGCCTTCCCAGAGCATGTGGGCGGCGACCTGGTACTCGAAGCCGCACATGCACTCGTTGAAATAGCCCGCGGCCCAGTCCGGCCCCCGGCCCCGGGCCTGCGCGTAGTCCCAGTCCGTGCGCGGGAAGGTGCACATGAGCAGGCCGGCCTCGCCGGGCAGGGCGTACCAGCGGCCCGCCGGGTAGGCGGCGCGGTACGGGCCGACATCGGGGGTGAAGTGGTAGCGCCAGAGCGCCCGCAGCGCGGCGCGGGTTTCCGCCTCCGGCAACACGCGCGGCAGCCCCACCTGGAATGCCCAGCTCTGGCCCAGGACCTGGTCAATGTGGCAGCCCGAGCCGGAGTTGATGGCCTCCGGCCGGGCCGGGTCGGGCTGGTTGATGAAGTACTCGCCGTTGAACAGCCCGGCGACCAGCTTGCGCTGACCCCGTTCCGCGAGGTCGCGGCACTGCGCGGCAAAGGCGGTGTCGCCCACCACCTCCGCCATCTCCGCCGCCGCCCGCAACGCGGCGAGGTACAGGCCACTGAGCCAGGCGACCGGCCCGAACCAGTCGGTGTCCAGGGTATTGTGCTGGCGGCCGGTCAGCAGACCGTCGCCGTCCCCGTCCTGCGCGATGAGCCAGCGAGTGGCACGGCGGATGGCGGGCCAGAGGCGGTTGAGCCAGGTGGCGTCGGGGCACATCTGATGTTCCCGCAGCGCGCGCAACACGGTCCCGGCCTGGGCGTCCACCGCCGGATGCTGGTTGTGCTCGCCGCGGAAATAGATCGCCCCGTCCGGCTGGAGGGCGGGGCCGAAGTCGGTGCGCTCGCGCACGCGGCGTTCGAGCTCGGGGAACAGGCGGGCCGGGGCCTGGGCGTACTGCCAGACATGCCCGCAGGTGCCCGGACAGCACCCCACGCCCTCCCAGGCCCAGAAGCGGCCGTCCTCGAACAGGTGGCAGGTGGAGGTGGCGAGGATCGAGGTGTTGAGGAAGGTGCGGTCGAGGAACCAGTACGGCAGCGTCGAGTCGTACCACGTGTCGTGCCCGAGGCGCGTTTCGCCCGCCAGGCGCGGGAAGTGGGCCGCGACCGTTTCGGCCACTTCCAGGGCCGAGCCGAACCGCGAGGCGTACACCCGGCCCTGGCCGGACAGGCCCCGCGCGCGGCGGGAGGCGGTCTCAAGCACGCCGGGCAGGGTGAGGTTGGGGAAATGCCAGGTGACCAGGAAAGTGACCTCGTGCGTCTCGCCCGGGGCCAGGGTCAAGCGGCGGCCCACTCCGCCGACCAACCTGGCCTCCGCGGACGCCGTGGCGGTCGCGGTCGGCGGCCCGGACCGCTGAAACAGGCCTTCCGGCCACGGGCCGGCGGGGAACGCGGCGGAGGCCCAATCGGTCCCCGCGCGGGCCGGGTCGGCGGGGCCTGAATGAGTTTCCGGGGCCGGCGACCGGCCGCCGGCGGACAACAGCACCAGCGTCATCGTGCCAAAGTCGGCCGCGTGGGCGAGCGGGCCGGACACGGTGGAGGGACGGTCGGTGAAGAGGATGTGGTCCAGGCCGATGTTGCCCCAGCCGCCGGACTCGAGGTCCACGGACTGGAGGCGCGCGGTCCGTCCGGCCCAGGCCCGCACATTCCAGGTCACCGGGCCCAGGCGATTGTCATTTCGGCCGGGGGTGGAGAGGACGACCTGACCGTCCACCAGCAGGTTCACGCAGGTCTTGCCGGGGTGGGCGCCGCCGCCGACCGGGAAGGTGATGAAGTCGCGTTCGATGGTGAACGGCCGGCTGGTCAGCGTGCCCTGATGCGCGTCGCGGGCCGCGACGTCCCCGGCGGGCGCGGCGGCGTGGCTGTTTACTGCCCGCTCGCCGTGCAGGCCGAGCGGGCCCTGATAGTCGGGCACCTCGGCTTGCCGGACCGGCCCCCGGCCAAAGGCCGTGCCGGTGACGGTCCAGTCCCCGTGGTCCGGGCGCTCGAAGTCGTCGAACAGGATGTCCGGGCGCGCGGCGGCCGGGGGCTCGGGCGGGAGGTCGGCCGCGCTGCACTCGACGGCCAGCAGGCCGGGGCGGCGCACCACGCGATTGCGGCGTTGCACGGGACGCTCCCGGCCGCTGAACAGGCACACCGGGTTCGCGAGGCCGCCAGCCAGCTCGACCTCCGCCGGCACGGCCCCGGCGTTCTTCACGGTGAAGCCCAGGACAATGACCGGCAGCGTCGAGTCCTCCACGTTCAGGGGGAGGAAGGGCGAGAAGGCCTCGAGGGACACCTCCACCGGTACCGCGGGATCGCGGTACTCGACCCGGCCCAGCGGATACGCGCCGCGGAAGGTGATGTCGCGCCAGCCCCGGCGGTCCAGGGGGCGCGCGTCCGTCCGGCCGGTGGCGGTCACGCGCAGTGCAAAGCCCAGCTCGAACGGCGAGGTCGGCGTCATCGGCCGGGCGTAATGCGGGCCGCTGCTGCCCGAGTCCACGTGCCGGTTGAAGATGTCCCAGTGCCAGAGCCGGCCGTCGCCGCCGAGATAGACCTGGCCGGCGCCGATTCCGCCCACCGGCATGCCAATCTTGTCCAGCTCGGCGCCACGGTACACCTCCGGCGTACCGCGCGCGGTCAGCGCGGCCAGCCAGGCCGGCGAAAGCTTCTTGTCCGCCGGCACGAGCTTCTCGAAATCCGCGCGCGTAAACGGCCCGGCCATGACGGGAGGCCGGAACGATGCGGCCAGCGCAGCGGACGCCCCCGAGCCCAGCAGCCGGAGGAAGTCGCGACGTGCCCAGCGGTGTGCCGGGGGCGGGGCGGCAGGGGGCGGTGCCGGGGCGGGGACATTCTCGCGGCAGGGTCCGCCGGGCGCCGGCGCGGGGGAGGTCCTCATGGTCGGGGCCAACGAATACCCCCCGCGGGCCGCCCGGGTCAACGCCCCGCGGGCGTGGCGGGAGGAGCGCGGGCCGACCGGGCCGCGCCCCGCGCCGGCACCTGGTTCCAGAAAGGGCCGTGACGGGTCCGGGGGGAGGAAAATGTCAACCTGGCGGGAGGGAAAAAATTGGAGGCGAGGGTCGGAATCGAACCGACGAATGGGGCTTTTGCAGAGCCCTGCCTTACCACTTGGCTACCCCGCCACGAGGTGCCTGGATGCTAGCCGGCGGGCGGGCCGGCGCAAGCCCCTTCCCGGCCGGGCAACTCGCCGCCGGCCTCGCCAACAGCAGCGGCTGACGCCATCGCCGGGGCGCCCGGCTCGCGCGCCGCCGCCCGGACGGCCGCCACAAACGCCCGCATGAGTTCCGGGTCCTTGACGCGGGGGGCGCGCTCGACGCCGCTGGAGACATCCACGCCGTAGGGCCGTACCTGCCGCACCGCCGCGGCCACGTTGGCCGGGGTCAGACCGCCGGCCAGGATCACCGGGCGTCCCAGCCGCACGGCCCGGGCCGCCAGGTCCCAGTTGAACCCCGCGCCGGTGCCGCCGAGCTGCCCCGGCACGTAGCTGTCCAGCAGCCAGGCGGCGGTGTCGTAGTCGGTCAGCTCGGCCAGGCTCTCCGGGCCGCGGACGCGAAAGGCCTTGATCACGGGCCATTCGAACCGCCGGCAGAAGGCGGGGGATTCCCGGCCGTGCAATTGGAGGGCGCTCAGCCCGCAGCGTTGCACCAGTTCGCGGATGTGGGCCTCCGGGACGTCCACGAACACCCCCACCCGGTGCACCCACGGCGGCAGCGCCCGGCAGATGGCCGCCGCGGCGGCGGGCTCGATCTGGCGCGGGCTGGCCGGATAAAACATGAAGCCCAGGGCGTCCGCGCCGGCCTCGACGGCGGCCAGCGCCTCTTCGAGGCGGGTGATGCCGCAGATTTTGACCCGCACATCCATGCCGGGCGGTTGTGCCACAGCCGGCCGCAAAAGCCACGCGCATTTGTCCGGGGCACGGGAGGCGGTTTCGCAGTCGCCCTCCGGCGGCCGGTGTGCTACATCCCCCGGCATGAAGCGTGGGTGCTGGCGAGCTTGGCGCGCCTCCTGGCTGGGGCTGGGGGTGCTGGTGCTGGGCTCGGGCTGTTCGCTCAAGAAATTTGCGGTCAACCAGGTCGGCCATGCCCTGGCCGGGGGGGGGACGACCTTTGCGCAGGAGGAGGACCCCGAGCTGGTGCGGGCCGCCGTGCCGTTTGGCCTGAAGCTCATGGAAAGCCTGCTGGCGGAAAGCCCGCGGCATCCGGGGCTGTTGTTCGCCACCACCAGCGGCTTCACCCAGTTCGCCTACGCCTTTGTGCAACTGGACGCCGATGAGCTGGAGGACCGCGACCTGGCAGCCGCCCTGGCGTTGCGCGAGCGGGCGCGCCGGCTTTACCTGCGCGCGCGCGATTACGGCCTGCGCGGGCTCGAGGCCCGACACCGCGGCTTCCGGGCGGCCCTGCGGGCCGACCCCCGGGCGGCGGTGCGGCGGGCGCGCAAGGCGGATGTCCCCCTGCTGTACTGGACCGCGGCGGCGTGGGGCTCGGCCATTGGGCTGGCCAAGGACCGTCCCGACCACGTGGCGGAGGTGCCGCAGATGGAGGCGCTGATTGACCGCGCCCTGGAGCTGGACCCGGACTGGGGCGAGGGCGCGCTGCACACGTTTTTGATCACCTACGAAATGGCCCGCCAGGGCGCGCCGGGCGATCCCGCCGCGCGCGCGCGCCGACATTTCGAGCGGGCCGTGGCCCTGAGCGGAGGCAAACAGGCGGCGCCGTTTGTCGCGTTCGCGGAGGCGGTGTGTGCGCAGACGCAGGACCTCAAGCAGTTTGATGCCCTGCTGGCGCGGGCGCTGGCGGTGGATGTGGAGGCCGCTCCGGAGCACCGGTTGGTGAATGTGGTGATGCAGCGCCGCGCCCGCTGGCTGGCCGGCAAGCGCGAGGATTTGTTCCTGATTCCTGAACCTTCCGCGAACCCCTGACGTCCGAACTGCCATGCAAGGTCTTCTTTCCTGCTTCCGATGGCTGGTGCCGGCGGCGCTGCTGGCCGGTCTGAGCCCCGCGGTCGTGCCGGCGGCGTGCGCCGCCGAGCGCGTGAAACTGGCCACCCTGGCCCCCACCGGCAGCTCGTTCCACAAAAGCCTGCTGGGCCTGCGCGAGAGCTGGCGCAAGCTCTCGAACGGGGCGGTGGACCTGGTGATCTACGCCGACGGCAAGCTGGGGGGCGAGGCGGACACGGTGGGGCTGATGCGGGTGAATTCGATCCAGGCGGCCATGCTCACCGGGGTGGGCGTGGCGGAAATCGAGCCGGCCGTCCAGGGGCTGCTCTCCATCCCGATGGGGTTCCGGGACCTGGACGAGGTGGACCACGTCGGCGCCCAGCTCCAGCCGCAGCTGGAGGCGCGGCTGGAGGCCAGGGGGTTTGTGGTGCTGTTCTGGTCGGATGCGGGCTGGGTGCATTTCTTCAGCACCCAGCCGGTGGCCCGGCCGGACGATCTGCGCCGGCTCAAGCTCTTCTCCTGGGCGGGCCACACCGACCAGTTGCAGATTTACCGCTCGGCGGGTTTCCGGCCGGTGGCCCTCGAGACGGCCGACATCCTGCCGGGGTTCCAGACCGGGCTGATCGAGGCGGCGCCGCTGCCGCCGGTCTTTGCCCTGTCCACCCAGGTGGACAGCCGTGCCTCCTACATGCTGGCCCTGAACTGGGGGCCACTGGTGGGCGCGTGCGTCATCCGCAAGGCCACCTGGGACAAGCTGCCGGCGGCGCAGCGCGAGGCCCTCTGGGGCGCCGCCCGACAGACCGGAGCGGAGATCAAGGCCCAGGGCCGCCGGGAATCCGAGGAGGCCATCCGCGCCATGCAGAAGCGGCGGCTCAAGGTCACGGCCGTCACCCCCGAGCTGGAGGCGGAGTGGCGATCGGCAGCGGAGGCCGCCTACCCGCAAATCCGGGGCAAGATCGTGCCGGCCGACATCTTCGACGAGGTGCTGGACTTGATCCGCACCTACCGCGCGAGCAGGGCGGGCTCCGGGGGCGGCGGGGGCGGCGGCCGGTGAACGGACCGCGGCGGTGCGGGCCGGGTCAGCCGTAGCGTCCCTCGACGTACTCGGCGGTCTGGGGCTGACGGGGGCGGAGGAAGAGGTCCTCGGTGCGGCCGTGTTCGATCACCCGGCCCACCAGCATGAAGATGCACTCGTCACTCACGCGGCGGGCCTGGGCCATGTTGTGGGTGACGACCACCAGGGTGTAGCGCTCCCGCAGGGCGAACATCAGCTCCTCGATGGCGCGGGTGCCGTTGACGTCCAGCGCCGAGCAGGGCTCGTCCATGAGGATGACCTGGGGCTTGAGCGGCAGCAGGCGGGCGATGCACAGTTTCTGCTGCTGCTCCAACTGGAGGCGGGTGGCCGGCAGGTCCAGCCGGTCCTTGAGGTCCTCCCACAACAACACCTCGCGCAGCGCCTGTTCCACGGCGGCGTCCAGCCGCGCCCGGTCCAGTTCGCGGCGGCGATGGTGCAGGCGCAGGCCGTAGACGACGTTTTCGTACACCGACAGCGGCAGGGGGTTGGGGCGCTGGAAGACCATGCCCACGGCCTTGCGCAGTTCGATGAGGGAGACGTCCGGCTCGTAGATGTTGCGGCCCAGCACGGTGATTTCGCCGCGGGTGGTCACGTAGCCGTAGCGTTCGTTCACGCGGTTGAAGCAGCGCAGCAGGGTGGTCTTGCCGCAGCCGGAGGGACCGATCAGGGCGGTGATCCGCCGGGCCGGGATGTCCAGCGTCACCCCGCACAGCGCCTGGAAGGTGCCGTACCACAGGTTCAGGTCGCGGGTGCGGATGCTGTACTCGGGGGGGGCCATGCCGTTCAGCCAAAGACGCCGCGCACGTACTCATAGGTGCGCCGGTCCCGCGGTTGCTCGCCGAAAATCACCTCGTTGCGGTCCAGCTCGACCACCTCGCCGTTCCACAGGAAGAGGGTGCGGTCGGCCAGCCGTTCCTGCCGCAGCTTGCGCCGCACCAGCGGGGTGGGACTGAAAGGGCGTTCGCTCATGGGGTGTTTCGTCGCACGCCGCGCACCGCCAGGTCCGCCAGCAGGTTCACGACAAAGGTGATGGCGAAGAGCAGCAGGCCGATGACGAACAGCATCCGGTAGTGGTCCGAGCCGGCGGCGGTCTCGCCCAGTTCGGCGGCGATGGTGGCCGTGAGGGTCCGCACGGGGTCGAACAGGCTGCGGGGAATCTGGTTGGCATGCCCGGTGGCCATCAGCACGGCCATGGTCTCGCCGATGGCCCGGCCCACCCCCAGCAGCACCGCCGCCAGCAGCCCCTGGCGGGCCGCCGGCAGCAGGACACGGTGCACCGTCTGCCAGCGGGTGGCCCCCAGCGCCAGGGCCGCCTCGCGGTAGGTGTCCGGCACCGCCTTGAGGGCGTCTTCGCCGATGCTGACGATGATGGGCACGCTCATCAGCGCCAGCAGGACGGCGGCGTTGAGCAGGTTCAGGCCCACCGGCGCCGGGAGCCAGGCCTGGATGAGGTGGCTGGTGACCGTCAGCCCGATGAAGCCCCACACGATGCTGGGTATGGCCGCCAGCATCTCGATCACCACCTTCAACGTCTCCCGCAGCCGGCCGGTGCAGAACTCGGACACAAAGGTGGCCGCGCCCGGTCCGAACGGCACCGCCAGCACCATGGCCAGCAGCGTCACGCTGAGCGTGCCGGCGATCATGGCCCCCACGCCGTAGCGCACGTGCGTCCGCGAGGTGGGATACCATTCCGGGCTGAGCAGCACCTGGCCCCAGTCCAGCCGCGGCAGCAGCGGCGCCGCTTCCGGCATCACAAACAGGCAGATGGCCAGCACGAAGAAGATCGCGCTGTAGCCGCACAGGCGGACAAAGAGCTCGATCCCCCGCTCCGCCAGGCGGTGGCCCGGCGGCCGGTGGCGCGGCAGGCTGCCTGGCGGGGCGGGGTTCATGGGGGAGGCGAAGGGGCGGTGGGCGGCAGGGGGATGTAGCCGGTCTGTGCCAACACCTGCTGGCCGGCGGGGGACAGCACCCACGCCAGGAAGCGGCGCACCAGCTCGGAGGGTTCCCCGGGCGTGTACAGGTACATCGGCCGGGCGATGGGATAACTGCCGTCCAGGGTGGAGGTCACGCCGGGCAGGACGCCCCGCTGGCCGCGTTTGCGCGCGATGCGGAGCATCTTCACCGCGTCGGTCTGATAGCCCAGGCCGCTGTAGCCGATGGCCGTCGGGGTGCGGGAGACCAGTTCGACCACGTCCTTCGAGCCGTTCATGTCCAGCGAACCCAGCTTGAAGTCCGTGTCGCGTCCGCACACCACGTCGCGGAAGTAATGGTACGTGCCCGAGTTGTTCTGGCGGCTGACGCGGATGATCCGGTCGGTGCGCGCCCCCGGGATGGGCGCCACACCCAGTTGCGACCAGCGATCAATCGGGCCGCCCTCGGCGTAGATGTCGTGCAGGTCCTCCAGGCTGATTTCCTCGATCGGGTTGTGGCGGTGGACGTACACCGAGAGGGCATCGAATCCCACCAGGTACTCCTGCGGCTCCCGCCCGGTGGCCGACTGGATGCGGGCCTTTTCCTCCGGCTCGATGCGCCGGCTGGAGTTGGCGATGTCCGCCGTCCCGTTGAACAGGGCCGCAATGCCCAGGCCGGAGCCGCCGCCGGACACCTCGACCGAGACCTCCGGCGCCACCTCCTGGTACGCCCCGGCCCAGGCCTGGGCCAGGTTGACCATCGTGTCCGACCCGATGTCTTGAATGACCTGCCGGGGAGCCTGAGCCGCCGGCGCGGCTGCGTGCCACGAACAACCGGCCGTCGCCCCCGCCAGCAACCACAGGCCGGCCAGCACCCCCCGGGCAAACACCGCACCGTTCCGGGCCTTCATGCGGGGAGCGGGTCCTTCCGGGGGCCTACCAGGGCCGCGTGCAGGGACCGCACTTGCTCCTCGATCACGCGGGCTGCCGCTTCGCAGGCCTCCCGGACGGCCTCCGGCGGCCCGGCCACCGCCGCGGGGTCCGCCACCGGCCACTCCAGATACACCACCTTGCGGGGCGGCCGCGGATAGAGCCGGCGCACTTCCGGGTCCAACGCCACCACCAGGTGGTAGCGGTCCAGCTCCGGCACCTGCGTGACCGGGCGGGGCGCGTGGCGGTCGGGGTCCCACCCGCGCGCGTGCAGCCAAGTGCGGACCGCGGGCGGTACCGGCCGCGGCTCCAGACCCGCGCTGGCCACCGCGTAGGCGGGGGGCCTGAGCCAGGCGGCGGCGACGGCTTCCGCCACCACGCTGGCCCCGGCATTGTGGCGGTCCAGAAACAACACGCGGTACCCGCCGGCGTTGGGGTGCTTGGAAAATTCACCCGTGCACAGGTAACGGGTCTCGTCGCAGATGTTCCGGGCCTGGTCGGAAACCCGTTCCAGGCGGCGGGTGATGAGCAGGCAGGGGTCCAACGCCTCGAAGGGCAGCCGGTTGTCCTTGTACATCCGGACCAGGTCCCGCCGCAGCTCCGACTTGAGGCCGTCCACGACATCCTCGGTGGGGATCAACCGCTGGGCCCGCTCGGCGTCGGCCTCCAGATAGGCCCGGACGGCGTCCCGCAACATCGGCAGGGCCACCGCGGCGATGGCCTCGAAACGCGCCAGCGGCAGGTCCACCTCCCAGGCCGCCAACTTGGCAGCCTGGTGGGCGATGCTTTCGGCATAATCCCCCACCCGCTCCAGTTCCGTGCTGAGTTTCAGGGCGGTGTAGGCCTGTCGCAACGGCCGGCCCGCGGGCTGTTGCCGCACCAGGAACTCGAGGCAGAGCCGGTCCAGCTCCTTTTCCAGCTCGTCAATGACCTGGTCCCGCAAGATCACCGCGCGGGCCAGCGGCCGGTTACGGTCGCGCAAGGCGGCCAGGGCATCCTGCAGGGCCCGCTCGGCCAGCGCCGCCATGCGGGCGATGGTTTCCCGGATGCGCTCCAGATCACGCGGCACCGACGCCTCGTAGCGGGAGGCGGGTGATCCCCCTCCCGGTGGGGCGGTCTCGGAATTCATAAGGGGCCTGGACTCGTCGCCGACATCAAGTCGGCGGGCGGGCCAGTTGACCACAAACCCCGGAGGGCTGACAACCCGGCATTGCTCCTTCCTCGAAGGTCAGGGGTGGGGAGTGGGAAGCGAAAGGTCAGGCCTCAGAAGTCAGAAGTCTGGAGCCAGAAGCCAGAGGCCAGAAGGGATACACGCAGGGGCTACCGCATTCCCCGTTCTCCGCGTTTGAGAAGGTCGGTTCGACCTCCCCTCAGACCATGCCGCACTCTGCGTTCGGGTCGGGCTGGAACGGGCGGCCTGCCAGGACCAGCCGGGACCGCGGGGACGCGGTCCCTCCCAGAAGCGGCCCCCGCGGGAGGGTCGGCGTCCCGGCCGACCCTGCCTGTCTTCCGCCGGCTGACGCCCGCTGCGGCGCGTTTCTTCCGCGCGCCAGCGTCTTGAAATGCGGCAGTCCTCTGCCGCTTTTGGTAAAGGGACCCCCGCCAAGGCGTAGCCGCCGCGGTGCCGCGGCGGACCACCGCTCCGGCGGCTGAGCCGGCGCTACCCGCCACTCCGCGTTCCGCATTCCGCATTTCCCATCAGGCGGGCGGCGGCTTGCAGGGTTTGTTCGGCCAGGCGGCGCACTTGCTCGTCTTCGGTGGTCAGCAGGCCGGTGCAGAAGCGGGTCAGGGGTTCCAGGCCGCCGGGGAGTTGGCGGGCCTGCGCGACCAGAGCATCGGCGGGCTGCCCGCTGTGGGCCAGGACCAGGAAGGCGAAGAACGGGGTGGGGTCGCCGGGAAGCGGGCTGCGGACGGGGTGGTGCAGGCGTTTCAGCAGCAGGTGGTTTAGCGCGGGAGCGGCGGCGCGGGTTTCGGAGGAGCGGGCCAGCAAGGCGTGGCAGGCCTCCAGGCGCCGGCGTTCCTGAGCGTCGGGATCGAGGAAGGCCGGCAGGCGGGGGGCGAGGGTGGGGCTCCACCGGGCCAGGTGGAGGGCGAGTCGTTGGCGGAGGCCGGGCCGGGCGCCCAGGTCCTGGACCCAGGGAGCGAGGTGCGGTGGACAGGGCGAGGCGGGTGCGGCGGGTCGGGCCAGGCCCAGCAGACCGAGCAACAGGCCGAGGGCCGCTGCGCCCGCCCAGGAGGCGCGGGTGGCGTTCATGTCAGCGGACCGGCTCGGGGATGGCGGCGCCGTCCTTGCGGGGGTCGGAGGCGCCGGCGTTGACGCCGCGGCGGAAGTCGCGCATCACGGCCTGGCCCCCGCCCACGGCATCGGCCCGGGCGGGGAGGAGGTTCACGGTGTGGCCGCGGGCGGTGAGGGCGGCATGGATGGCCTCGGGCACGCGGGCTTCGAGGGCGACGTCGGTGCCGTCGAAGGTGAGTTTGGTAAAGCGGGGCGCCTCCAGGGCGGCCTGGAGGTTGAGGCCGAAGTCCACTAGGTTGGCCACGAACTGGGCGTGGGCCTGGGCCTGGTTCCAGCCGCCCATGATGCCGAAGGCGATGCGCACGTCGCCGCGTTCCATGAGCGCGGGGATGATGGTGTGCAGGGGGCGCTTGCGGGGGGCGAGGGTGTTGGGGTGGTCGGGGGTGAGGGTGAACAGGCCGCCGCGGTTTTGCAGGCCGAAGCCGGTGCCTTCGGCGACAAGGCCGGAGCCGAAGCCCTGGTAGTTGCTTTGAATCAGCGAAACGAGGTTGCCCTCCGCGTCCACCGCGCAGAGGTAGGTGGTGTCGGGTCCGGCAGCCGGCGGTTCGCCCGGGGGCACCAGGTCGGCAGCGCGTTCAGGGTCAATCAAACGGGCACGGGCGCGGGCGTAGTCCTTGTCGAGGAGACCGGCGGTGGGGACGGGGCCGAAGCGGGGGTCGCCCACGTGGCGGAGGAGGTCGGCGTAGGCCAGTTTCTTGGCCTCGATCATGGCGTGCCAGGTGCGGGGGTCGTCCCGGCCCCACTCGGCGAGGGGGAAGGTTTCCATGAGGTTGAGCATGATCAGGGCGGCGATACCCTGGCCCTGGGGCGGGATTTCGTACACGGTCCAGCCGCGGTAGGTGGTGGCCAGGGGGGTGACCCAATCGGCGCGGAACTCGCCCAGGTCGGCCGCGGTCCAGGCGGCGCCGTGGCGGTGGGCGCAGGCCAGCAGCCGTTGCGCCACCGCGCCCGTGTAAAAGGTGCGTCGCCCGCCGCGGGCCACCTGGCGGAGGCTCCAGGCCAGGTCGGGGTTGCGGAACAGTTCGCCCACCGCCGGCGCCCGCCCGCCGGGCAGGAACGTGCGCGCTGCCTCCGCATCGCCGCGCAGCAACGCCTCGCTGGAGCGCCAGTAGCCGGCCACGATCTCGGTCACGGGAAAGCCTTCCTCGGCGAGGCGGCGGGCCGGTGCCAGGAGCCGGCCCCAGCTTTTCCGGCCAAATCGCGTGTGCAGCGCGTCCCAGCCGGCCACGCAGCCCGGCACGGTGACCGACCAGATGCCGCGCTCGGGCATGGAGAAGTGCCCGCGTTGCCGCAGGGCCTCGACGGTGAGGCAGGCGGGGGCCCAGCCGCTGGCATCCAGGCCGTGGAGCCGGCCGGTGCGCGCCTCGTACACCAGCGCGAACAGGTCGCCGCCCAGACCGCAGGTCATGGGGGCGACCACGCCCATGACGGCGTTGGCGGCGATGGCGGCGTCCACCGCGGAGCCGCCTTCGGCCAGGACCTGGGCGCCGGCCTGGGAGGCCAGGGGATGTTCGCTGGCCACGATGCCGTGGCGGCTGAGCACCATCGAGCGGCCTTGCACGCGGTCGGCGGGGAGCACGGCGGGGGCGGCACACGCCACGGCCAGCGCCAGCGCCCCCGCGCGGGCGGGTCGAAAAGGGGGGCCGGGAGATTTCACGGTGCAAGGGTGACAAAGCCGACGGCGGGGCGCGACTGTTTTGTCGAGGCGGGCTGGTTCTGCGCTTGCCGGAGGGGGGGGGCGGCGCATAGTTACCTCGCGCAACCACGGCGGCCAGGTCCGCGAGGCCGGTTGGGTCGGCAGCGGGTGTGGTGGCGCCGGAGGCGCAGTTTCCCGGGCGCGTGGTGGAACTGGCAGACACGAGGGACTTAGGATCCCTTGGCGCAAGCCGTGCAGGTTCAAGTCCTGTCGCGCCCACCAATTCCCCTTGTGGTCCGTTGGCGGTGGCCATGCGCCGTGCGCCGGCGGCCCTTGCTGGGGAGCGGGACGGCCGCCAGTTTCCGGGCGAAACGGTTCCATCATGACTTCACCGGTGACGATTCTGGCCCTTGAGACCTCGTGTGACGAAACCGCCTGCGCGGTGGTGCGCGAGGGGCGGGTGCTGGCGCACGCGGTGGCGTCGCAGGGGGTGGTGCACGCCGAATATGGCGGGGTGGTGCCGGAACTGGCCACGCGGGAGCACCTGCGGTGCTGGCTGCCCCTGACGCGGGAGGTCCTGCGTCAGGCGGCGGTGAGCCCGGCGGAGGTGACGGCGGTGGCGGCCACGCGGGGGCCGGGTTTGCCCCAAGCGCTGTTGATCGGGCTGCGCGCCGGCCAGGCCGTGGCGTTTGCCCTGGGGCGGCCGTTTCTCGGGATGCACCACCACGAGGCGCACCTTTACTCGCCGTGGCTAGCGGGGGAGCCGCCGCGCGCGGAATTCGAGGCGTTCGAGCCCCACGTGGCGCTGATTGCCAGCGGGGGCCACACCTTGTTGGTGCAGGTCGAGGCCGAGGGCCGGCATCGCCTGCTGGGGGGGACGGTGGACGATGCGGCCGGGGAGTGTTTTGACAAGACGGCGCGGCTGCTGGGCCTGCCCTATCCGGGGGGACCGGCCCTGGAGCGGGAGGCGGCAGGCGGGGACCCCGCGGCGGTGGTGCTGCCGCGGCCGTTGCTGGCGGACCGGAACGATGATTTCAGTTTCAGCGGCCTGAAAACCGCGGTGCGTTACCACCTGCGCGACCATCCGGAGGTGCTGGCCGACCCGGTACGGCGCCGGGATTTGTGCGCCAGTGTGCAGGCGGCCATCGTGGAGGTGCTGGTGGTCAAGACCGTGCGGGCGACGCGCCGGCTGGGGGTACGGTGGGTGACGGCGGCCGGCGGGGTGGTGTGCAACCGGGCATTGCGGGAACGCCTGAACGCCGCCTGCGCCGCGGAGGGTTTGCGGTGTCGGCTGGCCGAACCGCGGTGGTGCGGAGACAACGCCGCCATGGTGGCCGTGCTGGCCGAGCGCTACTGGCGGCGCGGTCTGCCGGCGACGCCGCTGGATGCCGAGATGCGGCCGCGGTGGGAACTGGGTTGAGCGGGCAAAAAAAAAGCCCGCCTTGCGGCGGGCGGGCGTTCGACCTGGGGAAGGCCTTCAAGGGCCGTCGTCGCCGATGGCTTCCACGGGGCAGCCTTCCTTGGCTTCCTTGCACTGCTTTTCCTCCTCCTCGTTCTCGGGCTGCTTGTTCACGAAGGAGAAGCCGCCGTCCTCGTTGCGTTTGAAATTGTTGGGTGCCGTTTCCCGGCAGAGGTCGCAGTCAATGCATTGATTGTCCACGTAGTACCGGCCGGGTGCGTTCTCGGGATATTTGTTTGCCTTGTCAGCCATAGGACGTTGTCAGTTGGTGGGGCAAGGTTGAGTCCGGGCAACCCAAAAGCAAGCCCATTCCGCCGCCGGCGGCCGTGGGGGCTTGACCGGCAGGTAGGGGGGCGATAGCACCGGCGGCGGTGATGGATGTCCTGACGCTCTCCCGGGTCCAGTTCGCCGCGACGGTGTCGTTTCACTATCTCTACCCGCCGCTGAGCATTGGGCTGGGGGTGGCGCTGGTGATCATGGAGGCGCTGTGGTTGCGCACCGGCAACCCGCTCTACCACCAGATGGCGCGGTTCTGGACACGGATTTTCGCGCTGACCTTCGCACTGGGGGTGGCCACGGGCATCGTGATGGAATTCCAGTTCGGCACGAACTGGGCGGCCTACTCGCGGTTTGTGGGGGATGTCTTCGGCAGCGCGCTGGCGGCGGAGGGCATTTTCGCGTTTTTCCTGGAGTCGGGCTTTCTGGCGGTGCTGTTGTTCGGCTGGGACAAGGTGAGCCGGCGGATGCATTTCTTTTCGACCTGCATGGTGTGCTTTGGGGCGCACTTCAGCGCCATCTGGATCGTGGTGGCCAATTCGTGGATGCAGACGCCGGCCGGCTACCACATCGTGCAGACGCCGCTCGGGCCGCGGGCCGAGATCACCGATTTCTGGGCGATGGTGTTCAACCCTTCCTCGATGGAGCGGCTGTTTCACGTGCTGTGCGGCTGCTGGCAAGCGGGGGCGTTTCTGATGGTGAGCGTGGCCGCGTGGTATCTGCTCCGCAACCGGCATCTGGACTTCGCCCGGGTCTCGATGCGCGTGGGGCTGGGGCTGGGACTGGTGGCGGCGGTGCTCTCGCTGGTCAGCGGCCACGAAAGCGCGCAGGGCGTGGCCCGCAACCAGCCGGCCAAGCTGGCGGCCTTCGAGGGGTTGTACGAAACGACGCCGCGCGCGCCGCTGGTGCTGTTCGGCTGGGTGGACGAACAGAACGAGCGGGTCATCGGCCCGGCCATCCCGGGCCTGTTGAGCTACCTCACGCACGGGGACGTGGACGCGCCGGTCACGGGGCTGAAGGCGTTTCCGCCCGAGGACCGGCCGCCGGTGCAGCCGGTGTTCCAGCTTTATCACCTGATGGTGGCGATCGGGCTAGCGATGATTGCGGTGGCGGTGGCCGGGACGTTCCTGTGCTGGCGGGGGATTATGTTCCGCCACCGCTGGATGCTGTGGTTGCTGGTGTTCTCGGTGCTCGGCCCGCAGATTGCCAACCAGGCCGGGTGGTTCGCCGCCGAGATCGGCCGGCAACCCTGGATCGTGTACGGCCTGATGCGCACGGCGGAGGGGCTCTCGCCGGTGGTGACGGCGCAGGTGGTGCTTGGTTCGCTGGTGCTGTTCACCTTCATCTACCTCCTGCTCTTTGCGGTGTTCGTGTACCTGCTCAACGACAAAATCCAGCACGGGCCGGACGCGGCGGACCTGATCCCCAGCGGCAAGCTGGCGCTGCCGGTACGGCCCACGGAAGAGGGAGGCGCGCCATGAGTTTCCCCGACTGGCTGGACCTGCCCACCGTCTGGTTCGTGCTCATCGGCGTGCTGTTCACCGGCTACGCGATGCTGGATGGCTTCGATCTGGGCGTGGGGGCGCTGCACCTGTTCACCAAAAAGGACGAGCACCGGCGGCTGCTGCTCAACGCCATCGGCCCGGTCTGGGACGGCAACGAGGTGTGGCTGGTGACCGGCGGGGGGGCGTTGTTCGCGGCGTTTCCGCACGTGTACGCCACGGTGTTCTCGGGGTTTTACCTCGCCTTCGTGCTCCTGCTGGTGGCGCTGATCTTCCGCGCCGTGGCCATCGAGTTCCGCAGCAAACAGCCGATGCACTGGTGGCGGCAGATGTGGGACGTGGGCTTTGCCGGCGGCAGCGTGCTGTCGAGCTTCCTCATCGGCGTGGCGATGGGCAACATCGCCTGGGGCATCCCGTTGGACGCGCGGGGCGAGTACGCCGGCGGTTTCCTGGACCTGCTGCATCCGTACGCGCTGCTGCTGGGGGTCACCACGGTGGCGCTCTTCGCGATGCACGGGGCGATTTACGCGGCGATGAAGACCGAGGGCGAACTGCACGAACAACTGCGCGGGTGGATCAACCGCACCATCATCTGCTTCGTCATCTGCTACGCCATCACCACCATGGCCACGCTGCTGTACGTGCCGCACATGGCGGCGCGGGTGCGGGCCAACCCCTGGTTGTTCAGCATCGCGCTGGTGAACATGCTGGCCATCGCCAACATCCCGCGCGAGGTCAGCCGGCGGCGGGACGGCCGGGCCTTTGTCTCCTCGTGCGTGGCGATGGTGGCGCTGATGACGCTCTTCGGACTGGAGATGTACCCGCACCTGGTCCTGAGCCGGCCCAACCCCGAGTTCAGCCTGACCATCCACAACGCCGCCTCCTCGCCCAGGACGCTGGGCATCATGCTGACGATCGCCCTCATCGGCCTGCCCGTCGTGCTGGCCTACACGGTGAGCATCTACTGGATTTTCCGCGGCAAGGTGAAACTGGACCGGATGAGCTACTGAGGCGTCGGCGGGCCATCGAAGGGCGGCGCGGGCCCCCAAGGTCTGGGGAAGCGCGGGGAGGGGAAAAGATGGCGGGAGCGGCGGGGCTCGAACCCGTAACCTCTGCCGTGACAGGGCAGCGCTCTAACCAATTGAGCTACGCCCCCGCACCGGGCCGCCAACCTAAAAAAGCGCCGCCGGGGCGTCAACCGCCGAATTGGGCCGCGGCCGCCCCGGGGCCGCACCTCCATTGATTGCCGAGGTCGTCGCGCAGGTTTCCAACCCGCGGTGTCACCGATTCCCCCATCGGCGGTGCGGAGAGAAGCGGAGGGGCTGCGGCTTGGGAAACCTGCAGGGCACGGACCGGGGAGTCGGCGCTACGGCCAACCCCGCCCCGCCGCAGAACGGTCAGGCGCCCGCCGTCCCACGGGCTCGCGCGCGCCTTGCCCGTGACAAGGGTCGGCGGCTTCTGGCATAACCGCCCGCCATGCATGAGTTCCGTTATGTCCGCGGCCGCCTGCACGCGGAGAGGGTGAGCCTGGAGGCGCTGGCCCGCCGCTGGGGCACGCCCCTGTACGTCTATTCCCAGCGCACCCTCGAGGGACGCCTCCGCGACCTCACCGCCGCCCTCGCCCCCCTGGACCCGCTCATTTGCTACGCGGTCAAGGCCAACTCGAACCGGGCGGTCCTGGCCACCTTCGCCCGGCAGGGGACGGGGTTCGACGTGGTCAGCGGCGGCGAACTGCAGCGGGTGCTGGACGCGGGGGGAAACCCGGCGCGGTGCGTGTTCGCGGGGGTGGCCAAGACGGCGGCGGAGATCGAGTTCGCCCTGCGCCAGGAGATTTACTGCTTCAACGTTGAGAGCGAGCCGGAGCTGCACCGGTTGAACGCGCTGGCCGGGCGGCTGAAGGTCCGCGCGCCGGTGGCGGTGCGGGTCAATCCCAACGTGGATGCCCACACCCACGCCAAGATCACCACCGGCACCTACGAGAACAAGTTCGGCATCGCCTTCGAGGCGGTGCCCGGCGTGTACGCCCGTGCCGCCCGCCTGCCCCACCTCCACCTGCGGGGCGTGCAGATGCACATCGGCTCGCAACTGACCCGGGTGGCGCCCTTCCGGCAGGCCGTCGAGCGCGTGGCGCCCCTGGCCGCCGAACTGGCCGCCCGTCACGGCATTGAATTTTTCAGCCTCGGCGGGGGCATCGGCATCGTGTACGAGCCGGCCCTGGCCAGCGGCGCGCCCACCTGGTGGCGGACCGGTCCCGGCCGCCAGGTCCTCACGCCGGCGCGGTATGCGGCCGCGCTGGTGCCGCGGCTGCGGCGGCTGGGCCTGAAAATCCTCCTCGAACCGGGTCGCTACCTCGTGGGCAATGCCGGCGTGTTGTTGACCCGCGTCGAGTACGTCAAGCAGACCGCCCACAAGCGGTTCGTGATCGTGGACGCCGCCATGAACGACCTGATCCGGCCGGCCTTCTACGACGCCCACCACCAGATCGTCCCCCTCCGGGCCCGGCCGCGGGCCCGCCCGGTCCGTTGCGACGTGGTGGGGGGCGTGTGCGAGTCCGGCGACTACTTCGCCCGGGACCGGCTGCTCCCGCCGGTGGCCGAGGGCGATTACCTGGCGCTGATGAGTGCCGGGGCCTACGGCTTTGTCATGGCCTCGAATTACAACAGCCGGCCCCTCGCCGCGGAAGTGCTGGTCTGCGGCCGGCGGGCCGAAGTGGTCCGCGCCCGCCAGCCGCTCGAGGACTTGTACCGCGGCGAGCAACTCGCTTCGTGGCAACGCACCCGGTCCCCGCGCTGACCGCGCCGCCCGGCAGGGGGGAGGCGCTTGCCGCCGCACAAAGCCCGCGGCACCTTGCCCCGGAGGTTCCCGTGACACGCGACCAGATTCAGACGGCAATCAATGAAGGACTGCCCTTCGAGATCCGGATGGCCGACGGCACCAAGTACCGGGTCCGGGAACGATTCCAGATCGCAGTGGGGCGGACTTCAGTTGTGGTTCTCGACGAGAAAGATCTCGCCCACATCCTGCCTTTGCTCCTGGTGACGGACCTAACCTATCTCCGGCGCAATGGCCGCTCCTGACCGCACCGGCGCGGCTGGCGGGCGGGAAAGCCAGGGCTGTGGCATCCCGAAAAGAACGAAGGCCGGACTTTGCGTCCGGCCTGTTCTGAGAACAAATCCGATGCGGCGCCGCAGCCTTACGCCCTGCTCACACACGGTTCGCTGCGCTTTTGCATCCCAACAACGGCTTCAGCTTACCCGCGGCCGCCGTCCCCACCAGTCCCCAAAACTGGGGACAGACCGGCGCCCCGGCCGCTGGCCGGTTTAGCGGGGAGTTCCCGGGGTGGGCGGGGCCGGGCCGGGGGGGTCCGCCGCCGTCGCCGAAGGGGGGTGGGGCGGGGCGGTCCGGGCGGCATGTTCCTCGTCCAGGTCCCGGAGCTGTTCGATGATGGCCGCCAGTTTGCGGCCGGTGGGGGTGAGCTGGTATTCCACCCGCAGCACCTTGCCCGGGAATTCGTGGCGGGTGATCAGGTCGTAATCCAGCAGCTTGCGCAGCCGCTCGTTAAGCACCTTGGTGGAAATGCCGGGGATGAACCGCTCCAGGCGGCCGGGGCGGCTCACGCCGTGGGCGATGGCTGCCAGCACCGCCGCGGACCATTTGCAGCCCACGACATCCTCGAGGCGGCGGTAGCGCCGGCGCTCGCTCAGGGAGAGGTAACGGCCGGGCGGCGGGCGGCTCATGGCGCCCAGTATGCCTGCGGCCGCGCGCGCCTGTCAGCCGGTTACCAAAAGGTGCCCCCGCACCGGATTGTGCCCTCTTGGACCGCGTGCGGGGGCGGGCATGGTGGAGGGCGCGACGCCGGTCTGCCGACCGGCCGCCGCCAATACACACAACAAACCGCAACACACAACACTGCCATGAAAACCAAAGCCGTGTTCTACCACGCCGGCTGCCCGGTCTGTGTGGCCGCCGAGCAAAACGTCGCCGCCGCCCTCGACCCGGCCCGCTTCGAGGTGGAAATCGTCCACCTGGGCCGGGACAAGTCCCGCCTCCCCGAGGCCGAACGGGCCGGTGTCAAATCCGTCCCCGCCCTGGTCCTCCACGGGACCGCCTACCACATCAACTTCGGCGCCAGCCTCGACGCGCTGCGCTGACGCCGCGGCGGCTACGGCCGCCGGCTTCCTCCCGCCGGAACGGCCCCGAGGCCGTTCCGGCGTTGTTGTGTCAACGGCCCGGGGGGGTGACGCGGGGCTCAGGCCGCACCCGCCTCGAGGCGGTTCTCGCCGCGGGCCAGGTTGAAACAGGCCACGAGCTGGCCGCCCTGGAGGAACCACGTGCCGGCGGTCAACTGCCGCGGGCCGGCGACCTCGCGCAGGTCGGCGGTCTGTCCCGGCCCGTGCCAACGGACGCGGCCGGGGCGGCTTACCGGCCAGCGCACGGTGTAGTCCGGGCAGGCAAAGGGCGCGCGGAGCAGGAGGGTGTCGCCGCGGCGTTCCGGGCGGGTCAATTCGCGGGCCGCCCAGTAACGGGCCAGCTCGCTGAGCTTCATCCACAGCAGGTGGTCAAAGCGGGCGTGAAGCCGCCGGACCACCTCCTGGAAGACCTGGAATCCCAGCTCGCGCCCGTTCCAATACAGGCCGGTCCAGTGGCAGAGCATCAGCGCCGGCTCGCCCCGCTCGATGACCTCGACCAGCCGGCCGCGGGACAGGTCGGCGGTGATGAACCGGTCCGGGCCTTCCGGCGGCACGTTGTCCCAGCCGCCGGTCCAGTCGCCGGTGCACCCGACCACGCTGACCACGCAGCGGGGGTCGGGGCCGTCCAGGTCGGAGGCCAGCTCGACCCGCGGGGCCACGGAGTCGGGGCCGGCCTCGTGCAGGTCGCGGAAGTAATGGGGGATTTCCGCGCCGAAGACCGCCCGCACCGCTTCGAAGGTGGCACGGGCCAGTTGGGGGCGGGCGCGGCTGCCGTAGCCGCCGGGGGTGGTGAGGCCCTCGCAGCGGAGGCCGACGTTTTTGAGGATTTCCAGCGCGCAGGCCTGGTAGGCGGCCAGTTCGTCCACGGACCGTCCGGCGGACCAGTCCCAGTTTTCCATCCAGGCCAGGCCGGGCTCGGGATGGGGTTGGCCGGTACGCAGGTCCACCACGCGCGTGTGGGTGAGCATTTCGGGATGGATGTCCCAGTGTGGCGTCAACAGGGTCCGCACCAGATCGAGGCTTTCGCGCAGCTCGCGCCCGGTCCAGCCCGGCAGGAAACGGTCCAGCCGGCCCACGCAGGCCGGGTAGGGCACCACGCTGTACTTGCCGCGCACGCCCCGGGCGGCGCACCACTCCCCGAAGCGGCGCACAAACTCGTCGGGAATCTCGACCGGCCAGTCACGCCAGTTGCGGTGATAGACCGGCTGGCGGCCGCTGTGAGCCTCGTCAAACTGCGGCATGGCGAACCGGTTCAGGTTCACCAGGCAGGTCGAATCATCAATGATCCAGCCGACCGGCACGCGCAACCGGGGCAGCAGCACCGTGACGTCCGCCGCCCGCAGCGGGCGCGCCCCGGCCTCCTGGGCCCGGCCGGCTGGCAGGGCCGAGGCGGCCGCCGCCAGCCCGGCCCCGGCCAGGCCGCGGACAAAGTCCCGGCGGCTGCACGCGGGGGTGCGCGGGGAAACGCGGGAGTTCATGGCCGGGTTTTAGCCGGCCTCCGGTCGGCGGGGAAGTCCGCTCTCGGCTCCTTCCTCCGCTGCGGCGGCCGAGCGCGCGGCCGGTGTCAGCCCCAGGGCGGCCTCGCGGCCACGGGGCGGGGAACAACCAAACGCGTCGAGGTAACAGCGACCCAGGAAGCGGGCCAGCTCGCGGAAGGCCGCCGGCGAGGGGGGCGGTTCCGGCGGGGCGGCGCAGGGGTGTTGGCCCAGGTGCCGGGCCAGTTCGTGCGCTGCCGGGCTGAGGCCGCAACGGGCGGGGTCGGGTTGCAGGCCCAGCAGGCCCAGCAACCGCCACTCGAAGGCCAGCAGGCGAGGCGGGGCGGGGCCGGGGGCGGGATCGAGGAACTCGCCCCACAGGGCGTACAATTCCGGCACGGGGGCCTCGGGTTCGGTGACGCGCTCGGTCCAGTGCACGGCGCAGGCGGCGGCGCGGAGGCGGTCCAGTTGGGAGCGCAGTTCCGGATGGGGGTGGAGCACGCGCACCTCGCCGAGGGTGTGCAGGTCCGAGCGGCGGCTGCGGCGGAAGCTCAATTCAGCCTCGAAGAACAGGTCGAGCTGGCCGCGGAAGGGGGACCTGGGGCGGCGGGCGCCTTTGGCCACGGTGGCCAGCCGGCCGTGCCGCGCGGTCAGCCAGCGGACGATGAGGCTGGTTTCGGTCAGCGGCCGCACGCGGAGCACCAGACCCGGAGTGCGCTCAAGGCTCATGGCCCGGCGGGGACCGGCAGCACGCCCTGTTCCCGCGCCTGTGCCACCGCGTAGGGCGGCACCACCGAGCCGACGCTGAAGATGTACTTGATGCCGTCGCTCACCGGCATGCTCAGGCGGATGACGTCCTCGTCCGGCACGATGACCAGGAAGCCGCTGGTGGGGTTGGGGGTGGTGGGCACGAAGACGCCGTCGAGCTTGCGGCCCAGCCGGGCCTCGGGCTCGGGGATGGAGTCGCTGGTCAGGAAGCCGATGACGTACATGCCGCGGCGGGGGTACTCAATGAGCACCACCTGCTTGAAGGAGGATTTCGAGCTGGTGGTGAAGGCCTCGTTCACCTGATGGATGGTGCCGTAGATTTTGTTCAGCAGCGGCACCCGCCGCATGAGCATGTCCACCGCCTGGACCAGCCGTTTGCCGACATAGTAGCGAGTGGCCCGACCGACGGCGGTGATGAGGACCACCGCCAGCCCGAACGACGCCAGGCTCCAGTACCAGTAGGTGGGGCCGCGGCCGCCGTCGGCCCGCGTGATCTCCCTGGGTACGAAGAACAGCAACGTGTCCGTGATGCCGGCGATGGTTCCGAATCCCCATTTGAGGATGATCAGGGTCAGTACCACCGGCAGCACCACCGCCAGGCCGGTGAAGAAGTTGGCCCGCCAGATTTGGAGCTGCGTTTTCACGCGCGGCGGGAAGGGTGGGCCGCCAGCCGGGCGAAGTCAAATTGCGCGGCCAGCCGCCGCACCAGCCGGTCTTCCGCCCGTTGCATGCGCCGGCGTGCGGCGGGGGTTTGGTCGTCATGCCCCGCCAGGTGGAGCAGGCCGTGGACGAGGTAGCGCACCAGTTCGGCGGGTCCGCTGGTGCGATAACGACGGGCCTGCCGGTAGGCCTCGGGCACGCCCAGGAACAGTTCGGTGCAGCGCGGGCGGGGGGCGGGACCGCCCGCGGGGGCGGGGCCGTAGTCGAGGGTGATCACGTCGGTGGGGCCGGCGTGGCGGAGGAGGCGCTGGTTGAGCTGCTGGATGGTGGCATCGCCGACCAGGAGGACGTCCAACTCGGTGGCGGGGGGCAGGGCGGCCAGTTCGGGCTGGGCCAGGGCGGCGCGACCGAGGGTTTCCAGGAGCCGGGCGTCGAGTCGGCGGGCACGCTGACGGTTGCGAACCCGGAGGCGGGGGCGGTTCATTCGCGGGTGCCGCGGTGTTCCTCGTAGGCGGCCAGGATGCAGCGGACCAGGGGGTGGCGGACGACGTCCTTGCGGCCCAGTTCGATGATGGCGATGCCTTCGACGTTGCGCAGGGCCTGGCGGGCCTCGAGCAGGCCGGAGGGTTTGCTCTTGGGCAGGTCAATCTGGGTGAGGTCGCCGGTGATGACCGCCTTCGAGTTGAAGCCCAGGCGGGTGAGGAACATGAACATCTGCTCGCCGGTCGAGTTCTGGGCCTCGTCGAAGATGATGAAGGCGCTGTTGAGGGTGCGGCCGCGCATGTAGGCCAGGGGAGCGATTTCGATGACGCCCCGTTCCATGTGGCGCTGGATGTCCTCGGCCGGGAGCATGTCGTGCAGGGCGTCGTAGAGCGGGCGCAGGTAGGGGGCGAGTTTCTCCTGGAGGTCGCCGGGCAGGAAACCGAGGGCCTCGCCGGCCTCGACCGCCGGGCGGGTCAGCAACAGGCGGTTGACCTGCCCGGTGCGGAGGGCGGCAGCGGCCATGGCCATGGCCAGGTAGGTCTTGCCGGTGCCGGCCGGACCCACGCCGAAGGTGATGTCGTGGCGGCGGATGGCCTCGATGTAGCGGCGCTGGCCGGGGGTTTTGGGGCTGACGGTGGCCTTGCGCGTGGAGGTCTGGATGCGCTCGGTCTGGAGGGCATCGAGGGCGGCGGCCCCTTCGTCCTTGAGGATGCCCAGGGCCAGGAGGAAGTCCTGGTTGCGCACGATACCGCCGGCCCTGACCCGGCCCTCGAGCATTTGGAAGAGCCGGCGGGCATGGGCGATTTGCTCGGCCTCGCCGTCGAGGCGGATCCAGGCGTCGCGGGCGACGGCCTTGACGCCCAGTTCGGCCTCGAGGGCGGCGAGGTTGCGGACGTCGTGGTTGTACAGCTCGGAGGTGAGCCGGGGGTTGTCGAAGTGCAGCGTCTCGGTGGGCATGTCAGGTGGCGGGGGCCGGGGCGGGGTCCTCGGCCAGGGCGGCGCGCAGGCGGGCGGCGACGTCGCGGAGGGCTTCGGGGATGACGGAGGTATCGGCCAGCACGGGCATGAAATTGGTGTCGCCGTTCCAGCGGGGGACGACGTGGAGGTGGAGATGTTCCTCGACCCCGGCGCCGGCCACGCGCCCCAGGTTGATGCCCAGGTTGAAGCCGTCGGGGTTCATGGTGCGCTTGAGGGCGTTGAGGCAGCGGCGGGTCAGGTGCCACAGTTCGAGCAGTTCCTGATCGCTCAGGTCGTTGAAGTCCGCCGTCTGTTTGTAGGGCACGACCATGAGGTGGCCGCCGTTGTAGGGGTAGGCGTTGAGCATGGCAAAGCAGGTCCGCCCGCGGGCCAGGACGTGGTTGCCCTCGTCATCGTCCGACTGGACGATGCGGGTGAAGAGCGACCGGTCCTGCTTCGGCTTGGGCACCAGAATGTATTCGATCCGCCACGGGGCGTGGAGGTGATCCATGTTGGCCACGCTAATCAGCCGGCCGGCGCTTGTCAAAGGCCGGCGAGCCGGGGGAGGACCAGTCGGCCGGTCGGCGCGTCCGGGGCGGGATGGACTGCGCCTTTGACTTGGCGGCGGCTTTTGGTCAGTTTCCGCTCCCGCGCAGGAGGCGGCCGCGGCTTTTCCCGGACGCCGGGGCCGCCCTCCGCCGTCATGGTGCATGTCCAAGGCCCTGGTCATCGCAGAGAAACCCTCGGTTGCCGCCGACCTCGCCCGCGTGTTGAAGGCGCGGAAGACCGGCGACCACTACGAGAACGACCAGTACGTCATCACCTCGGCCCTCGGGCACCTGCTGGAGATTGACGCCCCGGAAGAGTTCCAGCCCCGACGGGGCAAGTGGACCTTTGCCGCCCTGCCGGTGATCCCCCCCCGCTTCGAGCTCAAGCCCCGCGAGAAGGCCGCCGAACGCCTCAAGGCCATCGAGCGGCTGATCCGCCGGCCGGACGTCACCCGGATCATCAACGCCTGTGACGCCGGCCGGGAGGGCGAGCTGATCTTCCGCTACCTCCTCCAATACACCGGTGCCCGCCAGCCGGTGCAGCGGCTCTGGCTCCAGAGCATGACCCCGGCGGCCATCCGGGACGCCTTCGCCCACCTGCGCTCCGACGAGGCGATGCGCGGCCTGGCCGACGCCGCCGTCAGCCGCAGCGAGGCCGACTGGTTGGTGGGCATCAATGGCACGCGCGCCATGACCGCCTTCAATTCGAAGTCCGGCGGATTCGTGAAGACCACCGTGGGCCGCGTGCAAACCCCCACTCTGGCCATCCTGGTCGAGCGCGAGGACCGCATCCGCAAGTTCGTGCCCCGCGATTACTGGGAGGTCCACGCCACCTTCGCCGCCGCCGCCGGCACCTACACCGGCCGCTGGTTCGACGAGCAGTTCAAAAAGAACCCGGCCCGCGATGCCGACCCCGACCTGCGGCCGGAGCGGCTCTGGGATGCCGCCCGCGCCGAGGCCATCCGCGCCCGGTGCCTGGGCCGGCCGGGGGAGGTCACCGAGGAGAGCAAGCCCAGCACCCAACTGCCGCCGCTGTTGTTCGACCTGACCAGCCTCCAGCGCGAGGCCAACGCCCGCTTCGGCTTCAGTGCCCGGCAAACCCTCGCCCTGGCCCAGGCCTTGTACGAAAAACACAAGGTCCTGACCTACCCCCGCACCGATTCCCGGCACCTCCCGGAGGATTACCCGGACACCGTCCGCACCACCCTCGAAGCATTGCGGGAGGAGGCCTACCGGCCCTTTGCCGAGGAAATCCTGCACGAGCAGTGGGTCCGGCCCGGCAACCGGCGGGTGTTCGACAACGCGCGGGTCAGCGACCACTTCGCGATCATCCCCACGCCCCAGCCCCCCGGCCACCTGACCGAGGCGGAGCGCATGCTCTACGACTGCGTGGTGCGGCGGTTCCTGGCGGTGTTCTACCCGCCGGCCGAATACCTGGTCACCACCCGCATCACCCGCGTCGAGAGCGAACCGTTCAAAACCGAGGGCCGTGTCCTGATCCGGCCCGGCTGGCGCGTGGTGTACGGCGGCGAAGTCGCGAACCCCGATGCCCCCGCCCTGGTGCCGGTGCAGCCTGGCGAGACCGTCCAGACCCCTGCGATCGAGGTCAAACTGCTCCAGACCAAGCCGCCCCCGCGCTACACCGAGGCCACCCTGCTCAGCGCCATGGAAGGGGCGGGCAAACTGGTCGAGGACGACGAACTGCGCGAGGCCATGGCCGAAAAGGGGCTGGGCACGCCGGCCACGCGGGCGGCCATCATCGAGGGCCTGCTTCAGGAGCATTACCTGGTTCGGCAGGGCAAGGAACTGGTGCCCACCGCCAAGGCCTTCTCCCTGCTCACCCTGCTCCGCGGCCTGGGCACCGAGGAACTGACCAAGCCCGAGCTGACCGGCGACTGGGAATACCGCCTCAAGCAGATGGAGCACGGCCGGCTCCGGCGCGAGGAGTTCATGCGCGGCATCGCCGAGATGACCCGCCACATCGTCGAGCGCGCCCGCTCCTACGAACACGACACCGTGCCGGGGGATTTCGGCGTGCTGCCGACGCCCTGCCCCAGATGCGGCGGCGAGGTGCACGAAAAGTACAAGACCTTTCAGTGCGTCCGCTGCGGCTGGGCGCTCTACAAGATCATCCTCGGCCGCCAGTTCGAGCCGGCGGAGGTCGAAACCCTGCTCCGGGAAGGGCGCGTCGGCCCCCTGCAGGGCTTCCGCAGCAAGCGCGGCCGGCCGTTCAATGCCCTGATGAAGTTGGGGCCGGCGCCGGACTTCAAGGCCGAGTTCGACTTCGGCGCGGGCGGCGGCAACGGCGGCGGCGCGGCCGCCGAGAACGGCGAGCCGGCCGCGGCGACGGCGCCGGATTTCACCGGCCAGACCCCGCTGGGACGCTGCCCCGCCTGCGGCGGGGCGGTCCATGATGCCGGCATGAACTACGTGTGCGAGAAGGCAGCGGGGCCGGACCCCGCCTGCCGTTTCAAGGTGGGCAAGGTGATTTTGCAGCAGCCCCTCGAGCCGGCGCAGTGCGCCAAGCTGCTGGCCGAGGGCAAAACCGACCTGTTACCGGGCTTCGTCTCCAAGCGTACCGGCCGCAAGTTCGAGGCCTTGCTGGTGCTCAAGGACGGCAAGGTCGAGTTCGAGTTCGTCCCGCGCGAGGCCCGCGCGCGCGCCGGCGGCCCCCGCCGGACCAAGACTCCGCCTGCGGCGCCGCCCCCGCCGGTGGACTTCACCGGCCTGGAACCGGTGGGCCCCTGCCCGCAGTGTGGGGGACGGGTGTTCGAGACCGAAACCGATTACCGGTGCGAACACACCCAGCGCGAGAACCGCCCGTGCAAGTTCCGGTCCGGCAAGGTGGTCCTCGAGCAACCCATCCCCCGCGAGCAGATGGTCAAGCTGTTGACCGAGCGGCGGACCGACCGCTTCGACCGGTTTGTCTCCCGCAAGACCGGCCGGCCCTTTGCCGCCTGCCTGGTGCTCGATGAGAAGGGCAAGGTGGGCTTCGAGTTCCCCGGCGCCTGAGCGGCTGCGCGGGCTGGACCGGGGGCGGACCAGCAGGTCCGGCGTCGCCGGGAAAATCGGTTGACGCCCCGCCCGGCGGGTGATTGCTTGGGCGCCTGTTCCGCAACGACCGTACAGGGCGAAACTGTTTTTGCTGCCGGGGCTCCGGGTGGAGCCCTGATTTGTTTGCCTCCTGCCCGACGCCCCGCCGGGCGGGGCGGCCGCACGCGAGACGCCGGCGCCCGTCCTCGCTGCTGACATGACCGAACACATCGTCATCCTGGACTTCGGTTCGCAGTACACCCAGGTCATCGCCCGCCGGGTGCGGGAGGCGCAGGTGTACTCGACGATCCTGCCCTACCACACCCCCGCGGCGGAGCTGACCCGCCAGCAGCCCCGCGGCCTGATCCTGTCCGGCGGCCCGGCCAGCGTGTACGCCCCGCGCGCGCCGTTGCCGGACCCCGGCATCTTCACGTTGGGCGTGCCCGTGCTGGGCATCTGCTACGGCGTGCAACTGCTCGGGCACTTCCTGGGCGGCAAGGTCGAGCCGGGGGACAAGCGCGAGTACGGCAAGGGCACCCTCACCCTCACCCGCCGCGACTGCCCGCTGTTCCACGGCCTGCCCGCCACGCTCCAGGTCTGGAATTCCCACGGCGACAAGCTCACCCGCCTGCCCGCGGGCTTCCGGCCCGTGGCCCGCACCGAGAACTCCGAGTACGCCGCCATCGCGGACGAGCGCCGGCGCTTTTACGGCATCCAGTTCCACCCCGAGGTCGCGCACACGCCGCGGGGCCGGGAGGTGCTGGGCAACTTCGTGCACCGTATCTGCGGCTGCCGGCGCACCTGGACCATGCGCCGGTACGTGGACCAGGCGGTGGCGGACATCCGCGCGCGGGTGGGCAGCGAGCGCGTGATCCTGGGCCTGAGCGGCGGGGTGGACTCCAGCGTGGCGGCGGCGCTGCTGCACCGGGCGGTGGGCGACCAGCTCACCTGCATCTTCGTCAACAACGGCGTGCTGCGCGCCCGCGAGCCGGAGGTGGTGCGCGAGGTCTTCGGCCGTCACTTCCACATCCGGCTCCACTACGCCAACGCCGCCGGGCTGTTTCTGCGTCGCCTGCGCGGGGTGACCGATCCCGAGCGCAAGCGCAAGATCATCGGCCGCACCTTCATCGAGGTCTTCGAGGATGCCCTGCACCACGTGGGGCCGGCGCGGTTCCTGGCCCAGGGCACCCTCTACCCGGACGTGATCGAGTCGGTGCCCATCGGCGGCAACCCCGCGGCCCTGATCAAGAGCCACCACAACGTGGGCGGCCTGCCCCGGCGCATGCGGCTGGAACTGATCGAGCCGCTCCGCTGCCTGTTCAAGGACGAGGTCCGCCAACTGGGCACCGAGCTGGGCCTGCCCGAGGAGGTGGTCTGGCGCCAGCCCTTCCCCGGCCCCGGCCTGGCGGTGCGCATCATCGGTGAAGTTACCCGCCCCCGGCTCCGCATCCTTCGCCAAGCCGACGCCATCGTGGTCGAGGAAATGAAGGCCAGCGGCTGGTACCGGAAGCTCTGGCAGAGCTTCGCCGTGCTGCTGCCGGTCAAGAGCGTGGGGGTCATGGGCGACGAGCGCACCTACGACTACACCATCGCCGTGCGCGCGGTGGAATCCCAGGACGGCATGACCGCCGACTGGGTACGGCTGCCCTATGCCCTGCTCGAGCGGCTGGCCAGCCGGATCATCAACGAGGTGCGCGGGGTCAACCGCTGCGTCTTCGACATCACCAGCAAGCCCCCCGGCACCATCGAGTGGGAGTAGGGCCGTGGCCGTCACTCGGGGGCGGTGGGCGGCCCCGCTCCGCTCACGGCCCCACCACCTTCAGGTCCTGCCGGCGCGCCTCGGGGGTCACGCTCAGCGTTTCCCACCGCCCCCCGCGGTACACGCCGCGGACCAGCGTGCGTTGCGGGGCGTGGAGCTGGAAGTCCACCTCCCAGTCCCGTGGCCAGGCCGGCAGCAGGTAGATGGCGTCGCCGTCGGTCTGCAGCAGCATGGCCTGGAAGGCCTTCATCAACACCCCGCCGTGGCCCTGGTCGGGCGTCCAGTCATAGTTCGGCCCCCAGAAGGCCGGGAAGCGCTCCTGCCGGTCATGCGTGCGGGCGCGGCTGACCGCCGCCCGGCGCGCCTCCTCCGTGCGGCCGAGGTAAGCCATGAAGATGTCGTCCTGCCGCCAGCCGAAGTGGCCGCGGTCTTCCCGCAGCTCGAGCGCCGTCAGCGCTCGCTCCAGGTCCGGCCGGTTGAAGGCGAAGAGCCGGAAGGGGAACACGGCGTAGAGTTCGGGGTTTTCGATGTTGCGCTTGTCGGCGAAGAACTCGGCCGGCGCCAGCGTGAGACGGCCGTTGACTTCGCGCACCGGCAGCGGAGGCAGTTTGGCCTGGAGGCGGCGGGCCAGGGTGCGGTCCGCGGCGGGCAGGTCCGCGGCGGGCAGGTCCAGCAGGCGGGCGGTCAGGGCGTGCAGGCCGGCCACTTCGGGGGCGGCGTTGGTGCAGCGCCACCAGGTTTCCAGGGCCTGGGACGGGTGCAGGACCAGCCGGCCGTGGGCGTTGGTGGGGTAGTGTTCCTCGAAGAAGGTGAGCACCTCCCGGGTCACGGGCAGGGCGCGGGTGCGCAGGAAGTCGCGGTCGCGGGTGTGGTCGAAGTAGTCCAGGGCCATCCAGGCCAGCTCGAGCCCGCCCACCCATTCCCACTTGTGCCAGCCGCTTTCCTGGAGTTTGTCGGCGCGCTCGGCAAAGGGGGTCCAGCCGTAGGTCTCGCTGAAGATCGCGCCCCAGAACATCATGCACTCCGGGTAAAACGCCCCGCCGTGGCCGAGGTAGAGGCGGGTGCGGTATCGGCACAGGGGCAGCAGCTCGTCCACGTACATGCGGAAGAGCGGCTCCTGGAGGTCGAAGTCGCCCGAGGTGTTGAGGCTGATGTAGGGCAGGCGGGTGTTCTGCCACCAGTAGCCGGGCCCCCAGCGGCGGTAGTCGGGGTCTGCCTCGGTGGGCCCCGGCGGCACGGTGAAGAGCGAGCCGTTGAACTTGATGGGATGGGCGCCGCGGCCGGCGCAGGCGGTAATGAATCGTTGCAGGTGGTACATCTGGCTCACGTAGGCCGCGTCGTCCCGGATCACCGCCCCGGTCGTGTCCGCCACCGGCCGGCCGTTCACATACAGGCGGCAACCCCCCGCCGCGGGGTCGGCGACCGCCACAACATGCGTCCACCGGTCGGCGGGCGCGGCCTCCGGCAGCGCCAGCACCTGCTCCCCGCAGATGAACCGCAGGCTGTGGCCCGGGTGAGTGTCCAGCAGGAAACCGTCCTGCCGTCCGGGCGTGAGCTTGTCCACCAGCCGCGCCCCGCCGGGACCCAGCCGCTGCGGCCGCGCCCAGACCTCGAGGGTGAATCCCTCCTCGAAAGGCCAGCCGGTCGAGCCCGCCAGCGCCTGCGGAACCAGGTTCGTCCCGGCAAACTCCAGCCCCGCGCGCCCGGCGGGGAGCACCTCGGCAGGTGTGGCGGCCAGCGCGGCGACCTCGGCGGCGCTCAGCGGCCGGGCGAAGACCTGCACCCGGCCCAGGCTGCCCGCGAAGCGATTGCCCCCGTCCTGGTCCATGCCCAGCCGGACGGGGTGGGTGTTGGTCGGCGCCAGGGGAAGCCGCAGCGGGCGGGCGCCGGGGGCGAGGCGGGCTCGAATCCAACTTCGTTCCCAAAACTCCCGCCACCATTGCTCGTGGGCCTGCCGGCGCGCGGCAAAGTCCCGGCCTTCCAGCCACCGGACCCTTTCTTCCATGTCCGCGAGCCAGTCCTGGGGCGTGGCGGGGTGGCGGGTAAGCACGTGGAGGTTGAAGCGATGGTGGGTGGCGGCGGGCGAACGCAGCCGGTGCGGGTCCAGGCGTTGTGCACCGGCGGCCGTGAGCAGCCCGCCAAAGGTCCGGTGCAACAGCGGGTCGCGCCGGGCGTAGCCGGTCAGCCCCTGCACCTCGGCCAGCAGGCGGGGGCCGACGGACTTGCCGTTGTGGTGGTACCAGCCCAGGCGGTCGCCGGCGAGGTCCAGCACGGTGTCCGGCTCGAGGAGGGTCGGGGCGCGCTTGCGGTCCGGCCGGGCCGGGTCGTGCAGGACGTCGCTGACCTCCGGTTGTTCAAGTTCGCGACGCTGGGTGCGCCACAACTCGAGGTGGGCGGTCACGGCAAAGGGCGTCTCGCCCTCCGCCTCGAGATGGGCCACCGGCGCGAACGCGTCCACCCAGAGCCGGAGCCGGAACGGCGCCGGGACGGCGGCCGTGGCCGCGGCTGTCCCGGTCGGCGAAGCGCCGACGGTGATTTCCAGCGTGGCATCGCGCAGGCGCAGTTCCTGGCGGAAAGGGCGGCCGGCCCTCAGCGGATTGGGCTCGAGGCGGAAGCGGACCTTGCCCACCTTGACCAGCCGGGCGTAGTCGTCCCAGGCGTCCGACCTGGCCACGTAAACGTGCAGATCGCCGTCGGGGGTGAACCAGGCGTTGAGGGCCACCTCGCCGTTGCCCAGTGGCATCGAGCCTTGATGGTTGGTGCTGGGGCTGTCCCAGACGACGTTGTAAGCCTGCAAGGGGTCTGTGCCCGCGGCCCGGCCGGCGACCAGCGCCAGCCCCAGGGCGACCGTGAAACACAGCGGCAAAGGGTGCACGCCGCCGGTTTAGTCTGCCGACGGCCGCGAGGCAACGCTGCGCGCAGGGCTGGTCCGGACCTCCCCTGCCGGCGGAGGCAGCATCAGATAGGCAAGCGCCCAGCGGCCGGGATCGCCCCGCAGCCCCGGCGCGAAGAGTTGCCGCACCGCCATGGCCGGCCAGCGGCCGTGGAACCGCTCGACCCACTGTTTCAAAACCGGCGGCGGCTCCGGCGCGCCCCCGGCCTCCCACACGACCAGCCATGCCTGACCGGCGCGGTCCGGCGGCAGGTCCAGGGGCGGAATGCAGGAAAGCGTTTGCGGCAGATGCAGGGCCAGGTTGCCCGCCAGGCGGCGGTCTGTGGCATACAGCACGCCCCCCTTCCAGCCCCCCGCCCCCAGGGCCTCCGCCAGGGTCGCAAACGGCGCGTTGATCCGGTGCGACCGCCCCAGCCAGCCCGCCCCCCACACCACACCCTGCAGGGCCAGTGACGCCATCAGCGCCGCCGCCAGCGCGACTCCCAGCACGCGGCGGGTCGCCGCCGGCTGCAAACGCCCGCGGAACCAGACCACCAGCAACACCGGCCAGGGCGCCCACAACGGTTGCAACCAGCGCGGCTTGATCTGGGTCACCCCGAACCCCACCACCAACACCGCGCTCCATCCCAGCGCTCCCAGCAGGCTGCGGCGGAGCACGCGCACCGCCTCCCCGTCCGGCTCCGGAGCGGTCCGCCCGGCGGGGGCACGCGCCAGCACGACCCCCAGCAGCAGCGGCGTGACCGCAAAGGTCAGAATGGCCAGCGCCAGCTCGCCCATGCCCGCCAACCGGTCCTGCAACGCTCCGGCCAGCGTCGCCGCGGTCGAGGTCGCGAAGCTGTCCGTCGCCCCCTGCCATCGCTCTGCGTGCTGCCAGAGCCAGAGGACATGAGGTCCCACCGGCAGCACCAGCGTCGCCAGGGTGAGGAGCAGGCGCGGATCCCGCGCCCGCGCCCGGAGCGCCGGTACCGTGGCCGCGGCGCTGACCAGCCCCAGCAGCAGCAGGGCAAAATTGTACTTCGCCAGCAGCCCCACCGCCGCCGTCACGCCCATGCCGGCGTAAGCCAGGGCGTCGGGCTGTTGCAACAAGCGGACCACGAAATACAAAACCGCCGCCGCCGCACAGGTGGCCAGCACCAGGTGCGACTGGTCCCGCTGTGATTCCCAGACAAAGTGCGGCACCAGCAGCCACAACACCGCCGCCACCGCCGCCGCATCTGTCCGCCCCAGCACCCGCCGCGCGGTCAGGCCGGTGAACACACACGTCCCCCACAGCAGGGCATTCTTCAGCAACGCCAGGGCCCACACCCCCGGTCCCCCCACCGCAAACAGGCCCTTCACCAGCCAGGTGTACAGCGGGCCTTGCGCGCCGTACCCCCATTGCCAGTCCTGCGCCCACAGCACCTGCTCGGCCTCGTCCAGTTGCAGCCCCCCGCCCAGGGCGACCCGGGCCAGGGCCTGGATCAGAAAATAAACCGCCAGCCACCCCGCCACGCCACGCAGCGACACGCCCCCCGCGGGGACAGAGGGCTCAAGGATTACCGCGGCCGGGGTTGCGGTCATTGCCGCCAAGAGTGCGGCGGCCGCCCCGCCTGCGCAAACCCTTCGGCAGCGGAGCGGCGAACGGGCCGGGGCGCCTTCACACGCTGCGCACCGCCCCGGCCAGCGTGCGGACAAAGTCCCCCACCCGCTCCACCAGGTCCGGCGCGCGCCCCAGGGTGGCAATTTGGTGCACCACCGCGCTGCCCACCACGATGGCATCGGCGTGGCACGCCACCTGCCGGGCTTGCTCGGCGTTGGAGATGCCAAACCCCACCGCCACCGGCAGGTCGGTGTGGGCCCGGATTTGGGCGGCCATGGCCGCGATGGTGTCGCTGACCGTGGCCTGCATGCCGGTCACACCCTCGCGGGAGACGTAGTACAGGAAGCCGCTGGCGCGGGCGGCGATGCGCGCGATGCGCTCCCGGGGCGAGGTGGGGGCCACCAGCCAGATGGCGCACAGGCCGGCTGCGCGCATCTGCTGCTCGTAGTCGTCCGCTTCCTCGGGGGGCAGGTCCAGCACCAGCAGGCCGTCCACGCCCGTCCGGGCGGCGTCGGCAATGAACGCCCCCACGCCGCGGCGGTGCAGCAGGTTGTAGTACACGTACAACACGATGGGGATCGCCGATTCGCGGCGGATGGCGGCCACGGTCTCGAGCACACGCGGCGGGGTGGCACCCGCGGCCAGTCCCCGCTGGGCGGCCAGTTGGTTGACCAGCCCGTCGGCCAGCGGATCGCTGAACGGCACGCCCAGTTCGAGCACGTCCACCCCCGCCCGATCGAAGGCCAGGGCCAGTTGGCGCGTGGCTTCGAGGTCCGGGTCACCCGCGCCGATGTAAATGATCAACCCCTTCTGGTTGCGGGCGCGCAGGGCGGCGAAACGTTCCACGATGCGGTTCATGAAGGCGGCATGTTCCGGGGCATACACCGGCCAGGCAAGCGCCGACTTCCACGCGAGGGAAAGGGGGATCGAGAACTGGCACGCCCGCCGCGATTCGAACGCGGGACCCTCTGCTTAGAAGGCAGATGCTCTATCCAGCTGAGCTACGGGCGCGCACGCACCCGACGTCCGGCTGAGGGCCGGTGCCGGGTTCGCATGCCGTCACCTTGCCGCCGCCCAGCCCGGGCGGCAAGCCCATCCCAACGGGCAATGGCCAGGTCCGAAGTCCGAAGTCCGAAGTGGCGGGTGCCCCCGCAAAGCGCCAGAGGACTGGCGCACTCCACAAGCTGGCGCACCTGGCGGCACGGCCCTTCGGCGCCGCAGCGTCTTGGAGTGCGGCAGTCCTCTGCCGCTTTCGGCGGCTGCCCGCCGACGGGTCCGGATGGAACGGGCAACCTGCCGGTTTCGGCAGGAACCGCGAGGACGCTGTCCCTCCCGGATGCGACCTCTTCCGGCCGCGGTCCCTCGCCTCGTAGTAGGGCCGGCGTCCTCGCCGACCCTGCCTGCCTTCTGCCGGCTGACGCCGGTGGGCTACCCGCCCGCAAGGTAGCGCAGGCTTCCCAGCCTGCCGTTTCGCCGGCTTCAAGCCGGCAGGGGCTGCCATCCCGCGACACGGCCGACTGACCGTCGCGCACGGGGCAGGAGTTTCGGAGTTTCGGATGGGCTGGCCATCCCGGCAGCAGGGCTTGCAGGCCAGAGGCCCGCACCACAACACCGGCGAGCGAGGATGCCTGCACCCCAAGAGGGATTGTGGTGCAGCCATCCCGGCAGCAGGGCTTGCAGGCCAGAGGCCCGCACCACAACACCGGCGAGCGAGGATGCCTGCACCCCAAGAGGGATTGTGGTGCAGCCGTCCCGACAGCAGGGCTTGCAGGCCAGAGGCCCGCACCACAACACCGGCGAGCGAGGATGCCTGCACCCCAAGAGGGATTGTGGTGCAGCCGTCCCGGCAGCAGGGCTTGCAGGCCAGAGGCCCGCACCACAAGGCTGACGGGCGAGACGCCCGCACCACAAGAGAGGGTCGAAGGTCGAAGTCGAAGGGTCGAAGGCCGGATGCCACTTGGGCCGCCGGCGACCCGGCCGGGTGAGGAGTCCGCAGGCCGGCGCAGTGAAACGCAGTGGACAAACCCCCGAGGGCGGTTTTATAGACGCCCCTTTCCTGCCGTGCGGGGGCCCCGGCGGCGGGTGACCGCATGAAACATCTGCTCAGCCTGGAAAGCCTCGCGCGCGCCGACCTGGAACGCATCCTCGCCGGCGTGGCGGAGTTCAAACGCCACCGCACCACTCATCCCCGCCCGCTGGCCGGGCAGACGTGGGCGATGATCTTCGCCAAGGCCTCGACCCGCACGCGCGTCTCTTTCGAGGTGGGCATCCATGAACTGGGCGGCCGCCCCCTGTTCCTCAACGCCGCGGACATCCAGCTCGGCCGCGGCGAGCCGGTCGCCGACACCGCCCGCGTGCTCGGCCGCATGGTCCACGGCGCCGTCCTGCGCACCTTCGCGCAGCGCGATGTCGAGGAGTTTGCCCGCCACGCGGCCGTTCCCACGGTCAATGCGCTCACCGACGACGAGCATCCCTGCCAGATTCTGGCCGACCTGTTCACCTACCGGGAGCTGCGCGGCCCCCTCAGCGGGCGGGTGGTGGCCTTTTTCGGCGATGCCGACTGCAACGTGGCCCGCTCCTGGATGTTTGCCGCCGCCAGGCAGGACTTTGAACTGCGCCTGGCAGCACCGCCCGGCTACCAGCCCTCCCCTGCCCTGTGCGTGCGGGCCGGGGGGCGGATCGTGGTCACGGCCGACCCCCAAGAAGCCGCCCGCGGCGCGGACCTGCTCTACACCGACGTCTGGGTCTCGATGGGCAAGGAGGCCGAGCAGGCACAGCGGCTGGAGGCGATGCAGGCCTACCAGCTCAACAACGCGCTGGTGCGCCTGGCCCGGCCGGGGGCGCTGGTGATGCACTGTCTGCCGGCCTACCGGGGCCGGGAGATTGACGCGGCCACCTTCGAGGCGCACGCCGCCACCATCTTCCAGCAGGCCGAAAACCGGCTGCACACCCAGAAGGCCATCCTCGACTGGCTGGTGCGCTGAGGCGCGCTTGCCGCCGGCGCGGAAACCGCGCACCCTGCGGCCATGCCCGCGGTTCTGGCCATCGCCGCGCACCCGGACGACATCGAATTCCTCATGGCCGGCACGCTGCTGCTGCTGCGCCAGGCCGGCTGGGAGGTCCATTACCTCAACCTCGCCACCGGCAACTGCGGCAGCTTCCGTCACTCCCCGGCCGCCACCCGCCGCCTCCGCCGGGCCGAGGCCCGCGCCGCCGCCCGGGCCCTGGGCGCACACTGGCGTCCGCCGCTGGTGGACGACGCGGAGATTTTTTATGCCGACCGTCTCCTGCGGGCCGTGGCCGCGGGGGTGCGGGAAGTGCGCCCGGCGCTGGTGCTCACCCACTCGCCCGAAGATTACATGGAGGACCACATGAACACCGCGCGGCTGGCGGTGACGGCGGTCTTTGTGCGGGGCATGCCCAACTACCGTACCCGCCCCGCCCGGCCGGCCTTCACGGGCGAGTGCCCGGTGTACCACGCGCTGCCGCATGGTTTGCGGGACGGCCTGGGCCGGCGCATCGCGGCGGGATGGTACGTGGACATCACGCCGGTGCTGGCGGCCAAGCGCGCGGCCCTCGCCTGCCACCGCAGTCAAAAGGAGTGGCTGGACGCCACCCAGGGGATGGACTCGTACCTCGAGGCCATGGAGGCCATGGCCCGCGAGGTCGGCCGCCGCTCCGGCCGCTTCCGCTTCGCCGAGGGCTGGCGCCGCCATGCGACGCTGGGCTTTTGCGCGCCGGATGCGGACCCGCTGCGGGCCGCGCTCGGAGCGCGGTGCCGCCTGAACCGGGCCTACCTGCGCGCCCTGGAAGTCCCGCGGTAACGTCGCCCCCCGATTCCGGGCTTGCGCTCGTCGCCCCTGACCGGATGCTTCCGGGCCATGTACCTGTTCCGATTCGTGCCGGCCGGCGCCGCGATGCTGGCGGGGGGCCTCTCCGCGCTGGCCGCGGAGACGGTCCTGTTTGAGGAACCGTTCCGTGAGCGCTTGGCGCCGGGGTGGTCCTGGATTCGCGAAGACCCGGCCGCCTGGCGGTTGCGGGACGGCGCGCTGGAAATGCGCGTGCTGCCCGGCAACCTCTGGGGCGGCGCCAACAACGCCCGCAATGTGCTGGTCCGCCCCGCACCCGACCCGGCCGGCGGTGAGCTGGTCATCACGGTCACCATCGAAAACACCCCCACCGAGCAGTACGAGCAGGTCAACCTGGCCTGGTATTACGACGACCGCCACATGGTGAAAATCGGCCGTGAGATTGTGGACGGCCCGGTCTGCGTGGTCATGGGCCGCGAGGAAGCCGACCAGTGTCGCACCCTGGCCCGCCCAGCCGTGCCGGGCCGGCGGTATGACCTGCGCCTGCGCGTTCGCGGGGACCGCATCCGCGGCGAGTACCGGGCCGAAGGCGCCGCCGACTGGACCCTGGCCGGCGAATGCACCCTGCCGGCGCCGCCGGGCGGACAGCCGAAGATTTCCCTGCACGCCTACCAGGGCCCTGCGGACCGCGAACACTGGGCGCGGCTGACCGGATTTCGCATCACCCGCCACGACGCCCCGTGAGTGGCGTACTGGTCGGGGCGGCGCCGGGGCGCTACCCTGCCGGCATGTTGGCGCTGGCGTTGCACGACTTTCACGCCCGGCTGGGCGCGGCGTTCACCCCGGTGGGGGACGTGGAAATGGTCGCCCACTACGGCGACGTCGCCGCGGAGCTGGAGGCGTTGCGGAAGACCACCGCCGTGCTGGACCTGAGCAACCGGGGCCGCTGGTGCGTCCTGGGCCGCGACCGCGAACGGTTCCTCAACGGCCAGGTGACCCAGGACGTCCGGTCCCTGTCGCCCGGCCGGGGCTGTTACACCGCGGTGGTCAACGCCCGGGGGCGGATGGAGGGGGACGCCTTCGTGTACCGGCTGCCGGAGGAGTACCTGCTGGATTGCGAGCCGGGCAGCGGTGCCGCCCTGGCCCGGCGGTTGGAACGCTACGTGATCGCCGAGGACGTCCAACTGGCCGACGCCGCGCCGTATTACGGCCTGCTCAGCGTGCAGGGCCCCCGCGCCACTGCCGTGGTCGGCGACCTGTTGCCCGGGGTGGAACTGCCCGCGGAACCGCTGGGCCTGGTCGCGGTGCCGGACCCGACCGGGGGCGAGTGGTACGTGGTCAACCAGCCGCGGGTGGGGATGCCCGGCTGGGAGGTCTTTGTACCGGTGGCAGTGTTCGAGACCGCCGCCGGGAACCTCGGGAGGGCCGTGGCCCGCGTGGGCGGCCGGTGGGCCGGATGGGACGCGCTCGAGACCGCGCGCATCGAGGCCGGCTGCCCCCGCTGGGGCGCGGACCTGGATGAGACCACGCTGCCGCCCGAGGCCGGCCTGGAAGCCCGCGCCATCAGCTACACCAAGGGCTGCTACACCGGCCAGGAGGTCATCGCCCGGATTCGCACCTACGGCCACGTGAACCGTCGGTTGGTCGGCCTGCGCCTGGAAGGAGCGGCCCCCTCCCGGCCCGCGCGCGGCGACCGCCTGTACCGCTTGGGACGCGAGGTCGGCCACCTCACCAGCGTGACCTGGTCGCCGGCGCTGCACGCGGTCATCGCCCTGGGCTACGTCCGCCGCGAATGTCAGGCTCCCGGCACGGAATTGACCGTGCGCGGCGCGGCGGGCGACGGCTGCGCGCGGGTGGTGCCGTTGCCTTTCTTGCCGGAAAACTTCCCCGCCCCGGCTGCCCCCTCATGACTCCGCGGCGTTTCTTTTTCCCCCACCCCCCGCCGGCCGCCCCGGTCGCCCCGGAACGGGCTGACGACTCGCGCGGCGGGCAGGCCATGACACGGCGTCAGGCGTGCGGCCGGTTGGCCGCCTGGGCCACGCTGGGGTTGACCGGTTGTCGCACCTCCGACCCGGCAGGGGCCGGACTGGCGCGGTTCGAGTGGACCGAGCCGCAGATGGGCGTGCCGTTCCGCGTGGTGCTGTACGCGTCGAGCCGCGCGCAGGCCGAGGCCGCGGCCCGGGCCGCGCTGGACCGCGTGGCCGCGCTCAATGCCGTGATGAGCGATTACGACCCGGACAGCGAACTGAGCCGGCTTTCGGCCACGGCGGGTTCGGGTCGGGCGGTGCCGGTGAGCGCGGATTTGTGGCGGGTGCTGGCTCGCGCCCAGCACCTGGCGCGGCTTTCGGAAGGCGCCTTTGACATCACGGTGGGGTCGGCGGTGGTCTTGTGGCGCAGGGCACGCCGTGACCGCGCCCTGCCGGACCCCGCCCGGCTGGCGCGCGCCCGGGACAGGATGGGTTGGCGGTATCTGGAGCTGGATGCCCGGAACCGCACCTCCCGCCTGCTCCGGCCGGGCATGAAGCTGGACCTGGGCGGCATCGCCAAGGGCGACGCGGTGGACCAGGCGTTGAACGTACTGGCCAGCCACGGCATCCACCGGGCCCTGGTTTCGGGAGGTGGTGACCTGGCCGTTCGCCAGCCACCCCCCGGCCGGAACGGCTGGCGGGTGGAGGTGGACCCGCCGGAGACGGAGGCGGACCTGCCGCGGCGCGTGGTGAGCCTGCAGCACGCCGCCCTGGCCACCTCGGGGGATGTGTTTCAGCACGTCGAAATTCAAGGGGTCCGTTACTCGCACATCGTGGACCCCCGGACCGGTGTGGGGTTGACCGACCACAGCCAGGTGACGGTGATCGCCCGCGATGGCTTGACCGCGGACAGCCTGAGCACGGCGATCAGTGTGCTGGGTCCGGACCGCGGCCTGCGGCTGGGCCGCCACTTCCGGGCGGGCGTGTACGTGCTGCGCGCGCCGGAAGGGCGGTGGTCAGTAACCGAGAACCGCCGGTTCCGCCGCTGGCTGGAATCTTGATGGAGCGAAAAGTGGCCCGGGCGGGGGAAGTCCGGCGCTGTACACCCGGCATTCACGCCCGCGTCTGCGGCTGTTAAAGTGTCCTCCGCGCAAACCATGACCGTGCTACCTCCCAGCAACCTGGAGCCCGGGCGAGGGGATGTCCGTCCCGCCGCAGAAGCCGGCGAGCGTGGCTGGGGGGGGGCGGTTGTCGAGTACCTCGGTTTTTTGGGGGCCTTCCTGCGCGCCCCGCGTCAGGTGGGGGCGATCAGTCCCAGTTCTTCGGCCCTGGCGCGGGCCATGTTGGTCGGCTGCGACCTCGCGCGCGCCCGCTGCGTGGTGGAGCTGGGGCCCGGCACGGGGGTGTTCACCCGGGAAATGCTCCGGCGGGTCGGGCCGGAGACGCGCCTGTTGGCGTTCGAACTGAATACCCGGGCGGTGGAGCGTCTCCGGACGCGCTTTCCACGGGTGGAGGTCATCCACGACTCGGCCGAGAACCTCGGCCGGCACGCGGCGTCGCGTGGCCTGGGGGAGGTGGATTGCGTGATCAGCGGCCTGCCCTGGGCGGTGATGAGCGCCGAACTGCAACGCCGCATCATGGAGGCGGTGGTGGCGGCGTTGCGGCCGGGGGGCCGGTTCAGCACCTTTGCCTATCTGCACGCCCTGGGTTCGGCCGCGGGACGTCGCTACCTGGCCTTGCTCAAGGAGTTGCTCCAACCCGTGACCGTCAGCAGGCCCGTCTGGTGGAACCTGCCGCCGGCGGTGGTTTACCGGGGGATCAAACCCGTCGGCGGGGAGAATTGAGGGGGCCAAAAACATTTGTTTTTCTTCTAAAATAGTCAGGCAATAAAAGTTTAGTTTTTACCAATCGGGGGTTAGCGCGTGCCCGGATGGTGGGGCAGCGTCCGGTGTCGTCGGCGAGCGGAGCGGCGCGGTGGGCTGGCAACGCCCCGACGGGGTACCCCAGATGAAGATCACGCGCACCATCAAGTACGAGGCCGACCGGGTGCCGGGGTTTGGCCGGGAGGTCATGAGCGTGCCCGGCTGCGAGGCGCTCGAGCATTGCATCCAGTGCGGGACCTGCTCCGGCGTCTGCCCTTTGAGCATCTACATGGACTACACGCCGCGCCAGGTCATGGAGCTGGTGCGGTCGGACTTCAAGAACGAGGTACTGCGCAGCCACACGATCTGGCTTTGTGCCTCCTGCTACGCCTGCACGGTGGAATGCCCGCGCCAGATTCGTATCACGGACATCATGTACGAACTCAAGCAGCGGGCCATCAAGGAGGGGGTTTACCCGGCGCGCTTCCCGATTCCCGTCCTGGCCAAGGAATTCACCCGCATGGTCCACGACCACGGGCGGATTTCGGAGACGCGGCTGGTGAGCCAGATGTACCTCAAAAGCAACCCGCTGGCCGCCCTGGGCATGGCGGGGCTGGGGTGGGGCTTGATGAGAACCGGCCGGTTCTCACTCAAGCAGGACCGGGTCGAGCGCCGCGAGGAGATCGCCAAGATCATGGAGGCGGTGGACCGCGAAAACGGAAAGGCTGCGGCATGAAATACGCCTACTTCCCCGGCTGTTCGCTCAAGGGTACCGGCCGCGCGTACGAGGAATCGCTGGTGCCGGTGCTCCAGCATCTGGGCGTCGAGCTACAGGAGCTCGAGGACTGGAACTGCTGCGGCGCCACCGCCTACATGGCCGTGGACGAGGGCAAGGCCTGCGCCGCCGCCGCCCGCAACCTGGCCCTGGCCGAGCGGACCGGCTTGCGGCAAATGCTGGCCCCCTGCAGTGCCTGTTACCTGGTGCTGAACAAGACCCGGCACTACCTGCAGGAATACCCGGCCATGCGCCAGGTGGTCTGCCGCGCCCTCGAAAGCGTGGGGCTGGCCTGCCGGGCCGACACCACCGTGCGGCATCCCCTGGACGTGCTGGTCCATGACATCGGCCGGGACGCCATCCGCCAAAAGGTCAGCCGGCCGCTCAAGGGCCTGAAGGTCGCCCCCTATTACGGTTGCCAGATCGTACGGCCGTACTCGACCTTTGATGACCAGGCCAACCCCACCAGCATGGACCGGCTGATCGAGGCCCTGGGCGCCACGGTGGTCAAGTGGCCGCTCAAGACCAAGTGCTGCGGCGGCAGCCTCACCGGCACCCTGCCCGAGGCCGGCCTGCGGCTGAGCTACATCCTGCTCAAGGAGGCGATCAAGCGGGGCGCAGACGTCATCGCCACCGTCTGCCCGCTGTGCCAGTTCAACCTGGACGCCTACCACGCCAAGATCGCGGCCCGCTGGGAGCCGGTCCGGATTCCGACCGTGTATTTCAGCCAGTTGATGGGGCTGGCCTTTGGCCTGCCGGACCACCAAACCGTGCTGCACCGGGGCATGGTGCAGTTCCGCCCGCCCCCGGCGCCGGCGCCCACCCCCGCCTGACCTGTTGCTGCCATGACTCGACCCCAGCACGTTCGGATCGGCTTCTACGTCTGCCACTGCGGCCACAACATCGCCGCCATGGTGGACTGCACGGCGGTGGCCCGGTACATCGCCACCCTGCCGGGCGTGGTGCTGTCCCGAGATTACAAGTACATGTGCTCGGACCCCGGTCAGGAGCTGATCCAGCAGGACATCCGCGAGTACGGCCTCAACCGGGTGGTGGTCGCCTCCTGCTCGCCGCTGCTGCACGAGCACACCTTCCGCGGTGCGGTCGAGGCCGGCGGGCTCAACCCTTTCTTCTTCCACATGGTCAACATCCGCGAGCACAACTCGTGGGTGCACACCGACCGCGTCCTGGCCACGGAAAAGGCCAAGGACCTCGCCCGCGCGGCCATCGAGCGGGTGGTCCACCACAAGCCGCTCGAGATCAAAAAAGTGCCCATCCACCCGGATGTGCTGGTGGTCGGCGGCGGCATCGCGGGCATCCACGCGGCGATGACCCTGGCCAACGCGGGCAAGAAGGTCTTCCTGGTCGAGCGCGAGCCCTCGATCGGCGGCCACATGGCCAGGTTCGACAAGACCTTCCCCACCCTGGACTGCGCCGCCTGCATCCTCACCCCCAAGATGTCCGAGGTGGGCAGCCATCCCAACATCACCCTCTGGACCTGGTCCGAGGTGGTCAAGGTGGACGGCTACGTGGGCAACTACACCGTGCAGGTCAAGCGCAAGGCCCGCTACGTCATCGAAGACCTCTGCACCGGCTGCCAGGACTGCATCGCCCACTGCGTGTACAAGGAGCCGAAGTTCGACGACCTGTTCAACGAGCGGCTCGGCAAGCGCAAGCCGGTGTACATCCCCTTCCCCCAGGCCACGCCCCAGGTCGTGCTCATTGACCCGGAGGTCTGCCTGAACTTCAAGCGCAGCAAGAACCCCGACGGCACCCCCGTCGTCAGCGACAAGTGCAAAAAGACCTGCGTCGAGGCCTGCGGTGAGAAGCGGGCCATTGACTTCACCCAGAAAGACCAGGTGGTCGAGATCAAAGTCGGCACCATCCTCGTTTGCACCGGCTTCAAGACCTTCGACGCCCGCCGCGTGCCCGCCTACGGCTACGGCGTGTACCCGAACGTGTACACCGCCCTCGAGGTCGAGCGGCTGGTCAACGCCTCCGGCCCCACCGGCGGCCACGTCGTGCTCCGCCAGGGCACCAACCCCGACGGTTCCCCCAAGACCCCCCGCTCCATCGGCATCATCCACTGCGTGGGTTCGCGCGACAAAAAGACCAACCTCTGGTGCTCGCGCGTCTGCTGCATGTACTCGATGAAGCTGGCCCACCTGCTCAAGGAGCACACCGGCGCCGAAATCTACAACTTCTACATTGACATCCGCACCCCCGGCAAAGGCTACGAGGAGTTCTACAACAAACTGCTCGAAGAAGGCACCCACTTCATCCGCGGCCGCGTCGGCGAGGTCACCGACTGGACCATGACCCCCGAGGAGGAGGGCAAGCTGGTCATCCGGGTCGAGGACACCCTCGCCGGCGTGGTCCGCCGCATCCCCGTGGACATGGTCGTGCTGGCCACGGGACTCGAACCCCAGGCCGATGCCGACGCCGTCCGCCGCCTGTTCAACATGAGCTGCGGCGGCGACGGCTGGTTCCTGGAGCGGCACCCCAAGCTGGCCCCGGTCAACACCTTCACCGACGGCGTCTTCCTGGCCGGCTGCTGTCAGGGCCCGAAGGACATCCCCGACACCGTGGCCCAGGCCGGCGCGGCGGCGGCCGAGGCCCTGGCCCTCATTGACAAGGGCTACGTCGAGCAGGAACCCAACACCGCCCACATCCTCGACACCGAGTGTTCCGGCTGCAAATCCTGCATCCCCCTCTGCCCCTACACGGCCATCCTCTTCGACGAGACCCGCCGGAAGGCCTACATCAACGAGGCCCTCTGCAAGGGCTGCGGCACCTGCGTCGGCTCCTGCCCCAGCGGCTCGATCGTGCAAAACCTCTTCGAGGACGCCGAAATCTTCAGCGAAATCGCCGGCGTCCTGGCCGGCGAACCGGTCACCGCCGGCCGCACCGGCAACCTGACCCCAATCGCGACCCCATGAGCCAAGCCCCCGCTCCTGCCGCCGCCCCCACCGCCGGCGCGGCCGACTGGTCCCCGCGCATCGTGGCCTTCTTCTGCAACTGGTGCACCTACACCGCGGCCGACCTCGCCGGCGTCTCCCGCCTCAAGTACGCCCCCAACGTCCGTGTCATCCGCCTCATGTGCTCCGGGCGCGTGGACCCCCAGTTCATCCTCGACGCCCTCGCCCGCGGGGCCGACGGGGTGCTCATCGGCGGCTGCCATCCGGGCGACTGCCACTACGTCGAGGGCAACTACAAGATGCTTCGCCGCCATCAGCTCCTGCAGCGGATGCTGGCCGACCTGGGCATCGAGCCGGCCCGGGTCCGCCTGGAATGGATTTCGGCCGCCGAGGGCGAGAAGGTCAAACGGGTGGTCAACGAAATGACCGCCCAACTCCGGGCCCTCGGCCCGCTGGGACTGCCGCAGAAATTTGCCGCGTGGGACCGCGAAGTCACCGCCCTGGCCCGCGAAGTCCACGCCCGCGACGCGGCCGCGGGGCCCTGCCCCGACCGCGCCCCTTCCACTCAACCCGGGGAGACCGTCCATGCCTAAACCCAAAGTTGCCTTCTACTGGTGCGCCTCCTGCGGCGGGTGCGAGGAAACCGTTGTGGACCTGGCCGAGGACATCCTCGGTGTGGTCGAGAAGGTGGACATCGCCCTGTGGCCGGTGGCGATGGACTTCAAGTACAAGGACGTCGCGGCCCTGCCGGACCGGGCCCTCTTCGCCACCCTGCTCAACGGCGCCCTCCGGACCTCCGAGCAGGAGGAACTGGCCGCGCTGCTCCGCCGCAAGAGCCGCTACCTCATCGCCTACGGCGCCTGCGCCCAGCTCGGTGGCATTCCGGCCCTGGCCAACCAGTTCAGCCGCGAGCAGGTCCTGCGCTTCAACTACGAGGAGGCCCCCTCGGTGGTCAACCCCACCCGCACCCGGCCCCAGGTGCACTTCGAGGAGGACGGCCGCTCCCCGCACCTGCCCGAGTTCCGCCACGTCGTCCGCGCCCTCGATCAGGTGGTGGACGTGGACTTCTACATCCCCGGCTGCCCGCCCACGCCGAGCCTGACCCGGGCGGCTTTCGAGGCCCTGCTCAGCGGTCGGCTCCCCCCCAAGGGCACCGTGCTTGCGCCCGACGTGGCGCTGTGCGACGAATGCCCCCGCAAGGCCAGCAAGCCGACCAACGTGGCCTTCACCGCGTTCAAGCGGCCGCATCAGGGCCTGTGGGATGCGGGCCAGTGCTTCCTCGCCCAGGGTGTGGTCTGCATGGGTCCGGCCACCCGCAGCGGCTGCCAGGCCGCCTGCACCCGCGGCAACATGCCCTGCACCGGCTGCTTCGGCCCCACTTCGCGCGTGCGCGACCAGGGCGCCAAGATGCTCTCCTCGCTCAGCGCCAACGTCGCTGCCCGCGACGAGGAAGGCATCCAGCGTACCCTGGACGGCCTGCCCGATCCGGTGGGAACTTTTTACCGCTACGGGCTGGCGAAGTGCACGCTGCGGCGTAAAGTCAACCTGCCGACCCCCGGCGATTAACCCCGACCCCGACGCTTCATGGAACCGGTCGTTCAACAGACCTTCAACGAGGGCAACCTGCGCGCCAACGCCGCCTACCGCGCCGCCCGCCACCGGGTGACCATTGACCCCATCACCCGTCTCGAAGGGCACGGCAAGATTGACATCTACCTGGACGAGCGCGGCGACGTCACCCGCGCCTACCTCCAGGTGCCCGAGCTGCGCGGCTTCGAGGTCTTCTGCCTGGGCCGCCCGGCCGAGGAGATGCCGCAGATCACCAGCCGCATCTGCGGCGTCTGCCCCACCGCCCACCACATGGCCGCGACCAAGTGCCTGGACGCCCTCTACCAGGTCGAGCCCCCGGCGGCCGGCCGCAAAATCCGCGAGCTGGTGTACAACACCTTCGTGCTCGAGGACCACGCCCTGCACTTTTACGTGCTCGGCGGCCCGGACTTCATCGTCGGCCCGGACGCCCCGCCGGCCGAGCGCAACATCGTCGGCGTTATCGCCAAGGTGGGTCTCGAGGCGGGCCAGCGGGTCATCGCCACCCGCAAGCGCCTGCGCGAGCTCATCGCCTACTTCGGCGGCAAGGTGGTACACCCGGTCCTGGGCCTGCCCGGCGGCGTCAGCAAGGCCCTGGACCCCGCCGACCTGCCCGGCTTCAAGGAACTGGCCCGCGACGCCGTCGCCTTTGCCGAGTGGACGCTCCAGATTTTCCGGGACGTGATCCTCAAAAACCCGGACTACGTCGAGATGATCACCTCGGACACCTACACCCACCGCACCTGCTACATGGGGCAGGTGGACGAGCAGAACCGGCTCAACTTCTACGACGGCCGCCTGCGGGTGGTGGACTGCAACGGCCGCGAAGTCTGCACCTTCACCGCGTCCCAGTACCGCGACCACGTGGCCGAACACGTCGAGCCCTGGAGCTACATGAAGTTCACCTTCCTCAAGCCGCGCGGCTGGCAGGGCTTTGTTGAGGGACCGGATACCAGCATCTACGGCGTCGGCCCGCTGGCCCGACTCAATGCCTCCGACGGCCTGGCCACGCCCAAGGCCCACGCGGCCTGGGAGGAGTTTTACCGCACCCTCGGCGGCCGGCCGGTCCACCACACCCTGGCCAACCACTGGGCGCGCGTCATCGAGATGGTGTACGCCGCCGAGCGCATGGAGGAACTGGTGAATGACCCGGACCTCGTCCGGACGGACGTGCGCCAGGTGCCCACCGCCGTGCCGCGCGAAGGCATGGGCGTGGTCGAGGCCCCGCGCGGCACGCTCTTCCACCACTACCAGACCGACGAGCGCGGCCTCATCACCTTGGCCAACATGGTCGTGGCCACGGGCAACAACGCCGCCCGCATCGCCATGAGCGTGGAGCGCGCCGCCAAGGGAATCCTCCAGGGTGTCCGGGACGCCTCGCAAATCCCCGAAGGCCTGCTCAACCGCGTCGAGATGGCCTTCCGCGCCTACGACCCTTGCCTGGGGTGCGCCACGCACGCCCTGCCCGGCCACACGCCGCTGCGCGTGCGCATTTACCGGGCCGACCGCCAACTGCTGGCCGAAAAGGTTCAGGGCTGACCTGCCCGCCCGGCTGCTTTTCCCCGTTCCGGAATTGACGGGCATTGGGATGAACGCGTCGGCCGACTCCCCCCGGGCCGAAGCCAGTCGTCAGCCGTCGTCCGGGTCTCCCGCAGTTGCCCGGCCGATCCTGCTGCTCGGTCTGGGCAATGACATTCTTACTGACGACGCCATTGGTTTGCGCGTTGTCCGCCATCTGGCCGGCGAGTTGCATGGTCATCCCCACATCGAGGCGCGCGCGACCACCGAAATGGGCCTGGCGCTGCTGGATCACGTGGCCGGCCGGGAAAAGGTGCTGCTGGTGGATGCCATCCAAACCGGCCAGGTGCCCCCCGGCAGCCTGCTGGAATTGGACCCGACCGCCTGGGTCAATCACACCGGCCGCAATCCCCACTTCCTGGGCGTGGGTGAAACGCTGGCCCTGGGCCGCCAACTGGGTCTACCCATGCCGCAGCAGGTGAAAATTCTGGCCATCGAAGTCGCCGACCCCTTCACGCTGGGCACGACGCTGACGCCGGCCCTGCAAGCTGCCTTGCCCCACGCCATCGCCCGCGCCCGCCAGGTGCTCGAAGAACTGATGGCGACGGGCTCCGGCCGTTTCGCAACCGACGCCTGAAACCTCGCTTCCTCCGGCGGTAACCCACTCTCCGGGAGGCGCCACCCCGGCCGCACGCGCGGTGCCGAACCAACCGGTCCCTGAAGGAACGGCCAACCTGCCCGTGGCGCCGCCCGACAAACCCGGCGGTGAGTCCACGACGGTCTTCCCGACCGGGAGCTCGCTAACACCCCAAAGGAATGTAGAGAACGGGGGAGGAGGAGGGGGCGTTGAACTCGTCGGTGGTGCTGCCGCCTCCCCTGTTCGCTGCCTTCCCGGGTTGAACGAAGCCGCGGGACTTCGGGCGGAGCCGTGCGGCGTCGGCCCCTTGCGGCAAGTGTCACGTGCCTCCCCCGCACAGGCCTGCGTTGCCGCCCGGCCCGCTCTCGATCGCCCGTTCCGACCTTCGCCAGCGAGGCGCTGAGCGCGGAAGGACTGCCCCGGCACGCGTCGGACGACGGTCCCGAGGGCTTGCCACACCCGCACCATCGGCCGGAGGCGCCGCGGACAGACCGGCGTTGGCGCCGGTGGCGGGTCGGGCTCCGGCGCCTCCCAGTCCTGGGTGGGGGGCTGCCAGGCCGCCCGCTCCGCCTCCGTGAGCTGCGGGACCAGGTCCAGCAGCGCCCGCACCCGGTTGCGTTTGACCCGCGCGGCGGGATGCAGCCAGCCGAAGCGCCGGACCCGATGGAAGCCGGCGGGCAGGACGTGTTGCAGGAACCGGCGGAGGAGCTCGGAAGGCTCCAGATCGAGGTGGACGGCGCGGCCCGTGGCGCTGTCGCGGTAGGGCCCGCGCAGCCGGCCGCCTGGCAATGGACGACCCAGCGCTGCTTCCACACCCGCGCGGGCAACAACTCCGGGGCTCCGGGAGCCTGACGTTCGAGTTCGCGCCGGAATGAGGGTGCGGAAGTGGTCGGCCAGGGGATGGACGTGGACCAGGAACCGGGGCCGGCGGGGGACCCACTGCCGCTGGTCGGGGCTGAGCCCGCCGGCGGGCACCAGGTAGTGGACGTGCGGGTGGTAGATGAGGGTGCGGCTCCCGGTGTGCAGGACACCGAGCATCCCCAACGACGCCCCCGGGCGCCGGGGTTCGGCGGCCAGCGCCTGCAGGGCCCGGGCGGAGGTGGCGAAGAGCACGTCGAGCCCCGGTTCCGGATGGGCGCGCAGCCAGGTGCGCAGGGCGTCGGGCACGGTGAAGGCAAGCCGGAAGCAGGGCGTGGGCAGGAGCAGGGCGGTGTGGTCGGCCAGCCAGGTGTCGGCGTCGGTCTGGCCGCAGAGCGGGCAGTGCCGGTCGTTGCAGGAGGGGTAGGCGTAAGGGAAGGAGCCGCACCGGGGGCAGGCGAAGAGTTCGCCGCCCCGGGCGGGCGTGCGGCAGCCCGGGAGCTTGTCGAGCACCTCGCGCTGACGCCGGCCCCCGTGGGAAGGCTGGCGGCCACGAGCCGATCTCAGAGGTCGTTCATGAAGCCGTTGAGACGCTGCTGGTGCTGGGTCTGGCAGAGGCTGGTCAGGTGGGTATAGAGCGCGGTGACCGTGGGGCTCTTGTGCCCGAGGTTGACCTGGATCTGCCGGAGGTTCTCGCCCTGTTCGAGCAGGTGGGGGACGTACGAGTGGCGCAGGGTGTGGAGGGGGCAGTCCTTCTGGCCCCCGCTGGCTTCGCGGGCGAGGCGGAAGGTGCGTTGCCGGGTCGAGCGGCACATCGGCACGGTGGCCGTGGACGCGCCCTGGCCGTTGTGCCCCCTGCCCGGGAAGAGGAAGCGGGGATGCCGGTGGTTCTTCCAGCCCTCGCGCAGCAGGACCAGCGTGCGCTGGGGGCAGCGGCACGTAGCGGTCGCGGTTGCCCTTGCCCCCGCGCACGTGCAGGAGCAGGCGCTCGGAGTCGATGCACGCACCTCCCGGTGGAGACCCTCGGCCAGACGCAGGCCGCAGGAGTAGATCGTGGTGAGGGCCGCGCGGTGGTCGAGGGCAGGGACGGCGGCCAGGAGGCGGCGGACCGCGGTGGCGGAAAGGACCACCGGCAGCTTGAACTGCGGGTCGGCCCGGACCCGCGCGACCTCGGCGGGCCAGGGGCGCCGCAGGGACTTCTCCCAGAAGAGCTTGATGGCGCAGATGGCCTGGGGGGAGCGGGCGCGGGAGAAGCGCCGCTGGGTCTTGAGGTGGAGGAAGTACGGGCGCATTTCCTCAGGGGTGACCTGCTCGGGGGCCCGGCCGAAGTGTTCGCTCAACTGGCGCACACAGGCCCGGTAGGCCTGCCGGCGGCGGGGTTGCCGGGGGAGCAGCCGGAGGTCTTCGGCGTAGCGGTTTAGGCTGGCGGGAACGGAACCGTTTTTTTAGGCATACGGACGTGTTTTGCGGTTGGCTGTCGGCGCCCGGTTCGCCTCGAGGCGGCCGGGTGCCGGGAGCATGACCGCGGACCCCGTCCGGCCCAATGCCAATCCGCCGTCAACCCCGGCACGGACCTGCGGCAGGCGCGCCCCGCCTTCCCCGCCGCGAAGCGGCTTCGTTCAACCAACAGCTTACCGAACTGGGTAACGAGCCCCCTTCCCGCTTAGCCGCCACGGTCATGCGGCGGACCACCCCCACCCCTGGCTGACGGCGGCGGCCAACCACCTGCCGAGCCCCCCAGCCTCGACACCGCTCCTTGCCAGGCTGTGCAGGGTTCCCAGCCCGCCAATTGGCCAGCTTCCGTTGATCGGCCCGCGAACAAGCTGCAGGGTGCGGATCGAAAGCACAGGAAACAGCCGCGCTCCCCAAAAAGGTGCACTGCACATTCCCCATCCTCCAAGACACACCGGGCAGTACCGCAATCTTTTGCTGCCGTGGAGGATCGCTCAAAGTTGCCCGCGGTCTGCCCGCCTTCCATTCCATTCCCCTTGCGCACCACAAGAACACTTCCCGGAGCCATTTGAGATAAATTCTGTTGAAATATTGCTGCTCTATAGGCATGATATAGTAGTCAATAAGACTCCCGGTCGTTGGTTATGCAACCCAACCCGAACATGCCCGGGCAAGCCAGACCCGAGCCTCAACCTTGTCCCCCCATGAACCTCATCGTGTGCTGGAAGTTGGTCCCCGACACGGTGGAAGAGCTCGTGCTCGACGCCGATGCACGTGCGCTGGATCCGGAGGCTGTCCGATACAAGCTGGGCGACGCCGACGACCACGCACTCGAACAGGCCCTCTTGTTGAAAGAAAAACATGGCGGCACAGTCACCGTGGTGGCTCTGGAGGCGCCCGAGGTGGACGACGCCCTCTGGACCGCTTTGGCCAAGGGGGCAGACCGGGCGGTCAAGCTCACGCTCCCCCAGCTCGACCTGGGAACCGCAGCCCTGGCCGCGGCGTTCGCCTCGTGGTTGCGTTCCGCGGGTCTCCTGGAACCGGCGGAGACGTTCGTGCTCACCGGTTCCCAGGCCATGGACGATCTGGAAGGCGAGCTGGCCCCTTACCTGGCCGAGGCGCTGCATCTGCCGTTTGTGGGCGTCGTCAGCGGTGTTGCACGAGACGAAACCGGACGCACGGTCCGAGTGATCAAGGAATTTGCCGGCGGTTTGCGCGGAGAGTTCGAAGTGCCGTTGCCCGCAGTCCTGGGCATCCAGGCCGCAGAAAGGCCGCCCCGCTACGTGCCGGTGGCGCGGGTGCGCGCGGTAATGAAGTCCGGTCGAATCGAGGCCGCAGACGTCCCGCTGCCCGCCCGCCCCCGACAGTGGCAGCCGGCCCGGCTGTACTTCCCCGATGCGACCCGTCGCGTGCAGTGGCTGGAAGGCCCACCGGACAGCGTGGCCGATCAACTGGTCGAGGTGCTGGTACAACGCGGTCTGCTGTAAGGAGGACAAGCCATGCTAAAACCCGTTCTCGTCCTGGCAGAGTCCCTTCGCGGGGAGATCCCGGACCTGACCTTTGAAGTGCTGGGCGCCGGCCGGTACCTGGCAGACGTCATGGGGGTCCCCCTGTACGCGCTGTTGCTCGGTCGGCAGGCAGCCCCGCTGGCAGACCGGCTGAGCCTTGCGGACGAGATCGTTGTCATGGACAACCCGCAATGGGACCCGCCTGGCGAACAAGCCTCCGCCGCGGCGCTGCTCCAGGTCCGGCGGCAGACCGAGGCCGGGTTGATCCTGCTGGCGGGCTCCAATCTTACCCTGGGCGTGGGTGCGGTGCTGGCCGCCCGTACCGACTTGCCGCTGGTCAACTTCTGCCGCGCCGCGCGCGTCGAAGAGGACAGCTTGGTTCTCACCTGCCAGTGGTGTGCAGGCAAGGTCTTCGCTGAAGTCCGGCTCTCGGGGGCACAGGGCATCGTGGTTCTCATGCCGGGGGCGTTCCCCCCTCGGACGGACCACCAACCACGGTCCGCCAAGGTCACCCCGCTGGCCGTGCCGGGAGACACCCCGCCACTGACTTTCCACCGCTACCTCGATCCCGAGCCGGGCGCGGTGGACATCGCCAAGCAACCGGTTTTGGTGGGCGTGGGACGGGGGCTGCAAGACCGGTCCAACCTGCCCCTGGCCGAGCAACTGGCTGCGGCCCTGGGCGGCGCCGTCTGTGGGTCGCGACCGGTCATTGACCAGGGCTGGCTGGCGCTGAGCCGCCTGGTAGGCAAGTCGGGCATGACGGTCCGACCCCGGGTGTACCTGGCGTTGGGCATCAGCGGGGCTCCGGAACATTGGGAAGGGATGCAGAACTCCGAGTACATCATCGCCGTGAACACGGACCCGCGCGCGCCGATCTTCAACAGCGCTCACTACGGCGTGGTGGGTGACGCCCTCGAGTTGCTCCCCCGACTCCTGGAAAAGGTCCAAGCCCGCAAACGATAGGCGCAATGGATCCGGTTCGGGTTTCATGGCTTGGCGTCCCGGGCTTGCTGCTTCTGTGGGCACTGGCGGCAACGGCCTCTGGGCTTTTCGCATGGCGCTGTCTGCGGCTGGTCGGGTTGCTGAAACAGGGCCGCTTCGAGGACCGGTTCGATCACCCCGGCCGTCGCCGCCGGCATGCCCTGCGTCATGTGCTGCTGCAACCGCGCATCTTCCATGAACGCAGCATCGGGCTGCCGCACTTCGTGATGTTTTGGGGCTTTGTGATCTACGCGGCCTGTTTTTGCTGGAGTCTGATGCGGGGGCTTCTGCCGTTTTTGCCCGTTCCGTACCCGGAAGAGGTGCCGCCCGTGGCGGCCGCACTGGAGTTCTTTGCCGTGCTGGTGCTGCTGGCCCTCGGAGTCGCGCTGGTGCGACGCCAGTTGGTTGCCCCGCCCTATCTGCATCGAAGCCGCGACGCCCTGCTCATCCTGGCGTGGATCGGTTTCCTGATGGTCACCACGTTGCTCGGTGCGGCCTTCCGGACCGTGCGCGAGGGTGAATCCCACTTCGTCGCATCGCCGATCAGTCATTGGATGTCCGGCCTTTTCTCGGAACTTACCGTGAGCCAGGCAGGAAAGTGGGAGGCGGTCATGTGGTGGGCCCACATGGTCGGCGTGCTGGGCTTTCTTGTCTATCTGCCGCACTCGAAGCACCTGCATCTGGTCGCAGCACCGTTCAACGTTTTCTTCAGCCAAGCGGCTACGCGGCCGCCCGGGGACCTGAGTCTTCGGGGAATCCGACATGACGTGACCCTCGGGGCCGCGCGATGGCCGGAATTGACGTGGAAACAATTGCTGGCCGGCTTTGCCTGCGCCGAGTGTGGCCGTTGCGACCGCGCCTGTCCCGCCACGGCTTCCGGGTATCCGTTGCAACCTCAGCAAATCGTCCAGAAGATCAGGCAGCAGATCCTCCAGCACGGCCGGTCGGGTCCCCTTGCCCGCTCCCGGCCCCCAGCACCAAGGCTTGTCGGCGATGTCATCACCCCGGCCGAGGTCTGGGCGTGCGCCACTTGCATGGCCTGCATGGAACGGTGCGCGGTCTGGAACGAACACGTCCCGATTCTGGTGGCCCTGCGCCGACACCTGGTCAGCGAAGGTCAGGTGGACCGGGGCGTGCAAGTGGCCTTGGCCAGCCTTCAACGGTACGGCAACGCCTTCGGGAAATCCGAACGCCTTCGCGCTCGTTGGGTACAGGCCCCCGGGCTCACCCTCTGCGACGCCCGGCGGGAACCGGTCGAATACCTGTGGTTCGTCGGTGACTTCGCGAGTTTCGATCCCCGCTGCGAGTCGGCCACCCGCTGCACGGCACAACTGTTCGTCCGGGCGGGCCTGGACGTCGGCCTGCTCCATGAGGCCGAATGGAATGCCGGCAACGACGTGCGCCGACTGGGCGAGGAAGGCTTGTTTGAGCTGCTCCGCCAGAAGAATCAGCAGGCCATGACCCAAGCCCGCTTCCAGGCCGTGGTCACCACGGACCCGCACACCTTCAACACCCTGCGAAACGAGTACTCATGGAATGGCTCCGCCGTCCCGGTGCGGCACCACACCGAAGTGCTGGAGGGGCTGTTGGCCAGCGGGCGGCTCACCGTGCGACGCCCGTTGGCAGGCCGGGTGACCTACCATGACCCGTGCTACCTCGGGCGCTACAACGGCATCTATGAGCCGCCCCGGCGCCTGCTGCGCCGGCTCGGCCTGGACCTGGTCGAAATGCCCCGTCATCGGGAGCGGAGCTTTTGTTGCGGTGCCGGAGGCGGGCGCATCTGGATGACCGAGACCGAGCGCCCCCGGGAACGCCCTGCCGAGAGCCGCGTGCGGGAGGCAGCCACGCTGCCGGAGGTGCACACGCTGGTGGTGGCTTGTCCCAAAGACCTGGCCATGTTCCGCGACGCGCTCAAGACCACCGGCTGCGAAGGGCGCCTGGCGGTCAAGGAGATCGCTGAACTGGTGGCCGAAGCGACACTGGAGAGATGAAACCCCGCATCCGAAATCCGGAAGGGGCGGAACTTGCAAGCTCCCCCCGCGCAGCGCCAGACCGGGCCGGGGCATTCCGGCCTTGGTGCAGGCCGACAGGCCACTCTGCTCATCCCCCGACTCTACCGTGGCCAAACACGGCGGTTGGTTCAATCGGGGACGTTTCGGTCCCGCCCTTGGCTTCCCACCTTGCATCCAGGGCTCACCATGATCGCCACCTTCGAAACTGACGTCCGCGCACCGAACATTGCGCTGGACACCATCCTGACCATTCCGGAAGGCAAGCGCCTGCGGACCTGCATCCAATGCGGCACGTGCGCGGCCACCTGCCCCTACGGGGAACACATGGAATACACCCCACACCGCATCATCAGCCTGTTGCGGCGGGGCCGACTTGAAGAAGTGTTCAGATCCGACAGTCTCCTCCATTGCGTGGCTTGCTACGCCTGCATGGTCAAATGCCCGCGGGGGATTCGCCTGTCAGACGTGCTGCTGCCACTGGTCAAGGAACAAACCCTGGCCCGGCGCGCCGAGCTGCCCATGGAATTCCTGCGGGCGCTCCAAAACACCCTCCGCTACGGCAACCCCATGGGCGAGTCCTCCCGCAAACGCGCCCACTGGGTCCCAAGCGCCGGGGTCCCCGTGCCCATCCTGGCCCAGTGCCAAAGAGCGGTGGACGTGTTGTGGTTCGTGGAATGCTATACCTCCTACTATCCCCGCGGCATCGACGGCAGCCGCGCGACCGCCCGGCTGTTCCATGCGCTGGGAGTGGACTTCGCCATCCTCGGCAACGAAGAGAAGTGCGCCGGCGATTGCGGCGTGGTCACCTGGGAATCAGGCCTGTTCGAGACACTCACCGATTACCACCTGGAGATCTTTCGGAGGTACCAGTTCCGACGCATCGTGACCGGTGATCCGCATGCTTACAACGCCTTCTGCGTTCGTTATCCGCTCTATGGCTTCCACTATCCCGTCCAGCATACCCACCAGTTCCTGGCAGCCCGGATCGACGCCCTCAAGCCGAAGCTCACCCGGCCCCTTCACCTCAGAGTGACTTACCACGACTCTTGTTGCCTGGGCCGGCGAGGGGGCAGCTTCGACGATCCCCGTCGGCTGCTACAAGCCATCCCGGGCGTGAAACTGGTCGAAATGGCCCATCATCGTGAGAATTCTCTTTGTTGTGGCGGGGGCGGAGGTGGCATGTGGTTGGATTCCTGGTTCAAGGCGCGGGGCTTGGAGCGGTTGTCGGAGCGGCGCGTGCGCGAGGCCGTGGCCACCGGCGCCGATGTTCTGGCTGTTTCCTGCCCCTACGAGATCTTCCGCTTCGAAGACGCCTTGAAGACGTTGGGGTACGACCGTCGGATGGTCGTGCGCGACGTCGCGGAACTCCTAGCTGAAGCACTGGGGGATTGACCCATGAAACCCGCGCCTCAGGACCATGTTCGCATTGGTTTTTACGTCTGCCACTGCGGTACCAACATCGCGGGCGTGGTCGACATCGAGGCCGTAGCCCGCTACGCCGCCACCCTGCCCGGAGTGGCCCTGGCCCGCCACTACAAATACATGTGCTCCGATCCCGGTCAGGAACTCATCATCCACGACATCCTCGAGCACAAACTCAACCGGGTGGTGGTCGCCGCGTGTTCCCCGGCGTTGCACGAACCCACCTTCCGCCAGGCCATTGCCAGGGCCGGACTCAACCCCTTTTTGTTCCAGATGGTCAACATCCGAGAGCACAACGCCTGGGTCCACGAAGACAGGGCGGCCGCCACGCGCAAAGCCCGGGCCCTGGCCCGCGCGGCCATCCAACGCGTGGTCCATCACCGGCCCCTGGTAATCCGGCAGGTGCCCGTCCTTCGGGATGTGCTGGTGGTCGGGGGCGGCATCGCAGGCATCCACGCCGCCCTTACCTTGGCCAGCGGGGGCGTCAAGGTCCATCTGGTCGAAAAAGAACCCACCCTCGGCGGCCACATGGCAAAGTTCGACAAGACCTTCCCTACCCTCGACTGCGCAGCCTGCGTGCTCACCCCGAAGATGGCCGCAGTTGCAGCCCACCCGAACATCACCCTATGGACCTGGTCGGAAGTGGCAAAAGTCGAAGGCGCCGTCGGCAACTACCGGGTCACGGTTCGCCGCAAACCGCGCTACGTCATCGTAGATTTGTGCACCGGCTGCCAGGAATGCGTGGACGCCTGCGTCTACCGCGAGCCGAAGTTCTCCGATGCTTTCAACCTCGGTCTGGGCAAGCGCAAACCCATTTACCTTCCCTTTCCCCAAGCCGTGCCCCCGGTGGTGATCATCGACGCGGAAACCTGCATCGAGCTCAAAACGGGCCGATGCAAGAAGACCTGCGTGGAAGCCTGCGGCGACCGCCAGGCCATCGACTTCCACATGAAAGAGGAACAGATCGAGATCAACGTCGGCGCCATCATCATCGCCACCGGCTTCCGGGTCTTCAATCCCCGGCGAATCCCTTACTACGGGTACGGCCATTACCCCAACGTGTACCACGCCCTCGAGATCGAGCGGCTCCTCAACGCCGCCGGCCCCACTGGGGGCGAACTGGTAGGCCGCGACGGCTGTCGGCCCCAAGCCGTCGCCATCATCCATTGCGTGGGCTCCCGCGATGAGTACACCCACCCGTGGTGCTCGCGCGTCTGTTGCCTGTACTCCCTCAAGCTCGCCCTCCTCATCCGCGAGCGCACCCACGCCGAGGTGTACAACTTCTACCTCGACATCCGCACCCCCGGCAAGGGCATGGAAGAGTTCTTCAAAACCGTCCAGGCCGAAGGCGTCCACTTCATCCGCGGCAAAGTAGCGGACGTCTACCCGGATCCTTCCCCGGAGGCCCGGGGCCGCCTCATCGTGCAAGCCGAAGACACCCTGTTGGGCGAGGTCCTCAAAGTGCCGGTCGACATGGTCATCTTGTCGGTCGGACTCGAGCCGCATCCCGACGCAGAAAACCTCCGTCGCCTGTTCAACCTGAGTTGTTCCGCCGAAGGCTGGTTCCTCGAACGTCATCCCAAGCTTGCCCCCGTGAACACCTTCACCGACGGCATCTTCGTGGCCGGTTGCTGCCAGGGCCCCAAAGACATCCCCGACACCGTCGCCCAGGCCGGCGCCGCCGCCGCCGAAGCCTACGCGCTCATCAACAAGGGCCATGTCGAACTGGAGCCCAACACCGCCCACGTCCTGGACGATTGCAGCGGCTGCAAATCCTGTCTGCCCCTCTGCCCGTACGCCGCCATCACCTACGACGAGGCGCGGGGCAAAGTCAGCATCCTCGAGACCCTGTGCAAGGGCTGCGGCACCTGCGTGGCCGCCTGCCCCTCCGGCTCGATCGTCCAGCACCAGTTCGAGGACGACGCCATTTTCAGCGAGCTGGAGGGTCTGCTGGCCGACGCTTGAGGCCGCACGCCGAGGCCGCACGCGCCGGCCGGCGGCACCACGAGTCGTTCCTACCCGGCCGCGGTAGCGGTGAGGTGATCCGGACCGATGTCGCGGGTCTGAAAAATCCTTGTCACCGGAGCGGGTGCTTGGCACAAGGAAGCCGCGCGGGTTTTGCCGTGCCCAAGGGTGCCTCGGTAGCTCAATTGGCAGAGCAGTTGACTCTTAATCAATTGGTTCCAGGTTCGAGTCCTGGCCGGGGCACCAGTTTCCTCCCTCTTCCTGCCCAACAAGGCCGGGGATTTGCCCCCGGCCCGCCGCGGCGTCCGGCCCGTCCTGCCTGGCAGGGCGCTGAGTTTCGCCGCGCAGGAATGCGGCGGGTGGTCTCGCCGCCCGAGAGGGGGTGCGCTACGCTCCGGCCATGCGCTTGCTTTGGTCCGCAGCGGTTCTGGCCTGGGGAATCGCGGCTGTGCTCGGCCAGGACCGGCCCGCCACGGCGGCGGTCAAGCCGGGCAACGAGGTGCTCGCGGCTGGCGGTTTTCGGGAATTGCAGGGCAAGCGCGTCGGCCTGATCGCCAACGCCACCAGCGTCAACGCCCGGGGCGAGCCGACCTGGCAGGTGCTGCGGCGGGCACCGGGGGTGAAGTTGGTGGCGCTGTTCGCGCCGGAACACGGCCTGGGGGGGGACCTGCCTGCCGGACGAGAATTTACCAACTCGGTGCACGCCCCCACCGGGCTGCCGGTTTATTCGCTCTATGGTCCCGGGCCCACCCGCAAGCCCACCCCGGCCATGCTGCGGGGCCTGGATGTGCTGGTGTACGACCTGCAGGACACCGGTTACCGGGCCTACACCTACATCAGCACCCTGGGCCTGGCGATGGAGGCGTGCGGTGCCGCGGGGGTCGAGTTCCTCGTGCTGGACCGGCCCAACCCCCTGGGCGGCGTTCGCGTGGAAGGTCCGGGCGTCGAGCCGGCCTACCGCTCGTTTGTCAGCCAGTGGAATGTGCCGATGATCTACGGCCTGACCGCCGGCGAACTGGCGCGCATGATCAACGGCGAAGGCTGGATCCACCCCCGCTGCCGGCTCACGGTGGTGCCGATGGCCGGCTGGAAACGCACGATGAGCTGGCGCGACACCGGCCTGCCGTGGGTGCCCACCTCGCCCAACGTGCGCAGCGCCGCCGCCGCGCTGGGCTTGCCGGCCACCGGGTTGCTGGGCGATGTGGGCGGGGTGAACATCGGCCTGGGCAGCGATTATCCCTTCCGCTGCTACGCCGCCCCGTGGCTGAACGGGCAGAAACTGGCCACGCATCTCAACCGCCTCCGGCTGCCGGGGGTGCAGTTTCACCCCTTCTCCTACCGACCTCCCCGCGGGGCGTACCGCGGCCAGACCGTACGGGGGGTGTGGATGGAGTTCAGCGATCCAGCCCGTGCCCCGCTGGTGGCGCTGAACTTCTACGCGCTGGAAGCCATCCGGACCCAGACCGGCCGGGACCTGCTGGCCGAGGCGGCCCGATCGGGCAAGACCTTCAACCTCCTGGACAAGCTCCTGGGCAGCGACCGGACCCGCCGGGCCTGGCTGGCCGGAAAATCGGCCGCCGAGATTGTCGCCTCCTGGAAAAGCGGGGAGGCTGCCTTCCGCCAGCGGCGCCAGCCGTATTTGCTTTACCCGTGAGCGTGGGCCGGGGGCGATTGCCGGCTGCGGGCCCGGCTTCACCAAAGTTCGACCGGACCACGGGGCACCGGCACGGCCGCCGGCTCGGGTTCGGCTTCGGCCACTGCGGCCGTCGAGCCGCCCAGCGGCGACAGGGGGGCGGGCTGAAAGCGCGCCCGCAACCGGCCCTGTTCATCCAGAAACTGCGCGCGCCAGCGGCGGTAGCCGTCCAGAATCTCCTCGAACTCCGCCCGGCTGGAGAGCAGGGCCACGCGGCGCTTGAACTCCGCGGCGGGGCCGAACCGCCGGGCATACCACACCGCCGCCTTGCGGAACTGCCGGCAGCCCCGCTCCTCGCCAAAGACCTGGACCATCCGGTCCAGGTGCCGCCGCATCACTCGCACCCGCTCCTCGAAGTCCGGTTCCGGCCGCAGCTCCCCCGTGTCCAGATAGTGGCGGGTGTGGGCGAAAATCCAGGGGTTGTAGAAGGCGCCGCGTCCGATGCTCACGCCGGCGCAGCCGGTCGCCCCGAGCATCTGCCGCGCCGCCCGGGGCGTGGTGACGTCCCCGTTGCCAATCACCGGAATCTGTCGCACCGCCTCGACCACCGCCCGGATGCCCGCCAGATTCACGGTGCCGCTGAAGCCCTGTTCCCGCGTGCGACCGTGCACGAACACCGCCGCCACCCCCACGTCCTCGAGCGCCCGCGCCAGGTCCGGGGCGGTGAGCTGGCGCGCGTCCCAACCCAGCCGCATCTTGACCGTGACCGGCAGGCGCACCGCCCGGACCACGCCGGCCACCAGCGGTACGGTGCGCTCAAAATCGGTCAACATGGCCGCCCCGCCGCCCACCCGGCAGACCTTGCGCACCGGGCAGCCCATGTTGATGTCCACCGCCGCGGCCCCGTGGGCGGCCACCCATTGGGCCGCGTCGCGCATTTCTTCGGGCACGGCCCCGAACAGTTGCACGGCCAGGGGCTGGTCCTCCGGGCAGGTCCGCACGATCTCGAGCGCCTTGCCGTGGCGCTCGAGCAGGGAGCGGGCGTTGACCAGATCGGTGGTGGCCAGTCCCAGACCGCCCAGCTCGCGGACCGTCAGCCGCATGGGCAGGTTGGTGTACCCGGCCAGCGGCGACAGGCAGAGGTTCGATTCAAGACTCAGCGAACCGAGTCGGAGCATGGGCCGAGTATAGGCCGCGGCCCGCCGGCGCAAAGGGCCAAGCCGCCGCCCTGAAACCCGCGACCAACGAGCCGTCGTCCCTCCCTTCGCCGTCATGGCCTACACGGTGCGGAATCGGCGGGAGGCCCCGCAGGCCCGGCAAGAAAAATGCCGTTGGCGGACACCCGTGGCAGGGCCGGGAAGAGTGCCCGCCCAAGGGCTCGGCGGGGGAAGCGGCTGGAGTTGAGGAAGCGCCCATACCGGGTTTGTAGCCCCCGGTCGCCGCCCGGGGGCGTCAATGACGGGTCCAGGGCATCTTCCTTTTTCCCGGCACAGGTACGCGAGGTCCCGAAGAGGCTGCCGGCCGGCCGGGAACCGTTGGGGCCGGCTGACCCCCGGTCAAGGTTGCCGACCGCTGCTGAACATGGGCGTTGCCTGATATGCCAACGTCCCAACAATCCGCGATTATCATTGCTGCTGCCGGGGCGGGGCGGTACGGGGCTTTGGCAGGTTCGGCTTGGGACTCAACCACCAAACGCCGTGAGGGGCAACTGACTCTGGCGAACGATGGACCGCAACGTGCCCATCTTCAGTTCCTTGTGGTGGGGCACGGGAACAGTGATGGTGGAATGCCCCGCCCGACGCTGCATGATCACGTGGCTGCCCCGCTGCCGTACTCTCGAGAAGCCATGCCCCTCCCGAATCCGGCAGACCTCCTCGCCAGAAAGTCGCGGCAGCCTAGGCAACGCTGACCTCCAGGGCCGAAACGTACGACTCCGAAGCAAGCCGCTCGCGGATTTCCTCCGTCGAAGCGCACTCGAAGAACAACTCCACGGCCTCGCGCAAATTTGCCTTGGCCTGCTCGACCGAATCTCCCTGACTGGCCACGTCTAGCTCCGGACACAGCGCGACAAACCCGTCGCCCTCCCGAATCAGCACGGCGGTGAGTGTTTTCGCCATGCCGGAACTGTGCTCAGTCCCGTGGGTACCCGCAATTCACTTTTACGAATGTCCGCACCGAGCGACAGCCGGCCCGCTGGGGTACTGCCCGAGGCTTTGCGGCCAACACCACGTTTCCTCGAAGTCCGTAACGCTGGAACTGTGAAGCGGGGCAACCCTGGCGCCTGTGACCGAGTCTGCCGGCAGTTTCATGTCTCCACCTTCTGCCGCCGCGCCGTAATCCGACGGTTGGGTGTAGCCGGCCAGCGGCGACAGGCAGAGGTTCGATTCAAGAGGCAGCGCGCCGAGTCGGAGCATGGCCCGAGTATAGACCGCCGCCCGCCGACGCAAAGGGCCGGGCCGCCCTCCCATCCGCGGGCAGGGCGGGCCCACGGGAGCTTCCCGCTTGTCGGGGCAGGAACGACTTGCCAGCCTGCCGCCCCGGTCGCCGCACCGGAGTTTCAAGATGGCCGACGCGATGCCCGAATTGCCCTGGTACGTGGCGCACACGCGCCCGCGCTGTGAAAAGAAGCTGGTCGAGTACTGCACCCGCGAGGGGTTTTCCACCACCCTGCCGCTGTACCGCAGCGTGAAGAAGTACCGGGGCAAACAGGTGGTGTTCCTCAAGCCGCTGTTCCCCGGCTACGTGTTCCTGAAGCTCGAACCCCACCAGCGCCAGAAGGTGTACCAGAGCGATTACGTGGCCAACCTGCTGGACGTGCCGGACCAGGAGGAGTTCGACCGGCAGTTGCGGGACATCCTCTTCGCGCTCGAGCAGCAGGTCGAGGTGCGGCTGGCGCCCGCCATCGGTCCGGGGATGCGCGTGCGGATCAAGTCCGGTCCGCTGCAGGGGCTGGAGGGCTGGGTGGAAAACCGCAAGGGCATGGTCGAGGTATTGCTGCGGCTGGATTTCATCGGCCAGGCCGCCGCGGTGCGGATGGATGCCACCGACCTTGAACCGGCTTGAGCCGGGGCGGCCCCCGGCTGCGGCACGCCCCGGCCGCGCGCTTCAGTCCAGGCCCAACACCCGCCGGCCCTCGGGCGAGATCATGGTCGGATGCCAGGGCGGGTCCCAGACCACTTCGACCTCGGCCTCGCGCACCCCGGGCAGGGAGAGGATTTTCTCGCGGGCGTCCTGGGCGATGACCGGTCCCATGCCGCAGCCCGGGGCGGTGAGGGTCATTTTCACCTGCACGCGGCTGCCGCCCTCGGGCAGCGCGGCCAGGCGCAGGTCGTAAATCAGGCCCAGGTCCACAATGTTCACGGGGATTTCCGGGTCGTAGCAGGTCCGCAACACGTCCCAGACCTGCGTTTCGGTGAGAGGGGCCGCGGCCGCCGCCGCGGCTGCGGGTGCGCCGGTGGGGGGAGCAGCGGCCTCCAGGCCCAGGGCGTCGGCGTCGCGGCCGGCGATTTGAAACAGCCCGCCCAGGGCGCGCACGGTGTAGGTGCCGCCAAGGTTTTGGGTGATGTCCACCGGGGTGCCGGCCGGCAGCACCACCACGTTGCCGGCGGGGATTTGGATGGCGGGGCAGTCGCGGGTCAGCTCGATGGCGGACGGTTCGTTCATGGGGGGAACCTAGCCCGCCGCACGGCGCAAGCCAACCCCCGGCGGCGGGCCGGCGGCGGTTCATTCGTAGCGCAGGGACTCGATGGGATCGAGGTTGGCGGCCTTGTAGGCGGGGTAGGTGCCGAAGACGATGCCTACCAGGGAGCAAATCACCAGACCCAGCACCACCCAGTCCAGGGGAATGGCGGGCGGCACCTCGAGGAACCAGGCGGCGGCATTGCCGCCGGCCACGCCCAGGGCCACGCCGAGCAGTCCCCCCACTTCGCACAGGACCACCGCCTCGAGAATGAACTGGGTCATGATGGTGCGCTTCTTGGCTCCCACGGCGCGCCGGATGCCGATCTCGCGGGTGCGTTCGGTGACCGAGACCAGCATGATGTTCATGATGCCCACGCCGGCGGCGATCAGGGCGATCGAACTGATCACTGCCACCGCCACCCGCACGGTGAAGGTGAAATTCTGGAACTGCTGGATGAGCGAGTCGTTCGAGAAAATCTCGAAGTCGTCCTCGGCGCCCGGCTCGACCTTGCGCGCCGCCCGCAGGATGCCGCGGACCTGTTCGACGGTGTCCTCGTAGGCCTCCGGCCCGACGGCCTGGACCAGAATGGAGAGGCTGGCCCAGAGGCGGCCGTAGCGGTTGAGGCCGGTGGAGAGCGGGATGATGACGAAGTTGTCCTGCTCGCCGCCCAGGGCTGCGCCCTTGGGTTCGAGCACGCCCACCACGGTGTAGTGGATGCCGTCCACCTTGATCCGCTCGCCCAGGGGTGAGCCGAACGGGAAGAGGGTGCGGGCAACGTTGGCGGCGATGACCACCACGTCCCGCGCGCTGTCCACGTCCGAATCGGTGATGGCGCGGCCGGCGGCCACCACCCAGTTGCGGGCCGGGAAGCCGCCGGGCGTGGCCCCGAAGAGGGTGACGTTGGGCGGGGACTTGTCGTAGCGCGAACTGACCTCGCCGCTCCAGAAGACCCGCTCCAGCCCCACGTGGCGGGCCAGCGTGGCACGGGCGATGACCGCCCGGCCGTGGGCCTCGGTGATGTTCTTGCGCCGCCAGTACTTCTCCCACGTCTCCGGCCCGCCAAACTGCACCGCCGGCCACTTGCGCACCTGGAAGGTGTGGGCACCAAGCTGGCTCAGCTCCGCCTCGACGTTGCGCTGGAGCACGCGCATGGCGGTCATGACCACGATGATCGAAAACACGCCGATGAGCACCCCCAGCAGGGTGAGGGCCGAGCGGAGCTTGTGCGCCCGGATGGCGTCGGTGGCCATCCAGAGGCTTTCTTTCAGTTCGGCCAGGAGCAGCGCCAGGCCCGGACGGGGACGGAGTGGTTTCATGGTCCGGTCACTCGCTGCGCAACGCGTCCACCGGGCTGAGCCGGGCCGCCCGCCAGGCCGGCAGGAACCCCGCGACCACGCCGGTGAGGACCGCCACCAGCAACGCCGCCCCCACGATGGGCAGGGAGAGCGTGGCCGGCATGAAGCGGGCCAGCACCAGCGTGGCCGGCCAGGCAATCGCCAGCCCGATCAGCCCGCCCAGCAGGCAGATGCCCGCCGCCTCGGTGAGGAACTGCATCAGGATCGCCCGCCGCTTGGCGCCGATGGCCTTGCGGATGCCGATCTCGCGGGTGCGCTCGGCCACCGAGACGAACATGATGTTCATGATACCGATGCCGCCCACGAACAGCGCCAGGCCGGTGATGAACAGGCCGGCGGTGGCGATGGTGCCGATGACGCGGTTGAAGGTCTTCAGGAACTGGTCCTGCTGGTTGACGGCGAAGTCATCGGGCGCGCCCGGCGCCAGGCGGCGGATTTTGCGCATGAGCGCGCGCACCTCCTCGCGGGTGTCCTCGAGCGCGTCCACCGAGCGCGCCTTGACCTGGATGGCGATTTCCGGGAAGCGCCGGAACAACTCGCTGAACTGGCTGATGGGGATGACCACCTGGTTGTCCAGGCTGAAGGCACCGAGGAACTCCCCCTGCTTGTCCAGCACGCCGATCACCTCGAAGGGAAAGCCGCCGAGGTACACCCGCGCCCCCAGCGGCGAGCCCACGGGGAAGAGGTTGGTGGCCGTCTGTGCCCCCAGCACGCACACCGGCCGGCCGCCCTGCGCCTCGGCCTCGGACAGGAATCGCCCCTGGGCCACGCTCAGGCCGCCGGTGAGCAGGAACGCCTCGGTGGTGCCCACCACGCGCACGGCCGAGGCGCTGCGGTTGCCGTGCTTGACCGGCTGCATGGTGTCCACGATCGGCGCCATCGCCAGCGGCAGCACCGCCTGGCGTTCGAGTTCGCGGAAATCGGGCAGGCGGATTTCGCGGCGCCGGTTCTGGCGGAGCCACTCGGCGTGCGAGTTGATGAACCAGTCAAACCGCTGCACGTAGAGCACATCCGTGCCCAGCAGGGCGATGCTCTGGGTGAAGCCGCGTTTGAGCCCTTCAATGGCCGTGCCCATGAGCGTGACCGTGACGATGCCGATGACGATGCCCAGGGTGGTCAACGCCGCCCGCAGCTTGTTGGCCCGGAGGGCGTCGGCGGCGATGCGGAGGCATTCGAGGAATTCGGCCAGCAGGCGCATGGCGGGTCAGGGGCGGCGCGGTTCGTCACTGGCGATGAGGCCGTCGCGGATGCGGACGATGCGGCGGGCGTGGCGGGCGATGTCCTCCTCGTGGGTGACCACCAGGATGGTGTTGCCGCGGGCGGCCAGCTCCTCGAACAGGGCCATGATTTCGGCACCGGTCTTCGAGTCCAGGTTGCCGGTCGGTTCGTCCGCCAGCAGGATCGAGGGGCGGTTGACCAGGGCGCGGGCGATGGCGACGCGCTGGCGCTGGCCGCCGGACATTTCGTTGGGCTTGTGCGTCATGCGGTCCGCCAGGCCGACACTGGTGAGGGCCTCGATGGCCCTCTGGCGACGCTGTGCGGCGGCGAGGCCGGCGTAGATCAGGGGCAGTTCGACGTTGTGCAGGGCGTTGGCGCGGGGCAGGAGGTTGAAGATCTGGAAGACGAAGCCGATCTCGCGATTGCGCACCTCGGCCAGCTCGTTGTCGTCCATGTCGCTGACGTCGGTGCCGTTGAGGTGGTAGGTACCGGAGCTGGAGGTGTCCAGGCAGCCGATGATGTTCATCAGGGTGGACTTGCCCGAGCCGGAGGGGCCCATGATGGCCAGGTACTCGCCGCGCGCGACCGTGAGGGTGACGCCCCGCAGGGCGTGCACGGTCTCGCTGCCCATCTCGTAGCGGCGGGTGATGTTTTCCAAGCGGATCAGGCTCACGGCGGGGGGCGGTCACGCGGACCGTCGCGGGGCGTCAGCGGGCGGAGTCCGGCTCACCCGGCCGGCCGGGGCCGCCCTTTTCGAAGGGGGGCGGGCCGACCTTGATTTTCTTGCCGTCCTCGAGTTCGCGACTGATGGCCTTGTAGCCGCCGGAGATGACTTCCTGGCCTTCCTGGGGGCCTTCGAGGATTTCCACGTAGGCGTCGTCGCTGATGCCACGTTTGACCGGGACCAAGCGGGCGACGTCGCCCTCCTTGAGGAAGACGACCTCGATGGGTTTGGGCGCCTCGCCGGGCTTGCGGGGGGCGGTGGCGTTCCCGTTGGTGGAGGAAGCCGGGGAGGGGTTGGTGGTGGCGTTGGTGGAGGAAGGGGTCCCGGCCGCGGGGTTGGCGGCGCGGGCCACGGTGTTGGTCTCCCTGGGCAGGCGGGTGGTCACGCTGGCAATGGGCACGGTGAGGACGTTGGTGCGGTAACGGGTCTCGATCTCCGCGGTCACCGACATCCCCGGTCGGAAGGCGGCCTTGTCCTGGATGCGCACCTTGACCTCGAATTTGGTGGCCTCCTGGGATGGCGCACCGAAGCCGCCGCCGGCCCCCAGCACCAGCCCGCGGGAGGAGTTGGCGATCTCGGTGACCACGCCGTTGAACTTGCGATCCTTGAAGGCGTCGGCCTCGAGCCGCGCCACCTGGCCGATCTGGATCAGCGGCACGTCAATTTCCCCCACCTCGACGCGGGCCTCCATTTCGTTGAGGTCGGCGATGGTCATGATTTCGGTGCCGGCCATCATGGCGGTGCCCACCACCCGTTCGCCCACCTGGGAGTTGAGGCGGATGACCGTGCCGTCCAGCGGGGAGTGGATCACGGTCTTGCGCAGGTCCTCCTCGGCGCGGTCCAGGGTGGCGCGGGCCACTTCGATCTGGTGGGTGGCGCTGCGCAGTTGCGCCCGGGCCACCTCGTAGCTGGTCTTGGCGTCCACGTAGAGCGCCTCGGAGATGAGGTTGGCCCGGTACAGCGCCTCCTGGCGGTGGAACTCGGCCTCGGCGCGGGCGAGGTTGGCCTGGGCCGTGGCCAGGGCGGCCTGGGAGGCGCGGAAGCTGGCGGTGGCGGAGTTGCTGTTGGCAATGTAGGTGTCCGGCTTGATGCGCACCAACAGGTCGCCCTTGCGCACGGTCTGGCCCTCCTTGACCGGCAGATCGATGATCTCGCCGCTGACCTCGGGGCTGATCTTCACGTAGAGCACCGGCTGGATGCGCCCGTTGGCGAGCACCGTCTCGGTGAGATTGCGGCGGGTGACCTTCTCGGTCTGGACGGTGATAACGACCTCGCGCTTGCGCAGGTACGCCGCCGTGGCCAGGCCGGCCACGACGAGGAACAGGAGGGAAAAGACCAGGACCTTGCGTCCCTTGGATTTTGACTTGGCCATGTCCGTTGTCGGTTCAGACACCGCAGGTTGGAGTTTGTTTCACCATGACCCGGCCCCGGGTTACACCGCCGGGGGAGGAGTGCGCAGCGGCGTCAAAAGCCCAGCAGCCGGCCCACGCCCCAGGAAGCGGCCACGAGCAGGGTGTTGAAGAGCACCCAGATCGCCAGCAGCCAGGCAAAGCCGCGACCCCAGGCCGGCCCGCCCAGCGCGGTCATGCCGGCCGCGCGCACACCGCAGAGCCAGATGCCAAACAGGTCCAGTGTGCCCAGGGCAGCGTGGAGGGGGTTGAAGGGGTCGAACCGGCCCAGCAGCAGCGCGGGCGTGGGCGCCGCCTGCAGGTTGCCCAGGGCCAGAATCATCAAGGTCTTCACCACCGAACCCACCACGACCACCATGTTGGCCAGCCCGGCGACCTCGAGGGCCTTGCCGTAGCTGAAGCCGCCCCGGTGGATTTTGGAGCCGACCAGCCAGATCAGGAAGGCACCCCAGAAGGGCGAGACCAGCGCCAGCGCGAACACCTCCGCCGCCGGCCCCAGGAGGTAACGGGCGGGACCTCCGCCGCCGAGGTTTTGCTGGATTTGCTCGAATTGCTCCCGTGGCAGCCGCCCCTTTTCCACCATCCGGCCGAGCGCGCGGAGCTGGATTTCGTCCTGTTGATGGCGGAACGCCGGCTGGCTGAAGACCAGCCAGGTGCCCAGCCAGCCCACCAGGATGAGCAGACCTGCCGGGAGCACCCAGTGCGCCGCGCGGGGCGGGCCCTCCCGCACCTCGGCAAACACCTCGCCCGGCGTGGCCAGGACGTTGAACAGCCGCGCCAGCAGGGAAGAAGGTGGTGTCGTCCGCGGCGGGGTGGGTTCACCCGGGGGCGCGGATTCCGGAGAGGAGGCGTTCATGGGGTAACCGGCTCGGTCAGCCGCAACAGGGGGGCCAGCGACGCGTCCAGCTCGGCATCGGTGTGCCCCGGTGCGGCACGGAACAGGTACCAGCGCTCGACGTGCTCGACGGCCGCGCCGGGCGCCAGGCGGGTCAGCGGGCCGAGGGTTTCCAGCTCGAGCATGTCGCCGTTGGTGTAAATCTCGGTATTGCAGCCCAGGTCGGCGTAGGTGGCCCGCGGATCGTGGGCAAAGCGTTTGAGGAAGACCTCCCCTTCCCGGGTAAAGGCCGCCCAGCCGGCGGTGTTGCTGAACCCGATTTTCTGCGAAGTGCGCCGGTCGGGGTCGCTGCGCACCTGCACAAAACGCGAGCCCCACGTGTACCGCGGGTCCTGCATGTCCGTATAGCCCCACAAGGCCATCGTCCGCACCGGCAGCAGCCGCTCGGCGTGGGGGACCGGCGGCTCTTGCGGCACGATCGCCCGGCCAGGGCCCTGGCAGACGGTCAACGCCCAGGGCGCGACCTCGATATCCCACGGGCTGCGGTTGTAGAGCCGGTGGGTGACCGTGACGGCCGGCTGGTTGGTGCTCAGGGCGACCTCGATTTCCTTTTGCAGGCCGGTGGAGGCTTCGACCCCCTGGGTCAGCCGCAGCCGGCGGCCGTCCCAGTCCATCTGCACCGGGTCGTTGTCCGGCGCGTAGGTGCGGGGGCGGACCTCGGGGGCGTGCCAGAGGCGGTGGCCGCCGTAAATGCGCCAGTCCGCGCCGCCGCGCCGCCCGAGCTGGTCGGGCCAGACCTTGAACAGGTTCGAGCCGCCCGGCCGGGCCAGGTGCAGGATGCGGGGGCCGACGTCGGTCGTGGCGGTGAGTTCGATCTGGCCGTTGGCCAGGCGCACGCAGTTGGGCCAGCCGCCGAACTTGACCTTTTCCATCTGGATTTGGGCCTGCAACGGCAGCAGGGCAAAGGTGGCGAGTACGCTGCCGACAAGGGACGGGAAGGACCGCTTCCAGGCGGGGCGCGGTTGCATGGGCGCAAGCCAACCACGCCCGCCCCCTCACCGCAAGTGTCCACTGGGTAGGGCCGGTGCCGGATACCGGGCGCCGGATGCTGGTAGCCGCCGCGGTCACGCGTCGGACCTCCGATCCGGAGGCAACGTGACCGTCCTTGTAGCGCAGGCTTCTCAGCCGGCCGTACCGCCGGCTTCCAGCCGGCCGGAGCCGCCCGCAAATCCGAAATCCGAAATCCGAAGTCCGTAAAGCCGGAGCGGTTGCCGGTGAGGTTGGGGAGAACGGCCGTGCTGGGGATGACTTCCGCCTGCAGTCATCCTCGTTTCTGGGTTTTTGAGTTTGGGCTTGTCTTCCAGACCGCGCCCTGGCTCGGCGGGACGCCCGCGCATCCCCGAATTGAGATGCCGGACATCGGATTCCAGATGCCGGAGCGGAATGAATTGCCGCCTTGCCTGGCCGGGCGTCGGCTGGTAGCCAACCGCGCGGCCGGCAAGTCGCAGGCGCGGCGCCGGTCCCCATTGTATGACCTCCGAAGAAACCTTGCAGATTTTCCGCGACACCGGCGCGCTGCTGGAAGGGCATTTCATCCTGCGCAGCGGCCGCCACAGCCGGCAGTACTTCCAGTGCGCCCTGGCCCTGCAACAGATGCCGGTGGTCGAGCGCTTCGGCGCCGCGCTGGCCGGGCGGGTGCGCGCGCTGGATGTGGCCACGGTAATCGCGCCGGCGCTGGGCGGGTTGGTCATCGGCCAGGAGGTGGCGCGGCAGTTGGGGTGCCGGTTCATCTTCGCCGAAAAAGAGGAGGGGCGCCTGGTGCTGCGGCGGGGCTTCCAAATCCGGCCCGGCGAGCGGGTGCTGGTGGTCGAGGACGTGATCACCCAGGGCGGCCGGGTGCAGGAGACGATCGAGATCGTCCGCGCCCGCGGCGGGGTGGTGACCGGCGTGGCCGTGTTGGTGGACCGCTCGGGCGGGGCGGTGGACTTCGGCGTGCCGCTGTTCAGCCTGGTGCGGATCGCGGTGGAAACCTTCGCCCCGGACGCCCTGCCGCCGGACCTGGCCGCCCTGCCGGCGGTCAAGCCCGGCAGCCGCTGAACTCCCCCGCGCGCGCTCGACACCGCCCTGCCTCCTCGCAAAGCATGAACGCCGTGCAGCAATCCCTCGTCACCCTGGACATGGAAGGCGTGCTCACGCCGGAAATCTGGATCGCCGTGGCCGAGAAGACCGGCATCCCGGAGCTGCGCCGCACCACGCGGGACGAGCCCGATTACGACGTGCTGATGCGGGGTCGGTTGGACCTGCTGGCCCGGCACGGGTTGCAGCTCTCGGACCTGCAGCGGGTCATCGGCACGCTCGCCCCGTTGCCCGGCGCGTTGGAGTTCCTGCGCGCCCTGCGGGCGGAGATGCCGGTGGTCATCCTGTCCGACACCTTCGAGCAGTTCGCCCAGCCGCTGCTGCGCCAGTTGGAGTGGCCCACCCTGCTCTGCCACCGGCTGGTGGTCCGGGAGGACCGGGTGGTGGACTACCGGCTGCGCATCCCCGAACAGAAACAGCGCGCCGTGGCGGCGTTCAAACTCCTGAACTACCGCGTCATCGCCGCCGGCGATTCCTACAACGACACCGCCATGCTCGCCGAGGCGCACGTGGGCATCCTCTTTCGCGCCCCGGACCGGGTGCAGCGCGAGTTCCCCCAGTTCCGGGCGGTGGACACCTACGCGGAGTTGTTGGACCTGATCCGCCAGGCGGGCGTGGTACCGGCGGCGGCTGGGAGGTGAAGTCCGCCCGGCCGCTGGCGGCGCCCGGCGGCGTCCACCCGCTCAATCCTCGGGCTTGGACACCCGGGCCAGCAGGTCCCGCACCGCCTGGGCGGGCGGCTTGGCCTCGTAGAGCACGGCGTACACCTCGTCAATGATCGGCACGGACACCGCGTGCCGCCGGGCCAGGGCGCGGGCGGCGCGGGCGGTCGGGTAGCCCTCGGCCACGCTCACCGCGCGCGCCAGCAGGTCCTCGAGACGCGCGCCGCGGCCCCGTTGCTCGCCCAGGGTGCGGTTCCGGCTCAGCGGCGAGAAACACGTCACCACCAGGTCGCCCAGCCCGCTGAGACCGCTGAAGGTCTCCGCCCGCGCCCCGCAGGCCACGCCCAGGCGACGCATCTCCGCGATGCCGCGGGTGACCAGCGCCGCCTTCGAGTTGTCGCCAAAGCCCAGGCCGTCGTTGAGCCCCGCGGCGATGGCGATGACGTTTTTCAGCGCCCCGCCCAGCTCGACCCCCAGCGGGTCAGGGCTGGTGTAAATGCGGAAGGTCGGCCGGTGCAGCAGCGCCTGAAACCACCCGGCGGTGGTCTCGTCCGAGCTGGCCACCACCGCGGCGGTGGGCACGCCCCGCGCCACTTCCAGTGCCAGCGTCGGCCCCGACAGGGCCGCCACCCGCGCCGCCGGTGCCGCCGCGCCGAGGATGGCGCTCATGGTCAGGCCGCTCTCGTACTCGATGCCCTTGGTGACGCTGAGCAGCGGCCCGGCAAACCCCGCCAGGGCCTGCGCTGCCGCCCGGATGCCTTTCGAGGGCACCGCCACGATCACGCAATCGCACCCCGGCCAGGCGGCCTCCGGTCGCTCGACCGCCGTCAAGCCCGCGCCCAGGGCGACGCCGGGCAGGTACTTGTCGTTGCGGCCGCGGGCGGCCACGGCGCGCAGGTTCTCGAGATCGTGGTCCCAGGCGACGACCGGGTGACCTTCCGCCAACAACAATTTGGCCAGGGCACTCCCCCAGGCGCCGGTGCCGAGCAGGGCGATTTTCATGCGGACTGGGAAGGCGGGGTGGCAGGGCGACGCCAGCGCGGCTCGGTGCCGTCCAGCAGGCGGCGGAGGTTGGCGCGGTGTTTGAAGATGGCCAGCGCGCACAGGACCAGGCTCACGCCGATCAGCAGCCGGCCGTGGCCGGTCCACCACGCGGCCACCGGCAGGGCCGCCGCGGCGCAAATCGAGGCGAGCGAAACGTAGCGGCTGAGGCCGACCACCGCCGCCCAGACCAGGAAGCAGATTCCGAGGGCCGCGGGCATCAGGGCCAGCAGCACGCCGGCGCTGGTGGCGATCCCCTTGCCGCCCTTGAAGCCCAGCCAGCAGGTGTAGTTGTGGCCCAGAATGGCCGCCACGCCCGCGGTGACCGCCATCAGGTCGCCGCCCGCCGCGCCGCCGCCCACGCCCACCAACAGGCCGCGGCCCGGCCCGGCGACCGCCAGGAAGCCCTTGAGGGCGTCCACCGCCAGCACGAACAGGCCGGCCTTCGTGCCGAGCAGGCGCATCACATTGGTTGCGCCGATGTTCCCGCTGCCGAGGGTGCGCACATCCACGCCGCGCACCCGGCCCACCAGATAACCGGTGGGCAGACTGCCCAGCAGGTAGCCGCCGACCGCGGCCAGCAGGTACGCCCAAAATGGCATGCCGCGAGTCTGGAAACCGCCTGTCACGCCCGCAAGCGGTTTGCAGCCCTCTCCGCCCAGAAAAGCCTTGCTTGCCGGCGGGCCGCCCAGTATCGCGGTGCCCGCGTTTGTGCCCGGGCGGCGGCTGCGGGCGCGGGCAACGGAGTTGTTTATGCTCAAATGCTACGAACTGCTCGGCTTCATGCCGGCCGAGCTGGCCCAGGAAATCCTCGAAACCACCTGCCGGGAGGACAAGCCCCTGTACCGCGCCGTGCTGGCGGCGGTGGCCCAGGCCCTGCGGGTGCGGCCGGTCTTCCTCGAGAAAAAGCCCCGGCGCCAGCGGCATGTCGAGATGATCAACGTCCTGGGTCGCCCCCGCATGGAGGAAACCGCGGCCAACCTGCTCCGGGGCTGGCTGGTCAAATCCCAGACCGCCCTGCTGAGCGACTTCCTTGATGCCCTTGGCGTCCCGCACCAGCAGGGGGTGGTCGAGGAATTCCCCCCGACCGTTCCGGATGACCGGCTCGACGCCGCCATCGAGGGGGTGCTGGCGCGGCATCCGCGCGAAATGGTGGCGTTGTACCTCAACGCCATCCAGGCCACCAGCGGCGTCCAGTGGCCCAACCTCTCCCAGCGTCTCCAAAACGATCCCCGCCTGCAGATCGCCTGAGGCGGTCCCTCACCGGAAGGCCGCGCGGCCGGGCCGGTGGGCACCGCAGCCGTTCGTCCCGCCCGCCGCGCGGGGCTGGCGCACCCGCGAAAGCGTCAGTTCAGGGCGAGCCCGGTGCAGTGGGCGGTGGGGGCGAGTCCGCCGCTTGCTTGCCGGCCGCCATTTGGGGCCGCGGCTCGAACCGGAGCGCCGCCGAGTTGATGCAGTAACGCAGGCCGGTCGGCTGCGGGCCGTCGTCGAAGACATGCCCCAGGTGGGCGCCGCAGCGGGCGCAGAGCACCTCGGTGCGGACCATGTTCCAACTGCGGTCCTCGGCGGTGGCGAGGTGCTCCGACCTGAGCGGTTGCCAGTAGCTCGGCCAGCCGCAGCCCGAGTCGTATTTGTGCTCGGAGGAGAACAGCTCCAGCCCGCAGCCCACGCAGCGGTACAGGCCGGGGTCCTTGGTGTTCCAGTAGGCGCCGGTGAAGGCGCGCTCGGTGCCTTTGCGGCGGGTGACGCGGTATTGCTCGGGCGTGAGCCGGGCGCGCCATTCGGCGTCGGTTTTCACCACTTTGTCCTTCATGTTCCAGGGGGGCGGGGTGGGCGGAGTTGCCGGCGGCGGCGCTGCTGGCGGCGGGGCCGGTGCTTCGCCGGCTTGGAGAGTGAGGCCGGCCAGCCCGGCGCTCAGCAGGGTCAGGGGCAGAAGGGACCGCGTCATGCTCAGAAGATGTCGGGGGCCGGCGCGGCGTCAACCGCCGAGGGGGCGGGCGCGGCGGGGGCGGCGGCCACCTCCAGGAAGGTCATTACCGAATCGCCGTGCCGCAGCGACTTCACCTCGCGCCAGGGCGGCGGTACGGTGAGGGCGTCACGGCGGGCGTGCCCCAGCACCAACCATCCCCCGGCGGCCAGCAGGCGTGGGAGGGTGGGGTCATCCAGCAGCTGCTGGGAAAAGGATTCCGAGCGGCGGCCCACGTTTTTTGCCCCGAAGGGTGGGTCGGCCAGGACCAGGTCGAACTGCGGGCCCTCGGCGGTCAGTTGGCGGAGGGCGGTGAAGGCGTCCTGGGTGCGCAGTTCGAAGCGTTCAGCCGGCAGGCCGGCGGCGTGCAGGTTGGTGCGGATGTAGTGGGCGTGGCGGTCGGATTTCTCGACGCTGACCACCCGGGCGGCGCCCCGGCTCAGGCACTCGAAGCCCAGTGCCCCCGAGCCGGCGAACAACTCGAGGACCCGCGCGCCGCGGACCCGCCCGCCCAGGCTGTTGAAGACCGCCTGCTTAACCAGGTCCGGCGTGGGCCGCACGGCCAGGCCGTGGGGGACTTTCAGGACGCGCCGGCCGGAACTACCGCCAATGATGCGCATGGGACCAAGGGAAGCACGTTCCCTCCCGCGCCGCAAAGCCGGTCGCGCCCGACCCTTCGGCCGCGCGCCCCGGTCGCCGCGGCATTTACACCAGCCCCACCACCCGGCCCATCGAGACGAAGGTGAGCTGGGTCATAAAGCCCAGCAGCCAGCGCACGGGCGGCAGTTGCAGGACCAGAATGATCAGGATGAAGCCGTACTGGCTCAGCCACAGGTACGTCGTCTCGGGCAGGCGGATGAAGTTCTTGAGCACGTGCGAGCCGTCCAGCGGCGGGATGGGCAGCAGGTTGAAGAAGGCCAGCACCAGGCTGATGAGCGCCAGGCGGACCGCCACCTCGGCGCCGCTTTCCAGCCCCGCGGCGGTGAAGGCCCGTGCCAGCGCCACGGCCACAAACGCCAGCACCAGGTTCATCGCCGGTCCCGCCAGGGCGATGAGGGTGTCATCGGTGCGGCGGTTGCGGAGATTGTAGGGGTTGACCGGGACCGGCTTGCCCCAGCCGATGATGAAGTTGGCCAGCGGGGAGCTGGCGGCGCTGAGGAAGATCATCAACAACGGCAGCACCACCGTGCCCACCACCTCCATGTGCACCAGCGGGTTCAACGACACCCGCCCCAGCAGCCGCGCCGTATCGTCGCCGCACTTGGACGCCGTCCACGCATGGGCAAACTCGTGGAACGTCAACAGGATGATCAGGCAGACGTAGGTCAGGAGCCCGTCGAAAATGGCGGCAGGCGTGAGGATGGCCAGGAGCGTCATCGGCCCGCCAACCTAGCACAGCCCCGCGGCCGGCAAAGGCAAAAGCCGGCGTCTCAGGGCCGGCGCGGGCGCGGCGCCGTCCGGAACATCAGGATCAACAACCCCACCGTGCCGGCGAAGAACAGCGCGGCGATGCCCCACGCCAGCAGTTTCCAGACGGCCGCCCGCCGGCGCACCTGCTCGGCCTGTGCCTGGTGGAACTCCTGCAGGGCGGCAAACTCCTTCTCCCATGCCGCGGCCAGGGCGGCTTCATCCCGCAACGGCAGGGTGTGCCAGGCCCCCCGCGCCGGGCCAAACGCCGGCGGCAGCCGTTTGAGCTGGGCCGCCGTGGCCGGTGCGAACGCCGTTCCGGGCCACGCTGAGGCCGCCTCCCGCGCCCAGAGCCGGACCACGCCCTGGGTCCGCGCCAGGGTGTGCAGGTGTTCCCCAAGCGGCGCCCGACCTTCCGCGGCCAGGGCAGGCGAGGCAAAGGCCACGCTGTGCACCAGCGCCTGCGGCCCGGCAGCGAGAAACCCGGCCGCGCCGATCACCAGACCGTCCGGCCGGACCACCACGTGGAACTCGGTCAGCCGCTTTTCCAGGTCGTGGCCGGGCAGCCGTTCCAGTTGCCAGAGGCCGCGCAACGAGGGCAGGTCCTCGACGGTGGCGCGGCGCACGGTGAGAGGAGCGGGATTCACGGCTGCTCATTATGCTTCTCCCTAGCCGCCCGGCCAAGCCGCCGGCCCCGGCCGGGCGATCACCGCGGCGAAGGGGTGGGTTCCGGTGGCGGCGCGGCAGTAAGCAGGTCCTTCTCCAACTGGAGGCTGAGTTGCTGGCCCCGGACAACATCCTCCGGTGAGAGCAGGCGCGTTAACTCCTGACGGGATTGACCGGCCGCGGCATGGCCTCGGGCACTGGCGAGGTTGAACCAGGCGTAGGCGGCCACAAAGTCCTGCGCAACGCCCTGGCCCAACTGGTGGCATTTCCCCAGCAGGTACTGGGCTTCCGCGTTCCCACGCCGCGCGGCCTGCTGAAATAGCGCGACGGCCTGATCAAAGTTTTGAAGCACGCCCCGCCCCCAGTAGTAGGCCAGGCCCAGCTCTAGCATGGACTCGACATGTCCCGACCGGGCGGCCTGCTGCAAGAAGGGGATCGCCCGGGCAGGTTCGTTGGACTGCAGCCATCTTCTGGCGGCGGCATACTGCCAGTTGAATCCCCCCGGCGTTTCTGCGGTCGTCGTTACGATGGGACCGACCCCGGTGTCTCCTCCGGAAGTACCGCCAGAACGGCTGCTGCGCCACATCCACCAAGTCAGCGGCAGAAACAGCAACACGCCGGCACCCAAGGCCACCCACGCCAGTCGGCCCAACATCCAGAAGTGAAATCGCCGATGGCATTCGAGGCACCGGTAACGTTTCAGGAGCCCAAGCACCCCTCTTCGCCGGGACCGCCGAACCCGGTCGCTGCCACAACGTGGACATCTGCGAACTGATCCCTCACCCTGCATTCCCTTCCCCATATCCCAATTCGCCTGACCGGCATTGAAGGCAGCGAGGAAGGCGCAGACAAGTCTTTACACCTTCGCGGCGCAAAAAACCGTCTGCTGCCGCCGGGCCGGCAGGAATACGGGGTTCCGCAAGTGTGCAAACAGTGTTTGTTCCTCACACGTCCCAGCCCTCGCGGGCCGGGGGATTGAGCCACGCCTGCACCGACGCCGGGCCGGTCAGTTGGCCGGTGACGCTGTTCCAGCCCAGGCGTTCGCCGGAGCGCACCGCCAGGTTGCCCAGGCACAGCGCCTCGGTCACGGCCGCCGAAAACTCGAAGGAAGCCCCCGTGGCCTTGCGCCGGTCCCGGATGGCGTCCAGCCATTCCCGCTCGTTGCCCGGCGAGCGGGGCAGGGTTTTCGGCGGTTCGCGGAAGGCGCGCATCCGGGCGGCAGGAATGAGCCGCGGCCGGCCGCCCACGAAATCGGCCAGGATGGCACCCTCGTCGCCCACCAACAGCAGGCCCTCGGCCTCGAGCTTCTGGTCCGGTTCCAGCGCCTCGGGGCGTTCCGGCCGCAGGCCGCCATCCCACCAACGCAGCACCACCGGCGGTTGATCGCCGCGGGCGGCGAAGTCCAGGCGGACCTGCGATGCCAGCGGATAACTTTCCGGGAAGCGCGGGGTGGTGCTGGCCTCGGCCGCCACGGGCGGGGCCAGTTTCAACACCCGGTACACGGTGTCGAAGCTGTAGCAGCCCATGTCGCCCAGCGCGCCGCAGCCGAAGTCCACCCAGCCCCGCCAGACGAACGGCAGGTAGGCGGGGTGGAATGGCCGGTCGGCGGCCGGCCCCAGCCAGCGGTTCCAATCCAGCCCTGCCGGCACCGGCCGGGCTTCGCGGGGCGCGGGCATGCCCTGGGGCCAAAAGGGGCGGGAGGACCAGTTGTGGACCTCGCGCACGCGGCCGATGGCGCCGGCCGCCACCCATTCCTGGAGGCGGCGGGTGTCTTCGGAGGCCTGCGGGCCCACGGCCACCTGGGTGACCACGCCGGTTTCCCGCGCCACGGCGGCCATGCGCCGCGCCTCATGCAGGGTGCGGGTCATCGGTTTCTGGCAGAAGACGTGTTTGCCGGCGCGCATGGCGGCGATCGAGACCACCGCGTGCAGGTGATCGGGCGTGCCCACCACCACGGCGTCGCAGTCCTTTTCGCGACCGAGCAGGTCGCGGAAATCGGCATGGGCGGCGCAGCCGCGCGAGGTGTTGACGCCGCTGCGGCGGGCGTTCCACGCCTCCACGATGCGGCGGGCTGGATCGCGGCCGCAGACGCCGGCGGGGACGCGCAGGGTGGGGGTCAGTTCCAGCAGGGGCACGTCGGGGCTGAGCCATTCCCAGCCGCTGCTGACCCCCAGCAGACGATGCACCGCCCGGGCGAACTCGCCGGCGCTCCACTGATGGAAGTTCGCGGCCGATTCCACCGCGTCGCACACCGCCACGGCCTGCACGTCCGGCTCGCGCAGGAACCGGAGCATCACCCGCAGGCCCTGGGAGCCGACGCCGATGAAGGCCAGGGTCAGGCGGCTGTTGGGGGCGGTTTCACCGGCGCGGCCCAGCACCGCGGCGGGCACAAGGCTCACCGTGGCGGTGGCCGCGGCGGCGGATTCAAGGAAGCGGCGGCGCGTGAGGGACGACGGTTTCATCGGGTGGGGTACACGTCTCCGAGCCTACCCTGCGGTCGCCCGCCGGCAAGCCCGGCGCCGTGGCGGTGCAGGCGTCCCGGCGGCAGGCGTCAATGCGGGTCGTCGCGGGGCATCAGGAACCACAGCAGCAGGTACACGAGGATGCCCGGAAAGGCCGCGCTCAGGATGGAGACCAGCACATACACCAGGCGGACCCGGAAAGGCGACCAGCCCAGATGCCTCGCCAGGCCGCCACACACCCCGGCGAGAATCCTGTCCTGCGAAGATCGGGTGAGTTTCATGTTCGCTTGCGGGAGCCAACCTGTCGGGCGGGAGGCCCGGCCACGGGCCGCGGTTTCCCACCCGGCACGGCGCCGCCCACTTTGCCACGGACCCCGCCGCCGGCGAGTACAAGCCCGCGGCAGTTTTGCAACCGGCCGCGGGACCGGTCCGCCGGGCCGGCGAGGCGCGGCGTGTCAGCTTCGCGGGTGGAAGCGGCGATGCACCTCGCGCAAGTGGGTGCCGGCGACGTGGGTGTACACCTCGGTGGTGCCGAGGTGGGCGTGGCCGAGCAGTTCCTGGATGACCCGCAGGTCCGCGCCGTGTTCGAGCAGGTGGGTGGCGAAGCTGTGCCGGAGCATGTGGGGGGTGACGTTGCGCGTGATGCCGGCCCGCCGGGCGCGGCGCTTGATCCGGCCCCACAAGGTCACGTGGGCGAAGGGCGTGCCACGCCGGGTCAGGAACACCGCCCCGGGCGAGCGGGGCCGCACCAGGTGCGGCCGGCCGGCCTCGAGGTAGCGGCGGAGCGCCTGGCAGGCCGGTTCGCCCACCGGCACCACGCGTTCCTTGCGGCCCTTGCCGATCACGGTGACAAAGCCGGCCTCGAGGTGGAGCTGTTCCAGGCGCAGGTGGCGGAGTTCGGCCAGCCGCAGCCCCGAGGCATAGGCCAGTTCGAGCACCGCCTGGTCGCACAGGTCCGCCGGTGTCATCTCCGGCGGCGGCCGGAGCAGGTGGCGGATTTCCTCGTCTGAGAGGGCCTTGGGCACGCGCCGCCAGCGGCGGGGCAGGGACAGGTGCTCAGCGGGGTTGGTGGGCACCTGGTGCTCGCGCTCGGCAAAGCGGAAGAAGGCGCGCAGGGCGGCGATTATCAGGTACAGGCTTTCGGCGCTGAGCCGGCGGGAGGGCGCGGCGCCGCGGCGGGCCGAGGGGCGGGCGGCTTCGTGCTGGAGGAAGGCGCTCAGGTGTGCCAGCTCGACCTGCCGCCATTCCTTGAGGCCCTGCTTGGCCGCCCAGGCGACAAAGCGGTGGAGCAGGGCCTGGTAGGTGCGCTGGGTGTGTTCGGCGCGCCCGCGTTCGTGGCGCAGGTGCTGCAGGAAGTCTTCCACCAGGGCGAGCATGGCGGCGGTGCGCTGCTGCGCATTGTCCGCCGCGGCCGCGCCCGGGCAAGCGGTACGCGGAGGGTGCGGCCGCCAGCGGCGGACGTCAGTCCAGGGCGCGGACCGCTTCGAGGACCTCGGTGGCGTGGTGCTCGGGCTTGACCTGGTCCCAGATGTGGCGGATGCGCCCGTCCCGGCCGATGAGGAAGGTCACGCGGTGGGTGCCCTGGTATTTGCGGCCCATGAAGGTCTTTTCGCCCCAGACGCCGTAGGCGGAGACGATCTTCCGGTCTTCATCGGCCAGCAGGGGGAAGGGCAGCCGGTATTTGTCGGCGAAGCGGGCGTGGGCCTTGACGGGGTCGGTGCTCACGCCCAGGACGGCCGCGCCCGCCTGGTGCAGCGCGGCCCGGGCGTCGCGAAAAGCGCAGGCCTCCCGGGTGCAGCCGGGGGTGTCGTCCTTCGGGTAGAAGTACAACACCACCGGTTGGCGGCCTTTGAATCGGGCGAGCGTGATGACCTCGCCGGTCTGGCTGGGGGCAGAAAAATCGGGGGCGGGATCGCCCACTTTCAGTTTCAGGGTCGGTGCTTTGGCCATGACAGGTGTTCGGTGGAACGCCCGCGGACGGCCCGCGTGGGCCGGTGTCCGGCGCGGCAAGGTGCCGCAAACTTTCGCGGGAGCAAACGCGGGCAGCGCTCAGGGCCGGCGAGGGGCGGGGGAAACGGGCGGGCGCTGGAATTCGCTGCCCGGTTTCCACGCCGGCCAGGTCCGTGCCTGCGCCACTGCCCAGGCCAGGTGGAACAGCAACCGGGTGTCCTCGGCCGCGCCGCTCAGGTCCCAGTCCGGCTGGATTTCGTCGCTGACGCGGTGGTAATGCCGGGACACGTACTCGCGGACCTTGGCCGGGCCGAACTCCGGCGGGCGGTCGCGGAAGTCGATGCCTGACTTGAGGTACATGGCGGGCACGCCGCGCTTGGCGAACATGAAGTGGTCGGAGCGATAAAACCGGCCCTTTTCCGGCTCGGAGTCGGGACGTACCACGCGGTCGTGGGCGGCGGCGACCCGCTGCAACACCTCGTCCAGCGTGCTGCGCCCCAGGCCGACGACCTCGACATCGCGCGTGCGGCCGTAGGGGTTGAGGACGTCCACGTTGAGGTTGGCCACGGTGCGCTCCAGCGGATGGAGCGGATGGACGGCGTAGTGGGCTGCGCCCAACAGGCCCTGTTCCTCCGCCGTGGTGAGCAGGAACAGCAGCGTCCGCGCCGGCCGCCGCGGCAGGCGGATCGCGGCTTCCGCTACTTCCAGCAGAGCCGCCACACCCGAGGCATTGTCCAGGGCGCCGTTGTAAATCTGGTCGCCGCTCAGGCCGGGGTCCCGCCCCAGGTGATCCCAGTGCGCGGTCAACACCACCACCTCCTCCCGCCGCCGTGGGTCGGCACCGGTTAACCGGGCCAGCACGTTGCGGGACTCCGTCTGGCGCAGGCTTTGCCGGACCGCAAACCGGGCCTGAACGCCCAGCGGCACGGGGCGGAAGTCCGCCTGCACCGCGGCGTGTTTGAGGGCCTCGAGGTCCTGCCCGCCGGCAGCGCACAGGGCCGCCCCCAGGGCGCGCGTGACCCACCCCTCGATGGCGACCCGGTCGGCGTTGCCGTCCGGCCGCGCCAGCTCGAATTGCTCCCCCGTGTTGCTTTCCGCCACGACCGACCACGGGTAGCCCGCCGGGCCCTCCTCGTGGATGATGAGGGCGGCAGCGGCGCCCTTCTGGGCAGCGATCTCGAACTTGTAGGTCCACCGCCCGTAGTAGGTCATGGCCCGGCCCTCGAACCAGCGCGGGTCCAACTGTGCCGGATCGCGCGGGTCCGGCACGGCGGGGTCGTTGATGAGCATCAGCAGCGTCTTGCCCCGCACGTCCAGCCCCTTGTAGTCGTCCCAGTTGTATTCGGGCGCGACCACCCCGTAGCCGACGAACACGATCTCGGATTCGTCCTCCCGGACTTCGGGCACAAACCGCCGGGTCCAGACCACGGCCTCCTCCGGTTGGTTGGGCGTCACCGTCCGGTCCCCGGCCTGATAACTGAACTGCCGGACCTGCGCCGTGAGCCCCATCAAGGGCACGGGCTGGAACCAGCTCCCCGCCGTTCCGCCGGGTTCCAGCCCCATCCGGACAAACTCGCCGGCCAGATAACCCACGGTCTTGTCCTCGCCCGCCGTGCCCGGCGCGCGGCCCTCGAACTCGTCCGAGGCCAGGACCCGGATGTGGCGCAACAGGTCCTCGGCGGTAATGGACTCCAGCGCGGCACGCAGGGCGCGCGGGGGTTTGGCGGCGGTCAGGGTCCCCGCCGCGAGCACGGCGGCCAGGGCGGACATCCAGCGTGGCCTGATCATGGGGCGAGCGTGCCATGCCCGCGGGCAGGGGCCAATCGTGAAAGCGACGCCGCGCCACGCCGCGCGCGGCTCCGGGTGATTGCCCCAAGGGACCGCGGAGCCGAAGCCCGGCGTGCGGCGGAGCCGGTGCGGGCCGGTCAACCTCCCAACAACCGGCGCAAGGCCGCGCGTGCCCCGGCGGCGCGGTCCGGTTCGGTGCGGGGCGTGAAGGGGCGCTCGGCAAAGACAAACCACTCGCAGAAGTTGGCGCGGTCCTTGTCGGCGACCGGCTCGGCGCGGGGCTCGCGGCATTGGTGGGCGGCGCGCGCGTCGTAACGGGCGCAGTTGAGGCAGACGCGCAGGTCGGCGCGGCAGCGCGGACAGGTATCGTTGCGGCCGGGCGGGTCGCGGTGGAGCCACTCCCAGCCGCATTGATGGCAGTGGCGGGTCACGCGCCGAAGCTTAACAAGCCACCCGCCGTGGCGGAAGCTCGCGGCATCAGCCCGGGTCGGCCGGGACGCCGCCCCTCCCATGACCGCCTGGGAAGGGACCGCCGCTGGTAAAGACACGGCTGGGAGGGACCGCGTCCTCGCGGTCCCGGCTGGAAGAGGCAGCTTGTCCGTTCTCGCCCGGAACCGTCGGCGAGGCATCGATGGCAGCGGCCGAGGCGGCCGCGCTCGCCCGGCACCGGATGCCGGATGCCAGATGGGGGACAGGCGGCGCTGGGATATGGGGGGAGCGCGGGCGCCTCGCCCGCCGGCTTCGGCGGTACGCCGAACCCCACCCGCCTCGGCGACGCTTACACCTCACCCAAAGCGGCAGAGACTGCCGCCCTCCAGGACGCTCTGCGCGGCAGGGCAGCCCCGGCAGGTGCGCCTGATTGTGGCGTGCGCCACTCCTCTGACGTTGGGGGGGCGGTGCCGATGGCTTCGGGGTCTGGATTTCGGAGTTCGGAGTTCGGATTTTGGATTTTGGATTTTGGGTTTTCGGCTGGGCCGGCTGGGAGTCGCCGCCACAATTGCACCTGCCTTTGGCGTACTGTGGACCTGACCCTGCCGGTTGACGGCCCGTGCAGCCCCGCCGAAACTTCCACCATGCCTTCCACCATGCGCGCGTGGACCGTGGCCATCCTGCTGTCAGTATTGGGAGCGGGGGCTTCCTGCGCCCGTGATGGTCGCGTGCCGGCCGCCCCGCCCGCCTCCGCCCCGGAGCAGGTCCCGGCGGTGGAGGATTCCGGCCGTTACCCCCAGGTCACGCCGATCACGCCGGTGCAGGGACGGGTGGTGTTCCTCCACGCCCGGTTGCGGTTTGTGATTGTGGACTTTGCCTTCCAGCAGATGCCCCGGCTCGAGCAGCGGCTGGGGGTCTTCCGGGGCGGCCGCCGGGTGGGGGAGGTGCGGGTCAGCGGACCGGTCGAGGGCACGCGGGTCGTCGCCGACGTGATGAGCGGGGAGGCGGCGGTGGGGGATCGGGTGCGCGCGGAGTAAGTTTGCCGGGCCGGGCCGGAGTTGGTGGGGACCGGCACCGGCCTGAGCGATCAGGCCGGCGGTCTTTCCGTTCAAGGCACCGGCGTCAGGCCGTGGAGGGTGAGGTACAGCGGCAGCGGGCCGAGGTCCACGCGCAGGGTGTCCCGCTCCAGGCGGAGGGTGTGGACGGGCGGTGTGCCGGCGGGAGAAGTGACTTCTAGGAGGCCGGCGTCGGGCGATTCGGGGGCTTCGAGTTGGAAGCGCGCGCCCAGGCCGGTTGCGGCCTCGAGGCGGGGACGGCCGGTGCGGCGGAGGTGGAGGGTGAGGGGGTGGGGATCGGTGGTGGTCCAGAGGGCGAGCTTGTCGGGCTGTCCCGGCCGGCGCAGGAGCAGGACGAAGTCGGTTTCGCGGCCCAGGTCGAGGTGGCGTTCGATGAGGTACCCGGCCAGTTCGGTGGTCAAGGTTTTGAGGGCGGGGTAGGCGGGCTTGGGCGAGAGGTCGGCGTGGACCAGGCCGAAATTGTGTTCGCGTTCGTCCGCGTCGGGGCCGTCGTTTTTCCAGTCGTACCAGACCGAGAGCGGCACGCCGGCCAGGAGGTTGGCCAGTTGCTGGCGGGCGACGAAGGCGGCCTGGGTTTCGAGGGAGACGCCGCGGGTGTGGGTGGCGTAGCCCCATTCGCCGCTGAGAATGGGCAGGTCCTGCTTGCCCGGCGGCGCGTAGCGGGCGATCAGCTCGCGCAGCCTGGCATATTCTTCGGCGGCGGTCTCGGGCGGCCTGGCGTAATTGCGGTACGGGTGGACGCTCACGCCGTCGAGGTACTCGAGGATGCCGCAGGCGAAGTGGTCCTCGAGGAACTTCAGCGGGATTTCCGACGTGGCCGGGCCGATGATTGTGGCCTGGGGGTCCACGGCCCGGATGGCGCGGGCGGTGGCCAGGGCGAGGGTGTTGTACTGGGTGACGTCGGGTTTGGGCTTCCAGAAGGAGATGTTGGGTTCGTTCCAGATTTCCCAGATCACGCGCCGGCCGCGGTAGCGCGCGGCGGCGGCGGCGGCCCAGCGGGCAAAGGCGGCCACGCTCTCGGGGCGCTGGGGCGAGGCGGTGTCGCGTTGCTCGCGGCCGGTGACGGGGTTGCGGCTGACGACGGTTTCCTCGTAGAGCGGGTTCGAGTAGTCGAGGATGTAGAGGGGCTGGAGGCCGCGCTGTTCGAGGTTGGCTGTGAGTTCGTCGTAGGCGGACCAGTCGTACCGGTCTTTCTGGCGCTCGATGCTTGCCCAGACGAAGTCCATGCGCACGACCTTGATGCCGGCGGCGGCGATGAGGTCCAGGTCGGCGGTATGGCCGCGGGTGAAGTGGATGTTCACGCCCACGCCAGCGGGGAGGACCGGCGGGGGCAGGTCGGCAGCGGGAGTCTGGAGGACAAAGCATCCGGCGGCCAGGCCGGCAAGATAGGTGGTCGAGGACTTCATGGCGGAGCGACCTTGCGCCGCGCCGGGGCGCCGGGCAAGTCCGGGGCGGGAGCAGCCGTGCGGTACGGCGCGGCTCAAGCGGGCTTGAGGCGGACCAGGAGGTCCTTGGCCTCAACGGTGTCGCCCACCTGGACGGCGATTTCGGCCACCACGCCGTCGGCGGGGGCGACGACGGACGTCTGCATTTTCATGGCTTCCAGGCTCAGGAGCTTGTCGCCCTTGCGCACTCGGGTGCCCACGGCCACGGGCAGGGCGGTGATCACGCCGGGGATGGGGGCACCGACCTGGAGGGGGTCCTCGGGGCTGGCCTTGACGCGGGCCTTGACCTTGGGTTGGACCGATTTGTCGGTGACGGTGATCTGGCGGGCCATGCCGTTGAGTTCAAAGGCCACGACCCGCTTGCCCTCGGCGTCCACCGGTCCGACGCTGATGAGGCGGATGATGAGGGTCTTGCCGGGCTCGATGTCCACGGTGATTTCGTCGCCCGGCTTCATGCCGTAGAAGAAGGCGGGCGTGGGCAGGACGGAGAGGTCGCCGTAGGTGGCGGCCATGCGGGCGTAGGCGAGGAAGACGTCCGGGTACATGAGGTAGCTCAGGACGTCGTCGTCGCTGGCCTCGCGCTTGAGTTTGGCGGAGAGTTCGGTGCGGACCTGTTCGAGGTCCAGGGGCTTGAGGCGGGCGCCGGGGCGTTCGGTGTAGGGCTGGCGGTTGCCGAGGACAATTTTCTGGAGTTTGCGGGGCCAGCCACCGGGGGGTTGGCCCAGGCCGCCCTGGAGCATGTCCACGACCGACTCGGGGAAGGAGGTCGAGCCGGGCTCCAGCTTGAGGACGTCGGCGGGGCGGAGGCCACGGGTGATGAGGAAGATGGTCATGTCGCCGACGACCTTGCTGCTGGGGGTGACCTTGACGATGTCGCCGAAGAGCTGGTTGACCTCGGCGTAGGTGCGTTCGATTTCGGGCCAGCGGGCCAGCAGGCCCATGGCGGCGGCCTGTTCCTTGAGGTTGGTGTACTGGCCGCCGGGCATTTCGTGGAGGTACACGTTGGCGCTGCCGGACCTGGGGGCGGTGTCGAAGGGGGCGTAGAATTCGCGGACCAGTTCCCAGCAGTTGGAAAACTCGTTGAGGGTGTCCAGGTCCAGGCCGGTGTCGCGGGGTTGGCCGCGAAGGGCGGCGACGATGGAATTGAGGCAGGGCTGGCTGGTGGAGCCGGAGAGCGAGGCAATGGCCAGGTCCACGATGTCCGCACCCGCCTCGACGGCCTGCAGGACGCTGGCGGCGGCGATGCCGCTGGTGTCGTGAGTGTGGAAGTGGATGGGCAGGCCGATTTCCTCCTTGAGGGCGCGGACCAGGGCACGGGCGGCGTAGGGCTTGCAGAGGCCGGCCATGTCCTTGATGCCGAGCAGGTGCGTGCCCATGCGTTGGAGCTCGCGGGCGAGCTTGAGGTAGTACTTGAGCGAGTACTTGGTGCGGCAGGGGTCGAGGATGTCGCCGGTGTAACAGAGGGCGCCTTCGCACAGGGCGTGCGTTTCCCGCACCGCCTCCATGGCCACCTTGAGGTTGGGCAGGTAGTTGAGGGAGTCGAAGATGCGGAAGATGTCAATGCCGCCGGCGGCGGCGTGGCGGACGAAGGCGGCGACGACGTTGTCTGGGTAGTTCGAGTAGCCGACGGCGTTGGCGCCGCGAAAGAGCATCTGGAAGCAGATGTTGGGGATGCGCTCCCGCAGCCGGCGCAGGCGGATCCACGGGTCCTCGTGCAGGAAGCGCATCGAGGTGTCGAACTTGGCCCCGCCCCAGATTTCGACGCTGAACAGGCCGGGCACGCGCCGGGCCAGCGCGGCGCCGGCGTGTTCCATGTCATAGGTGCGCACGCGCGTGGCCAGCAGGGATTGATGGGCATCGCGGAAGGTGGTGTCGGTCACCAGCACCCGTTGCTGGTCGCGAATCCAGCGGGTGAACCGCTCCGGCCCCATCTCCAGCAACGTCTGGCGCGTGCCGGGCGGCGGGGGGGTCTTCGGGTCGTAGGCCGGCACCACCGGGGTGGGCAGGGACTTGGGCACGTAACCCTTGGCCTGGGGGTTGCCGTTGACGATCACCTCGCCCAGGAAGCGCAGCAGTTTGGTCGCCCGGTCCTTGCGCGGCATGAAGCGGAACAGCTCCGGCGTGGTGTCAATGAAGGTGGTCGTGGCGCGCCCGGCCCGGAAGGTCTCGTGGTGGATGACGTTTTCGAGGAAGGGGATGTTGGTTTTGACCCCGCGGATGCGGAATTCGCGCAGCGCCCGGTCCATGCGCTGGAGGGCGATCTCGAAGGTGCTGCCGAAGGTGGTCACCTTCACCAGCAGCGAGTCGTAAAACGGGGTGATGACCGCCCCGGCGAACCCCATGCCCCCGTCCAGCCGCACCCCGAAGCCGCCGGCCGAGCGGTAGGTAAGGATGCGGCCGTAGTCGGGCGCGAACTTGTTCTCGGGGTCCTCGGTGGTGACGCGGCATTGAATCGCGTAGCCGTTGCGGGGAATGGCCTCCTGGGGGGGCAGGCCGACCTCCGGACCGAACAGCGGGTGCCCCTGGGCGATGAGAATTTGCGAGCGGACCAGGTCCACGTTGGTGATCACCTCGGTGACCGTGTGCTCGACCTGGATGCGCGGGTTCATCTCGATGAAGTACCATTCGCCGGTGTCGGCATCCACCAGGAACTCGATGGTGCCGGCGTTGTCGTAGCGGACGGCGCGGGCGATGCGCACGGCGGCGTCGCACAGCGCCCGGCGCAGGGGATCGGGCAGGTTCACCGCCGGGGCGATCTCGATGAGCTTCTGGTGGCGGCGCTGGACCGAGCAATCGCGCTCGTGCAGGTGCACCACGTTGCCGTGGTGGTCGCCCAGCACCTGCACCTCGATGTGGCGGGCGCGGCGGATGTATTTTTCGAGGAACACGGCCGGGTTGCCGAAGGCGCGGCCGGCCTCGGTCCGGGCCTCGTCCAGCAGGGGGGCCAGGTCGGCGGGCTTTTCCACCACCCGCATGCCGCGGCCGCCGCCGCCGAACGCCGCCTTGATCATCAGGGGAAAGCCCAGCTCCCGCGCCACCCGCAGGGCGCGGGCGCGGTCGTGAATTGGTTCGGCCGTGCCGGGGAGGGTGGGCACCCCCGCCCGCTCCGCCACGGCGCGGGCGGCGGTCTTGTCGCCCATGAGCCGGAGCAACTCGGGCCGCGGACCCACGAAGGTGACGCCGGCGTCCACACACGCCTGGGCGAAGTCGGCGTTTTCCGACAAAAAGCCGTAGCCGGGGTGGATGAACTGGACGCCCTTGTCCCGGGCCAGGGCGAGGATGCCCTCGATGTCGAGGTAGGCGCCGACCGGTCCCTTGCCGGTGCCGACCAGGTAGGCCTCGTCGGCCTTGAAGCGGTGGATGCCGAAGCGGTCCTCCTGGGCGTAAATGGCCACGGTGCGCATGCCCAGCTCGGTGGCCGCGCGGAAGATGCGGATGGCGATCTCGCTGCGGTTGGCGGCCAGCAACCTGGGCGGGGGGCTCGGGACCTGATTCACGGCGCTCATAAAGTATTACCGGTGGCGGCCGGTTATAGGCCAGCCCGCCCGGAAGGGCAAAAGCAAACCGGCGGATCTCTGCGGGGTCGGCACCACTTCAGACGACATGCCGTGCCGCCCGCGAGCGGTGTTTGCTGATACCCCGTGGCAGGGGGACAGTTCACGGGGTGGAAAGGTAAAATGGTGAAGGGGGAGGTCGGCAGCGTCCCGAAGCAGAACGCGGAGCCCAGAACGGCCCCTTCTTCTGCCCCCTTTCTGACATCTGACTCCTTTTCGACTCCTGGCTTCCCGCGCCGCGCTCTGGCATCTGCGCCGGCGCCTCCGCCTGTGCGCCGCAATGCACACTTGCCAAGGAGGCGGCCGCGGGGTATCAGCAAGCCAGCAAAATCCTGAATCCTGTCAAACCATGATTGCGCAACACAGCCCCCGCCCCGGCGTGGCCAGGCCGCGCGGCGGTTTTACCCTGATCGAACTACTGGTGGTCATCGCCATCATCGCCATTCTGGCCGGCATGTTGCTGCCCGCGCTGAGCCGGGCCAAGGACCGGGCGCAGCTCTCGATTGACCTCAGCAACAACAAACAAATCCTCTTGGCCATGTCCATGTACGTGGGCGACAACAACGACCACATGCCCCACCCCAGTTGGGGCACCGTGTCCGGGGGCAGCGGCAACGGCCCCAACAACTGGTGCTACGCCTCCTACGTCGAGGGCCTGGGCTGGATGCGGTCGGCGGCCAACAGCATGGACTACACGAACCAGTTGCCGTTCTTCCGGCAAAGCCAGTTGGGGCGCTACCTCGAGACCGAGAAGGTGCTCATCTGCCCGAAGGATGCCGTGGAATCCCGCGGCTCAAAAAGGAACCTCTACCGCTCCCGGGACGTGAAGCTGACCAGCTACACGTGGAATGGCTCGGTCATCAGCTATGGCCAACTGGTCAACTCGACGCGCACTTCGCCGCTGCCGCCCATCGGTGCCACCCACAAGCAATCCGCCATGAACCCGATGTCCTACCTCATGTGGGAGGCGGATGAGTACACACCCTTTTTCTTCAACGACGCCGGCAACCAGCCACACGAGGGCATCTCGCAGCGGCATGGCGGCGGCAAGGCCATCAGCGTGACGGTGGACGTCAAAGGCCGGGGCACCATCGGCCTGATCAGCGGCGGCACCCTGAGCATCACCTACAAGAAGTATTACGACCTGGCCGGCGGCGTGGCGGGCGGGACCACGTTCCGGCCGGCCGTCCTGCCCAACGAACTCTGGGCCGCGCCCGACAGTCCGATCGGCGGTTACTTCTGAACTTGGCCACCGTTCCAAGTTTGCTCCGCATCGCTCCCGCCCTCGGGCGGGAGTCTTTTTGGGGGGAGGCTGGTGGGAAGGCCGGGGCCGGTGAAGGGAGACGTCCCCGCCGGCGCCGGTTACTCGCCGAGGATTTTTACGAGCACCCGCTTGCGGCGGCGGCCGTCGAATTCCCCGTAAAAAATCTGCTCCCACGGCCCGAGGTCGAGCCGGCCGCCGGTGATGGCCACCACCACCTCGCGGCCCATGATCTGGCGTTTGAGGTGGGCGTCGGCGTTGTCCTCGCCGGTGTGGTTGTGCCGGTACTGGGCGACCGGCTCGTGCGGGGCCAGCTTCTCCAGCCACACGTCGTAGTCGTGGAGCAGACCGTCCTCGGCGTCGTTGATGTACACGCTGGCAGTGATGTGCATGGCGTTGACGAGGCATAGGCCCTCCTGCACGCCGCTGCGGCGCACCAGCGCGGCCACGGTATCGGTGATGTTGAGGTACCCGCGCCGCTCGGGGACGTGGAACCAAAGGTACTCAGTGAGCGATTTCATGGCCGGATTCCAGCCCCGGCCGGGCGGCCCGCCAACCGCAAACCGCCGCCGGCCGGCGGCTTCGTCGCCCGGCGGCCACTGGTCCAGGCCGGCGGGCCGCATCGGTGGGGCAACTCGCTTCCCGGCCGCGGCCGGGTGGGCCGTAACGCAGACTTCCCAGTCTGCCGTAACGCGGGTTTCCCAACCCGCAGACTCCCGGGCTCCCCCGCACTGCCGATGGGAAATCGGCGGTACGGCAGGTTGGAAACCTGCGCTACAACCCGGGCCTCCCTGTTGCGGCCGGGCGCGGCCGGCCGGCTTGCAATTCCCCCGGCTGCGGCGCAGCTTGCCGGCACGCACCCGGCATGGCACTTCTGCTCACACCCCGGCGGCTGGACCAGTTCAGCGAGTTTTACCACCAGACCGGCGCGATGCTCGGCTCGGGGCTGACGCTGATCCGCGCCCTCGAGCTGATCCGGGACGCCCCGGCGGCGGCGGCGTTCCGGACGCGGCTGCAACAGGTGATTGCCGAACTCCAGCAGGGGGTCACCTTTTCCGAGGCGCTGGCCAACCGCCGCGGCTGGCTGCCGGAGTTTGACATCGCCCTGATCGCCGCCGGCGAACAGAGCGGGCGGCTGGACGCCTGCTGTCAGCGGCTGGCCGCCTACTACAAGGACCGGGCACGGCTGCTGCGGGCGGTCTTTGCCGATCTGGCCTATCCGGTCTTCCTGCTGCTGCTGGTGCTGCTGATCTTCCCGCCCGGGGCGCTGGCGAACCTGGTGTGGAAGGGGGACGTGGCCGGGTTTGTGGTGCCCAAGCTTCAGGTCCTGGCGGGGGTGGCGTTGCTCCAGTTGCTGGTGGTGGGCTTGAACCGCACCGGCCAGGCGCGCGGGTTCCGCCGCACCTGGGAGGAGCTGCTCCATGCCATCCCGGTCTTCGGGCGGGCGCGCCGCTCGATGGCGCTGGCGCGGTTGACGCTGGCACTGGAGGCGCTGCTCAACGCGGGGGTCAACGTGATCGAGGCCTGGCCGTTGGCGGCGGCCGCCAGCGGGTCCCCCGCGCTCGAAGCCGCCACTGCCCGCGCCCGGGAACGGATGCTGGCCGGCGAAACTCCTGGCGAGGCCATCGCGCAGGAGCCGGCCTTCCCGCCGCGGTTCACCAGCCTGTACCGCAGCGGCGAGCTCAGCGGCCGGCTGGACCAGTCGCTGGCCTGGCTGCACTCGGACTTTGCCGACGAGGCGGCCCGCCTGTACAAGCGGCTGGCGGAGTGGACGCCGCGGCTGGTGTTCCTGCTCATCGCACTGCTGGTGGGCTGGTTCATCGTCCGGTTCTGGCTCAATTACTTCACCGGCCTGCTCGATCGCGGCGACGTCGGCATGTTCGGACCCTGAGCCGCCGGGCTTGCCCGCCCGGGACCCGGGGGTTACAAACGCACCGCAAAGCTGATCATGGTCATCCGGCCCGCCCGGCCCAGCACTGCACACGCCATGCCCGAGAACATCAAACTGGAAGACGCCATCGAGTTTGCGGAAAACCCCGAGCCGCGCTGCCCCTGCGTGCTGCTGCTGGACACCTCCGGCTCGATGAGCGGCGAACCCATCGAAGCCCTCAACCAGGGCCTGCAGGTCTTCAAGGAGCAACTGGTCAAGGACCCCATGGCCTGTCGGCGCGTCGAGGTGGCCGTGGTCACCTTCGACAACGAGATCAAGCTGGCCCACGACTTCACCACCGCCGAGCGCTTCGAGCCGCCGCGGCTCACCGCCCAGGGCCAGACCTTCATGGGCGGCGCCATCCACAAGGCGCTGGACATGATCCAGGCCCGCAAACAGCAGTACCGCGCCAACGGCGTCGCCTACTACCGCCCCTGGGTGTTCATGATCACCGACGGCGAACCGCAGGGCGAACCCGAGAGCATCGTCCAGGCCGCCGCCCAGCGGCTCAAAAGCGACGAGGCCGCCAAGCGCGTGGCCTTCTTCGCCGTGGGGGTCGAGGGGGCCAACATGGAACGGCTGGCGCAGATCGTCGTGCGCACCCCGGTCAAGCTCAAGGGCCTGAACTTCACCGAAATGTTCGTCTGGCTCTCGCGCAGCATGGAAAGCGTGGCCCACTCCCGCACCGACGAACAGGTGGCCCTGCCCCCGCCCGGCTGGGGCACCGTCTAGGCCGGCCGCCGGCCCGCCGCGCGGCCCCGCCTCCTCCCCCGCGCATGAGCCTGATCCGCCTCGCCCAACGCGCCCTGGCCACCCGCCCCTGGGCCGTGCTGGCCGCCGCCGTGCGCGGCACCAGCCACGAAAAAAACGGCCAACCCTGCCAGGATGCCGTGGCCTGGCGACTGAACCGCGAGGGGACGTTGCTGGCCGCGGTGGCCGACGGTGCCGGCTCCGCGCGCCTGGGGGAGGTCGGGTCCGAGACCGCAACCCGCGCCGTGTTGGACCACCTCGAGGCCGCACCGGAACTGCCCGCCTTCGGCCAGGACCCCCCGGCCGCGCAGGCCCGGTTGCGGGCGGCCTTCCAGGCCGCGCGCGACGCCCTGAGTGCGGAGGCGGACCGGCGCCAGGCCCGCGCGGCCGAGCTGGCCACTACCCTGCTGGTCTGCGTGGCCGGGCGCGGGCAGGTCTGGGCGGCGCAGGTCGGCGATGGCGCGGTGGTCCTGGCCGGCGAGGACGGCACCTGGCGGGCGCTGACCCGGCCGGCCGCGGGCGAGTACCTCAACGAAACGGTGTTCCTGACCTCCGCCACCGCCCTCGAACAGCTCCAGGTGGTCGCCTGGAACGGCACGGCGCGCGCGCTCGCGCTGTTCTCCGACGGCCTGCAACGGCTGGCCCTGAAATTGCCCGAGGCCACGCCGCACGCGCCGTTTTTCCAGCCGTTGTTCGAGTGGTTCGGCCGGGCGGGGGATGCGCCGGCGGCGCGGGAGCAGTTGGAAGCCTGGCTGCGGTCGCCCCGGGTGACCGAGCGCACGGAGGATGACCTGACACTGTTGCTGGCGCGGCGGCGCGATTGACCATGCGGCTGCACCTGGAGGCCACGGGCGAGACGGTCGAGCTGGGCGAAAGCGATCAGCTCGCCGCCGGTGGGGAGGCGCGCATCTTCGTGCACCCGCACGACCCGGCGCAGGTCATCAAGGTCTGGCACAAGCCCACGGCCGACCGCGCCTGCAAGGTGCGCACCATGCTGGCCAACCCGCCGGCCGATCCCATGGCGGCGCAGGGCCACGTGGCCATCGCCTGGCCCACGGGGGTGGTGCGCCTGGGCGGGCCGACGGTGGTGGGCTTTGTCATGCCGCGGGTCCAGGGGGTGCGGCCGGTCATTGACTACTTCAACCCCAAAACCCGGCTCCAGCACTCGCCCCTGTTCAACGGGTTCTACCTCCACCGCACCGCCCGCAACCTGGCCACCGCCATGCGGGCCCTGCACGAGCGCGGCTACGTCATCGGCGACCTCAACGAGTGCAACATCCTCGCCTCCGAGACCGCGCTGGTGACGATGGTGGACACCGATTCGTTTCAGGTCTGGGACGCCGCCAGCGGCACGCTCTTCCGCTGTCGGGTGGGGCGGCCGGAGTTCACCCCGCCGGAGCTGCAGGGCCGGTCCTTTGCCCAGATCAACCGCGAGCCGGTGCACGACCACTTCGGCCTGGGCATCCTCATCTTCCAGCTCCTGATGGAAGGCACGCACCCCTTCGCCGGGGTCTATCGCGGCGCGGGGGAGCCGCCGCCGTTGCCGGCGCGCATCGCGGCGGGGCACTTCCCACACGGCGGCGACCCCGCCGTGCCGTACGCGGCCATGCCGGCGGCGCCGCGCTTCGAGTGGCTGCACCCGGTGCTGCAAAACCTGTTCTGCCGTTGCTTCCGCGACGGGCACCAGCAGCCGGAGTTGCGGCCCGATCCCTTGAGCTGGCAGTTCGGCCTGGAGGAGGCCGAGCTGAACCTGGTCTCCTGCCACGACAACCAGCAACACATCTTCAGCAACCACCTCACCGCCTGCCCCTGGTGCGAACGCGCCGCCATGCTGGGCGGACGCGACCCCTTCCCCAGCGTGGCCGCCGTCCAGGCCGGGGAACATCTGCGGCCCGCCCCCGCGCCGCGCACCCGGCTCAAGCAGACCTCCGGCTGGAGCCTGCCCTACCCCGGCCGGCCCGTGCCCGGTGGGCGGATGCCGCCGCTGCCCCGGCCGATTCCCCCCTCGACCCCGGCGTCCGCCGTCCGTGCCGGCTGGCGGGCAGGCCGGCGCGCGGTGGGCTGGGCGGGCGCGACCTCGGCGAAGGACGCGTTGCGCCAGGCCTTCGGCGCGGCCAACCGCAATGACGTGGCGTGGTCAGCCCTGCTGCTGGCGGTGCTGGCGGTGGTGGTCCGCGTGGCCGTGGCGCTGGGCTGGATGCCCGCAGCGATGGTGGCGATGACCCGCCTCCTGAGTGTGCTGGCCCTGTTGCTGGGCCTGCTGGGGCTCTACCAGGCGCAGTCCTGGCATCGGGCCGGGGTGGGGCAACGGCCGGCCCTCGCAGCGCTGGGATTGGGCTTGCTCACCTTGATTTGGTAGGGGCCCGCCGGCGCGCACCGCGGCCCGCCACTTGGCGCTTTTCAAAATGCCCGCCGCCGTCTAGTCTCTGGACATGTCCCGCAAGCAAGCCGAGGCATGGGATATGCCCGGCCAGCAACCGCCCTCGATGTGGACCCAGCCGGTCCGCAAGGCCGCGACCGTGCAGTGGGTGGCGTGTGCGTTGTTGGGAGTGGGGGTGGTGGCGAGTCTGGTGGGGCGTGGACTGGGCCGGATGCCGGCCGGTGCGGTGCGCGCGTGGGAGGGCGGCATCCCCGTGCTGGCGGCTCTGGCGGTGCTGGCGGCCCTGGCCGTGCGGCTGCCGTTGCAAAACGTCCTTGCCTGCGGCCTGCTGTTGGGGCTGACGGCGGGGATGGTGATGGCGGTGGGGGCCTTCACCGGCACGCCGGTGGGGCGGTATGAATTCACCACCGCGCTGGGACCGCGGCTGCTGGAATACGTGGCCTGGCCGGTTCCCTTTTTGTGGTTGGCGGCGGTGTTGAGCGCCCGCCAGACCGCCAAGCTCATGCTCCGGCCCTGGCGGCGGGTGAAAGGCTATGGCTGGGGGCTGCTGGGGGTGGCGGCGCTCTTGGCCTGGGTGCTGTCCCTCGCCCTCGAGCCCTTCGGGCGGCAGGGACTGGGATGGTGGAAATGGCCGGCCGCCGTGACCGCCCGCGTGCATTGGTGGGGCGCGCCGCTGTTTTTTCCCCTGGCCGCCGCGGGATTGGTGGTGGGGTTGCTGCTCATCGCCACGCCGTGGTTGATCGCCAAACGTCCCACCGGCCTGGCGCCGGAATACAGTCCGGTCCTGACGTGGCTGGCCCTCAGTGTGTGGGCCGGGGGGGGCGATCTGGCCCTCGGCCTGTGGGGGCCGGCGGCGATCGGGCTGGCGGGCGCAGCGGGCGTGGGAGTTCTGGCCTGGCGCGGCGCGCAGACGCCGATCACGGCCGCGGCGCGCTCCGGGACCGTGTCAGTTTCAGCCGGGTGACGCGCGGGCCGTCGGTGGCCTCGACCCTGAGGCGGAAGTCGCCCAGCTCCACCGTGTCGCCGGGCCGGGGGAAACCGCCCAGCCGGTGGGTGACCAGGCCGCTGGTGGTGGCGAGGTCTTCGGCGCGGAGGTCCTGGCCCACCAGCTCGGCCAGTTCGTGGAGGGGAAAGGCGCCGTCCAGCTCCCAGGTGTCCGGTCCGGTGCGGACGCAGAGCGGGGTTTCCTGGTCGAACTCGTCCTGAATCTGGCCGACCAGTTCTTCGAGGACGTTTTCGAGGGTGATCAGGCCCACGGTGCTGCCGTACTCGTCCACCACCAGGGCCAGGTGGAGGCGGCGTTCGAGGAACAGTTGCAGCAGCCGGTCCAGGCGGGCGGTCTCGGCCACGTACAGGAGTTTGCGGGCGGCGGGCAACAGGTCGGCGGCGGAGCGGGCGCGGTGGCGCCAGGCGAAGAGGTCCTTGATGTGGACCACGCCCAGGGTGCGGTCCAGGTCGCCCTGCTCGCACAGGGGGAAGCGGGAATAGCGGGTTTTTTCGGCCGTCTCCAGGCAGCGCTCGAGGGGGTCGGCCAGGTCCAGGGCGACCATTTCGCGGCGGGGGCGCATGACCTCGCGGGCCAGGCGGTGGCGGAGGTCGAAGGCGTTCAACACCACCTGGCGGCCGAAACCGCCCTCGCTGCCGGCGCGGCCGGGACCGGCCAGCAGCAGCCGTAATTCCTCCTCGCTGTGGGCCAGCTCGGCCTCGCTGACCGGCTGGATGCCCAGGCGGCGGAGCAGCCAGTCCGCGGCGTGATTGAGCACCCAGATGGCGGGGTAGGAGGCGCGGTAAAACCAGTCCAGCGGCACGGCCACCCAGAGCGTGGTGGGCAGCGCCTTGCGGATGGCCAGCGACTTGGGCGCCAGTTCACCGGCCACGATGTGCAGGAAGGTGATGAAGGAAAAGCCGACCGCAAAGGCGATCGAGTGCCGCAGTTGCTCGGACCGGACCTGGAAGGCGCTCAGGAGCGGCTCGAGCAGCGAGGCAAACACCGGTTCGGCCACCCAGCCCAGCCCCAGGCTGGCCAGGGTGATGCCCAGTTGGGTGGCGCTCAGCGCGGTGTCCAGGTTGCCCACAATCCGCCGCGCCACCCGCGCGCGCCGGTGCCCCGCGGCGGCCAGCCGGACCAGTTGCGTGTCCCGGATTTTGACCACCGCAAACTCCGCCGCCACGAAGAAGCCGTTCAGCAGCACCAGCGCCAGCACCAGCCCCAGCTTCCACACCAGGGCGAACAGAAAGTCCCCGTTCACAGCGTCACCTCCCCGAAGATGAACCGCAGCACATCGCTGAGCGTCAGGATGCCCACCGGCCCCTGCCGGGCGTTGACCACCACCGCCAGCCGCTCGCCGGTGCCCCGGAAGGTCAACAGCGCCTCCTCCAGCACCGCCTCCTCCGCCAGCCTCACCGCCGGCCGCATGACCGCCGCCACCGGCCGGCCCGGGTCCAGGTCCTCGCGGTACAACACCGCCCCCAGGCTGACCACGCCCGCGAGGCGGCCGTCGGTGGTCCAGACCGGCAGGCAGTCATGGCCCGAGGTCCGCGCCCGCGCGATCAGCTCCCGCACCGGGGCCTCGACGCCCACGCCCACCGCTTCGTTCCAGGGCCGCATCAACGTCCCCACGCTCAGCCGCTGCATGTCCAGCACGCGGGCAACCATCTTCTGCTCCTCGCTGGTGAGCGCCCCGGCCGATTCGAGCAGGAGCTGGCGCAGTTCCTCGCGGTTGCGGAACAGCCGGCCGGTGTAGGGCTCCCCGCCGCTCAACCGCAACAGCCCGCGCGCCAGCGTCTCGACTCCCCAGACCACCGGCCGCAGCGTCGCGTGCACCGCGGCAAACGGCCGTGCCAGGGCCAGGCACAGCCGCGTCGGGTACTGCCGGAAGAGCATCTTCGGCAACAGGTCCGCCAGCATGTACAACAGCAACACCGTGCCGGCCATCGTCGCGCCCAGCACCAGCCGGCGGCCCTCCAGCGCGGTGTACAACGGATGAAAGGCCAGCCCCAACAGCGCCACCCACGCCAGCGTGTTGCCCACCAGGATGGTCCACAGAAACCGCTCCGGCGCGGCCAGGAATTCCTGCAACAGCCGCGCGCCGCGATGCCCTTCCCGTGCCCGGTGCCGCACCCGCAGCCGATTCAGGACCGGCAGTCCCGCCTCCATGCCGGACAGCAGGAAGGCGAGTGCCCAGGCCAGCAGGGCCAGCAGAATCCAGCCGCCGTTCATCGCGCCCCCCGCAGTCGGCCGCGCTCGGGCATGACCTGCAGTTCGAGGATGCGCCGCTCGGTGGCGCGGGTCACCGTCAACCGCACCCCCGCCGTGCTCACCGTGGTGCCGGCCGGGGGCACCACACCGGTTTGGGCGAGCACCAGGCCGGCCAGCGTGTCCACGCCCGGCGGGACCTCGCCCGGCAGCGGGTGCACGCGGCGGAATTCCTCCACGCGCACCGCCCCCCCCGCCCGCCAGCCCCCGCCGGGCAGGGGCTCGAGCACCCGGTCGCCAGCGCCCGCGGTCTCCGGCGGACGGACGGCGAAGCCCAGGATGTCGGCGATGGTGACCACCCCGGCCACGCTGCCGAACTCGTCCAACACGATGGCCAGGCCGCGTTTCTGGCGTTGGAGGCGGCGCAGCAGGGCCAGCAGGTTCATGCTTTCCGGCACGAAGGAGGGGAACTCGATGGCCTCGCTCAGCTCTCCTTGCGGCTCGAGCAGGAGCCGGCGGGTGTTGAGCACCCCGACGATGGTGTCCCCCGAGCCGTCGTACAACGGCAGCCGGCGGTGCCCGTGGCGGCGGGCCGCGGCCACCATCTCCGGCACGCTCAGGTCATCCGGCAACGCCACCACCTGGGCCCGCGGCCGCATCACGTCGCCGGCGGTGCGTTGGTCCAGTTCGAGGATGTGCAGGATGATCTCCTTTTCGCCGGGCCGGAGCTGACCCTGCTCCTGGGCCAGGTCCAGCAACTCGCGGTACTCGGCGGCGGTGAGGGCGGCCGGGGGGCGGACGCCGGCGGGCACGAACAGCGCCAGCAGCCGCGCGTTAACCCACCGGGCCAGGCGGCAGAGCGGACCGGTCAGGCCCCGCCAGGCCTCCACCCACGGCGCCACGCGGGGCGCCCAAAACGTCGGTGCCCGCACCGCCAGGGCCTTGGGGATGATCTCCCCCGCCACGAGCACGAGCAGCAGCACGCCACACAACGTCCCCGCCGGGGACCATTGATGCCGGAAGACCAGCCACCAGCCCAGCGCCACCAGGCCGGCGTTGGCAAAGGCGTTGCCCAGCACGATGGTCGCCAGCACCTCCTCGGCCCGCTCCCGCAGCCGCTCGACCCGCCGGCTCGCGGCCGGCCGCGCGGCGGCCAGTTCGCGCAGTTGCCAGCGGCTGAGGGTGAACAGGGCCGCCTCCGCCAGCGCGAAGAAGAAGCTCATCCCTGCACAGACCAGCACGGCCGCCGCCACCAGCAGCGGGTGAATCACCATGCCCGCAGGATGCCCGCGGGCGGCGGCCCAAGGCAAAATCGTTTTGCCAGCCCCCCCCGCCCCCCTCCACCCTGCCGGCCATGAGCAAGTTCCTGGTCCCGATCGCCCTCCTGGTCCTGACCGCCGCCCCGCCGGGCACGGCCGACCCGCCCCGGCTGCTGCCTCCCGCCCTCACGCCCGCCGGCTGGCAACTGGAATGGACCCCCGCCGCCGCGGAGGACCAGGCCTTCACCGTCCTGACCAGTGACCGGCCGGACGGCGTGTGGGTGATGGCCCCCGCGGGCACCCCCTGGCCGCTGCGCGCCAACCGCTGGGTGGACCCCCGGCCCGGCGGCCCGGTGCGGTTTTACCGGCTGCTGGCCGTCACCCCGGCCGAACGCGGCCAGGTCCTCGCCACCTCGCCCCTGGGCACTTACCCGAAGGCCCAGCTCAATTTCCTGTTCCAACTGGCCGGCATCCCGCTGACCGCCCAGTACGATGTCTCCGCCCTGGCCGTGACCTACGAAACGGTGGACCCTTGGGGCGGGCGTACCCGGGCCTCGGGCCTGATGGCCTGGCCGGCGGCCGGGGCCGCGCGCCTGCCGTTGGTGAGCTACCAGCACGGCACCCTGGCCAGGAAATCCGACGCCCCCAGCCAGAACGCCGCCGGCGAACGGCTCGTGGGCCTGGCCCTGGCCGCCACCGGTTACCTCGCCCTCCTGCCCGACTACCTCGGCCTGGGCGATTCGCCCGGCATTCCGGCCTACCACCACGCCCGCTCCGAGGGCACCGCCGGCGTGGACCTGTTGCGCGTCGCCCGCACCCTGGCCGCGCAGCGCGGGCTGGGCCTGAACGGCCAGCTCTTCCTGCTGGGCTACTCCCACGGCGGCCACGCCACCCTGGCCCTGCTGCGCGAACTGGAGACCTTTCATGCCGACGAGTTCCCCGTGACCGCCGCCGCCCCCATGGCCGGCGCCTATGACTTGTCCGGCGTCACCACGGAAGATTTCCTCTCCCCGCGGCCCAAGCCCAATCCGTACTACCTGGCCCTGCTGCTGGCCGCCTACCAGGACATCTACCGCCTGGCGCCCAGCCTGGCCGACCTCCTGGCCCCGCCGTACGACACCACCCTGCCGCCGCGGCTCACCGGCCAGCATTCCGGCAGCGAGATCAACGCCCTGATGCCGGCCGACCCCACCCGCATCCTCCGGCCGGAAATCCTGGCTGCCTTCCGGGCCGACCCCGACCATCCGTTGCGGCAGGCGCTGCGGGACAACGACGTCTTCAGCTGGACGCCCCGGGCCCCGTTGCGGCTGTACCACTGCTCGGGTGACCAGGACGTGGTCCCGGCCAACACCCAGGTGGCTTACGCGGCGTTCCTGGCCGCCGGCGCGACGCAGGTCCAATGGCTGGACCCGGTGCCCGGCGCGGACCACGGCGGTTGCGTGGAACCGGCCCTGCTGGACGCCAGGGCCTGGTTCGACAGCCTGCGCGAGCCGTGAGGCGAAAAAGCTGAAGCCAGAAGCAGGAAGTCAGGCGTCAGGAGTCAGAAGTCAGGGGTCGGGAGCTCAAGGGGACGGGTGAAGGTGCCGGTTTCGCTTTGGGGGGAACCGCGGGGGGCGGGGCGCTGTCGTATTGTTCCCCGCCCGGCGCTCCGAAGCCCCGGCTTTCCCATCTGCTTTTCACCTTTGAACCTGTCCACTGCTTACCCCTTACGGCCGCCTTGCGCAGAGGTCAGAACCGCCTGGCCGCAGCCGCCGTGGTGTCGTGGCGGGCCTCCGCCGGCTCACGCCGGTGGCGACCCGGCCGGCGGCGTAGCGCAGGCTGCCAGCCTGCCGTATCGCCGATTGCCAATCGGCGAAAGGCGCTTGTGAGTGGGATCGGCCGGCTGGACAAATCCGAAATCCGAAATCCGAAGGCCGAAGGCCGAAACCCGAAGTCCGAAGTCCGAAGGGGGGCCGGCACCGCCCCCAAAACGCCAGAGCCCCGGCGGTTGTCTGCGCGTGCCGTCCAGCCAGGCACTTCCCAAGCCGGCGCCCCCGGCGGGACGCCCCTTCCGTGCGCCGGCGTCCGGGCGTGCGGCGCTCTGCTGCTGCTTTGGGCGGGGAAGCTTCACCGCCCAGACGCCGGGACACCCAGGCCGGTGAGGCGGGTCCGCCCTGCCACGCGGCAGCGTCCTGGAGTGCGGCAGTCTTCTGCCGCTTTCGAGTCGGAAACAACCTCGATCCGGCACCCGCGCCGCGCCGGTTCTCCGCCTGCCTGCCGGCACGTCTGCGCATGGCGGCGACGTCACGCCGTCGCTTCGGCCCCGCCGGGTTGGGGTTGTCGGCGCGCGGGCGGGCCGGCTAGGGTGCCGACGTGAAGCTGTCGGTGAAGAGCGATTATGCGGCGCGGGCGGTGCTGCGCCTGGCCCGGGCCTTTGCCTCCGGCTCCGCCGCGTGCAAGGTCGAAGAACTGGCCGCCACCCAGCACGCCCCCGCCAGTTACCTGGTCCAAATTCTCCTGGAACTGAAAGCCAAGCGGATCGTCCGCAGCCTCCGCGGCAAGGACGGTGGCTACCTGCTGGCCCGCCCGCCCCGCGAAATCACCTTCGGCGACGTGCTGCGGGCCGTGCAGGGGGACATCCTTGAACCCCCTGCGTTGGCCGACCCCGAATGCCCGGCCGAGCTGCGCGAGGCCTGGACCGAACTCAAGCAGGCCGCCGATGCCGCCGCGGACCGGATCACCTTCCAGAACCTGCTGGACCGCGCGGAGACCAGCGGCCGGATGTACTACATCTGAACCCGGGCCGGCGGCGGGCCCGTCTCCCCGTGTCCCCCCTCGAGGCCAGGCTGGACATGCTTTTGGAGCCTGACGGCTCGATGCCGTTTGCCACCTTCATGGCCGCGGCACTGTACACGCCGGAGCTGGGGTACTACGAGCAAAGCCCGGAGCGCCTCGGCCGTGGCGGGGACTTTTTCACCAGCGTCAGCGTCGGCCCGGTCTTTGGTGCCCTGCTGGCCGTGCGGCTGGCGCGCTGGCTGCGGGAACTGCCGGCCCCGCGCCTGCAGGTGGTGGAACTGGGCCCCCACGATGGCTGCCTGGCGGCCGACCTCCTTGAAGCGTGGGACCGCTTTGCGCCGGACCTGGCCCCGCGGATCGAGTACCTCCTGGTCGAAGCCTCCCCCACCCGCCGCGCCTGGCAGGCGGCCCGGCTGGCCCGGCAGGGCAACCGCGTGCGGTGGGTGCCGGACCTGGAGGCGTTGCCGCCCCGCTCGGTACACGGCGTCATCTTCGGCAACGAGTTTTTCGACGCCCTCCCGGTGCACCGGCTGGTCTGGGACGCCGGCGCCGGGGCGTGGACGGAGCTGCGGGTGACCCGGCAGGGCGGGCAATGGGTCTGGGTGCGGCCGCGGCCGGGCGAGCCGCATTTTCCCCTGTGCCCCGTGGTGCGGGCGGCCCTGGAGGGGGAACTGGGGACGGTGTTGACCGCCGGCCTGCGGGCCGTGCTGCCCGATGGGTTCACGGTCGAAGTGCGTCCCGCGGCGACCGCCCTCTGGACGGCCGCGGCCCGCGCGCTGGGCTCGGGCCGGCTGCTGACCCTGGATTACGGCTACGAGGCGGGCGAGGCCCTGCGCCCCGAACGGCCCGCCGGCACGCTGCGGGCCTTCGCCCGGCACCGGCAGGCCCCCGACCCCCTGGCCTCGCCCGGCGAACAGGACCTGACGGCCGACGTCAACTTCACCGCCCTCCGCGCGGCCGGCGAGCGGGCGGGCCTGCAGACCGAGGGGCGGTGCTCGCAGGCCGCCTTCCTGATGGAAGCCGTGCGCGACCACGCGGCGGCGGACTGGACCGCGGCAGAACGGCGGCAGTTCCTGACCCTGGTGCATCCGCAGCACCTGGGCGAGCGGTTCCAAGTGCTGGTGCAAACCCGCCAGCCAACCCGGCCATGAACGCCCTGCCCCCGCGCGTCCTGGTCTGCTTCGCCCTGCGCGAAGAGGCGCGACCGTTCGAGGCCCAGGCCGGGCACCGGCCGCATGTGCGGGTGCTGGTGACCGGCATGGGCCGCCACAACGCGCGCCGGAGTGCGCGCCTGGCCCTGGCGAGTGCTCCGCCTGACGTGGTGCTCACCTGCGGCTTTGCCGGCGGGCTGAACCCGGCGCTGGCGCGGGGCGAGGTGGTGTTTGCCGCGGAGCCGGGATTTGTCTGGCGGGACCGGCTGCTGGCGGCCGGCGCCCGGCCGGCCACGTTTCACTGCGCGGATCGCATCGCAGCGACGGCGGCCGAAAAGCGGCAACTTCGTGAAGCCACCGGCGCCGACGCGGTCGAGATGGAGTCCGCTGCCATCGCGGAAGCCTGCCGGCGGCGGGGCGTGCCGTGCGTGACCGTGCGGGTGATTTCGGATGCAGCCGGCGAGGATTTGCCGGTGGACTTCAACCGCTTTCTCGGCCCCGACCAGCGGCTGGTCTTGACACGGCTGGTTGGTGCCGTGCTGCGGCGTCCCGCCCTGGTGCGAGCGTTGCTGGCGCTGCGGCGCACCACCCGCGCCGCCGCGCAGCGGCTGGCGGCGGTGCTGGCCACGGTCACGGCTGCGGACCCGCCGCCGGCGCCGCGGCCTCCGCGGGCGTAGCCGGCCGCGGCCGGGTCTGCTCGCTCCAGGCCACCAGCGCCGCGCCCACCACGATCAGGCCCACTCCGGCCCAGCGCAGCGCACTGACCTCCTCGTGCCGGATGAAGCGCGCGGCCAGCACGGTGATGACAAACCCCAGCGAGGTCAGCGGCCAGATCAGGCTCACGTCCTTTTGGGACAGCAGGTAGAGCAGGATGCCGAAGAAGGCCGCCTCGAAGGCCACACCCAGCAGGATGTACCGGTTGGTCGCCCCGCGCCCGATCAGCCGGGCGATTTCCGCGACGCTGACGCGTTTGAGGTCGCCGATTTCGTGCAGGCCCTGGCTGAGCAACACCACCCCCACGGCCTCGAGCACCAGGCCCACCAGCAGGATGAGGACAATCTTGAGCATTTCAGAGGTCCGCGTACCGGATGAGTTGAATCTGTTCCGCCGCCAGCGCGGCCCGCACCCGGGGGCTGACCAGCGCCTCGAATTCGGCGCGAAAGTCCGTCAGCGAGGGGTGGGCGTAAAGCTCGGAATCGCCCGGCGGCAGCCGCGGCAGCAGGCGCAGGAGATGATCCTCGGTCACGCGGCCGTTGAGTTGCAGGCCGAAAACCCGCGCCGTGTGTCGCAGTCCGGCCCGTTGCAGCCTCGGCCGCGCCGCCCGGCACAGCAGGCCGAAGATGATCGCATGGCTGATCCGGCAGGCCCAGGCACCGGCGGCCAGCCGGGCGTTGAACCAGAACGGGTCGCGCGTCAGCCGCACCGCGCGCAGGCCGTGGCGGCCTCCCAACTCGATGACCAGCGGCAGCACCGCCGGATGCAGGTGGAGGTGGAGGTGGCCGTTGACATGGTCCGGCGGCAGGCCGGTCCGGGCAAAGGCCTCGAACTGGGCGGCGATTTCCCGGCGGAGGGCCGCGCGCAGGTCGCGCCGGAAGAAAAACCGCCAGCCCGCCTGCACGGGATGGGCGGGCAGTTGGCCCGCCGCGTCGGCCAGGGAAGGCGGGGCCGTGGCGGGGACGGCCGCCCGGCCACAAACCAGCGTCAGATGCAGGCCCACACCCAGCCGGGGACAGGCGCGGGCAAGGGCGACCGCCTCGGCGACGGCCGGTTCGTTCACCATCAGGCTGGCGGTGGTGAGGATGCCGTCGCGATGGGCGCGGAGCACCGCCGCGTTGATGGCCGGGGAGCGGCCGAAGTCGTCCGCGTTGACGATCAGCCGCCGGGGCGGGGGCTCAGCCGTCGCCATAGTTGGGGCGGGTCGAGTGCCGCACGCGGATGCGCCACCAGGTGCGGGCGGTGAGGTAGAGCTTGGCCGGCCGGCTCAACCGCGCGCGGGGGCCCGTGAACACATTGAAGCCCCGCGCGGCCAGACGGCGCAGCAGGTTCCAGTACACCGCCCCCATGAGTTCGGCGGCGATCAGGGCGCGGAGGTCTTCGGCCGGGCGGGCGGCGGCCGCCTCGCGGTAGCGCTGGCGGGCGCGGTCGGCCACGGCGGCGGCCAGGGCGCGGAAACGTTCGCTGTAGCGGTCCTCGAGCATCTCGGCCTCGGTCACGCCGTGCCGCGCCAGTTCGCATTGGGGGAGGTAAATGCGGCCACGGGCGGCGTCCTCGCGCACGTCGCGGAGGATGTTGGTGAGTTGGAAGGCCTGGCCGAGGGCCTCGGCGTAGGTGGCGCAGGCGGGGTGCTGACAGCCGAAGATGCGGATGCTCAGCAGCCCCACCGCACCGGCCACGCGGTGGCAGTACAGCTCGAGCGCCGGCCAGTCGGGGTAGCGGCGGTGGTCGAGGTCCATTTCGCAGCCGGCCAGGATGTCCTCGAACCCGGTCAGCGGCAGGTGGTAGGTGGCGAGGTGGGGCTGGAGCTCGCGCAGGACGGCGTGTTCGGGAATGGCGCCGGCGCCCGCACGGTGCAGGTCCTCGCGCCAGGCGTCCAGGGCGCGCCGCCGTTCGTCCAGGGGTACGGTTTCATCGTCGGCCACGTCGTCCACCTCGCGGCAGAAGGCGTAGAGGGCGGCCATGGCGGCCCGGCGGGGGGCGGGCAACAGGACGAAGGCCAGCGCGAGGTTTGAGGCGCTGCGGCGGGTGATGGCCTGGGAGATCGGGACCGTCACAGGCCGGGCGGCGGTTGGCCTTCCGGCCGGGGCGGGGGCAGGCCGCCGGTCTCAGCCAGGGTGGGATTGCGGCCGCGATGGGAGCGGCGCCGGCGTCGGCGCCGGTGGGGGTGGGCGGTGGTGGCCGCGGGGTCGTCCACCCCGCCCGCTGCGGCACCGGCCGGAGTGGTGGAGATGCTCGCGGGCGTGGAAGGGTCGGTGTGCGCGCGGTGGTGGTGGTGGTGATGACGGTGGCGGCGGTGGCGCTTGCGCCAGCCGAACACGAACAGGAGCAGCAGACCGACCACGGCACAGGCGATCACGATCACCATGGCGTCCCGGCTGGTGCCCGGGACAGAGGGCTGGGGCACGCCGTCGGGGGCGGCGGTGGCGGCGAGCAGGGCAGGGATCCACGGGGGACTCATGGTTCCGGAGCGGCGGAGCGAGCGGCGGGGTCGGTCACGGCGTCGAGGGGGATATTGTGGTGCTGGAGGCGGTACCGCAAGGTGGCGAGGCTGATCTGGAGTTGGGCGGCGGTGGGTTCGAGGGCGTAGTGGTTGGCCTGGAGGGTGCGCAGGAGCAGGTCGCGTTCGAAGGCGGCCAGCCGTTCGTCCAGCGAGCCGGTGCCGGGATCGGCGGGGGGCGGTTGATGGCGCAGGCGGTTTTCGACGGCGAAGTCGGGCAGGTTTTGGGGCTGGAGCCGGTCGGTGGTCTCGAGGATGACGCCGCGTTCGATGACGTTGCGCAGTTCGCGCACGTTGCCGGGCCAGTGGTGGCTGCGGAGCTTGGCGGCGGCGGCCGGGGCGAGGTCGCGGAGGGTCTTGTTCAGGGCCAGGCAGAAGTGGTGCAGGAAATGCCGGGCCAGGAGCAGGATGTCGTCGCCGCGCTCGCGCAGGGGCGGGGGGCGGAGCTGGACGACGTTGAGGCGGTGGAAGAGGTCTTCGCGAAAGGTGCTGCGGCGGATGGCCTCGACGATGTCGCGGTTGGTGGCGGCGATGAGGCGGACGTTGACGCGCAGTTCCTGGTTGCCGCCCACGCGGGTGAAGCTGCCGTCCTCCAGGAAACGCAGCAGCTTGGCCTGGAGGGGGCGGCTCATGTCGCCAATCTCGTCCAGAAAGAGCGTGCCGCCGTCGGCCTCCTCGACGCGGCCGGCCTTTTGGCGGAGGGCGCCGGTGAAGGCGCCCTTTTCATGGCCGAACAGTTCGCTTTCCAAGAGGGTCTCGGGGATGGCGGCGCAGTTGAGGCGGACGTAGGGGCGCTGGCGGCGCTGACTCAGGGTGTGGATGGCGCCGGCGATGAGTTCCTTGCCGGTGCCGCTTTCGCCCAGGATGAGCACGTTGGCGTGGGAGGGGGCGACGGTCTGGATGAGCTGGCGCAGGGCCTGCATGGCCGGGCACTCGCCGATGATCTGGTCCAGGCGCACGGACTGGCCGACCTGGGCGCGGAGGGCCTCCAGTTCGCGGGCCTTGCGGTAGTCTTCGGCGCAGCGGCGGATGGCGTGTTGGAGCCGCTCGGGGTCGAAGGGTTTGGGCAGGTAGTCAATGGCGCCGGACTTGATGGCCTGCACGGCCAGTTGGGTGGTGTCGTAGGCGGTGATCATCAGCACCGGCAGCTCCGGCTTGCGCAGCTTGATCTCGCGGATGAGGTCGTAGCCGCTCATGCCGCCCAGGCGCGCGTCGGTGATGACCAGGAAGAAGTCCTGGGTGTGGAGCAGCCGGAGGGCCTCCTCGGCCGACTCGACGGTGCGCACCTCGTAGTCGGGGCACACCGTGGCCATCATGCTTTCGAAGATGACGCGGGCGTTCTTTTCGTCATCCACGAACAGCAGCGGCGGCAGGGAGGCGGTCATGCGCGTACTCGCAACAGGGTGCGAGCCGGGAACTTTAGAACGAAGCAGGCGCCGCGGCCAAGCGAGGAATCCTCGACCCAGACCCGGCCGCCGTACAGTTCGACGTTGTGCTTGACGATGGCCAGCCCCAGGCCGGTGCCCTTCTCCCGCGTCGAGAAGTACGGCTCGAAGATGCGCTCCCGCAGCTCGGGCGGCACGCCGGGGCCGTCGTCCTCGATCTCCACCCGCACCGCCAGGTCCGGCTCCAGGCGGGTACGGACGCGCAGGCGGCCCTGGCCGCCGAGCAGGTCGCGGGCGTTCTGGAGCAGGTTCACGAAGACGTCCTCCAGATGCTTGCGCTGGACCAGCAACTCCGGCACGCCGGGGCCGTAGTCGCGTTCGATCCGGACGGCGAACCGGACCGCCGGCGGGAAGACGCGGTTGATGGCGGCCTCGAGGGCCTCCTTGAGGTCCACCTTTTCCACGCGGCCCTCGACCAGTTGGGAGTAGCCCATCAGCTCGGTGATGAGGCGGTCAGATTTGGCGACCTCCTCGCGGATGATCTGGATTTGCTGGGTGATGGTCTTGCCCTCGCGCAGGGTCTGCTGGAGGGTGAAGGAGGCGGTGTTGATGATGGCCAGGGGGTTTTTGAGCTGGTGGGCGATCTCGGCCGCCAGGCGGCTGGAGGCGGCCAACTGCTCCTGCCGCAGGGCCAGCTCGCGCTCCTCCTCGCGCGCGCGGCGCTCGCGCTCGACCAGGTAAAACAGGCCCTGAAACCAGAACGCCACCACCAGCAACAGGAGCAGCCGCAGCCCGAACGGCCGCCCCAGCCCCAGTGCCAGGCTGAAGGGGTCGGTCGGCGGCAGCGCCCCCTCCGACTCGCCCCTCGGGGCCAGGGCGTCCAGACGCGTGATGTAGTCGTCCACCACCGCCCCCGCCGCGTAGGCCAGGATGGTCAGGAGGTTCAGGGCCATTTGCAGCGCCCCCGAGTCGAGGGTGCGGCAGTTCCGCAACAGCAGCAGCGGATACAACCAGTACAACTGGCTGTCCGCCCCCCCGGTCAACGCCACGATGCCGGCCAGGAACCACGCATCCAGCAGCGCCACCCCAAAGACCAGCGCCTGCCGCGCTGCCGCCTCCAGATGCTGGGCCCCCAGCAGCAACAACCCCGTGCCCACGCTCAACGCCACGTAGGCGAAAAACATCGCCTGCACCGTGCGCAGCGCCGTGCGCCAGGCGTCATGCAAGCCCCCGCCGCCCTCCGGTCCGGAGGCCGCCAGCCCGCTCCCAAACAGGTAGTAGCCCAGCACCACCACCACCACCGCGCGGATCACCAGCACCACGTCCCGCTCCAGCAAACGCACCCCCCCCGCGGGCGGCGGCGACGCGCCCTCCCCTCGGGCCGGCCGAAACCAGCCCGCCAGCCGGGTGGGCCAACGCCGGGTGCTCATGGGCTCACCCCTCAACCCCCGCCGGTCAGGGCCAGGGCCCGTGCGGCAATGGCCTCCACCGGCCAGAGCCGCCCCAGCCCTTCATAGCCGCAGGCCAACAGGCCTTCATCCGGCCCGATGAATTCGGCCCCGCGCGACCGCAGCAGGGCCACATTCTGCTGGGTGGCCGGGTGGAGCCACATCTTGCCGTTCATCGCCGGCGCCAGCAGCAGCCGCGCCTCCGGGCGCAGGGCCAGGGCCAGGCAGGTCAGGGCGTCATCGGCCAGGCCGTGGGCCAGCTTGGCCAGGCACTGCGCGGTGGCCGGCGCGATCAGGAGCAGGTCGGCCTCGTCAGCCAGCCGGATGTGAACCGGCTGCCAGCCCTGGTCCACGTCGTACAGGTCGGTCACCACCGGATGCCGGGACAAGGTCTGAAAGGGCACGGGGGTGACAAACCGCTGGGCGTGAGCGGTGAGGACCACGTGGACCGAGCGGCCGGCCCGGGTCAGCAGGCTGGCCAGGTCCACCGCGCGATGGGCGGCGATTGATCCGGTGACGCCCAGGATGATGGTGGCGGGTTCGGACATAACAGTGGTGGTGTGCGGGCCTCAGCCGGATTGGCTGCTCCGGCGGCGGTACGTGCGCAGTTTCTCAGCCTCCAGCACGGCCCGCACCCGATGCAGGTCTTCGGCCATGGACCCGCTGAGCACAAGATAATCAAAGTGGGGCCACTCGGCGATTTCCCGGCGCGCCTCCGCCAGGCGACGGGCGATGACCTCGGGCGCGTCCTGCCCGCGGCGACGCAGCCGCTCGGCCAGCACCTCGATCGAGGGCGGCGTCAGGAACACCGTCACCAGTGAGGCCCCCAGGCACGGGTCCGACGCCGCCAGTTCGCGGAGGCGGGCGGCCCCCTGCACGTCCACGTTCAGCAGCACGTCCTGACCGCGTTGCAGCCGCTCCAGCACCTCCGCGCGGCGGGTGCCGTAGCGGTGACCGTACACGCAGGCATGTTCAAGAAACGCCCCGGCGGCGATCTGGCGCTCGAACTCCGCCGGCGTCAGAAAATGGTAGTCCACCCCGTCCTGCTCGCCGGGGCGCGGCGGGCGGGTGGTGCAGGTCACCGCGCGGGTCAGGTCCGGCACCCGGGCCAGCAGTTGCTGGCAGACGGTGGTCTTGCCCCCCCCGGAAGGGGCGGAAAGCACCAGCAGCACCGGGGACGCGAGCGGAAAGGGGGACTCCGTCATGGCGGTTTACTCGACGTTCTGCGCCTGCTCGCGGAATTTCTCCAGTTCGGTCTTCAGGCGGACCACGGCCCGGGAAATCGCGGCATCGCCGGCCTTGGCCCCGAGGGTGTTGATCTCGCGGCCCAGCTCCTGGGCCAGGAAATCGAGCAGGCGGCCGACCGGCTCGGCGGCACGCGCGGCCTGGTCGAACTGGGCGAAGTGGCTCTCCAGCCGGGCCAGCTCCTCGCTGATGTCCGAGCGGTCCGCATACAGCACCAGCTCGCGCTCCAGCCGCTCGTCATCGGGGCGCACGTTCTCGACACCGGCGGCGCGAATGCGGGCCAGGAGCTGGCGCCGGTAGGCCGCGAGGGCGCGGGGGGCCCGGCGGCGGATGCCCGCCACCAGCCGGCGGAGCGTCCGAATGCGCGCGGTCAGGTCCCGGGCCAGGTGGGCGCCCTCGGCGGCGCGGCTCTTTTGCAGGGCGGTCAACGCCTGGTCCAGCGCCCGATCCAGCAAGGGGGTCAACGCCGCGGCGTCGGCCTCCGCCTCCTCGATTTGCACCACCCCGGGCAGGCGCAGCAGCGCATCCAGCGTCGGCGGACCGGCCAGCGAGAGGGTGCGGGCCAGTTCGGCCAGTTCGGCGGCGTAGGCTCGCGCCAGCGGCCGGTTCAGGTGCACCCGCCGTCGCCAGGTCTCGTCGGCCGCGTGGAGGGAGACGCGCACGGTGACCCGCCCGCGCGCCAGACGGCGGCTGAGGGCCTCGCGGACGCGGGCTTCCAGCGGCTCGAGTTCCCGCGGCAGGTTTACCACCCACTCGCTCTGGCGGCGGTTGACGGAACTGACCTCGACCGTGATCTGGTACCCCCCCCGGGCGGCCTGGCCGCGCCCGTAACCGGTCATGGAATTCATCGCCCCGGCACTATGCCTGGAGCGCGCGGCAGTGTCGAACCCGGAGCCATCGCTTCGCCGCCAAACCCCTCCCACCCCGGCGACACTTCCACCACACCCAAAGCGGCAGAAGACTGCCGCACTCCGGGACGCTGCCGCGTGGAAGGGGCGCCACCAAAGCGTTGACCGGCTCCAGCCGTCCCCCCCGGGACAGCGCCAGCCTTTGGGCGTGCCTGCCTGGGCGGTGCCCGCAGACAGGCGCCAGTCCACTGGGGCTGTGGGGCGGTGCCGGCCCCTGCGGATTTCGGACTTCGGTTTTCAGATTTCGGGTTTCGCCCGCTCGTCCGGTCCCGCCCCAGAGCACCCTTCGCCGATTGGCAATCGGCGATACGGCAGGCTGGCAGCCTGCGCTACGCCGCCGGCCGGGTAGCCATCGGCACCAGCCGGCGGTCAGACGGTCCACGGCGTCACCGCGACGGCTACCGGCAGAGGGCATCCGGCCCGGGCTGAAACCCGGAACGGACCCCGCCGGTGAAAAGTTCAAAGGGCTGAAAAGTGAAGGGACAAAGCCGGCACCCAGACGCCCCCGCCCTTTGCCCCCCAGTTTCTGCCTTCCTGAGTTCTCACTCCAATCCTTCGGCCTTCGGATTTCGGACTTCGTATGTTGCCCCGGCCGACGCCGCTTTCCCGGCGCGTCGGATTTTTTGCATCGCTCCGGCGGGGGGCGCCCGGTAGGCTGTCGGCATGAACGCCTCCACCGCCGCTGCCCCCCGCCTGAACCGCCGCACGTTCCTGAAGACCTCCGCCACGTTGACCGCGGGCGCGGCGTTGAGTTCGGCCGCTCCGTTCGGCGTCCACGCCGCGGGCACGGACACGATCCCGATCGCCCTCATCGGCTGCGGCGGCCGCGGCACCGGCGCGGCGGCGCAGGCGTTGTCCACGGCGGGTCCAACCAGGCTGGTGGCGATGGCCGATTTCTTCCCGCAGCGGCTCAAGACCAGCCTCGAGCAGCTCCGGGCGCGCTATGCGGCGCAGGTGGACGTGCCGCCGGAGCGGCAGTTCACCGGGCTGCAAGGTTACCGCCACGCGATGGAGGCAGTGGGTGCGGGCGGAGTGGTTCTGCTGGCCACGCCGCCGGCCTTTCGGCCGCGGCACGTCGAGGAGGCGGTGGCCCGCGGGTTGCACGTGTTCATGGAGAAGTCCTTTGCCGTGGACGCGCCGGGCATCCGGCGGGTGTTGAAGGCGGGCGAGGAAGCGAAGCGCAAGAACCTCAAGATCGCCGGCGGGCTGATGAGCCGGCATTCGCTGCCGCTGGAGGAGGCGATCCGGTTCATCCATGACGGCGGCATCGGCGAGGTGATCACCGCCTGGGCGTATCGGATGCACGGGCCGGTGGGCTTCACGCCCCGGGCGCCGGGCATGAGCGAACTGGCCCACCAGATCGGCAACTACAGCAACTTCACCTGGCTCAACGGCAGCTTCATCGTGGACTGGCTCATCCACAACCTGGACGTTTGCTGCTGGGTCAAAAACGACTGGCCGGTGTCCGTCCAGGGCATGGGCGGCCGGCAGGTTCGCACCGAGCCGGACCAGCTTTTCGACCACTACGCCGCCGAGTACACGTTTGCCGACGGCACCCGGCTGCACGCCCAGGGCCGGCACATTGGCAACTGCTACAACTTCTTTGGCTGCCAGATTCACGGCGCCACCGGCCTGGCCATCCTGGGCGAAGGCCAGCCGCGGCCGCGCATCTTCAAGGGCCACAATCCGCTCTCGGCCAATTTGATCTGGTCCTTCCGCGGCGAGGCGAAGGACCAGTACCAGGTCGAACACGACCGGCTGTTCGAGGCCATCCGCCACGACCGCCCGTACAACGAGACCGAGCGGTGCTGCAAATCCAACCTCGTGGCCATCATGGGCCGCATGGCCTGCGAGTCCGGCAAATTGATCACCTGGGAGGAGGCGCTGGCCTCGAACCTCGAACTGGCCCCGGGTCTGGATGACCTGACCGACGACTCCCCCGCTCCGGTCATGCCCGATGCCCAGGGCCGTTACCCCGTGGCCATGCCCGGAACCACGCGCGCGGTCTAAGCGCCGGTCGGCAACACCGGCTTCGGCCGGTAGGCAAGGTCGAAGGTCGAAGGTGGGGCAACTGGGAACTCAGGAAGGCAGGAAGGGTTCAGCTGCCCGCAGCCGCCGCGGTGACGCGGCGGACCTCCTCCACGCCGGCTGACGCCGGCGGCTACCTGCCTGTCGGCACTGCGGCGGGCTGACGCGACCAAGCTTGTATGAGCCACGAGGGACTTCCCACTCAGCGGCCGGGCCGGTGGCGCACAGCCTTGCTTGGAAATTGCCCGGTCTGAACCGCGTGTCCCTTGAGCTGCGCAGGCTCAGCCTGCAGGCAAGCCGTTGAGCGGGCACCGCGAGAACCGGCGTTGCCGGCAGGGGTCTTGACCGGGTCCGGATGGGCCGTAGTGCAGACTTCCCCGGCGGCTGTCTCGCCGGTTTCCCAACCGCCGAACCCTCCGCGTTCCCGGGCGCCGCCGATTCGGAAATGGGCGATACGGCAGGTAAGCAACCTGCGCCACGACCCCCTATCAATGAAGATGCGCCCCCGCTCCGTCCCGCCGCGGAATGTCCCTTGCCCGGCGGGGAGGGGTGTGGAAGGGTGTCACCGTTATGAAAATGCGGTTCCTGGTTTTGACCGGCGCCGTGATGTGGGGCGCGGCCGTTTCGCCGTTGCTGGCACAATATCAGTCGCCCCGGCAGTACTTGCGTCGCCTGGACCCGAACGCGGCGCCGCGCCGCCCCGCGGCCCCGAATCCCTCCCCCTTGCCTCCGGGCCCGGTGGTCACGCCGCCACCGGCCGTGCCGGCAACGCCGGCGGTGACCGGCACCAACACAGCGCGGCAAACCGCCGCCCAGCTGGCGGCCCAGGCGCGGGCGCTCGAGCTGCTGCGCAAGCGGGCCGAGGCGGGGTCGGCCTCGGACCAGTACGAGCTGGGGATGCGATACCTGACCGGCAGGGGGCTCCAGACCAACCCGGTCGAGGCCGCCCGGTGGCTGGGCGCGGCGGCCCGGCAGGACCATTACTGGGCGCGGAAAAAGCTCGAGGAGCTGAAGGAGCTGGGCATGCCGTGGCCCGAACCGGCGCCCGCCCCCGCGCCGCCGGCCGGTGCGGAAGCCGCCCCCGCGGCGCCCGCCGCGGCCACTCCCGCTAGCGGGGCCGCAGAATCAGCGCCCGCGAAGACCGCCCCGCCGCCCGCGCCGGAGCGGCCCTGAGCGGCGGCCGGGGGAGGGGGATGACGGCGGTCAGCGATCCTCGGCAACAAAAGCGGCGACGACGGGGCGGTGATCGGAAGCCACGCCCCAGTTGGGAACGTTGGGGACGTAGCTGCCCTCGCGGAGCCATTCGCGGGCGATGCCGGGGCTCAGGAGGATGTAATCAATCCGCTCGTAGCTGTCTTCCAGGCCGTAGAAGTGGGTCCAGGTGATCCACCGTGGGTCCCAGGTGGGCCGGGGGGCGGGGGCGTTGTCGCCGTTGCGCTCGGCGGGGCGGGTGTCCACCAGCCGCCGGGCACCCTGGCCGATGAGCAGGCGCAGGGGCGGCTGGTCCTTGGTATCATTCAAGTCCCCCAGAACCACGAGGTTGACGTTGGGATTGGCGGCGAGGCGGGCCTCGATGAGGGCGCGCAGGCGGCGGGCTTCCTCCAGCCGCAGGGCGGCCTGATCGGCGTAGCCCACTTCGCGGCGGGATTTGAGGTGGGCGGTGAAGAGGGTGAAGGTGTAGCGGTCATTGACCCGGATGTCCACCTCGGCAAAGCCGCGGCTGGTTTGGAATCGGCGGCCCTGCAGGAGAAACGATTCATTGGTGTGGGGCCGCCGGGCCACGATGGGGAAGCGGCTGAGCACGCCGACGAAAAGGTTGGTGTCGAAACCGCGCACGTGCTCCCAGTGCGGCAGGTTCAGGCCCTCGGCGGCGAGGCTGTCGCGCAGTTCCAGCAGGGCGCTGGGCAGGCCGATCTCCTGCACCGCCAGCACGTCGGGGCGGATGTGCCGCAGCATTTCGCGAATCTTGGCGCGGGACTCGGGCGACTTGGGCTCGCGCCCCGGCGCGGCGTGGTCGAGGAAGTTTTCGAGGTTGTAGGTGGCCACGACAAAGGTTTCAGCCGCCCGGCAGAGCGGTCCGATCCCCAGCCCGAAGAGCAGGCCCGCCAGGAGCCGGAAGCAGGATGCGCGCATGGCCGGAAACAAAACCCCGCCGGGGCGGCGCCGTCAAAGCCAGAAGCGCGGCGGGAGGGGGCAGCGGCCCCGTGACCCGGGTCAAGTCCCCGCCCGCTTTGCGCTTTACAGCCTGGCCCGGGGGGCGCAGAAGCGGTGGTGCATTGACGACGCCGAAGTCAACAAATCGACGGCGGCCCGAAACGGGGCGTAACCCCGCCGCCGGTCAGGGCTCGGTCCCGTTCAGGCTGAGGACTTCAACATGAAACCAGGTTGCACCGACCCCGGGCGCGAATTGCGGGAACTGCGTCAATCCACCGTGCGGTTTGCGGGGGACTCGGGCGATGGCATGCAACTGGTGGGCAGCCAGTTTGCGGACCTGGCCTCGCTCTCCGGTTGCACCATCCGGACCATCCCGGACTTCCCCTCGGAAATCCGCGCCCCGGCCGGCACCCTGGCAGGGGTCAGCGGCTACCAGCTCAGCTTCGGCAGCGAGGAGGTGCTGACGCCGGGTGACGCGCCGTTTGTGCTGGTGGCCATGAACCCCGCCGCGCTCCAGGTCAGCCTGCCGGAGCTCCAGCCGGGGGGGATCATCATCGTGGACACCGACGCGTTCACGCCGGCGAACCTCGCCAAGGCCCACTACGCCGCCAATCCCCTCGAGGATGGCTCGCTGGAAGGTTACCGGGTGGTGCCGGTGCCGATGACCACGCTGACGCAGGAGGCGACGCAGCCGAGCGGCCTGCCGCCGGGTGCCCGTGCGCGTTGCAAGAACTTCTTCGCCCTGGGGCTGACCTTGTGGCTGTACGACCAGCCCCTGCAGCCGCTGCTGGAATGGCTCATGCGCAAATTCCGCAAGGACCGGGCGGTGATGGCGGCCAACGGCGCCAGCCTCCGCGCCGGTTACAATTTCGCCAACACCACCGAGCTGCTGCGCATCCACTACCGCGTGGCCCCCGGCCGCCTGCCCCCGGGCCGGTACCGCCGGGTCACCGGCAACGAAGCCACCGCCCTGGGACTCATCGCCGCCGCCCAGCGCGCCGGCCGGCCGCTGGCCTACGCCAGCTACCCCATCACCCCGGCCAGTGAGATTCTGCACGAACTGTCGGCCCGCAAGGAATACGACGTGCGGGTGCTGCAGTGCGAAGATGAGATTGCGGCGGCGGGGGCCGCGTTGGGGGCGGCGTTTGCGGGGGCGGTGGGCGCCACCGGGACCAGCGGGCCGGGGCTGTCCTTGAAAACCGAGACCCTCGGCCTGGCGGTCATGACCGAGCTGCCGTTGGTGGTCATCAACGTCCAGCGGGCCGGCCCCAGCACCGGCATGCCCACCAAGACCGAACAGGCCGACCTGCTCATGGCCCTGTACGGCCGGCACGGGGAGGCGCCCCTGCCGGTGCTCGCCCCCGCCAGCCCGGCCGACTGCTTCACAGTGGCCTACGAGGCGGTGCGGCTGGCCATCCGGTACATGACCCCGGTGATCGTGCTTTCGGACAGCTTTTTGGCCAACAGCGCCGAGGCGTTTCGCATCCCCGAGGTGGACCGCCTCCCGGTGCCGGCCCCCGCCGCGCCGCCCCCCCCGCCGGAGGCCTTCGCCCCTTACCGGCGCGACCCCGCCACACTGGCCCGCCCCTGGTTGATGCCGGGCACACCGGGCTACGAGCACCGCATCGGGGGCTTGGAAAAGCAGGACGTCACCGGCCTGGTCACCTACGACTCGGCCAACCACCGGCGGATGGTGGAGCTGCGGGCGCGCAAGATCGCCGGCATCGCCGCCGAGCTGCCGCCCCCGCAAATCGAGGGGGAACCGCGCGGGGACCTGCTGCTGGTGGGCTGGGGCAGCACCTACGGCGCGATGGCCGCGGCGGTGCGCCAGGCCCGCCTGGAAGGGCACCGTGTGGGCCACCTGCACCTGCGACATTTGAACCCCCTGCCGCCCCAACTGGAACCGGCCCTGCGGGGCTATCGCCGCGTGCTGGTGCCGGAAAACAACGCCGGCCAGTTGGCCACGGTGCTGCGCAGCCGCTACCTGTTGCCGGTCGAATCCCTGTCCAAGGTCGAGGGGCGGCCGTTTTTGATCCGCGAAATCCGCAACGCCATCGAAGAGCTCCTCCGCGCATGAACCCGCTGACCGTTCCTCCCCCCGAGGTGCCGGCCCTGCCCGAGGCGGACTGCCTGCGCCAGTTGACCCGCAAGGATTTTCAGACCGACCAGGAAGTGCGCTGGTGTCCGGGCTGCGGCGATTACGCCATCCTGGCCCAGGTCCAAAAGGTCCTGGCCGGGCTGGGCCGGCCGCGGCACGAGTTTGTCTTCGTCTCCGGCATCGGCTGTTCCTCGCGGTTTCCGTACTACGTGAACACCTACGGATTCCACGGCATCCACGGCCGGGCCCCCGCCATTGCCACCGGCGTCAAGTGTGCCCGGCCGGACCTCTCGGTGTGGGTGGTGACCGGGGATGGCGACGGGTTGTCCATCGGCACCAACCACCTCATCCACGCCCTGCGGCGCAACGCGGACCTGAAGATTCTGCTGTTCAACAACCGCATCTACGGCCTGACCAAGGGCCAGTACTCGCCCACCTCCGAATTCGGCAAGCGCACCAAGTCCAGCCCCCTGGGCACCATCGAGCAGCCCATCCGCCCCATCCTGACCGCCCTGGCGGCGCAGGCCACTTTTGTCGCCCGCACCTTGTATGCGGACCCCGGTCACCTGGCGGAAACCCTTGCCGCCGCCGCGCGCCACCGCGGCGCCGCCTTCATTGAAATCCTCCAGAACTGCCGGGTCTTCAACGAGGGTGCGTTTGATGCAGTGGCCGACCGGGCCACGGCGGAGGAAAACCGCCTCCTGTTGCGGCACGGCCAGCCCATTCGCTTCGGCCCCGGCGGCCGCCGCGGCCTGATCCTGCGCGACATGGAACCCGCCTGCGTGGACCTCGAGGCCGAGCCGCACCGCGCCGGCGAGCTGTTGGTCCACAACGCCGCCAGCACCTCCCCCGCCCTGGCGGCGCTGCTGGCCGAACTGGAGCCGCCGCACTTCCCCACCGCCCTGGGCATCTTCCGCCAGCTCGAACGGCCCACCTACGAGGACCTCCTGATGGGCCAAATCCGCGAGGCCACGGCCCGCCGTGGCCGGCCGGACCTGCGCCAGTTGCTCGAATCGGGCACCACCTGGGTGGTGGAATGAACGCCCATGCCCGAGCCCGCTGCGTCCGACGCCGAACCGGCCGCGGCCGTGTACCGCCTGGAGCCGGACGGCGAACCGCCATGTGCCGCCCCCGCGGCCGCGCCGGACGAGCGGACGTGGATCGAACCGCTGTTGCACGCCAACGCGGTCTGGTTCTGCCGGCTGCGCTGGCTGGTGGTGGCGGTGTTGCTGGCGGTGGCCGCGGCGGGGGCGGTGCCGGCCCTGCCGGCGGCGGCGGGGTTGCACGTGGACCCGCGCTGGCCGGCCACGCTGGCGGTGCTGCTGGCCGGCTTGAACCTCGGCTTCGGGCGCTGGGCGCGGCGACTGGCGGCGCCGGGCGCGGGGGGATCGGTGCGCGGGCTGTTGTGGGCCCAAATCGCCAGCGACCTGGTCATTCTCACGGCCGTGATTTACTGGGTGGGACCGGACTGGCCGGCGGCGCCGTTCATGTACCTGTTCCACCTCATTCTGGCCTGTCTGGTGTTTTCGCCCCGCGAGAGCCTGGCGGTGGCCACGCTGGCGGCGGCCTTGTACGTGCTGGAACTGACCGCGGTCAGCCGGGGCTGGCTGACGTACTCGACGTTGCGGCCGGGCGGCGCCCCGGAAGCGGTCGCGGAGCTGGGGCGCGCCTGGCGGGGGGTGTTGCCCCTGCTGTTGATCTGGGCGGTCATCGGCTATCTGGTGTCGCGGCTGGCGGGATTGTGGCGGCGGCGGGAGCGGGAGCTGGCCGAGACCAACCGGCGCCTGGCCGCCAGCAGTGAGGAGCGGGCGCATCACATGCTCCAGACCACCCATCAGTTGAAGGCGCCCTTTGCGGCCATTCACGCCATGACCCAGGTGCTGCTGGGCGGCTACGCGGGACCCCTGCCGCCGGCGGCGCGGGAGGTGGTCGAGAAAATCGCCCAGCGCTGCCTGGCCCTGTCCCGGCAGATTCAGGCCATGCTCCAGTTGGCCAACCTGCGCTCGCGCGCCCAGGACGCCCCGCCCCGGGTGGCGCTGGACCTGGCGGTGGTGGGACGCGAAGTGCTCGGCCGGCTCGAACCGTCCGCCCGCCTGCGCGGCATCCGCTTCGAGACGCGGTGGACGCCCGCGCCGGTGTGGGCCCCCGCCGATCACCTGACCATGCTGGTGGAGAACCTGGTGGTGAACGCGGTAACCTATTCCCAGGACGGCGGCACCGTCGAGGTGAGCTGCGCGCCGCGGCCGGAGGGGGGCGCACGCCTGACGGTGCGCGATTACGGTATCGGGATCGCCCCCGACAAGCTGCCGCGGATTTTCCAGGACTATTTCCGCACCGAGGAGGCGGTGCGCCACAACCGGGCCTCGACCGGGCTGGGCCTGGCCATCGTGCGCCAGGTGGCCCGGGAACTGGGAGCGGCAATCGAGGTGGCCAGCGCCCCCGGTCGCGGGGCCCGGTTTACGGTGGACTTTCCCGCCGGGCCGCCCGCCGGGCGGACGCCCGGTCCGTGACTTCAACCCTCAACTGCATTGCCCATGGCCTACCTGCTGATCGTGGATGACGACGCCGACTTCGCCAACTCTGTCGCCACCGTGTGCCGGGCGATGGGGCACGAGGCCCGCATTGTGAACGCCGCCGGCGAGGCACTGCCGCAGGTGGCCGCGCGGCGGCCGGACGCGGTGATCCTGGACGTGATGTTTCCCGAAGACCCGGCGGCGGGCTTCCAGGTGGCGCGCGAACTGCGGCGGCAGGCCCCGGACCTGCCCATCCTGATGCTCACCGCGGTCAACCAGCAGTTCCCGTTGGGCTTCAGCACCCGGGACATTGACCCCAAATGGCTGCCGGTGACCGATTTTGTGGAGAAACCGGTGGACTTCGGGGTGCTGCAAACGCGCCTGGAGCGGCTGCTGGCCGGAACGCGGGGCGAAGCGGCGCCCTGAGCTCCCGGCCGTGCCACCGTGCGGCCCGACCGTATCCAGGGACCCGCGCAATCTCGATCCACTGCCTCCGCCCCGGTAGGGCGCCGCGGCGCCGGCGCCGCTTTCCCGGCCGTGCCGCAGCACGCCCCTACCGAATCCCAAGACCGGCACCCCGGCCCCCAACCGCACCCTCCCGGTAGGGCGCGGGACAGAAAGCGGCAGCACGCTGCCACACTCCAAACGCTGGCGCGAAGGTCGTGCGCCCGATGTGACGCGAAGCGCTTGGCGTGCGCCGGCTGGCCGGCGCTGTGGGAGCGGAAGCCCGAGACCGAACCTACTCAAAAGCTCAAATGTACCGCCGGTGTCGAAACACCACTTTTTTGCTTGATACTTTTAAATCCCCAAAAAATTTAAGGGCAATGAAAGTCAGTCCAGTTGCTAAACCCGCTCGCCCGGCCTCCCGCTCGCCCGGCCTCCCGCTCGCCCGGCCTCCCGCTCGCCCGGCCTCCCGCTCGCCCGGCTCGACGTCTAAGAAGATTCTGTTTGCCCCGCACCAAGAGGGGGGCGCAAGTCAAGCTACTTTTGGCGCTGGTTGGCTGTTCTGCGCTCTTCCCGCCATCCACGACAGCGGCGCAATATTGGATTGCACCGCCCAATACTCCCGGCTGCACCGACAGCACGACAAATAATTCGCAGACCAATCCCCTGTGTTTCACCACCGCGAGTGTGCAGGACATCATCCAGAACAACCCGAAAGGCGGAGACGTGGTACACCTGATCTTCAAGCCGGGTTTGTACGAGATGGGCGTTTTGTATTTGAACGGGGGGCCCAACCGCACCTTGATCTTCGAGGCGGAAGATGCAAACGATCCACCGGTTTTGCGCTTCAAAGTCCCCACCACCGGCAGTCCGTTCGCGGGGCCGAAGAACGAAACCTGGTTGCTTTTCGGTACCGAGCACTTGGCCGAGTTCCAGGCCAACAACCTCGTTTTGGATGGCAACTGGCCGGCGTGGGCGGCGGCCAACACGTACGCCAGCCCGGCCAATTCCTTTGTTCAGGACGCCAGGGAAAGGGGCTTCAAATTGGGTGCACTGCGTGCAAAAGCCCGAAAAGGCACCATCAAGGGAGTCCGCATTCTCAACTGTGGGGCCTTGGGCGTAACGCCCTGGCATTGGTGGGTGTCAACAGGTACTGAATGCTTCCCCCTGTACGTCGAAATCACCGAGTATCCTCAAGGCGCAACAAACGTTTGGACGATCGAGGATTGCGAGGTGCGGGACTTCCACTCCGTGCACGGCGGTTACTGCACCGCCATCATGGTGACTGTACCCCCGGGTTCCACTACCTCCGAAAGTAGTCGTGTGGCCACCGTGCAGCGGTGTCAGGTTTACGGGAACAATCTGGAAATCGGTTTGGGCACCGCTAAATCCGCAGGCATCGTGTTCCGGGACAACGTGGTGGTGGGTGTGGACCGCGGCTTCAGTTGCGACAGCGCCCCGATAGGCAACGTGGACCTGACCAACAACGTGTTTTTGGACGTCAACCTGCTCGCCAACATCGGCGGGCCGTTCTGGGGACAAGACGGAAATGGCAAGTGGATGTTCAACAATTTCACGTTGGCCCACAATGCCGTCCGGCTCGAGTCGGTGCCCCTGTACCAGAACTACCGCAGCTACGAGTGGCAGGCGGTCACCTACGGCTCGTTTACCAACTGGATGCCGGTCAGCAGTGCTCAGTTGGCGGTTGGACGCTGGGCCACGGGCTTTTGCGCGGGGCTGCTGGTGGGCGGGGCCAACCAGATTCGCTTCGAGACCAACCGGTTCACCACCCGGCGCCTCCACGACCGGTTCTTTGAGCCCGACCCGACCAACACCGCCCAGGCCAAATGGCGGCCGTTCTGGGCCCCGGCCTACAACCCGGTCATCGGACGCGAGTGTTACCACGGTACCTACACCGTCTCGAATCTTTTGGCCTCAAGCCATGCCATGGACTTTCTGAACTGCGCCACCATTACCGACCCTCAGGCTGAACGTTATGCCCATGACCTCCTGCAGGTGGCGGACTTCTACCCTGCTGGCCGGGTGGAGCGAGTACGTCCCGAGTACAACGGGAGCGGTCAACTCAACGGGGTGTGGGTAATTCAGGTGACCTCACCCCTGGTGTTGGGCGATTATCGCATATGGTTGCGCGCGCGTTACGTAAAACATCATCCGACCACCAACAGTATCGCGGTCAGCCAGGCGAATTTGCGGCTTTGGGTGCGTACCGGTCCCCACGCTACTGTCACGAATGTGGTTCCGTCCTGGACCAATGGTGTGGCTTGGTTCAGTTACGAGATTGATCCCTGGGCCCAAGGCCGGGACGAGATTGTCATTGAGGCCTACGACGCAGTGGAAAGCGCACGAACCGTGGTCGAATATTTCCACGGCCAGACGGTGCGCTTTGAGCGTATCGCGGACGTGGCGGACGACCGCCGGCTCATTCCCGGACTGCTGCGCTTGTGGCGAAGTGCTGCAGGCGGCACCTTGACCGTAAAAATGGCTGCCATAACCAATACTGCCAACAACTTGCGATTGGCCACGCCCGGCAGCAGCGGGGATTGTCAATTGTACACCAACCACGTCACCTCCACCAACACTTGGTACTACAAGCCGCCCGAGGCGGATGGATCTTGGAACTTGGTCTTCCCCGACGGGAGGCGGGAAATCTTGGTACGGGTCGTGCCAGTGAGCACCAGGAACAACCGTCATTGGATCGAAAGCGAAATGACGGTCTTCCAGCTTCAGGCGCCGACCAATACCTATGCCGTGGCTCCGCCCGCCCCGTGGACCACGCCCGGCCCCACCAACCACAGCGTGGCCGTAACCCTGTGGGACGGAGCCAAGTACTGGATGTACGACATGGGGGGATACTACTACTTCGATTGTGGCGGTGAAAACCAGCCGGCGGGCATGGAGAAAGAGGCATTTGAACCGGTGCTGACCGAGGGGGAGGAGTCATCCCTGACCAACGGGGAGGAACTGGTCGAGCCTGCCGATGAAGAAGTCCCCGCGCCTGATGCGGCTCCGGCAGGATGGGTTCTGACCCGGACCGGGGAATGGATCGCCGCGGAAACCGGGGAGGCGGCTGCGATGAAGGACAGCGATGTGCCCCTGTCCGAGGAGGCACCTGTTGGGGCGGAGGCGCTGGAGGGTGAAGTGGGGCTCAACAGCACCACCTGCTACTTGTACGGATACGGAAACGCCGCCTACGGGATCAACACCCAGTCTGATACCAACGACCTTCCCGTCCCGGTAATCGCGGGCAGCGCTTTCTTCAACAATTCCCGCTACCCCCTACTGCCCCAACCCTATTTCCAACTGGCGGGCAGTTGGCAGTGGCCCGACCTTATGTACGGTTTTCGCCCGGTCAGTACGCCGTGGCAGTTGTTTGGCCTGCTACGGGACGTAAACAATTCGAACAACCTGGTCGGCGTGATTGACAGCCGGGCCTGTTACGTCGTGGGCACCAATGTTTACTACCTGAAGCCCTACAAACCCACAGAGATTTACTCGGAAGCTTTTGCACTGTCAGACGGGGGTTATGCTGCTGGCAGGGGACGCAGTAACAACGTGTACCGGGCCACGCTGTGGGACGTACTGGATTTGAATGCGCCTCCAGTAGACTTGGACCCCAACAACCCCACCCGACCCGGCTACGCCTACGGTGTAAACAGCAGTGGAGTTACCGTGGGCAAGGTGCAAAGGACCCAAAATAATCACTACGTCTGGCGCGCCTTCCGCTGGAACGGCACCCTGACCGAACTGGCCCTGCCCGGGGACACCAACGTGACGCTTTACCACAACACGGCCAATGACGTGACGGCCAGCGGCCATGCGGTGGGGGCGAGCGATGCGGTCATTCTTCGGGTCGGTTACGGACGGGAGACGCGGGCGGCGGTCTGGTGGGCGGGGTCCAATGCCCCGGTTCTGTTGGGGACGGTGGGCTGGACCGACCCCAACCCGGCCCGCCGCCCCGGCCGGAGCGAGGCTTTGGGGGCCACGGAGACCGTCCCCAACACCTTGTGGGTCGTGGGCACCGGCTGGATCACCCCCACCGGCTTCAGCCGGGCGTACCGACAG
>JBBIVJ010000004.1:0-155702 GCA_037439785.1 Verrucomicrobiales bacterium | reverse complement strand
GGCCCTGCCGGACGCACGGCATAGGGTGTCGGCGGACTTGAGTTCGCGCGCCGCTGGGTAGGGCGCCGCTGCGCCGGCGCCACCCCTGGGCCGGGCCACAACCCGGCCGGGCCGAAGGCCGCCGCGCGACGCGGCCCCGCCGAACGCAGAGCGCCGTGCTCCGGCAGGGGGGGCGCACTAGGGACATGACACCTCCGGGCAGAACAGCGACTCGACGCAGTAATTTCCCTTGGTTGAGCGCAGTGGGCCGACCCGCGGGGAACACAGCCCCTCCACGGGCACAGCGTGCCAGCCCGGGGCCGACCGGCGTAGTGGACCGACAGCCAAGACACGCGCTGCGTGGTGTGCTGTTGCACGGCGTCCAAGGGCGCAGGCTGTGGCCCCGATGACCCGCAGCGGCAGGAGGGACCTGCCTGCCGGCGGACAAGGCGCGAGGGCGGTGGCGCAGGCGCGGCCTGAGCGCCGGTGGCGGCGGGTGAGTCCGGGCCAACCTCTGAGAGAACCGCACCGCGCGAGGGTCCCCGTATCAGGGTCCCCGTATCAGGTCGAGGCCGTCCCCGGCACGCGGCGAGGCGTCTGCCGCAACGAAAGGACAACCCCTGAAAACGTGGACTGAACTGATGCACTTCGCCGGCCTGGATTAGGCCGGAGACCATCACGACGTGGCCGTGGTGGACGCGACCGGCACAGTCATGGCCGAGTTCCGCATCGAGCACAGCGCGGCGGGTGGGGCGGAGTTCCGGCAGAAGATGGCGGGGTATCCCGCGTGGGGCATCGCCTGGAACCCCGCAGGGGCGCGGCGTAGTCACCGCCCAGCACGGTTCCACGATGTTGCCGGCTGTGGATTACGACCACCACACCGCCGGCCGGCTTGGGAAGGTCCGGTACGGCACTGGGCCGCCCGCGCCTGCGCACAACCTAGGAGCTTTGTTTTCACTGCGTGGTGCAGCTTGCCAACGGCAGGTCGGCAATTATGCTCGAAACCATGAAAACGCTGAGTGCCATCATCTATCCGGGCGAAACCGGCCGCTGGCTGGTGGCGTTCAACCCGGAGACGGGCACCACCACGCAGGGCAAGACGGTTGAGCAGGCGTTGCAGAATCTCAAGGAGGCGGTGACGCTTTATCTGGAGGAGCAACCGGTTCCGGTGCGGCCCGGGGCGATTTTAACGACGTTTGAGGTGGAACATGCCTAAACTGCCCTGCGTGTCCGGGGCGCGGGTGGTGAAGGCGTTGGAGCGGCTGGGTTTTGTCAGGCGTCGCCAGCGTGGCAGTCACGTGGTGTTGCGGCGGGGCGGCAGCGTCTGCGTTGTGCCGTTGCCCCGGGAAGTGGATCAAGGAACGTTGCGCGGAGTGCTGCGGCAAGCTGGGGTGCCCGCCGACGAGTTTGTGGAGAATGTGTGAACGCGTTTGACGACCTCGGCAACCGGGACACGACCGGGGGCCGGGCCTCGGCGGTGAGCGATTCCACGGCCAACCGGCTCAACCAGTACACGACGCGCAGCGTTTCGCCCTACGTGGACGTGCTGGGGGTGGCCAATCCGACGACCCACGTGACGGTGAATGGCAACGTGGCCGGCCGGCAGGGCGAGTCCTTCCACCACGCGCTCAATGTGCCGAACACGACGGCGCAGTACCTGACGATCACGGTGAGCAGGCCGTAGCCAGCGGGCCCAAGCTGCGCGAGCCAGGTCTTCATGCCCACCCGCTGAGAAGCCTGCGTCCGGGACGGGAAGGGAGGCTCCGGGAAATTCGCTTCCGCTTGCCGCCGGCGCGGGCCTAAAGTGTCGGAGGTGTTCCGATGAAAACGATCCGCTTCGCCCGCAGTTCCCTGGAAGGCAGCGCGCTGGCCTACGGCGGTTGGCGCGTGGCCGGCACCCACGATCCGGCCCAGGTCACTCCCGAGCGCCGCGCGGCCGCCCACGCGGCCTACCGTGCCGCCTACGAGCTGGGCTTCACGGTGTTCGACCTGGCGGACATCTACTGCGGCGGCATGTCCGAACGGCTCCTGGGCGAGGTCCTCCGCGAGGTGCCCGGCATGCGCGACCGCATCCGCATCGTCACCAAGTGCGGCATCCGGTTCACGGGCGACCCCGAGCCGGCCGCCCCTTACCGGTACGACTTTTCCGCGGCCCACATCGAGGCCGCCTGCGAGGGCTCCCTCCAACGCCTGGGCATCGAGACGATTGACCTGTATCTGCTGCACCGGCCGGACCTGCTGGCCGATCCGGCGGAAGTGGCCGCGGCGTTCAGCCGGCTGCGCCAGGCAGGCAAGGTACGCGAGTTCGGCGTCAGCAATTTCCGCCCCTCCCAGGTGGCCCTGCTGCAAAAGGCCTGCCCGATGCCGCTGGTGGCCCACCAGATCGAGTTCAGCCTCCTGCACCCCGAGCCGCTTTTTGACGGCACCCTTGACCAGTGCCTGAGCGAAGGCCTGACGGTCATGGCCTGGAGCCCGCTGGCCGGCGGCGTCCTGGGCGGCCGGATCGGCGCCTCGATGAACGACCCTCAACACGCGCGCAAGGCCAAGCTCAACGACGCGCTCGAGCAGATTACCCGAGACCGCGGCGTGAGCCGGGCCGCGGTGGCCCTGGCCTGGCTGCGGCGTCACCCGGCCGGCGTCATGCCCATCCTCGGCACCGTCAATCCCGAGCGGTTGCGCGAGGCCGCCACCGTTGCCGACCTCGAGCTGTCCCGCGAGGAGTGGTACCGGCTCCTGGAGGCGGCCCTGGGCCAGCGTCTGCCGTGAAGCTCCCCTCCGCCGACGCCGCACCCACCCGGCTGCGCGCCTTCGTGGCCGTGGAACCCGGTCCGGAAGCGCGCCAGGCCGTGCGCACCCTGCAAACGCACCTGCAGGCGACCACTCCCGCCGACGCCGTGCGCTGGACCCGGCCGGAACAGTGCCACCTCACCCTCCAGTTTCTGGGCGAAGTGCAGGCCGTGCACCTCCCCGCCCTGATTCAATCTCTCGAGCAGGCGGTGAGCCGGCAGACAGGCTTCCGGCTTGAACTTGCCGCGCCGGGCGCCTTCCCCACCCCGGCCGCTCCGCGGGTCTTGTGGGTGGGGCTGGGGGGAGCGCTGACCGCCCTGAATGATCTGGCCGCCCGCGTGGCCGGAGCCACTGCCGCCTTTGCCTTGCATCACGAAGACCGGTCGTTTCACCCGCACCTCACCCTGGGGCGGGTCAGCAGCCGCGACCCCCGCCTCCTCCAAAGCCTCGCCCGTCTGCTGGCCACCGCTCCGGCACCCCCGCCCTGCCCCTGGACCGTCGCAACCGTGACCCTTTACCGCAGCGAACTGCGGCCGGCCGGGCCAGTTTATCATGAGCTGGCCGCGTTGCCGCTGGCGGCCGCCCCGTAGCCCGCCGGCCACCCCCCTTGGCCGCCATGCCCGCCACTCTCCTACGCGAACCGCCCGCCCCGCCCCGCCCCGCCCCCGCCGCAGCCACCACGGCCACAGGGGCGGTGGTGTGGGAACCGCACGTCCGGCACCTCTACGTGCACGTGCCGTTCTGCGCCCACAAGTGCGAGTACTGCGCCTTTTACTCGGAGGTGCCCCGCGGCGATCTCATGGAACGCTACGTGGCGGCCCTGACCCGCGAACTGGAGCTGGTCGCCGCCGATGTGCGCCCGCGAACCGTCTTCTTCGGCGGCGGCACCCCGTCGCTGCTGCCGGTGCGCCTGTGGGAACGCCTGTTCCGACAGATGGACCGCTGCGGCCTGCTGGGGGCGGAGGAGTTCACCCTCGAGTGCAATCCCGCCACCGTCACCGCCGACAAGGCCCGGCTGTTCCGCGATCACGGCGTCAACCGCCTCTCCCTGGGCGTGCAATCCCTCGACGCCCCCCTCCTGGAACGCCTCGGCCGCATCCATTCCCGCCGCCAGGTCTTCGACTCCTGGGACACGCTCCGCGCGGCCGGCTTCGACAACCTGAACCTCGACCTCATGTTCGCCATCCCCGGTCAGAGCCTGGAGTCCTGGCAACGCACCCTGGCCGAGGCCCTGGCCCTGGGCAGCGAGCACCTCTCCTGCTACGAGGTCATCTACGAGGAAGACACCCCCCTGTTCGCCCAGCTCCGGGCCGGACGGTTTGACGTGGATGAAGACCTCGCCTGCGCCCTGTACGAGGCCCTGGTCGAAGCCGCCACCGCCGCCGGCTTCCGGCAGTATGAAGTGGCCAACTTCGCTCGCCACGCCGGCCCCCCCGACGACGCCCCCCTGCCCTCCCGCGCCTGCCGGCACAACGTCAACTACTGGCGCGGCGGCTCCTTTTACGGCCTGGGGCCCGGCGCCACCGAATACGTCCGCGGCGAGCGCCGCCGCACCCCTGCCCACACGCGGCATTACTGCGAGGCCCTCGAACGTGGCACGCGGACCTTCGTCCACCGCGAAACCCTCCCGCCCCTGGCCCGGGCCGGCGAGGCGGCGGCCTTTGGTCTGCGCCTGCTGGACGGCTGGCCCTGGGCAGATTTCGAGCGTCTCACCGGCTTTGACCTCCGGGGCGAGTGGGCCGGGGACCTGGCCTGGCTGGAGGCGCGCGGCCTGGGGGAAAGCACCGCCCGCGGCTTCCGCCTCACCCGCCATGGCCTGCGCTTTGCGGATCTGGCCGCCGAACGGCTGCTGCGTCCCGGTTGACGCGGCGCCCGGGGCAGATGCCCCCCGCCGCCCTTCCCCCCCCGTCCGTTCCTGCCCGGCATGAAATCCGTCCTCCGACTCGACCAGGCCCTGGTGGAACGCGGCCTTTGCCCCAGCCGCGAGCAGGCCCGCCGCGCCATCCTCGCCGGCCGGGTGCGCCGCAACGGTCAGGTGGCCGGCAAACCCAGCGACGCCGTTCGCCCCGGGGACAGTCTCGAACTGACCGCGCCCGAACGGTACGTGAGCCGCGGCGGCCTCAAACTCGAGCACGCCCTGCAGCACTTCGGGTTGGACGTGACCGGCTGGATTGCGGTGGACCTGGGTGCCTCGACCGGCGGCTTCACCGACTGCCTGCTGCAGCACGGCGCGGCGCGGGTGCTGGCCGTGGACGTGGGCCACGGCCAGCTGGCCTGGAAACTCCGCCGGGACCCGCGCGTGGTGGTGCTCGAGGGCACCAACGCCCGACGGCTGACCCCGGACCGGGTGCCCCCGCCCTTCACCGCGGCCGACCTGGTCACAGTGGATTGCTCGTTCATTTCCCTGCGGCTGATCCTGCCCGCGGCGGTTGCCTTGTTGCGCCGTTCCGGTAGGCTCGTGGCGCTGGTCAAACCGCAGTTCGAGGCCGGCCGGGCCGAGGCGGCCCGCGGCGCCGGCGTGATCACCGACCCGGCGGTGCACAGCCGCGTCCTGGCGGGACTGGAGGCGTTCGTGGTCACCCTGCCCGGCCTGCGCTGGGGGGGGGCCACCCCCTCGCCCCTGCGCGGGCCGGCCGGCAACCGGGAGTTTCTCGCGCTGCTTGAAAAAACTGACTGAACCCATCCGCCGCGTGGGCCTGGTGGTCAACGCGGACAAACCCGCCGCCCTCACCCTGGCCCGACGCGCCGTCCGCCTGCTGCGCGCCCGCCGTTACACCGTCCTCACCGATGCCGCCACGGCCCGGGCCGCCCGCCTGCGCCTGCCGGTCTGCGCCACGGACGCCGAACTGGCCGCGCGCACCGACCTGCTGCTGGTGCTGGGGGGCGACGGCACCATGCTCCGGGTGGCCCGCGACACCGCCGGCCGGGCCACGCCCATCCTCGGCGTCAACCTCGGCACCCTGGGTTTCCTGACCGCCGCCTCGGCCGAGCAGTTGCCCGAGGTGCTGCGCGCCCTCCAGAGCGGCGGTTGCGAGGTCGAATCGCGCTCCCTCATCGAAGCGCGCGGCGCCCTGGCCACGGGACCGGTGGCCGCGCGCGCCCTCAACGATCTGGTCATCAGCCGCGGCGGCACCCCGCGCCTGATCGAACTGGAGGTGCGGGTCAACGGCGAACTGCTCACCCGCTACCGCGGCGACGGCCTCATCGTCAGCTCGCCCACCGGCTCGACCGCCTACTCGCTGGCCGCCGGCGGCGCGGTGGTCAGCCCCCAGGCCGAGGTCTTCGCCCTGACCCCCATCTGCCCGCACACGCTCTCCAACCGCTCGGTCATCGTCCGTCTGGACGCCCGGCTCGAGGTCCGCCTCCTGAGCCGGCGGGTGGAGACCTTTCTGGCCGCCGATGGCCAGGCCTGTACGCGGCTGGAGGCCGGCGACCTCGTCACCATCCGTCGCAGCCGTCACGCCGCCCATCTGGTGCGGCTGGCCGGCAGCTCGTTCTTCGACACCCTCCAGCAGAAGCTCAACTGGAGCGGCTCGACCCTGCCGGCCGAGCCGCGTTGAAGCGGCGCGGGGCCCGGCCCACGCCCTCGCGCGGAACGGCCCCCCGGTCGTCCGGCGCGCGCCTCAAGCCGCCCCGGCCGGCCCGCTCAACTGCGCGGTCTTCGCCCGCGACTCGGCCGCCATCGCCGCGCGGAACTCCAGCAGGCGCTGCCGCAGGGGCGGGTCGTGGACGGCGAGGATTTGCACGGCCAGCAGGCCGGCGTTGCGCCCGCCGCCGATGGCCACGGTGGCCACCGGGATGCCCGGCGGCATTTGCACGATGGACAGCAGCGAATCCAAGCCGTGCAGGGCCCGGCTCTGGACCGGCACGCCGATCACCGGCAACGGCGTGTGGCTGGCCACCATCCCCGGCAGGTGCGCCGCCCCGCCCGCGCCGGCAATGATCACCCGCAGGCCGCGGGCGTGCGCGGTCCGGCCATACTCGGCCATGTCGTCCGGGGTGCGGTGCGCCGAGACCACGCGCACCTCGTGCGGCACGCCGAAGCTGGCGCAGACGGCGGCGGCGGGTTGGAGGGTGGGCCAGTCCGAGTCGCTGCCCATGATAATGCCCACCTGCGGCGGGAGGTTGGTTTCAGTGGCCATGAGTTTGCTCCGCGGGTGCGTGGCGCCCCAACCGGCCGGCAGCGCGCGGCGCCGGACCGGGCGCGCTGCTCCGCGGGTGGTCGGAACGCAGCGGGTTCATGATTCCGGAAGACCAAAGCGGAGGCAGGCGCTGGCGCGGCGGGCAGTGGCGAGCGCCTCCGCCAGCGTCGCCCCCAGGGCGGTCACATGGCCCATCTTGCGGCCGCGGGCACTGCGCGATTTGCCGTACAGGTGCAAATGCGCCCCTGGCACGGCCAGGGCTTCCGCCACGCCCGCCGGCCAGCCCGGCCCGGGCCCCGCGCCGAGCAGGTTCACCATGACCGCCGCGGGCGCCACCAGGGCCGGGTCGCCCAGCGGCCAGCCCAGCACGGCGCGGACGTGGTTTTCAAACTGCGAACAGCAACAGGCCTCGATGGTGTAATGGCCCGAGTTGTGCACGCGCGGCGCCAGTTCGTTCACGTACAACCCACCCCCCCGGCTCAGAAACATCTCGACCCCGAAGCTGCCCACCACCCCGGCCACCTCCGCCGCCCGCCGCGCCAGGTCGGCCGCGTGCGCCGCCATTGCTTCCGGTACGGCGGCTGGGACGCGCACTTCGTGGCAGATGTGCTCGCGCTGGACCGTTTCCACCACCGGATAGGTGACCATCCCGCCGTCCCGGCCCCGGGTCACCATCACGGCCAGCTCGGCCTCGAAGTCACAGAACGCCTCGACGTACAGGGCCCGGCCGCGTCCGCCGTCCAGGCGCTCCCAGGCCGGTGCAACCTCCTCCGGCCCCGCCAGCGTGGCATTGCCTTTGCCGTCGTAGGCATTGCGGCGCGCCTTCAGCAGCAGCGGCCAACCCAGTTGCGCCCCCGCGGCCACGACCTCTGCCGGGGAGTGCACTGCCCCAAAGCGCGGCACCGGCAGGCCGGCGGCGGCCAGGGCTTCCTTTTGCGCCAGCTTGTCCTGCACCAGCCCCAGACAGCGCGCGGAGGGAAACAGCCGGTGCCCGGCGGCCTCGAGCCGCCCGAGCAGCCCGGCGTCCACAAACTCGTTCTCCAGGGTCAGGACCTCGGCGCGGGCGGCGAAGCGCAACAACGCGCCGGCGTCGTTGAGGTCACCGGCGTGGAATTCCGCGGCCAGCGGCGCGGCGGGGCAATCCTCCGCCCGTTCGAGCACCAGCACCGCCACGCCCAGTTGGGCCGCGGCCTGCGCGGTCATCTTGGCCAGTTGCCCGCCGCCGATGATGCCCAGGCGGGGCGGGGTCTGGCGGGCGGCGGCGCCCCCGCCCGGCAGGGGGGCGGGCTGGTCGGGCTGGACCGGCTCGTTCACCGCCCCGGAGGCGGTTGCGGCCCGGCCTTCGATGCCGGGGGAGACTTCCGTCATGCTCACGCGCGCCCAGCCTAACGGCCGCGGTTCCGCCTGCCAATCAAGGACCGGTCCGGGCCGGCCGGGCCGGCCATCCGACACCTATTCGTAGTCTTCCGGCGACGCTGCGGGAGCGCGGGGCGCGGTCAGCAGGCCCGGCGGCAGCGGGGCGTTGGTACCCCGGGCGAGGTAGGCCCAGAGCGCGGCGATTTGCCGCTCGGCGTCCCCCTCGAGGAGGTTCGGCACGGTGGCGCGCCCGTCGGGCCAGAAGGCCGGCATGCGCGTGCCGGGGCGGAGGCTGGGCGGGTCCAGGAGGTAGGCGTGGAACCACGGCCAACGCAGGCGCGCGGTCATGCGGGTCAGGTCCATGACCGACACCCCCAGGGCCGGGTACGGCCCCCAGCGATGGCATTGGATGCAGCCGTAGCCGCCCTCGACGCCGGCCAGTTGCCGGCCCGCCTCGAACTCGCCGGCCGGGACGGCAGGATCGCCCTCCCCGCCGTCGCTGGCCGGAAAATCCAGCGCCAGGTGGGCCACCTGTGCGGCGCCGTATTGGGGCATGCGCACCGCCAGGTAGGGGCGCACCACGGCGCGGTTGGTCAGGACCTGCCCCAGCCAGTCCGGTCGGAGCTTGTAGCCGACGCTGCTGAGGTGCGGAGGCAGGCGGCCTTCGTCGCCGAGGTCGGCCTCACCCAGGGTGGTGAAGTAGTCGGCCCGGGAGGGCGACGGTCCGCCCAGGCCGTCGCGGGCATGACAGGCGGTGCAGTTGAGGGCCACCAGGGTGTGGGTGACGCGCTGTGCCGGCCCCGGCGGCTGAAGGAGGTTTTCCCGCCGCTGCAAGGTGTCCCGCAGTGCCGTGCGCTGGGCCGCGCTCAGGACATAACGCGCCGCGCGCGGGCCGGGCTCGGGGGCCAGGCAACCGGTGGGACTGTCCGCACGCAGGGCCGACCACTCCGGGGCGCGCAGCCGGGAAGGCAGCGGCGCGCCGTCGGCCTCGACCGCATGGCAGGCCGCGCACCCAACCTCGGCGAAAAGGCGCTGCCCGCGACGCGCCCGCTCCGGGTCCACCGGGAAAGGCTCCCCCCCGGCCGGCCCTTCGGGGTGCGCGCGGGGGGGCGCGGGGGGTTCGGCCGTGGCGGCGGTCACGCGGTTCAAGTAAGTGGCCAGCGCGTGGGTCTCGGCGGCGGTGAGGTTGAGCGAGGGCATGCGGCCGGCGGGCCGGGACTCGAGCGGGTTCGCCAGAAATGCGGCCAGCGCGCCGGGGCGGTATTTGGCTGCCAGGTCGGGCAGGGCCGGCGAGGTGTCCTGCAGGCGGGCCAGGGCGTAGCGCAGCCCTTCCGGGTCGGTGGGCGCACCCACGCTATGTGGGAACAGGCGGGCGGCCGGCTCGAACGGGGCATGACAGGCCACGCACCCGCTCTGGTGGTACAACACCCGCCCCTGCTGAAAGGCCAGTTCACCGCCCCCGCCGGGCGGCGGCGTCGCGGCCGGGGGTGGGGCCAGGGCAAGCAGGAAGTGCGTCAAGTCCTCGACCGCCTCCGCGCGCGCAGCGGGCGACAACACCCCCAGAACGTCGGGCATGGTGGTGCCGGGCATGGTGGTCAGCGGCGACGCCAGCCAGGCGCGCAAGAAGTCCGGCCGCAGGCGGGCGCCGGCGGTGAGGAGTTGCGGGGCGGGTGGGGGGCGCAAGCGCCCGGTCACCGCGGACCCGGCCTCATGGCAGGCGGTGCAGTGGAGTTCGGCCAGCAGGCGTTCGCCGGGATCGAAGTTCTCCCAGCCCAGCTCAAGGGCGGGGAAGACCGGCGGGCGCGGCTCCCCCGCCAGGGCGAGGGGCAGCGCGCAGCCCAGGACCGCGAGCGCCCTCGCGGCAAGCCGGCGGCACCGCGGCGGGCGGGGGTGTTGACCGGGGCACTCCCGCACGCGGGCAAGGTTAGCCGCAGACCGGAGCACAGACACGTTTTTCCGACACTCGGCGGCGGTTGGAGGCAGGCCCCCTGCCGGACGCGGTGGGTCCCCGGCCAGCGGGCCGGGCGGTTCAGCCACGGGCGCGACCCCGGATGTCGAGCAACGTCTTCATCACGTCGTAGAGGTTGCCGGTCCACTCGCGGGTGCCGTAGGCATCGTGCAGTTTGCGGTAAAGCGGGTAGAGCTGGCGGTACACCTCGTGGGCTTTGGGGTTGGGCTGGAAGACCCGCGGTTTGAGGCCGGTCATGGCCTTCTGAGCGGTGGCGAAGTCCGGGTGCACGCCGGCCACCACTGCCCCGGCGACGGCCGCGCCCAGCGCGCAGGTCTGAGCCGAGCGGCTCACCTTCATCGGCCGGCCGGTGACGTCGGCGTAGATTTGCATGACCAGCGGGTTTTTCTCGGCGATGCCGCCGCAGTTGACGATCTGTTCAACCTTCACGCCGTACTCCTCGAAGCGGTTGATGATGGTCAGCGCCCCAAAGGCCGTGGCCTCGATGAGCGCCCGGTAAATCTCCGCCGGGGTGGTGTAAAGCGTCTGGCCCAGTAGCAGGCCGGTCAGCCGCTGGTCCACCAGGATGGTGCGGTTGCCGTTGTTCCAGTCCAGCGCCAGCAGCCCGCTTTCGCCGGGCTTGAGCCGGGCGGCGCCTTGGGTGAGTTCCTCGTGCGAACCGAGCTTCTTGCCGCCGGGCTGGAGGTAGTTGACGAACCAGTTGAAGATGTCGCCCACGGCCGACTGGCCGGCCTCCAGGCCCCAGTAGCCCGGCAGGATGCTGCCGTTGACGATGCCGCACAGGCCGGGGATGTCCGCCAGCGGCTGGCCCACCGGCACCACCATCATGTCGCAGGTGCTGGTGCCGATGATCTTGACCAGCGTGCCCGGGGCGATGCCGCTGCCCACCCCGCCCAGGTGGGCGTCGAAGGCGCCGACGGCCACCGGGATGCCCGCCGGCAGACCGGTGCGCGCGGCCCATTCGGCAGTGAGACCGCCAACGGCCTTGTCCACCGCGTGGGCTTTGGGCCGCAGGCGGGCGCGCAATTCACCGAGCTTGGGGTCCAGCGCGGCCAGGAACTCGGCGTCCGGGTAGCCGCCCCAGTCGTCATTGTACATGGCCTTGTGGCCGGCGGCGCAGACGCCCACGGTGAGTTTATCCGGCGCCTCGGTGCCGGTGAGCATGGCCGGCACCCAGTCGGCGCATTCGACCCAGGTGTGGGCCGCCTCGAAGACCTCGGGGGCGGTGCGGAGGCAGTGGAAGATTTTGCTGAAGAACCATTCGCTCGAGTAGGTGCCGCCGCACTTGGCCAGGTAGTGGGGCCGGAGTTGGCGGGCCTTCTCGGTGATCTCGGCCGCCTCGGCCACGCTGGTGTGGTCCTTCCACAGCCAGGCCATGGCCGCCGGGTTCTTGGCGAACCTTTTCTGGAAGGCCAGCGGCCGGCCGGAGGCGTCCACCGGGATGGGCGTGCTGCCGGTGGTGTCCACGCCGATGCCCGCCACCTGGTCGGGCTTGAAGCCGCGGACGTTTCGCCGCGCCCGGGCCAGGGCCTTTTTGATGGTGATTTCGGCACCCTGGACGTAGTCGGCGGGGTGTTGGCGGGCGAGGTTGGGGTCGCGGCTGAGGAGCACGCCGTCGGTGCCGTGAGCGTAGTCCCAGACGGCGGTGGCGACCTCGCGGCCGTTGGCGGTGTTGACCAGCAGGGCGCGCACCGAGTTGGTGCCGTAATCCAAACCGAGGGTGTAGGTGGTGCTCATGGTGTGTGGTGTGTGCGGGGAGGGAGCCTAGGGGGGCGGGCCGGCATTTTCGAGCATGTTTGTGGGGCGTGGGCAAGGGCTGCGACCGCGGTTGGGTCGCCCAGTTCAATTCAAGCGCCCGGGCAGCCCACGGGCCAGCGGTTCAGGGGCGGAGGCGGCGCTGAAGCTGTGCCTCGTAAAGATTGGGCGGCTGCAGTTGGTCCGGCGGGATCGCCTCGAACCACCGGCCCCGGGGTTCCGTCAGCGAAGGCGCCGTGGTAGTCAGGCCGACCAGGTTGATTGAAGGCGGCCCGAACCCCTCGGGCGGATAGGACAACGGCCGGGCAGCGCGGATGTTCCAGAAAGTGCCGCGCGCTCCGCAGTGCTTGCCCAGGGCGGCGCCTCCCCCGCAATGCCACAGCCGCGTGCCCGCGCCGGCGTCGAGTTCAGTGAAGAGGTTTTCGTGCGGCGCATGGCGGTGGTGGTCCAGACTCAGGTCCAGGCCGCGTCCGCGGCTGAGGACGTTGCCGGCGGCAAACCCGCTCACGGTGAGGTCGTGGATGAAGCGGACCTGCAGGTCGAAGCGCTCGAGCAGGTTGTCGGTCCCGCCGAAGGACACGCCGTGATGACCGGTGTAGTTCTGGGAGTCCGGGGGGCGCATGGATTGCAGCACCAGGTCTTGCACGGTGTTGAAGGCGCCGCTGATGAACGGGCCGTTGTCCGCGTTGACCACCCGCACCTGGCGCACCCAGCAGTGCGCCACGCCGGTCAAGGCCACCGGGTTGAACCCCAACTCGGTGAAATGCCCCTGGTAGGGCGTCCGGGGGAATTCAAAGGTGAGCCCTTCCACGCCGGACTCGGTCACGGAAGGCTCGAAGGAGCGCAGGCGTGGCCGCCATTCCGGGCGGAGGTCCGTCCGCAACGGCCGGTCCACGGTGACCCGCTGCGGCTCGAGGGCGGTGATGCGGCAGATCAGGGACGTGTGCGCCCGGCCCTTGAGGTTTTCCACCGGTCCCGCGTCGCCGTCATAAAGGTGCACCGCCAGCGTGTTCTCGGGGGTGTCCTGCTGAAAAACCTCGATCTCCTGGCCGGCCCGCAGCCCCGCCGTGGAAGCCACCCGAAAGCTGCGGTCACCCCGCCGGGCCGGTTCGGTGATGGCGGTCAGCTCCCGGGAGCGAAAACTCCCGCGCAAGGTCACGAACCCTCCGGACCAGGAGTAATTCGAGGTCTTTCGGCCCGTGGTGGTCGCTCCCCAGTTGGGTTCGACATCGTTCAGCGGCCTCGGAAAGAACAGCACGGTCCGGTCTGGCCCGGCCCCCCGCAGCACGACTCCCGGCCGGGTGATTTCCAGGCGGCCACACAAGCGGTAGCGCCCGGGCGGCACCTCGATGGCTCCGACGGTCACCTCCGCCAAGGCCCGCCGAAAGGCCGCCGTGTCATCGGTTTCACCGTCCCCCCGGGCGCCAAAGTCTTTCACGCTCCGCCCCGGCGGCAACGTGGGCAGCGGTTCTTGTCCCCGCCGGTAACCGGCGAAGGAGCAATCCGGCAGACGACCGGCGGCGTGCCATCGTTCGCCCTGTTCACCCCAGAGCATCGAAGTAGCCGCGCGGCCGGCCGGCGTGATCCCCCACAGGGGCGCAACCCCGCAGAGCAACAGCACAAGGCGACCGGGCCGGCGCGAGGAAGGACAAGGGGCGATTTGCATGGCCCGAGTCTACCCCGTTGCGGGCCGGGGTCGAGCCGCGGCCCGCCCGGTTTGGTACTTGCCAGCCCGGCCAGAGGTGGTTCATTGCGCTGCCGTGGGTCAGCCCAACACCGCCCGCCCGGAGCGCCGCACGCAGCGGTGCTTTGCCACCACGCGCTGGAGCCTGGTTTGTGCCGCGGCGGAGGCCGGGTCGCCGCACCAGCCGGCGGCCCTCGAGGAGTTGTGCCACACCTACTGGCCGCCCTTGTACGCTTACCTGCGGCGCAGCGGCCACAGCCCGCAGGACGCCGAGGACCTCACGCAGGCCTTTCTGGCGCGGTTGATCGAGCGCGGTCTGCTCGCCTGCGCCTGCCCGGAACGTGGTCGGTTCCGCAACTTCGTGCTCGCGGCGTTGAGAAACTTCGCGGCGGACGCCCACGCCCGTGCCACCGCCCTCAAGCGCGGGGGCCCCCGCCCGCCGCTGGCGCTGGACGTGGCCGAGGTCGAGCGGGATTACTGCGCCCTGGCTTCGCCGGAACTGACGCCGGATGCAGTGTACGAGCGCACCTGGGCCCTGGCGGTCCTGGACCGCGCGTTGACGGCGCTGCGTGCCGAATACGCCGCGCGCGGTCGAGAGGCCCTCTTCGACGGTCTGAAGGACCACGTCTGGGGTGAGAGCGGGGAAACCATCGCCCGGGCGGGGGCGGCGCTCGGGCTGACCGAAACCGCGGCCCGAGTCGCGGTTCACCGGCTGCGTCGGCGTTTTGGTGCGATCTTGCGCCAGCAGGTGGCCGAGACCCTGGCTGACCCGGCCGGGGTGGACGCCGAACTGCGGCACCTGTTGTCCATCTTCGCCGGCTGAACCGTGACCCGCGCGTGTAACACGGCGGCCCGCTTTTCCGTAAGGTGGGTGAGCGCATGACCCGGGAAGCTCCAGGGCCGGGCACGTGCCCGCGCTGTCAGCTTTCACTGCCGGCGGCGTGGCGATGGCATCTCTGCCCGGCGTGCCTGTTGCGCACGGCGGTGCCGCCGGAGGATGGGGAAGCCGACGATGTGGAGCCGGGCCCGCCACCGGAGGCCGGCCCGGAAGAGAGCACCCCCGGGGAACCACGCCGTTTTGGCCGCTTCGAGCTGCTGGCGGAACTGGGCCGGGGCGGGCAGGGTCTGGTTTTCCGCGCCCGCGACCCCGGCCTGGGTCGGGTGGTGGCGCTCAAGGTGCTCCGCGGCGCGGCGCAAGCCGGGCCGGAAGCGCGCGCGCGGTTCGAGGCCGAGGCGCGGGCCATGGCCGCGGTGCGGCATCCCAACCTGGTGACGATTCACGAGGTCGGAGAGGTGGCCGGTGAGCCGTACTACACGATGGACTACGTGGCCGGGCGGGACCTGGGCGACATTCTGGCCGAAGGCCCCGTCTCTGCGCGTCAGGCCGCCGCATGGGTTTGCACGCTGGCCGGGGCCGTGCAGGTGGCGCACGACCACGGCGTGCTGCACCTGGATTTGAAGCCCGCCAATGTGTTGGTGGACGAAGCCGGGGTGCCCCACCTCGCGGACTTTGGCCTGGCCAAATGGATCCAGCACGACGCCGCGTTCACGCTCACCCTCAGCCATCAGGTGCTGGGCTCCCCGCATTACATGGCCCCGGAACAGGCCGCGGGCCGGCGCCGGGCGGCGGGTCCGACGACGGACGTGTACGGACTGGGGGCCATACTTTATCACCTGTTAACCGGTCGTCCGCCCTTCGAGGGCGAATCCCCCGTGGGGGTCCTGCGGCTGGTGCTCGAAGCGGAAGTGATCCCACCGCGCCGCTTGCGCCCCGGCGTGCCCGCCGACCTCGAGACCATCTGCCTGAAAGCGCTCCGCCCAGAACCCCGCGCTCGCTACGCCCGCGCCCGGGACCTCGCCGGGGACCTCGCACGTTGGCTGGCCGGTGAGCCGGTCCTGGCCCGACCGGTCACGCCCCTCGAACGCGCCTGGCGCTGGTGCCGGCGGCACCCCGCCCTGGCGACCGCGCTGACTGCTTCCGCAGCCTTGCTGCTCACGCTGGCCATCGGCGGGCCGTGGGCGGCGGTCTCGATCCAGCGCAGTCGGCTGGCCGCCGAGCGCGCCGGGGCCGAACGGCGCGGTCAGTTGCGCGAGGCGTTGCTGGCGCGGGCGCAGGCGTTGCGGTTGAGCGGGCGGCCCGGCCAGCACGATGCCGCCCTGGCCGCGATCACCGACGCGGTGCGGCTGCGGCCCGGGGCGGATGCCCGCTGCGAGGCCATCGCGGCGCTGGCCCTGCCCGAACTGCGCCCGTGGCGGACGCTGAATTTGGGCGGCCGAAGCGTCGCGTTTGACGCCGCCCTGCGCCGCTACGCCACGAATGATGCCACGGGCAACTTCCACATTCATGACCTGGCCGATGACCGCCTGCTGTCCTGGTTGCCGGCCGGCGACCGGGGATTGCCCCACCAGTTCGGTTTCAGTTCCGACGGCGAGGAATTCGGGGCTTCGTACCTCACCCACGAGCTGTGGGTCTGGCGCCTGGCGGCACAACCCTCTCCTGCCGAGGCCCGTGCCGGCACGGCGGCGGGTGCGGCGGACTCCCCGGCGAGCCGTCCCCGCCGGCTGCCCTTGCCGCGGGGCGCCCGTGAAGGGCGCCAGGTGCCGGGTACGCGGTGGTTGGCGGTGGATGCCGCGGATGGCACGCTGCGTTTTTACGACCGGGACACGCTGGCCGAGGCACACCGGCTCGAAGGACAGGGTTGGTTGGCCTTCATTCAATTCAGTCCGGACGGAAGCCGCTTTGCCCGGCACACGGGCGGGCGGGTGACGCTGACCGAGCTGCGCACCGGCCAGGTCGAACGCACCTGGGAAACGGGCCTGCCGATCGAGGGATTGGTCTGGCATCCGGACGGCGTGCAGCTCGCGACCTGGTCGCGCAGCCGGGACGTGCAACTTTGGAATGCCAACACGGGCACGGCGGCGGGCTTGCTCTCCGGGCATCAATCGGCGGTGGTGCGGGCGGTGTACGAGGGGCGCGGACGCTGGCTGGTCACGCAGTCGTGGGACAACGAAACCGTGGTCTGGGACGTGGCCCGGCAGCAACCGGTTCTGCGCCTGCCGCTGGCCGGCAACCAACTGCGCGTAAGCCCGGACGGCCGGCGCCTGCTGTTTCAGTTGTGGGCCGATAAGGTCTGGCACGGCTTCGAGGTGGTGGACGAAGGGGTCCTCCAAAGGCTTGAACCGCCCGCGGCTGCGGCGGGCCCCGAACGGCATCGCGATCTTTGGACCGTGGCCTTCACCGCGACCGGTCTGCTGGCCGGGGTGGGGACCGATTGCCTCATGGTTTGGTCGGCAGGCGGACCGTCCTTCGGTCAGTGCCAGCGCGAGACGCTCCTGCACCGGCTGGGCGCGGTGCCCGGCGGCGGACTGGTGACGGCGTGGGACGCGGGGCTTCAGCTCCAGTCGCGGCGAACCCATGCCGACGGCCGCCTCGAGTACAACGTGCCGTCCCCCTACGGCCCGCCCGCCCCGGGGCCGGTGAGAGATTATGCCGTCAGTGCCGACGGCCAGAGGCTGGCGGTGGTCACGCAAGACCGGGGCGCGGTGTGGCTGGGCGCGCCCGCCACCGGAGGGGCGTGGCAGCAGGTGGCGGAGGCCGGCTTCGAGCGCGTGGACCTGGCCCGCTACGAACGCCGCCTGGCGGCCAGCGCCCGGGCCGGCGGGGCGACGCTTTGGGACCTGGAGCCGCTGCGACGCCGACACACCTGGTCCGGCCCGCATTGGGCCATCCTCCAACTCAGCCCGGACGGCCGCTGGTTGATCGCCGGCGACCGCCTGCGGCTGGTCATTTATGATGGCGAGACCGGCCGCCCGGTCCGCGAGCTGCCGCGCCATTCGGTCAATCATCCCCAGGCGGCGTGGAGCCCGGACGGCGCCCTGCTGCTGGTGCACGAAAACGATGGTGCCGTGCGCCTGCTGGCTGCCGGCACCTGGGAAGAAATGGCCGCACTGCCCGCCCCGCCCCTGGTCCGGGGGCCCGCCTTCAGTCCGGACGGCCGCTGGCTGGCCGTGCCCGGCGAAAAAACCGGCGTGGACCTCTGGAACCTCGCCGTGCTGCGAAAGCGCCTGAAGGCGCTGGGGCTGGATTGGTAGGCAACCGCGTCCGGCACACGGTCGGACCCCGGCGTCCTCCGGCCCGGGCTTCTTTTCGGGAATCTCGCCCCGGCCTGTAACGTTCCCCCGCCAAAACCCGTAAGGCCCGACAAACGCATGAAGCTGTCGTTTTCCCCTCTCTGCGTGCGCACCCTTCGGGTCGCCCGGGTGGCCATCGGGCTGCTCCCGCTCGCCTCGTTCGCCCAAAGCCTCGACGAGGCCCTGGACTCGCCACCGGGCTGGACGTGGACCACGTCCGCCACGGATGGCTTCGGCAATCCCGCCGTCGGCGGCGAATGGACCGGCCAGACCAGCGTCACCCATGACGGTGTGGACGCTGCCCGTTCGGGCATGCCGCCGCTGTACGGCACCAGCCGGCTGCGCACGGACAGCTTCACCGGGCCGGGCACGGTGACGTTCTGGCGGCGGCACGGGCGGGCGTATGAGCAGAACCCCTCTTCGATCATCGCCAACGGCAGCAACATGGGCCTCTTCCTGCCGGGCGGCGTGTGGCAGCCGGTGGCGGTGGATTTCCCGCCCGGCCCGGCCAGCCTCGAGTTCAGTTGGTTCAACACCGACACGGGCGGCACCGAGCCGGACAACCGCCTCTACGTGGACGAGGTGGCCTTCGCCCCGACCACCGGCGCGCCGCAGTTTCTGCCCGACCCTCCGCCGGAGCTGACCGTGGGCGAGGGGTACACGATCCAGCCGCCCATCGCGTTGCTCGGTGAAAAACCGATGACGCTGGGGGCCGTCCCCGCCGGACTGACGTGGACCACCTCGATCACGTTGGAAGCTCCCGGGACCGCCCCGCGCCTCTCGGGCTGGGTGTTCGGCGGCTACGAAGCCACGCCTGCGCGCAGCGGCGTGTGGACGGTCACCGCCTCGAATGCGCTTGGCTCCGTGACCCGCACGTTCACCGTCACGGTGGTCCCCGCCGCGCCGCATTCGATCTGGATTGACGGTCCTGCGTCAGCCTGGCCCGGCGCCACGGTCCGGCTCACGGCCCGGCCGCGCGGCACGGCCCCGTTCACGTACCAGTGGAAGAAGGACGGCACAGCGCTGACGGGGAAGAGCGATCCGACCCTCGAAATCACCGGCTTCTCCGCGGCGGACGAGGGCAGTTACACCGTGGAAGTCACCAACGCCCTGGGCACCCGGGAAAGTGGTGCGCTGAGCATCGTTTTGGGCAACGACCCGCCGACCCTGGTGTCCCAGTCGGGCAACGTGGATCAGGTCGAGTTCGGTTTCGACTTCCTTCAGGTTGAGGTGACCGGCACGCCGCCGTTCGACACCGAGTGGCGGAAGGATGGGGTGGTGATCGAGAGCCACACCGGGGTCGTGGGCGGCAGTGGCGGGCTCAACCTGTCGGGCGACCCGTCGGCCACGCCCGGGGTGTATGTCTTTCGCAGCGCCAACGGGCTGGGCGAGGTGGTCTCCGCGCCGATGGTCGTGCAGGTGGGCGAGGGCGTCGGCCTCGCCGACGGCCTGGACAATGCCGAGGTGGGCTGGCGTTACCCATACACCGGCTCCACGGGATGGCAGCGCCAGACCACCGAAACCCACGACGGCACCGATGCCGTGGCGTTGCTCAACGCCGACCCCACCCCGCTGCGCACGGCGGTCAGGGGCCCGGCGATGGTCACCTTCTGGTGGCGGGTCGAGGACGGCGACCTGGACTTCAGCGTGGACGGTGCCGTGGCGGCGACGCTTTCGTCGCCCGGCACCGATTCCGGCTGGCAGGAGGTGAACGTGTCCGTGGGCGCCGGCTGGCACGAGCTCGAATGGCAGACGCAGTCCTGGACCCCGGCCGTCTGGCTTGATCAATTCACCGTACTCGGCGGTGGCGGCGGACCGGTCATCACCAGCCAGCCCGCGGGTGGAAACTATTCCTGGGGCGATACGGTTACCCTGTCCGTCGCGGTCACGGGCACCGGCCCGTTCGATTACCGCCTGTTCCGGGACGACGCCCCCACGCCGCTCCAGGAGGCGCTGGACGAGATCGCCACCACGTATGACTTCACCGTCTTCGCGGACGCCACCACGCCGGGCGCTTACTGGATCGAAATCACCGATGCTGCCGCCCGCACCGCGGCCAGCGACGACGCGGTCATCTCGGTGGACGGGGACTTCGGCAGCCGGATCAACCTGGCCACCACCGTCGGGCAGCCGAGTTTGCCCTGGTCCTACACCCCCCTTTCGCTTGCCGACGGAAACTTTCACCCGATTCGCGCGTGGTACCGGACCCGCCAGGACGGTGTGGCGCCGGGCGCGGAGAGTTCCGCCCGCACTCCCACCCTCAACGCCGGCGAGCTCGCCGCAGTGGTGATGGAATACGACTCCGGCAGTCCCGGCCCCACGCGGCTGCGCTTCTGGGCGCGGGCCGAGGGTGCGAATCTCGAGGATGTCCTTTTCGTGGGCGTGAACGGCGCGCTGACCGCTTTGACCCCCGCCGGCGTCGCCTCCGGCGCCAGCGGCGAAACGTGGACCGCCTGCGACGTTTTGCTGGGCGGCCGTTTCTCGGAAGTGCAGTTCGAGGCGTTGCCGGTCGTCAACGGCGTCACGGTCTGGCTGGACCGGATCGAGTTCACCCCGGCCCTGCCGCCGGAAATCACACAGGAGCCGGTGAACCTGGCCCTGCCGGCCGGCGAGTCGGGCGGGCTGTCCGTCACTGCCACCAGCCCGGGGCCGGTGACCTACCAGTGGTTCAAGGTCGGCACGGGTGCGCTGGCGGGGCAGACCAACGACGTGCTGACCTTCCCTGCCATCGCCGCCGGCGACGCCGGGCAGTATTATGTCGAGGTCAGCAACGAGTTCGGCACGACGACCAGCGACATCGTGACGGTGACGGTGACCGGGCCGCGCCCGCAGATCACCCAGCCGCTCCAGCCGCAACAGCTTTCGCCGGGCGACAACTTGTCCTTGGAGGTGGCGGCCACCAGCAGCAACGGCCCGCTGACCTACCGCTGGTATCACAACAGCGTGCTGGTCCAAACCGGCGGTGTCACTTTCCAGCGCAGCAACGTCACCACGTCGGACCACGGCCTTTACCGGGTCGAGGTCTCGGACCCCTACTACACCACCAGCAGCCAGGCGCAGGTGACGGTGTCCGTGCTGTACTACCACCTGACGGTCCTGCCGCCGGTGGAGGCGGGCGGGTTTGCGTCAGCGACTGCCATTAACAACGCCGGCGTGGTGGTCGGACATAGCCACTCAGCGGGCAACGTTTCAACCTTGGTCTGGCAAAACGCCGTCCCCACGCGGATGACCCCGCCGGGCAGCCCGTTCAACTGGGCCTGGTCTCTCAACAACCACGGACAGGTCGCGGGCAGTTTCCCCTTCGACTCGGGCGCGGCAAATGGCGTGGTGCGCTGGGCGCCGCCCTACCCCCCCGGCGCCTTTGATCTTCTGGGCGGTCCTGCTGGCGCCTTCTTGGACTTTGCCCACATCAACGATGCCGGTGTCGTGGCCGCCACCGACGGCGCCAGCGGCTCGTTCGGCCCGCCCCGTTTCGCCTACCGTTATACCACGGCGGGCATCTGGGAACCGCTCGGCCCGCTCACGGGCACGACCCCGCTCGGCGCAGCGGTGGACCGCGGTTGGGCCACGGTGTTGGACCTCAACAATGCCGGCGTCATCGTGGGACACACGCACTTCGAGGAAGCCAACAACATCCCCAGCCAGACCACCGGCTGGTTTTTCGACCCCGCCCGGCCGGGCCTGCGCACGGCGATGGACACCCTCAGCCCCGACCTGGCGCTGTCGCCGGCCCGGCCGTGGGGCTGGATAGACAACGTCAACGACCTGGGCGACATGGTCGCGCGGCGCTACGGGGCCGGCAACTCCAGCCGGCTCTTCCTCATCCGGGCCGACGGTACCGTCACCAGGCTGCTCGAGCGCCCGCCACGCAGCGCGGTGCCCGACGGCGAAGCGTTCAACGTGGACGCCCTCAACAACCGGCGCGAGATGGTGGGCTATTACCATGCCCCGGACGGCCAGCGCGCCGCCCTGATCCGCAGTCGCAGCACGTCCCCCGGGGGAACGCCGGCGGCCTTGAACGACTTCGAGCTTTACGACCTCAACGACCTCGTGCTGGGCGGCACCGGTGGCCACGTGCTCCGCCTGGCGCAAGGCCTGAACGACGGGGGGCAAATCGTGGGAGAAATGACCCGCCCCGGTGAAAACCCCGTGGGCTTCCTGCTGACGCCGATCACCGCCTACGCCAACCTGGCCGCCCTGGCGGTGGACGATGTGGTCGTGCGCCGCGCGGGGTTGGGCATGCGGTTCTCCGGTGCTTTCCTGATCCGCAACGACCAGGGCAGCGCGCCGCTGAGCCTGGTCTCCGTGGCCGCCACCAGCACCGGCGGCGGCACCCTCACGGACCTCGGCGGCGACTGGTACCGCTACACGCCGCCGGCCGGACCCGACGCGCCGGACACCTTCACCTATGAGGTCCGGGCCGGCGACGGCTCGACCGCCACCGGCACCGTGCATGTGCTCATCGAGGCCGAACCTCCGCCCGCGGCCAACCAGCTGCCCATCCAACTGCTGCCCGGTGGCGAAGTGCGCGTGCGCTTCGTGGGCATCCCGGGGCGGACCTACCACATCGAGGTCGCCCCGGCTGTGGAAGGCCCCTGGACGCGCGTGGCCGACGTGGTGGCCGGCCCGACCGGTCTGGTGCAGTACCAGGAGACACCTCCGCCGGGCGGCAGTCGCTTCTACCGTATGGTGCAATGAGCCAAAGCCGTTGACTCCCCTGACCGATGCCATGAAAACGATGTTGTTCCCCGCCGCCCTGGCGGTCCTCGCCTCGCTCCCCGCCCACACCCAGGTCATCCAGCCGGTTCCCGACGGCACCGGCGGCCTGGCCCGTGCGATTCAAATCAACGCGCCGCCCCTACCTCTCGCCGAGCTGCGGGTCACGCTGGACCTCTCCGGTCCGGATGGCTTCGTGGGCGACCTTTATGCCACGTTGCAGCATGAGAGCGGCGCGTTTGCGGTGCTGTTGAACCGACCGGGGCGGGACGCGGGGTTGCCGGACGGTTACGGCGACCACGGGCTGCGCCTGACCTTCGACTTTTACGGCCCGGACATCCACACCTACCGCGACACCCTGGGCGGTCCGCCCGCCGGCGGGTTGCTCACCGGGACCTGGTCGGCCGACGGCCGCACGGCCGACCCGGCCGACGTGGTGACCGGCAGCCCGCGCCAGGCGCTGTTGTCCTCCTTCGCCGGTCTGGAGCCGGGCGGGGAGTGGCTTCTCTTCATCGCGGATGTCAACCCGGGCGGCCAGGTGTTCTTGAACCACTGGGACCTGCATTTTACCCCCATTCCCGAGCCGCCCCGGGGCGCGTTGTTGGTGGGCAGCCTGGGCGTTGTTTTTGTCCTGTTACGCCGTCGGCGGTCACAAGGGGAGCGCTCGCTGGAAGGCGGCCGTGTCATCCTTCGCCCTGTTCGCCCCAGAGCATCGAGGTGGCCGCGCGGCCGGCCGGCGTGATTCCCCACAGGGGCGCGACCCCGCAGAGCAACAGCACGAGGCGACCGCGCCAGCGCGGGGAGGGACATGGGGAGGTTTGCATGGCCCGAGTCTGCCCCCGTGCGGACCGGGGCTCAAGCGGGGCGGCCCTTGCAGGAACTGTCGCTGCCCCTCCCCTGCTGCGCGGGTGGGACTGAGGCCCTGTTCGGTCGGCACCTGCGGCTGTCCGGAAACGCCGATGAGAGGTTTTCAGGGATGCGGTGCTTCATGCGGCCACAGGCCGCACCAGTCAGACGGCGAGAGAGGGGCCGGTTGACAGGGTGGCCCACCGGCGACACCCTGCCGGTGTCATGACGTTGAAGACTCTGCGGGAGATGCGGGACACCGCGCCCTTCAAGCCCTTCGACCTCCACCTGGCCGATGGCCGGGTTTTGCCGGTGGTCACCCCCGATCATCTGCTGTTCCTGCCCAACAACCCCGAATTCATCGTCGTGCTGCCGGACGGGGGCTTCCGGATCGTGGACCCGGCCCAAGTGGTGAGCGTGGGACGCGACCCAGCCACCGCACGCCCTACTTGAGCGGGCTCCGTGCAGGCGGATTCTCCGACAGGAAACGGGTTCGACCCGGCCTGAACCAACGGCCCGGCCTGCGCCCTCTGCGGAAGATTTTCGTTCGGGCACCGGCGTGTCCGCGGGCGGCAGGCTTTGAAGCTGGACAGGGCGCGACGCCGGTCAACACAGTGCGCGCGCGGACCCAATACAACCTGGCATGAACATGGAAGCTTTCGCCCTGCTGTTCATCCTGGTCTCCAGCGTGATTCTGTTTGTCGGGGGGCGCTGGCGCCACGACGTGGGCGCCGTGGGCGCCCTGCTGGCGTGTGTCCTGGCCGGGCGGGTCCCGCCGCGGGAGGCGTTTGCGGGTTTCGGTCATCCCGCCGTCGTCACCGTGGCCTGTGTGCTGGTGCTGAACCGGGCCTTGCAGAACTCCGGCGCGGTGGACGTGCTCACGGCGGGGGCTCCTGCCCGCGGCAGCAGTCCTGCGGTGACGCTGGCGGTCTTGAGGTCGGCGGCTACTGCAACGGGAGGTCCAGTTCGAGCCGCTCGCTGCCCCGCAACACCACGGCCTTGATCGTGTCGCCGGGACGGTGCTGCGTCAGCAGACGCCCGATCAGGGCACTCTCGGTTTCGCGGCGGCCCGAGCCGGCGATTTCCACGAGGAGGTCGTCCTTCCGGAAACCGGCCCGCCGCGCCACGGCGTGCCGGTCGTATTGGCCCACGTGGGTGACGCGCAGGGCCAGCCGGTCCGCTGGCAGTCCCCGCCGGGCGCGCTCGTCGTCCGGGAGGTCCTCGAGCACCAGACCGCCCAGGGCCAGGGCGCGCAGTTCCCACGTCCCGACCCGTCGCGAGATGTCCGCGCGGGTGCGCCAGCCGGGCGGCAGGGGGATTCGTGCGGTTTGGCGCGCCGCCCCGCGCTGGAACTGGACCGGGAGCGCGCCGCGCTCCGGGGCGTGGTGCAGCACCCAGCTCACGTCGGCGATCGAGATCAGCGGCTGGCCGTCCAGGGTCAGGAGCTCGTCGCCGGCGCGCAGGCCGGCTTGATCGGCGGGCGAGCCCGGCACCACGGCCTTGAGGCGGGTGGCGTGGTCGGGGGCCATTTCCAGCCCGAGGGTGTCCGGGGCCGGAAACGGGTAGATGAGTGGCAGGGGCAGCGGTTCGCGGCACTGCCGGTGGGCGGCGCGCAGGGCGTCGCCGATCTGGTGGCAGTGCACACAACTGGCCAACACTTCACCGTCCCAGTCCGGGCGGCCGGGGTAGCGGTCCTTGAGCGTGGGCATCTCGACCGGCGTGCGGTAGGGCAGGGGCCGGCTCTGTTTGCCCTTCAGCGCGGCGCGGTTCAGCGGATAGGCTGCGTGGAGGGCCAGGGCCTTTTCCAGTGTCTGGCGGAAGCCCTCGATGGTGTCGTCCTGGGGGTTTTTCTGATGGGTCCAGGAACCAAACCGGCCATAGACCGTGCCGTCGCCGTGGAAGAACATCACCGTGAAGGAAAGGTCGAAGTCGAACTGGAACCGGGCGAGGTCCAGCGCGTTGGCGTTGACGACCCGCACACAAACGAACTGGTCCAGCAGCGGCGCCAGGGCCGAATTTTCCACCACCACCCGCGCATCAATCCCTGCGCAGGCCAGGCAGGGGATGCAGCGGAGCACGACCAGCACGGGCTTGCCGGTGCGGCGGGCCTCGGCAAAGCCCCGCTCGTAGTCGTCGTAAATCCAGCGCGGATCGTTTTCGAGGCTGGTGCGGTCCCGCAGCACGGCCCCCTTGCGGTCGGCCACGGTTTCGGGGTGAGCCGCGGCGATACCCAGTACCAGGCCGGTCAGGATGGCCATTCCGGAAGAGAGCTTCATAGGACGAAGGGTGGCCCGGCGACGGCCCGATGCAACCTCCATCGAGGGGGCGAACCGGCACAGAGGGACTGGCTTCCCCAACAAGGCACGAGTTGATGGGTCGTGGTGCAACCGGAGACCATCGGGGGGCAAAATATTTGTTGACGTGCAACACAAGCAAGCCGACTGTTCGCCCTGTTCGCCCTGTTCGCCCTGTTCGCCCTGTTCGCCCTGTTCGCCCTGTTCGCCCATGAAAGCAACAGGAACGGTGCCGGTTCAAGTGGTGGGCTGCGCTGGAAGCTTTTCTGACACGGGCTACAGACCGCAGGTGGAGGGGAACAGCACTCAAGAGGTCCTTCGCGTCCCCCACCGACACTTCTGTCGTACGCCTCTGGAGACGGCGGCTCAACATCAAGACCGGGTTCGTCCGATTCTGGCATTGTCGCCTGTCCGCGGGAGGCGACCCTGGTGGGGACCATGGGCAGTTGCAGGGCTGTTGGGAGGAGTGGTGTTCGCCGGCGGAGGGCTAATCGGAGCGACCTTCGAGGTCGAAGGGGAGGTGACCAAGACGCTTCGCGAACCGCCCCCTTCGCGCGGAGGGTACGAGGGCGACGACTCAGAAGAGGAAGCGGAAGAGTCGCAAGTGTCCCGGTACCGGTTTGCCGTTACGGTCCAGGAGCACGTTATTTTATTCGGCTCGATCCCCTGTTCAATCAGACGGCGCCCGAGCCACGCTACATCGAGGTAGGTTTCGACGGGGAGCAGCAGTACGTGTACCTCCGCAGCGGACGTCGTTCTACCCGGAACGCCGACGGAGTGGAGCACGTCGTGGACCTGGGCTATCTGAGTCTGCAAAGAGTGCCGCTGGCGCTCGCGGATGCAGTCGCCCCGCCCCTGTGGCTGGCCTTTGCGTCTGGAGACCACACCGGCGAAGGACCGTTGGAACGCCTCTCGCCACTTTGGTTGGAACCGGTAGCGGTTCCCCTTTGGGCGCAGGTAACCTACCCCTGCCAGTTCGAGTTACTGGCCGGGCCCGGTTCCCTGCCGAAGCACGTGATTCTGCGGACCGAGGGTCTTTCTTACTTTGGTGGCCCGGAAAAGGGTCTGGAGCGCATTCGCCTATCCCCGCCTGAGAACAAGGGCCATGTCGTGGCCGAATACTCGGTCCGAGAAACCCTGACCGTGAACGGGATATTGCTCCCCCGGCACGCCACCTTTCGCAAGTTTGCAACGTTCCACAACACAGCGGGGCAGGAACCGGAGCACCGCTGGGTTTACGAGGTGGACATTCGGGTCACCAACGCGCTGCCCTCAAGCCGGCGGGCGGGCTTTGTGCCGGCGATTGTTACCAAGGCCACCCTTGTGGACGGGCGTCGTGAAGGTAATCCCGTGGAGGCCGATTACTCCACCACCCATTGGCCACGCTACAATGATCCCCAAGTCCAATACGCCTTTCGCAAGGCCGACGCTCAGCAGCGCGAGACCCTCGAATTCTTGGCGCAGCACCGAGCCCGGCGACCGATTCGCTTGCTTTTCTTCTCGGTGGTGACAGCTGCGCTGGTCGCGCTGGTCATTCAATGGCTGCGCAGAAAACCCAAAGTGCACTGAAGGAAAACACCATGCGAACAAAGACTCAACTGGTCCCAATCATTCTGGCAACGACGGTCGGCGTGGTATCGGTATTGGTGGCTTGCTTCGACTACACCATTACCAGATCCCTAGACCCGGACCCGGTGGCCGCCTGTCAAGGAAGTAGCCTGGGTGCTCCGTGTCTTTGGCGCCACTTCGCCCCCTCACTCAGAAGCTGCACGTCAGGACCCAACCAAACCGGCCAGACCTGTACGTACATTAAAACCGAAGACATTCTATGGTATGAATTCCGCGGAAGTTGCCAGGTAGAGGGAGGGCAACTTCGATGCATGGCAAACGAAGTTCGCGGGCCCTTCTGGATGTATAATTTTGATCAGTGGGAAGCACGGAACGATCCCAGTTGCCAAAGCCCTTGAATTTTTGGCGGCCGCCAATTGGTGTCTGATTATCTCATTGATCTGCCGCAATCCGACAGGGTGGAAGTGATGAAATGAAGCACTTCTCGCGGTTGCAAGTTTGGCTGGTTCGAGGCTATCGAGGCCTAGTCGTGCTGCTTGGATTAACGCTCGGTCTGGCAGAACTAGCCATGCTTCCGTCTGGTGCTCAGAACTCGCGACGGCCGGATTCGGTGCTGCTCTTCATGTCGGAACGGAGTGCCGTTGCCGCGGGAGCATTACTGTTGCTCGCCGCTGCGGGGCTGGCCATCCTACCTGGTAATCCAAAGATCCGGTGGGCAGGTATTTTCTTGGCGGGCGCCGTCCTAGCGACCTACCAGCTTACCCGACTGCTCTTCGGTGTCCCGGAACCCTGTCAGTGTCTCGGCGGAGTAGCCAAACTGTCCGGGCTGGATCTTACGGGAGTAGCAGTGCTCAAATACGCGGTGATCTGCTTCTTGGTGATACCCAGCGCCGGGTTTTTGCAATGGGGTCATACCAGGCTACTCTAGGGGAGATGACCGACCGGCGACGGCTATATCCCGGAGGAGGACTCATCCTTGGCGCGCTGCTGGTTTGTGCGGTCTCGATCTTGGTTTGGTGTCCGCTGGCCACCCGCCTGGAGCTGGGCGGGGATGAGGGGTACGAACTGCAGAAAGCCCGGTTGGTGCACCAGGGTTGGAGGCTTTACCGCGACATATGGAATGACCAACCTCCCTTGCATACCTGGATGCTGAGCCTGCTGTTCCGGGTACTGGGCGAAGAAGCACTGTGGGGTCGTTTGCTCTCATTGGCCGCGGCGCTCTGGTTGGGATGGAATGTGGGGTACTGGAGCCGGCGGGGAATTGCCGGACCAGTGGGTGGCGCCCTAGCCTTGGTACTGCTCTTCAGCACCGGCTCGTTCTTTACTTGGAGCATTTCTGCCATGCTCGAAGCGCCGGCTGCGGCAGCCGGGATGACCGCTGTCAGAATAGCCGACTCGCGACGTTTCCCAGACTGGCAGGCTGGTTTGGTCACAGGCGCGGTAATGGGGCTTGCGGCGCAGGTCAAAATGACGGCGCTACTGTATTGCCCGGCCTGTCTTGTCGTGCTTTGGCTTCGTCAAAACGATGTTCCGGCACGACAGAAATGGCTCCCATGGACCGTCAGTACCGGCACCTTCGTGGCGGGTGTTGTCTTGGGATTCTACATGATCGCCGCACTCTGGCCGGGTGAACTGAGTGGGCTCTGGTCCCACTTTAGTCCCCTGATGCGCACGGCCTTTTCCCGAGACTACCACTTCGATTGGAACTGGTTGTCACAAGAACCGGCGCTGCTGCTGCTCGGCGCGCTGTTCCCGACTGTTGCCGCACGCTCACAATGGAGATACTGCCTGCCTTTCTCGGTAAACTTCGCGTCCACACTGCTTGTCCTCCAGATTCATCGTCCGGTCTGGCCATTATACACGCTGCATCTGTTGGTGCCCGCGGCCATCCTGGCCACAGTGTCCCTTCAGGCCGGATGGGAAAGTCTTCGCCTGTTCTTTACACGAAAGACCTCGCCAACAGGAATCCTGCAGCGGTCGACAGGGCTGGTGGCACTGGTTTACTGCTTGGTGATGGCCCCGACGCACCTGGTATGGCAGATTCGCCTATCGCGTTTACTGGACACTACACTCAACCTGGAACTGGTGGAACATATGCAGCAGTGTCGGAGCCTGTCGGACAGGGCGTTTTCCGTTCGTCCCATCATTGCTTTCCAAGCCGGCATGCTCACGCCGCCCCGGACCACCGTGCTGCCGGAAAAACGGGTACGCCTAGAGCCGGGCCTCCGCGAGGTCATCGCCGAGGATCTCGAACAGTGGCGGCCCGGCGCAGTTTACCTGTATGCCCGCTTCATGACGCCCCGGATTCAGGCCTTACTCGACCGGGATTACGACCTGGTTTTCCAAGAACGCACGGATTACCTCTACCTGCGCAAGGATATTGCCCGGTCCCTCCGCGATACCGAACGCTCGGTTGATCACCCCTAGAGCGTGAGCCGCCGTGGCCGGAATTGCGCAGAGTGGGTCGCCGTGGTCGTTCAAGGGTCGCGGAGCCGGTAGAACGTCGTGGCCGCGGTGGGATGAACCAGGTGGAGCGGCGCGGTCGCGGGCATGTCGCTCCAGCCTGCTCCTACCGAACCTTCGCCAAGGGCAGGGGATGCCTGCAACACACCGGCCGACCAGATCAGCGTGAGGCCGTCGGCGCCCCTGAGGAGGTGAATCCCACGCCACAGGTCGGTGGGCACGCCTTCAAACTCCGGTCCCCAGCCTGCGGCCTCCGCCAGGTGGAAGACCCGCGGTGGCTCGGAAAAATCCCGCCCCCACAGCACGGGGCGGTCCCCAAACGGCCGGACCGCCTGCGGGGCCCTGCCCAGAAAAAACAGGTCCACCCTCGCCCCGTAGTAATCCCGCGGCCCGTAGCAAACACTGCCGCCCCCGCCGCGGCACACTGTGAACCGGTTGTCAAAAGCCCCCTCGCCCACCCACGTGACCCCGCGGCCCAGGACGACCATTTCCAGGCCGGCCTGGTAAAACGCACGCTGCCCCACTTCCGACACCGAGTCGGGGAGCACGATCCGGCGCAGGCTCCAGCAGGTGGCGAACGCCTCCGGTGCAATCGCCGTGAGCCGCGACGACAGGCTCACCACATCCAGGGCCTCACAGCCGGAGAACGCCCCCGCCCCCATGTTGGTGACGCTGTCCGGCATCTCGACCCGCCGGAGCGCGGTGCAGCCCAGGAACGCTCCCGGCGCCAGGGCCGTGACGCCCGCCGGGATCGCGTAGTCGCCGCCGCGGCCGGCCGGAAATTGCAGCAGCGTCGTGCGGTCCTTGTTGAACAGCACTCCTTCGACGCTGGCGAAGGCGGGGTTGGCCTCCGCCACCTCGAAGGCCTGGAGCCCGCGGACCCTCGCAAACGCCCCTTCGCCGATCCCCACCACCTGGGCATGGATCACCACACGGGTGAGGTTCCAGGAGCCGCTGCAGGCGAAGGCCCCGATGAACCGCAACGGCCATCCCTCCAGGGTCTCCGGGACCCCCATCCCGTCGGCTCGATCGGTGGGGAGGGGAACCCGGTGAGCAGGGCGGAGCGGTTGAGAACAAGCCACCGCAGACCGGCCTGCTCATCCAGGGGGCCCGAGTCCTGAAAGGCCTGGAGCGCCTCGCCGCTGAGGCGGTCCGGCAGCGTCACCGCCCGCAGGCCCTGGCAGGAGTAAAAGGCTCCCTCGCCCAGGTGCTCGACGCTGTCCGGAATCACGACCTCCCCCAGCCCGCCGGCGTAGGCGAAGGCGTGGTCGCCGATGGCGCTCACGCCGTCCGGGACCACGTATGGCCCCGCCCGGCCCGGGGGGTATTTCACCAAGGTCGTCTGGTCCCGGTTGAACAAAACACCCTCCCGGCTGTGGAAGTGGGGATTGTCCGGGGACACGAAAATGGACTGCAGCGCGTCCATCCCAATCAGCGGGGTTTCCCCCAGGGTAGCCAGCGTGGCCGGCAGGTGGAGTTCGAGGACGGACGCGCCGCTCCAGACCAGGAAGGTCCAGGCATCCAGGCGGGTGACGGGCAACCCTTCGATGGTCTCGGGCACCCGGACGACGCGCTCGTTGCCCTCGTAGCTCCAGATGGTGATCTCCCCGCCCTCCCGGGAATACCGGAACGGACTTCCAGCCGCCGCAGCGGCGGCCACTCCACAGAGCAATCCAAGGGCTGAGAGCACCTGAGGCACCCACTTGGCGTCCTTCAACGCCGGCCTTGCCAGTCCGCAACGCAGTTGCATACATCGCGGGTACACCGCAGATCGGAAGAAAGGATTCGCGGCGGGGGAAGGGTGCAGAGGTGTGGCGGCGAGGAAACCGCCCCACCGCGCCAGCCGGGGCTGCTGCGGGCGCCCCGTCCAGCGCCGACCGTGGCCTCAGCGTGCGCGGCGGGTGAGCACGGCATTCCGGGTGAGGGTCACGCCGAAGAACGGACTGCCGGCCACCACATCCAGCCGGCCATCCCCATCCAGGTCGGCCACGGCCAGGCCGTGCACCGGCCCCGGTTCGAAGAGCGGCGAATTGGGCAGCGGCACCAGGCCGCCCCGGCCATCGCCGCGGAGCACACTGAGGTTGCCGGATTCATTGGCGGTCACCAGGTCGAGCAGGCCGTCCCCCGTCACATCGCCCGCCAGGACCCGGCGAGGAAAGGCACTGCCCACCATCGCCAGGGATTGGGGAGTGCGTCGAAACCCGCCGCGCCCGTCGCCCAGCAGGACCGTCACCGAATGGGTCCGCGTGTCCGCGCTGATCAGGTCAGGGAGATCGTCCCGGTTGAGGTCGGCGGTGGTGAGGTCAAACGGGCAGGATTCCCCCGGGGAGGCAGAATCCTTGCCCACCCGCCAGGGAGAGGCCGGGGCCGGGGTGAACTTCCCCGCCCCGTTGTTCAACCACACGGCCACGGTGCTGGCCCCGGAGTGCGCGACCGCCAGATCGTCCAGGCGGTCCGCATTGAAATCGGCCAGAGCCAGTCCCCAAGGGGCGGCATCGGTCGCCAAAGGGGATGCCGCGGCCTCGTGGAACCGCCCCGTGCCGTCGCCCAGCAAAAGGGTGAGGGTGTTGCCTCCCCAATTCGCCACGACCAGGTCCGGATACGGGTCGGCATTCACCCTGCCGGCCCGGAGGCCCCGCGGTTCCCGCCCGACGGCCACGGCCTCTCCCACGGACCCGAACCGGCCCTGCCCATCCCCGCGAAGCACACGGATCGTGTCGGTGGTCTGGTCGGCCAGGGCCACGTCCAGATGGCCGTCACCGTCGAAGTCGCCCACGGCCAGCGCCCCATCAAGGTCCTGGCCCCGCCGGGGGTGGGGCACCAGCCACGGAGAACCGGGCGCCGCCGCAAAGGTCCCCTGGCCGCGGTTCAAATACACGGCCAGGCCGCCGTCCTCCACCGTGGCCACCAGCAAATCCGGCCGGCCGTCACCGTTGACATCGCCCACTTCCACGGCCGCGCCCTGGACTTCCGAGGGCGGGGCGAGCCCTTCCCAGGGCGTGCTCAGGGTCGCCCGGACCTTCTCGGCCTCCGCCCGCCGCCATTGCCAGGCCACCCCCTGAATGCCGAGCACCACCGCCGTCACCAGGCCGGCGCCCAGGGCGGCAGACAGGGGGTTGCGCCGCGCCCGGCGCAGCAACAACTCCAGCCGGGAAGCGGGTCGGGCCACGATCGGCAGGTGCTGACGCCAGCGGGCCAGTTCCTCGGCCACGGCCAGGGCGCTGGCATAACGTCGGCCCGGCTCCTTCGCCAGACAGTGGAGGGTGATCGTCTCCAAATCCACGGGCAGCGCCGGTCGTATGTGCCGCGGGGGCACCGGGGCGTCGGCCAGCACCGCGCGCAGGGTTTCGGACAGCGATGCCCCCACCGCCGGGGGCTGGCCGGTCAGCAGGTAGTACAAGACCGCCCCCAGTCCGAAGACATCCGTCGCCACGCCGGGAGGCCCCAGGCGGGCATCGGCCTGTTCGGGCGCCATGAAGTTGGGCGAGCCGGCGCTTTCCAGCGTGCCTGTCGGGTCCAGCAGGGAGCGGGTCAGGCCGAAGTCGGTCAGCTTGGGGTGGTCTTCGGGGGTGAGCAGGACATTGGCCGGTTTGAGGTCGCAGTGGATGACCCCCTGCTGGTGGGCGTAGTGGACGGCACGGGCCAGTTGCTCGACGTAGCGCACGGCGGTGGCCACCGGCAACAGGCCGTCGCGGCAGCGCTGAGCGAGGTTCGGCCCGGGCACGTACTCCATCGCAAAGAACGGCCGCCCCTCCTGTTCGCCCACCTCGTGGATGGTGACGATGCCCGGATGACTGAGCCGGGCGGCCAGGCGCGCCTCGCGCACCAGGCGCCGCCGCACCCGCGGCTCCGCGAATTCCCCGGCCAGGAGCAGCTTCAGCGCCACCACACGGTCCAGCCCCGCTTGCCGGGCCTTGTAAATTACCCCCATGCCGCCCCGGCCGATTTCCTCCAGCAACTCGTAATCCCCCAACCGTTGCACCACGGGCGCGTCCGCGTCGGGGTCCGGGGATTCAGCCGAGCCGGCCAGTCCCTCCGCCGTCGGGAGTGCGTCTTCGAGCAGGCAGGCGGTGCAAACGCCGTGCCCCCCCACCTCCCGACCGAGCGGGGCACCGCAGCGCGGACAGCTTTTGGGCTCTTCGGTCATCTGGGGAAACACCGCATTTGGCGCCGGAGGAAGCGGGGCCGCGGCCGGGTGCGGCCGGCTAACCGCTCCGGAGGGCCTGCAGCAACCCCCGCAGTTCTTCAGCCACCTCCGAGGTCGAACCCACCGTCTGCCCCACTTCCTCGACCAGCAGCTCGCGGTAGCGTTGTCGGAAGCGGTGCAACAGGGATTTGAACGCGGCCAGGCTCAGCTTCAACCGGGCCGCGGCGTCGGCCAGGGCCGGGGGGTCTTCCTCCCCGCTCAGAAACGACCGCAGCACGGCAAAGCGCCCGTCGCCGCGCGCGTGGCATTCGGCGGCCAGCCGTTCGAGCGTCCGCGCCAGCAGCGTCTCCGCCCAGGCCCGCTGAAACAAGCGCTCGGGGGTGTCGGCCGAGGCTGTCTCGGTGCCGTAGTCTGCCTCGCCGCGCTCGGCGATCCGCGCCTCCAGGGACTCGATAAACGTTCCGCCGCCGCGTTTCTGCCGGCGGCCCTTCTGCCACGCGTTGATGAGAAACCGGTTCAGCGCCGTGAGCAGGAACGAACGGAAACGGCCGCCCCCCGGCGTCAATCCCTGCGCGAAATCGTTGGCCAGCAGTTTTGCGAAGAACTCCTGGGTCAGGTCGGCGGCGTCCTCCGGCCCGTGGCCTTTCCGGCGGATGTACGCATAAAGCGGATACCAGTAGTCACGGCAAAGCTGCTCGAGCGCGGCGCGGGCCTCCTCGGAATCGGCACCTCCCGCCCGTAGCACCACGCTCCACCGTGTGGTCGTGAACTGGCGGGGTAGCGACGCCAGCGGGCCGTTCATGAGGGGAAGGCCGGCCGCAAACCGTGGAAGCGCCTGTCTGCATGGAGCGGGTGGGAATCCACCCCGGGCCGCGGGGCGGGCATCAGAGGCTCTTTCGGCGTCATTCCTTGGCCAGCATAGGCCCATGCGGTCCGCCTGCAACCTGGGACGACTATTCCATTGCCCTCCGCACATCTCCGGCTCGGGCAGGGCGAGGCGCGGACGTCATGGTCCTGTCCCTGCCGGCTCGCGCACGATGGTTCTCCCCCATCGCTTACGGCATTCCAGCCAGGCGTGTCAGTGCCGGAAGCGGCTCCGGCGGAGGTCCGACATCGCCAGCTATAAATACGGCGTGAGCAGGCGGGCCAGGCCGTCGCGCAAGCGCACCGCGGTCGAGCGCGCGTCCACCTCGGCCAGGGTGACCGGGCGGGCCTGATGGCGACGCGCGTCAAACCACGCCGCCAGCCGGCCGGCCAGGGTGGGGTCGTAGGCCTCGAGGTTGAACTCGAAGTTCAGCCGGAGGCTGCGCGGGTCCCAGTTGGTCGAGCCGACCAGCGCCCAGCCGTCATCCACCAGGAACAGCTTCGAATGGTCAAACGGCGGCGGGCTCAGCCACAACCGGCAGCCACGCTCCAGCACTTGCCACCAGTGCGCCTGTGAGGCCCAGTGCACAAACGGCAGGTTGTTTTTCCCGGGCAATACAATGTCCACCGCCACGCCCCGCAGTGCCGCCAGGTTCAGGGCCGAGATCAGGGCCGCGTCCGGCAGGAAATACGGCGTCATCACCCGCACCGAGTTCCGCGCCACCGCCAGCGCCCCCAACAGGGTCCAGCGCAGCGTCTCGAAATCCTCGTCCGGCCCGTCCGGGATGCCGCGCACGAACACCGGCCCGGCGCACTCCCGCGGCGGAAACCACGCCTCGCCCGCCAGCACTTCTCCGGTGGTGAAACGCCAGTCCTCGGCGAAGACCTCCTGCAACTGCGCCACCGCCGGCCCTTCGACGCGAAAGTGGAGGTCCTGGACGGGGTGGGCGGGCCGCTTCTCCAGCCAGTGGCCGACACGGATGTTCAGGCCACCGGTGAACCCGATCCGGCCATCCACCACCAGCAGCTTGCGGTGGTTGCGGAGGTTGAGAGCCATCAGCCGGCCGAACGGAAACGCCGGCAGAAACCGGGCGTACGGCACGCCCTCCCGCCGCAACTCCCTCAGGATCGAAGGCCAGGAGTACCGGAGCCCGGTGGCGTCAATGAGCACCCGCACCGCCACACCCCGCCGTACCGCCGCGCCCAGGGCGCGCGCGAAGGCCAGCCCGGCGGCGTCGCGGTCAAAAATGTAGGTGGACAGCGCGAGCGAGTGGCGGGCCGCGGCGATGGCCTCGAGCATGGCCGGGTAGGCAGCATCGCCGTTGACCAGCGGCTCGAGCCGGTTGCCGGTCAGCAGGGGCCGGCCAACCACCTTGTCCGTGAGCGCCGCCAGCCGGGCCAGGGGCCGCTGCGGTTCCGGAAGCTGCGGTTCGAGATCGGCCGGCGCGCACGCGCTTGCGGCCGGCGGCACGGAGGGGCGGGGCTCTTCCCCGCGCAGCAGGAGCGCCCGGCGGCGGATGCGGTTGACCCCGAGCACGAAGTACAGTACTGCCCCCACCAGCGGCAGCAGCCAGGTCAGGCCGGTCCACAGCACCGCCGAGCGCGGGTCGCGCTTGAAGAGGATGGCGTGGCCCGAGGCCAGGAGGGACAGGGTCACGCTCAGCGCGCTGACCAGGTACGGCCAGGTCTGAGCCAGCCAATCGAGTGCCCCGCGGGCCAGCACGCCGCAGACATACCCGAGGAACCCCCGGCCGCAAAGCCTGGAAAGCCCGGGGCCGTTGCCAGGTCCGGCCCCGGCGCAGGGCGGCCGGCGGTTCAATGGCGGGGGTGGGGGCGAGGCGTAACCATTGGGAGGAGGTGGGCGTCTGCCTCGATACCCGGCGAGCGGGAACGGAGAAAGCCGGGACGGCTCGCCGGGGATGGTTTCGGTTGGGTTTGGGGTTACGCTCGGAAAGCCACTGCTTCGGCGGTGGCTTTCCCCTTTTGCCCCTCTTCGGGCAGTGGCAGACTGCCAGCCCCGTGGAACGCAAAGACGAGGACATTGTGGCCGCCGTGCGCCAGGGTGACACGGCGAGCTTCGAGGAGCTGGTGCGACGCTACCAGCCCCGCGTTTTTGCCACGGCCCGCCGCTATGCCCGGCGGGAAAGCGAGATCGAGGACATTGTCCAGGAGGTCTTCATCAAGGCGTTTCAGAAGCTGGACACCTACCGCGGCGAGGCCCCCTTCGAGCACTGGTTGATGCGGTTGGCGGTGCGGACCTGTTACGACTTCCTCCGCGTCCACCAGCGCAACCGGGAGCACCACTTCAGCGACCTGTCCGTGCCCGAGCAGGACTGGCTGGAGCGCTTCGTGGCCGAGCCGGACCGGGCGCCGGAGGACGCCGCCGCCGCCCGGACCCTGGTGCGCCGGCTGATGGAAATGCTCTCGCCCAAGGCCCGCCTGATCATCACCCTGCTCGAAATTGAGGACCGGTCGGTCAAGGAAATCTCGGCCCTGACCGGCTGGTCAGTGCCACTGGTCAAAGTCCGGGCTTTTCGCGCCCGGGCCGAGATGCGAAAATGCCTCCAGAAATTGAAGCGGGAGCAGTACCTGTAACCGTCCAAACGGGCGCACCGTCTGCCCCCACGGCGCAATGAACCTCGCCCTACTCCAGCAAAAACTCCTCGCCGCGGCCCGGCTGGACCGGCCCTCGGACGCGGTGCCGTACGCGTTCGAGCAGCGCGTCATGGCGCGGATTGCGCGGCTCGCTCAGGACACCACGGACCTCTGGGCGGCCTGGTCCCGCCTGCTCTGGCGGGCGGCCGCCCCCTGCCTGGGCCTGACGGCGGCCCTGGTAGCGATGGCCCTGTTCTCGGGCGCCCTTCAAGGGACCACCCTGACGCTGGGTGAAGGGCTGGAAACCACGGTCTATGCCGTGCTGACCGAACCGGGCGAATAATGGCAGTCCCCTGGAAAGTGGTGGGCGCGGCGGTGGTGATCTTCGGCGCCGGGGTCATCTCCGGCAGTGTGGCCACCCGCCTCTACCAAAACTACTCCAAGCCCCCGCCCTTCCGCCCGCCGGAGGGCCCGCGACCGCCGTGGGTGGGCCAGCGCATGGATTTCCTGCGGCACATGAAGGACACCCTCAGGCTGTCGCCCGAGCAGGCCGAGCGGATTGACCGGCTGATCAAGGAAAGCCAGCAGCGCACCCGCGAGTTGTGGGAACCGATGGCCCCCCGCTTTCAGGCCGAAATGGAACGCCTGAAGGCGGCCGTGGATGCCGAACTCACTCCCGAACAACGCGCCATGGCCGCCGAACTGCAAAAACGCCGTTTCTCCCGGCCGTGGGAGGACCGCTCCCCCGGGCGCAGGCCCGAAGGCCAGGGCGGCCCCCGCCGCCGCGGGCCCGAGGCGGAACGCGAAGAGGCCCCCCCGGGCAGCCCGCCTCCATGGAGGGCGCCGGACCGCTCCTCCAAACTGCCATCGCCAGACCCCTCTCCGCCCCCCGGGCCGGGTACGCCTTTGCCGCCACCCCAGAATCCGGTGCCCTGAGCCGCCGCGCCTCCTTCAAGGCGCGCGCCGCTCCCCCCTTTCCTCCCGGAGCCGGGTCAGTTGCCGCAGCACCTTGCACAACCGGTCCAGTTCCGGCGTGGACACCCCGCAAGCCCGGGCACGGCGACGCGGCTCCTCGAACAGGCTCTCCCCTTCCAACGGCCGGCCCTGTTCAAAATCCAGTAACGTCGAGGCCTTGTAAGCACCCATGCAGCGGGTGCGGTCGAGGTTGTGTTCGATCAGGGCGTCGCTGAGAGGAAAGCCCTGCGTGCGCGCGGCCCGGATGACTTCGCTCATCAAGGTCCGCACCAGGCCCTGCCAGCGGGTGTCCGCCAGCAGGACATCGGTTGGCAGCGTGGGCCGGTGGGCGGCATCGGGCGGAAACTCCCCGCTCAGGTAAGCCTCGTAGCCGACCACCCCGGCCACGCCCAGGCCGTTGAAGGGGACGTTCCAGACCAGCTTTTCCCAGCGGGCCTGCTCGAGGTCATCCGTCACCCGCGCCGGCACGCCCGTTTGGTTCCATACCCCGGCCAGCCGACGCAAGAGGTCGTCCGCCGGCCGGCGATAGTTGCCCAGGACCACCAGACCGTGGGCGAGGTGATGAATGACCCCCGGCGCGATCCGGTGCAGGCATACGAAACACAGCCCGCCCCCCACCCGCTCCGGACCGACCAGCCCCGCCAGGGTTTCTTCGTTACCCAGACCGTTTTGCAGGGTGATTACGCGCGTCGCCGGTCCCACCAGGGGGGGGAGGAGGCGGGGCAACTGGTCGTTGGCCGGCGTCTTGAGGGCGACCAGCACGACGTCGCACGGACCGATCTGCTCCGGCTGCCGGGCGGCGTGGGGCCGGACCTGAAAGTCCCCCGAGCCGCTGCGCACATGCACGCCCTGTCGGCGGACGACCTCAAAGTCCGACCGGAGCAGGAAATGCACCTCCGCGCCGGCCTGCCACAAGCGGGCACCGTAGTAACTGCCCACGGCCCCGCACCCCACCACGGCGATCTTCATGCCCAACACAAAAGGCACTCCGGCGCGAACCGGAGTGCCTTCGTGGAAAAAAGACCCGTTCAGCCACCCAGGATGGCCACCTTGGCCGCCTTGGCCACGCGGAACTTCACCCCCTTCTTGGCCGGAATCTTGATCGCCTCGCCGGTCTGGGGGTTGCGACCCGTCCGGGCCTTGCGGTTCACCAACACCAGCTTGCCCACCCCGGGGAAGGTGAAGCTGTTCTTGGCGTTCTTGTAGGCCATCTCGGCCAGGGTTTCCAGGGCGAGCACGGCCTGCTTCTTGGTGATGCCCACCTTTTCGGCGAGCGCGGTTGCGATTTGTGACTTGGAAAGGGCTTTGCCCATACGTTTTTGAGTTGCGTTGAGGTTGAACTGACGGACGACGCGGCCCTTCTAACAAGCCCCCGCCGCGACGCAAGGGGAAAATGCCCGCCAATCGCGGGGTTTTCGCCGGCGCCCCGACCGGGAGCTCCGCCTCATGGCCCGGTGGCCGGCGGGGTTGGTGCGGGGGGATACGCCGCCAGGACCTGCTGGAAGAACGCCTCCCGCTCCGTGGCATCGGTGATCAACCGGTCCCAGTCCGGCTCGGGCGCATCCGCGGCCAGGGTGGCCGGGGGCACACCGCCCGCGAAGCGTCCGGCCAGGGCACGAAACTCGCGCGCCCAGGCCTTTTCCCGACCCTCGGCGGTCAGCAGCCCGATGAACTCGGTCACGTCGCGTGCACCGGGATGATCGTGTAGGCCCCAATTCAACCACCCGCAGACCCGCCCGGCGGTCCGTTCCACGACCAGCCGACACCAGCGGGCCTGCTGCTCCTCGGACGCGAAGGGGTGCCGCCCCTGGTTGAACGTGGGCTTGCCGCCACCGTACCAGCCGAACTCGGCCAGCACCACCGGCCGGCCCGGCCGGGCCACCTCCCGCACCACCAGCTCGAGATAGGCCAGGTTGCGCCGCTCCGCCTCCGCATCCTGGTACTCGTAAAAACCGCCGGCCAGGGGGTAATAATGCACCTCCAGGAAATCCAGCAACGGCGCGACCCGAGCCGGCCGAAACCCCGAGTAATGCCACGCCCCCGCAATCCCCACCGGCACCGACCACTGGATCAACCCCACCGTCACCAGCGCCTCCGGATCGGCCGCTTTGATCGCCGCCACCTGCCGGCGGGTCCATTCGACCGCCACCGCCTCGCGGCAATGCTGGAAATCGAGCAGTTCGCGGCCGGGCGGCGCCTCCCGCGACGGCACCGGCACGTCGCCCAGTGCAGCGGGCCGCTCGGCCGTGCCCCAGGCTTCACGCACCCGCGCCGCCTCACCGTACCGGCCCTGCAGCCAGGCGTTCCAGCGGGCCTTCATCGCCGGGGTGTCCCAGCGGACCTCCGGCTCGTTGAGCAGGTCGTAGGCGAACAGGACCGTCCGCCCGCGGTACCGCGTCGCCAGGAGCCGCCAGAAGTCCTCCAGCGCTGCCAGCACCCGCTCCTCGGCAATCCGGTCGCCGCGCGCCCATTCGGGCAGGCCTTCCCAGTGGTCCGGCCCGGTGGGATGCACGTAAAGCCCCGCCTCCTCGGCCAGGGCCAGGAACTGGTCGAACCTGGCCAGCCCTTCGGCGTCCAGTCGGCCCGGCTCCGGGTAAAACGAGCCGTAGGTGAGAAACACGCGCACGCAGTTGGCCCCCAGCGCGCGCAGCCGGGCGAAATCCCGGCGCGTCGCCGCGGCATCGAACTGCTTCCAGACCTGCGGCGCCCAGCCGGTGCCGGGACGAAAATAGTTCACCCCAAACGGCACAAACGGCCGACCTTCCGCCGTGACAAAGCCGCGCCCGTCCGGGCTGACGCGGACCTTGGGCAAGGGGCGGGGCGCGGGCGCGGGCTCGCTCGCCCGGGACGACCCAAGACCCGCGGCCGCGCACCACACCAGGCCGGCAAGGGAGTAGGTGCGGAGGCCGCTCATGGCGTGGACCGGGTGACCCGCTCGACGAACTTTTCCGGGGTCAGGCCCGACTCGTTGACCAGCCTGACCTGGGTCCACGGCCGCGCCGGGTCGCCCTGGGCCAGTTTCAACCACCACTGGGCGAAGTCTGCTTTCGCTTCCGCCACCGGCCAGGGCGCCCCGGCCCGGGTGCACTCCTGGCGCAGCTTGTCCCAGAGCGAAAGCCAGACGTAGCCCAGCCACAGACGCCCCCGCTGCGTGCGCGCCAGCAACTCGGCGTCGCCGGCCACGGCGGCCTCCGCCTCGCGCCAGAGCTGCTCGGCCGCGCTGAGCGGGGCGAAGTTGTGGAAGGGCGTGTCGGTGCGCGAAAAACAGGTCAGGTTCCAGCCCGCCGACGCCGCGTGCATGAGGTCGAGATAGCGCTGGATGGCGGGGGCCGCCGCGCCGTAGTAGCCGGCGAGGAATTCCCGGATCAGGGCGCGGTCGTCCTGGCGCGGGTCCCAGAGCAACTGCGCCAGCACCCAGGCGCGCAGTTCCCCGAACTCGGAGCCGTGGCTTTGATACGCCCCCTGCTCGAAGAGGCCCTTGACGTGGTGCGTGGCAAAGAAGCGCACGTTCGGCCCCAGCACGTACCAGTTGGGGTGCGGCTGCAGGTAGTGCGCGAAGTCGGTCGTGTAGTCCCAGAGGTAGAGCCGGTCGCAAATCCTGGCCCAGCCGCGGATGTCCTCGGCGAACTTGGCATTGGCGGGCGCCTCGAGCGGCTCGCGGAAGTTGCACTCGATCGAGCAGAGCCGGACGATGACGTTGGGCCGCGGCCGGAGCGTCCGCGGTGGTTGGCGGGTGTACTGGTAGGCGAGGGTGTCCACCGCCACGTGGGGGAATTCCGGCTCGATCTTTTCGGCAATGTAGTTGACGAAGTCGAGCATCGTGCCGGCGTGGCTGCCCTCGGCCTCGTCCAGTGCCCGACACCGGGCGCACTCGCAATAGCCGTACCAGTCGTTCTGCGAGACCGAGACGATCCGGGCCTCGGGCGACTCGCGCAGCCATTGTTTGACCCGTTCGACCACGTGGTCCCGCAAGCCCGGCTGGGTGAGGCAAAGCTGGGCGCGCTCATGGGTGCGCCGGCCCTTGATCTCGCTGAACCATTCCGGGTGACTGGCGAAGTGCTCGGCCGGCGGCACCAGGGGGTAAAACGTGTGGACAAAGCCCTTGTACCGAATGCAGCCGCCCCACTCGTCAGGGATGTTGGCCGACTGGCTGTTCGAGAAGTTGCGCACCGCCCAGCGGGCGTCGAAGGCCGGGTACCAGAACGGATCGCGCGACTCGAAAACCGGCCTGTAACGCACGTCCAGCTCCCCGACAGTCAGCTCCGTGTACCGCGGCACCTGCTCTGCCCAGGGGGTCCACCACCGCACCCCGCACTGGCGCTGGAGAAACTGGCTCACCGCGTACAACGTCCCCCGCGGCCGCCCCCCGGCCAGCAACAGGCGGTCGCCGCGGGTTTGGATCACCAACTCCTCCGGCCCCAGCTCCCCCCACGGCACCTCCGGGAAAAGCCGCTTCGCCACCGCCCCGGGTCCCACCACGATGGCGCGCGCGGGCACCGTCTCACCCGCGGGCTCCACGGGGACGGCCCGGCCGGCGATTTGCCCCAGCGTCTCGGCCAGTTCGCGGGCGGCGTTCACCTCCGCGGCGGTGGCCTCCGGCTGGGTCAGGATGACCACCGGCGGGGTGTCGGGACCCCAGAGCGTCAAGGGGGCGGCCGCCACCGACGCAGTCAGCCCGACAATCCATCCCAGGGCGGCAGGCAGGGGAGTTCTCATGCGCGCGAGCTAACGCCCAACCGCCCGCGGCGGCAAGTTCCAAGACATCCCCCGGCAGCCGCCGATGCCACCCCGCCTCAGTGCAGATGGCCATGCGGACCGGCGACACGCTCCAGGCAGGTCGCTGCAACGACGGCTGCAGGTAACGGCGCGGTGACCGCCGGGCAACAAGTAAGCCCCTCGGCGAGAAGGGGCTTGTCCGCGTTGTTGCTGGAGCGTAGAGAAAGGCGCATGAGGTCAGTCCACCTCCTTCGCCGCCTGCGCCGGCCGGCGTGCCCGCTCCGGAGCGGTGGCGGCCGCGGAGGCTTCACGCTCATCGAGCTGCTGGTGGTCATCGCGATCATTGCCCTGCTGGCGTCGCTGTTGTTGCCGGCCCTCAGCCTGGCCAAGGGCAAGGCGACCCAGATCGCCTGCCTGGGCAACCTGCGCCAGCTCACGCTGGCCGTGGTTCTCTACACCCAGGACAATCAGGATTGGTACCCGCCCATGCAGGACCGTTTCCCCGGCTTCGAGTCCAGTTGGCGGCCGTACCTGTTCAATTACGTGGGCCGCGCGGCCAAGGTGTATGACTGCCCGGCCGAGCGCGAGGAGTCCTACGCCTCGGCCCGCCCCGGCCGGAACCGCCCGCCCAGCCCGTGGGTGGTGGGCCAGTTCACCAGCGGCGAAATTGACATCCCCAGTGGCATCGGCGCAGTCAACGTCCACTGGCAGTTCGGCGGGGCCCCGCCGCCGTTCGGCCGGCCGGCCGGTTACGAGAACAACCTCAGCCGCGCCAGTTCGGTCGAGCGGCCCACCCAGTTGATTCTCTTGGGCGACGGGCACAGCGACGTCTTCGGCGTCTGGCCACAGGACCGGTGGTGGATTTGGAAGGAAGTGGGCAACGCCAACAGTCCGGGCTTCAACCGCGTGGTCCAGGGTGACAAGGGCGCGATCCGCCACCACCGGAAATCCAACCACGCCTTTGCCGACGGCAGCAGCCGGCTGCTCGATGCCGCCCGCATCCCCTGCAACACGGAGGCCTGCTGGTGGTCGGTCAAGGCCGACCCGCATTGACCGACCGTGAGCACCCCCCGGCAAGGTGCGAAGCTGCTCGCCGCCCTCGGCGTGCTGGCGGTGGCGGCCGGACTGCTGCTCAGCTTCTGGCGCGGCCGCGGCGGGGGGTCCGACCGGGCGTACTTCTACGACCTGAGCGAAGGCCGCTTGTTCACGGCGCCCCGGACGGCCATTCCCCCCATCCGGGGGTTGAACGATGACGAGGCCGACGCTGTGCGGGCGGTGGTGATCTCGACCAACGGCAACCCCCGTGACCGGCGGGCGCGCACCATCGCCTACCTCGAACGGTACTCGCCGGAGTTGAAGCGCCAGATGGAGGCCGCTCAAGCCACCGGCACCTCGCCCTTGATGGGACGCGAGCAGGCCCAGGCCCATCGCTTCGTGCGCCGCTTCCAGGACAGCCGCTGGTACCCGCTGACCAGCCCGGAAGCGGAGCGGATCGTGAGCGAGTGGCTGACCGCCGGCCCCAACGGCCAGCCGGCGGTGATCTGCATGCCTTGACCCGACCGGCGCGATGGTTTAGACCCCTTGAAATTCCTCACCGACAAATCCGCATCCCCCTCAAAGTCATCCATGAAAAACCTCCCTCCCCGAATCCCGTTTGCCGCCCGGGCACACCGAACCGTCACTCTCGGCCTGGCGTTGCTGACCCTGGCTGGCGCGGCGGCCGCCCGCGCGCAGGCCAATCCCTCGCTGGTCTCGCAGTACGCCATTTACTTCGCCGGCGAGGACCTGGTGTTCCGCTTCGCCAACGGCCCGGGCAACCGGCTGGACTGGATCGGCATCTATCCCGAAGGAACCGAGCCCGGTTCGGTGGCCTCGACCCGCTGGTTTTACGTGGACAACACCCAGCAGGGCAACGTGGCGCTGCGCGAGGGTACGGTGACCTTCGCCGGCGGCCTGAACCTGGCCGGTACCTGGACCGCCTACCTCCTGCTCAACGACGGCTACACCCAACTGGCCAGCACCACCTTCACGGTCATTGACCCCGGCTGGCCGCTGGTGCGCACCGGCCAGCGCATCTACGAAGCGGGCGAGGCCATCCAGGTGCAGTTCTTCAACGGCCCGGCCAACCCGAAAGACTGGATCGGCATCTACAAGGAAGGGGAGACCCCCGGCGGCGGTCCCAATGCCACCTTGTGGCGTTACGTGGACGGCACCCAGACCGGCACCACCGGCCAGACCGACGGCACGGTGACCTTCGCCAGCGGTTTGACCAACACGGGGAGCTACGTGGTGTTCTTCCTCGAAAACGACGGCTACAACGTGCTCTCCTCCGCCTCCTTCACCGTGGTTGTCCCCGCGCCTTCCCAGCCCCGCCTCATCGCCCTCCAGCCGGCGCCGGACGCGGTCAATCAACCGCCCAACGCCTCCTTCCGCGCCACCCTCCGCAACGGCGCCACCCAGGTGGTGCCCGGCTCGGTCCAGGTGCGATTCAACGGCGTGCTGGTGCCGCACCAGCTCGAAACCCAGGCAGACCTGGTGACCATTAGCTACCCCCCCACCACGTTGTATCCCCCCGGCTCGACCAATGTCTTCGAGCTGGCCTTCACCGACAACGCCACCCCGCCCCATCCCTTCACCCACACGGTGACCTTCGTGGTGGGCCTCTACCGCGACCTGGTCCTGCCCGCGCCGCTTTATTTTGAGAACTTCGACTCGACCCCGGAGGGCCAGTTGCCGGCCGGCTGGCGCAGCGTCAGCTACACCGAGGTGCTCAATCCGGAGGAGGACCTGGGCAACCTCGACTCGGCCAGCTACGCCCAGTGGGTGGTGGTCGCCGCCGACCGGTTCACCGGCTCCTTCGTCACCTACAGCAACCCCGACAACCCGGACGACTGGGAGACCGACTATCGCCGCGTGCTCTCGGTCAACCCCTTCAACGTCGTCAACGGCCGCGTCTATGACCAGCCCCTGGCCAGTGGCCGCTTCGTCTTCGGCAACTCCGGCTACCGCAACGGCCGCAGCCAGGTCCTGTACCTTTTCAGCCCCGACTTCAACCTCACCGGCCGGACCAACGTCCACCTGGCCTTCCACAGCCTCTGGGAGCAAAACCAGGACAGCCTCGCCGCCATCGAGTACTCGGTGGACCGCGGCCAGACCTGGCTGCCCCTGGCCTACTTTCTCGACGCCCCGGACATCGTCCGCGTCACCAACGACGTCACCGGCGAGGTCACCGTGGACGCCGTGGCCACCTTCACCGCTGAGCATGGGGACGTGGCCCGGTACACCGACCCCGACACCTTCGAGGAAAAGGGCGGCACTTACGGCACGTTCCTCGGCGCGGCCCTCGGCCCGGAGCTGGCGCCGTACATTCAGGCCCGGGTCAACGACGACCCCGTCGAGTCCAAGCGCATCGAGCTGTTCCGCCTGCCGCAGGCGGACAACCAGTCCGCGGTGCGGTTCCGCTTCGCCCACTCCGGCTCGGATAGCTGGTACTTCGGCCTGGACAACTTCGGTCTGTACGAACTCTCGGAAACCCCGCCGCCCCCGCCGCCGACCCTCCGCATTACCCGCACCGGCGACACCGTGACCCTCTCCTGGCCGGCAGAGGCCACCGGCTTCACCTTGGAAGCCTCCCCTACCCTCGCGCCCGCCACGTGGACGCCGGTCGAAGGCGTGTCGGGCAATTCGGTCACCGTGCCGCTCTCCGGCCAGAGCCGCTTCTTCCGCCTGCGACGGTAGGTGCTCCGGCCCGCGCGCAGCCCGGCCCGCAACCAGGCCGGCGCAGAGTACCAGGTCACGCCCGCTACCGCCGGCGGCGGCGACAGAAATCGCCCGGACCTGACATTTCGCCGGCGGCGGCTAGGCTCGGGGCTGTGATGCGTCCCCTGTGGCTGCTTGCGGCCTGTGGCGCGCTGCTCCGCGCCGCCGCCGCCGACCGCGACGCCGGCTCCGCCCCGCCGATGTGGGAGCAGGGGCCGGGCTGGCGGCGGCTGCCGTTATCGGTGCCCGCCACCGGCCGGGTCGGATTCACGGCCCTGCCCGCGGCCCACACCGGCGTGGCCTTCACCAATCACCTGGCCCAAAGCCGCTACCTGGAAAACCTCAATCTGCTCAACGGTTCGGGCGTGGCGGTGGAGGACTTCGACGGTGACGGCCTGTGTGACGTGTACCTCTGCGGCCTGGAGCGGCCCAGCGCCCTGTTCCGCAACCTCGGCGATTTCCGCTTCCAGGACGTCACCGCCGCCACGGGCACCGCGTGTGCGGGCCAGACCTCGACAGGTGCCACCTTCGCGGACGTCAACGGCGACGGCCACCCCGACCTGCTGGTCAACTCGATGGGCGGTCCCAATGCCCTGCTGGTTCAGACCGGCCGCAGCACCTTCACCAACGCCACCGCCACCGCCGGCCTGCTTTCCGAGTGGGGCAGCACGTCGCTGGCCCTGGCGGATGCCGACGGCGACGGCGACCTGGACCTGTACGTGGCCAATTACGGCCTCAACTCGATCCTCCGCAGCGGCGGTCAGATCAGCTTCCGCATGGTCAACGGCCGGCCGGTCGCCACCGGGCGCCATGCCCGTCGCATTCGCTTCATCGGCGACCGTGTCTTCGAGCTGGGCGAGCCGGACGTGCTTTACCTCAACGACGGCTCGGGTCGGTTCACCGCGGTCTCCTGGACCGGCGGAACCTTCCGGGACGAAGAAGGCCGCCCGCTGACCGAGGCGCCGTGGGACCAGACCCTCGCCGTGCTGTGGCGCGACCTGAACGGCGATGGCGCGCCGGACCTCTACACCTGCGGCGATGCCTCGACCCCCGACCGGTTCTGGCTCAATGACGGCCGGGGCCAGTTCCGGGCCCTGCCGGCCCCGGCCATCCGGCTGACGCCCTATTTCTCGATGTCCGTGGTCGCGGCGGACCTGGACCGCGACGGCCGGGATGACCTGTTTGTGACCGACATGCTCAGCCGCCAGCATGTCTACGCGCTGACCCAGCGCGGCACCATGCATGAACAGCCGCGGCGGCCCGGCGACGTGACCTCGCGGTACCAGACCCGCCGCAACGTCCTGCTGCACGCCCGCGGCGACGGCACCTACGAGGAGCTGGCCTGGTACGCCGAGGCCGCCGGCTCGGAATGGGCCTGGAGTTGCCTGAACCTGGATGTGGACCTCGACGGCTGGGAAGACCTGCTCATCAGCAACGGTGTCAGCCACAACATGGACGACCTCGACACCCAGGAGCGCATCCGCCAGATGGGCCCGCTGAGCGTGGTCGAATCCCGCAAGACCCTGCTCCTGTACGAGCGGCTGGACACCGCCAACCTCGCCTTTCACAACCAGCGCAACCTCACCTTCCGCGAGCGCGGCCGCGACTGGGGTTTCAATTCGCGCCGCGTCTCCAACGGCATGGCCGCGGGCGACCTGGACGGCGACGGCGACCTGGACGTGGTCATCAACTGCTTCGCCGACGAAGCCCTGATCTTGCGCAACGACTGCCCGGCTCCGCGCCTGGCCGTGCGCCTGCGTGGCTGCCCGCCCAACACCTTCGGCATCGGGGCCCGCGTCCGCCTCACCGGCGGGCCGGCGCCGCAGGAGCAGGAGATGCTGGCCGGCGGCCGCTACATGGGCAGCGATCAGGCCCAGCTCGTGTTCGCGACGGGCGAGGCCAGCCGCCTGACCGTCGAGGTCCGCTGGCGCAGCGGCAAACGGTCGCTGGTGACGGACGCCCGGCCCAACAGCCTCTACCTCATCGAAGAACCGGCTGACCCGCCCGCTCCGGCAGATGCCCCTGCACCGCCGGCGCCCGCGCCCGCGCCCTGGCTGGCAGACGTCAGTCACCGCCTGCCCGCCGCGCACGAGGAAACCGCCGTTGAGGATTTCGCGCTCCAGCCGTTGCTGCCCTACCAGCTCAGCCGGCACGGCCCCGGCGTGGGCTGGGTGGACCTCGAGGGCGACGGGCGCGAGGAATTGATCCTGGGCACGGATGCCGGCCGGCCGCTGCAAGCCTTCCGCCTCGACCCCGCCGCGAACCGGTTTCTGCCCTTGCCCGGCGAGGCGCCGCCGTTGCCGGGCGATGTCACCGCGGTGGCCGGCTGGGTGGACCAGGCGGGCCGGCGCTTCGTACTGCTGGGCCTGGCCAGCGTGACCGCGCCGGCCACCAACGCCCCGCTCCTGGCTGCCCTGGCCTGGGGCGACGGCCGCTGGTCCACGCCCCGCCTCTGGCGTGGCTCCGCCGCCGCCGGGCCGGTGGCGGTGGCCGATTACGATGGTGACGGCGACCTGGACGTTTTCGTGGGCGGACGCCACGTGCCGGGCCGTTACCCTGAAGCCGCCGACTCGCTGCTGCTTCGGCAAACGGAGGGCGAGCTGGCTCCGGACCCGGGGGCGGCGCGGCCCTTCCAGCAGCTTGGTCTGGTCGCCGGGGCGTGCTGGACCGACGTCAACGGCGACGGCTGGCCCGACCTGGCCCTCGCCTGCGAATGGGGGCCCATCCGGCTTTTCCTCAACGAGCGGGGCCGTCTGCGCGAGGTCACCGCCGCGTGGGGCCTGGCGGAGGCGACCGGCTTGTGGAGCGGCATCATTTCCGGCGACTTTGACGGCGACGGCCGCCTGGACCTGGCCGCCGGCAACTGGGGACTCAACAGCCCCTGGCAGGCCACCCCCGCCGAACCGGCGCGCCTGTATTACGGCGATTTTGACGCCAACGGCGTGGTGGACCTGATCGAGGCCTACAGCGTGCCGGGGCTGGGTATCGCGCCCCGGCGGGAGTTCGACTTCGTCGCGGCCGCCCTCCCGTTCCTCAAGGGGCGGTTCGCCTCGCGCAAGGCCTATGCCCGGGCCACGGTCGAGCAGATGCTGGGATCGGAAGCCCGGCCGGCACAGGAATGGCGCGCCAGCACGCTGGCCAGCACGGTCTGGCTCAACCGCGGCGACCGCTTCGAGCCGCGGCCGCTCCCGCCGGCGGCGCAATGGGCACCGGTGTTTGGTCTGGGCGTGGCCGACCTGGACGGCGATGGCCAAGCCGACCTTGCCCTGGCGCAAAACCTCCTGGCCACCCGGCCGGACATGGACCCGATCGAGGCCGGGCGCGGGCTGATCCTGCGCGGCGATGGCCGGGGCGGCTTCACCGCGCTGGCCGGAACCGCTTCCGGCCTGATCCTGTACGGGGAACAGCGCAGCCTGGCCGTGGGCGATGCCGACGAGGACGGGCGGTCTGACCTGGTGCTGGCCCGCAACGCCGGTCCGGTCGGCTATTTCCAGAACCGCGCGGCACCGCCGGGGCTGCGGGTGCGGTTGCTCGGGCCCGCCGGCAACCCCGACGGCATCGGCGCAGTGGTGCGGGTGGGCACCAAGGGGCGATGGGGCCCGGCGTGGCCGCTCCTGGCTGGTGCCGGTTATGGCTCGCAAAACAGCGCGGTCTGCGTGTTGGCAGCCGCCGCGGAAGTGGAGTTGGTCCAGGTGCGTTGGCCGGGGGGGGCCATGACCGAAACGCCGGTGCCGGCCGGCACACGGGACCTGCGCCTCACCGCCCGCGGCCAAATCGTTCCCTGAACCTGCCACGCCGGACGGCCGCCGGTTTTGCGCGTGAGTCCACCCGGCCCGGATGGCAACGTCTCCGCCCATGAACTCCGCGTGGTACTTCGAGCCCGCCCTGCCGGACCTCTACAACGTCCGCACCCGCGCCCCGGGTCCCGCCGGCCGGCTGCCCCTGACCCCGGAAATGCTCCGCGAGCGGCCCAGCGGCGACCTGTTCGGCCTGACTCAAAACGCAGGCATGGGGTGGGACCCCGCGGAGGTGGGCCGCAAACCTTTCCTGATCCTCTCGACCCAGGGGGGGCTGCGCGAGCCCGACGGCCGGCCCATCGCCCTAGGTTACCACACCGGCCACTGGGAAATCAGCTTGCTGGTCGAGGCCGCCGCCCGGGAGGTGCGCCGCCTGGGGGGCATCCCCTTTGCCGGTTATGTCTCGGACCCCTGTGATGGCCGCACCCAGGGCACCCGCGGCATGTATGACAGCCTGCCCTACCGGAACGACGCGGCGATTGTCTTCCGCCGCCTGACCCGTTCCCTGCCCACCCGGGCCGGCGTGCTCGGCGTGGCCACCTGCGACAAGGGCCTGCCGGCCATGATGATGGCCCTGGCCGGCGCGCGCGACCTGCCCTCGGTGCTGGTGCCGGGCGGCGTGACCCTGCCGCCCGAGCAGGGCGAGGACGCCGGCAAGGTGCAGACCCTGGGGGCGCGTTTCGCGCACGGCCTGCTCAGCCTCGAGCAAGCCGCCGAACTGGGCTGCCGCGCCTGCGCCACACCGGGAGGCGGCTGCCAGTTTCTGGGCACGGCGGCCACCGCCCAGGTGGTGGCCGAGGCCTTGGGTCTGGCCCTGCCCCACAGCGCCCTGGTACCCTCAGGACAACCGGTGTGGACCGAGATCGCCGTGCGCTCCGCGCGGGCGTTGCTGGCCCTCGAGGCCCAGGGCCGGACCAGCGCGGACCTCCTGACCCCCGCCAGCCTCCACAACGCCATGGCCGTCCACGCCGCCTTTGGCGGCTCGACCAACCTGCTTCTGCACCTGCCCGCCATCGCCCACGCCGCCGGCCTGCCGCGGCCGACCGTCGCGGACTGGACCCGCCTCAACCGCCGCGTGCCCCGCCTGGTGGACGTCCTGCCCAACGGCCCGGTGGGCCACCCCACCGTGCGCGTGTTCCTGGCCGGCGGCGTGCCCGAGGTCATGCTCCATTTGCGCGCGCTGGGCGTCCTGGAGACCTCGGCCCTTACCAGCGCGGGTGTCCCCTGGGACCACGTGTTGGACGCCTGGAGCACCAGCCCGCGACGGGCCCGCTTCCGCGCCCTGCTCCGGGACCTGGATGGCGTGGACCCCGACGACGTCATCCTGCCGCCGGCCCGCGCGCGGGACCGGGGCCTGACCAGCACGGTCACCTTCCCCCGGGGCAACCTCGCCCCCGAGGGCGCGGTCATCAAAAGCACCGCCCTGGACCCCGCGGTGCTCGACGCCGACGGCGTCTTCCGCCACGAAGCCCCGGTCAAGGTCTTCACCTCCGAACGCGCCGTCATGCGCGCCCTCAAGGATGGTCGCCTCGTCGCGGGCGACATCGTGGCCCTGATCGGCGCCGGGCCGCTGGGCACCGGCATGGAGGAGACCGCCCAGATCACCATTGCCCTCAAACACCTCCCCTGGGGACGGCACGTGACCCTGCTGACCGACGGCCGCTTCTCGGGCGTCTCGACCGGCGCCTGCATCGGCCACATCGGCCCCGAGGCCCTGGCCGGCGGGCCGATCGGCCGTCTCCGCGATGGCGACCTGGTCCGCGTGGAAGTGGACACCCGCCGCCTGGAAGGGCGCGTGGACTTCGTCGGCACCCCCGGCCGCCGCCTCAACCCCGACCAGGCCGCGGCCGAACTCGAGGCCCGCCCGCCGCACCCGGACCTCGCCCCCGCCGAGCACCTGCCCCAGGACACGCGCCTCTGGGCGCTGTTGCAGGCGGTGGGCGGCGGCACCTGGGGAGGCTGCGTGTACGACTTCGAGGCGCTGGCGGCGCGCTTGCGGCCCCCCGCCCGCGGCTGAGGCGCTCGCCCGAAACTTTTCCCCGGCGGCTGGTCCGGCACGGCCCGCCAAACCGCTTGCCAGCGGCGCGGCGCCCGCCTACCAACACACCCATGCAACTTCCCCTGGTGCTCACGCTGGTGGGTGCGGACCGTCCGGGGCTGGTCGAGCGGGTCGCCGCCGTCGTGGCCGATCACGGGGGCAACTGGCTCGAGTCCCGCCTCTGCCGACTGGGCGGCCAGTTTGCCGGCATCGTGCGCATCCTCAGCTCGACCGAACACCGCGCCGCCCTCACCGCCGCCCTTCAGGCCCTGGTCGCCGAGGGGCTCACCGTCGAGGTGTTCTCCGACCCCGGCCCGCCGCCGCCGCCCCCCGGAGCCGGGGCTGCCCAACTCGAGCTGGTCGGCCAGGACCGCCCCGGCATCGTGCGGCACATCGCCGCCGCCCTGGCCGCCCGGGGCGTGAACGTTGAGGAACTGGTCACCGAGTGCGTCAGCGCGCCGATGTCCGGGGAAACCCTCTTCAAGGCACGCGCCCGGTTGCTGTTGCCGGCGGGCTGTGACGTGCCCGCCCTGCGCGCCGAGCTGGAGCGCCTCGCCGCCGACCTGCTGGTGGACGTGGTGTTCGAACCGCTGACCCCTTGAGTCCTGAACCTTGCCCTTGCTCTTGCTCTTCATCTCCCCCACCCCGCCCATGAACCCTGAACTCCCGCCCTCGACCGTCCTGCCGCGACGCGATTTTCTCAAGCTCACCGCCGCCGGCGCCGCCGCGCTGGGTGGCCCCCCGGCCGTCCGCGCGGCCGACGCCCCGGGCCGGGCGCCGGCCCGGAGCCGCGCGCGGGGCCGTTACACCGGCGAGTACAGTGGCGCCCGGCTCAACCGCGTGGCCTTCCCGATGGGCGGCATGGGGGCGGGGATGATCTGCCTGGAGGGCACCGGCGCGCTCTCACACTTCTCCCTGCGCCACCAGCCGCAGGTGTTCAACGAGCCGGTGACCTTCGCCGCGGTCTGTGTGAAGGGCCGCGAGGCCGGGGCCAACGTGGCGCGCGTGCTCGAAGGGCCGGTGCCGGATTGGAAGAAGTTCGGCCAGCCCGGCTCGGGCAACGGCGCGGCCGGCACGGCCTTCGGGCTGCCCCGGTTCCGCACCGCGCGGTTTCGGGCGCGGTTCCCCTTCGGCACGGTCACGCTCGAGGACCGTGACGTGCCGCTGGCGGTCGAGCTCACCGGCTGGAGCCCCTTCGAGCCGGGGGACGCCGACCACGCCAGCCTGCCGGTCTGCGCGCTCGAGTACCGGTTCACCAACCGCACCAGGCAGGAGCTCGAGGCGGTGTTTTCCTGGTCGGCCCGCAACTTCATGGCCGTGGGCAACAATCCGCAGGGCATCAAGCCGGCTCCGGGCGGCTTCCACCTCTGGGGCGCCGCCGCCAAAGATCGCGCCTGGGAGGAGGGCGCCTTCCTCGCGGCGGTGGACGATCCGGCGGTGCAGGTCAACCACGCCTGGTTCCGCGGCGGCTGGTGGGATGGCTTGACGATGGCCTGGCGGGACATCGCCGCCGGTCGGTGCTTCGCGCGGCCGCCGGTCAGCGAAGGGGCCCCCGCGCCGGGGGCGACGCTGTTTGTGCCGTTCCGCCTGGCGCCGGGGCAGAGCCGGACGGTGGTGCTGCGGCTGTGCTGGTACGTGGGCACGACCAACCTGCGCATCGGCAAGGACGCGAAGGACGCGCCGCCGGTCGAGGGCACTTACAAGCCCTGGTACGCGGGGCGGTTTCCGAACGTCGAGGCCGTGGCGGCCTACTGGCGGGACAACTACGCGCGGCTGCGGGCCGCCACGCAGCGCTTCAGCGACTGCTTCCACGACACCACACTGCCGGCGGAGGTGGTCGAGGCCGTGGCGGCCAACCTGACCATCCTCAAATCGCCCACCGTGCTGCGCCAGGCTGACGGCCGGCTCTGGGCCTGGGAGGGCTGCAGTGACAACTCCGGCTGCTGCCACGGCACCTGCACCCACGTCTGGAACTACGCCCAGGCCATCCCGCACCTGTTCCCGGCCCTGGAACGCACCCTGCGCGAGACCGAGTTCGGCCCCTCGCAGGACGCCCGCGGCCACCAGACCTTCCGCAGCGCCCTGCCCATCCGGCAGGTCGCGCCGGACTTCCACGCCGCGGCCGACGGCCAGTTGGGCGGCATCCTCAAAATCCACCGCGACTGGCGCATCAGTGGGGACACCGAATGGCTGCGGCGGCTCTGGCCGCGCGTGCGGCAAAGCCTGGATTACTGCATCGCCACCTGGGACCCCGACCGCCAGGGCTGGCTGCGCGAGCCGCACCACAACACCTACGACATCGAGTTCTGGGGGCCGGACGGCATGTGCACCAGCTTTTACCTGGGCGCGCTGCGCGCCGCCGTGCTCATGGGCCGGGCGCTGGGCGGGGACGTCTCCGGCTACGAGGCGTTGCTCGCCCAGGGGGTGCGGCGGATGGAGACCGAGCTGTGGGACGGCGAGTACTTCATCCAGAAAATCGAGTGGAAGAACCTGCGCGCCGCCGACCCCACCCAGGTGCAGAGCATGGTGGGCAACTACTCCCCCGAGGCGCGCGAACTGCTCGAAAAAGAAGGCCCCAAATACCAGTACGGCACCGGTTGCCTGTCCGACGGCGTGCTGGGCTGCTGGCTGGGACTGGTGTGCGGCGCGGGCGAGTTTGTGGACCGGGAGAAAGTCCGCAGCCACCTCCGCGCGGTGCACCGTTACAACCTCAAGCACGACCTGACCGACCACGCCAACCCCCAGCGGCCGGCCTACGCCTGCGGCGCCGAGGGCGGGCTGCTCCTGTGCACCTGGCCCAAGGGCGGGCAGCTTTCCCTGCCGTTTGTATACTCGGACGAGGTCTGGACCGGCATCGAGTACCAGGTCGCCTCCCACCTCATGCAGCTGGGCGAGGTCGAACGCGGCCTCGAGATCGTGCGCGCCTGCCGCGCCCGCTACGACGGTCGGGTGCGCAACCCCTTCAACGAATACGAATGCGGCCACTGGTACGCCCGGGCCATGGCCAGCTACGGCCTGCTCCAGGGCCTGAGCGGCGCACGCTACGACGCCGTCGAGCAGGTGCTTTACCTCGCGCCGAGCCTGCGGGGCGACTTCCGGGCCTTCCTCGCCACTGCCGGCGGCTACGGCACCGCGGGGGTGCGGCGCGGCAAACCCTTCCTTGAGGTCCGTGCCGGCTCCATCCCGGTGAAGGAAATCCGGTACCAACCCGCCTGAGCGGCCGCCCTGCCCCGCGTCCGGCCACGCCCCTCGCACCCGGACCTCGACGCGCGCGCGGCCGTTCCCCACACTCCGGGTCCGGCCGGGCGTTTGGGCGTCCGGGCGGCTCAACCGGCACACCAGTTCCATCATGATGGCCTCCTCCACCCTGCCGCGGCCCTTGTGCGGCATTGTCCCTCCATTGGTTACCCCGCTGACCGAGTCGGAGCAACTGGATGAAGCGGCGCATGTCCGCCAGATCGAGCGGGTGCTGGCCGGCGGCGTGGCCGGCGTCTTCGCCCTGGGGAGCACCGGGGAAGGCCCGTGTCTGAGCCTGGAACTGCGGCGGGCGGTGATCACCGCCACCTGCCGGGCGGTCCGCGGCCGGGTACCGGTGCTCATTGGCATCGCCGACTCCTGCCCCGCCCATTCGTTGCAACTGGCCCATGTGGCCGCGGAGGCCGGGGCCCAGGCCGTGGTGCTCTCGGTGCCGTCCTACTTGCCGCCGGACGCCGCGGAGTTGGAAGCCCTGGCCCGGCGGGTGGGGCGCACCTCCCCCTTGCCGGTGTTTCTCTACAACATCCCCCAGTTCACCCGGCTCACGTTCGCCGTGCACACGGTCGAGCGGCTGGCCGAGGAGCCGGCCATTGTGGGCATCAAGGACAGTTCGGGGGACCTCGCCTGTTTCCGCGCCCTCACGGCGGTGGCGCGTCGGCGGCCGGACTGGACGGTGCTCATGGGGCCGGAAGAGCTGCTGGTGGAAGGCCTCGCGGCGGGGGGACACGGCGGCGTAAACGGCGGGGCGCTGTTGTGGCCGCGCCTGCTGGTGGACCTGTGCGCGGCGGCACGGGACGGGCGGGCCGAAGCGGTGGCCCGTCTGCAGCCGCAACTGCGGTTGCTGGGGCGCATTTATCAGGTCAGCGCGCATCCGGCGGGGGTGTTCAAGGCCCTCAAATGCGCGCTGAGCCTGCTGGGAGTCTGTGCCGACCACATGGCCGCGCCGCTGCAGCCGCTGGCCGCCGCCGAGCGGGAGCAAATCCGGGCGGTGCTCGAAGGGTGCGGCCTGCTGCCCGGAACGGCGGCGGCCTGAATGACGGCGGGGTCCCGGCGGGCGACGGCCCGGGCGGCGGCCCGGCTCCGGCCGGCACGAACGCGCTTGACCCGGCGGCAGCGGCCCGGAAGTTTGCTGCTGCCATGAGCAAGACCATGTTCGAGCGCATCTGCGCCCGGGAAATCCCGGCCCACATCGTGTACGAGGACGACCAGGTGGTGGCCTTCCGCGACATCAATCCCCAGGCGCCCACCCACGTGCTCGTGGTGCCGCGGCGGGCCATTCCCCGCCTGGCGGAGGCCACGGCAGCCGATCAGGCCCTGCTGGGCCACCTGTTGCTCAAGGCGGCGGAGGTCGCGCGCCAACTCGGTTTGTCCGGCGGCTACCGGCTCGTCCTCAACAACGGCCCGGACGGCGGGGAATCGGTCCCCCATCTGCACGTGCACCTGTTGGGCGGCCGCGCGATGAGCTGGCCGCCGGGCTAGGCGGGAGGAACGCGCGTCGCCGCTCCCAGATACCGGGCCAGCCCCTGCCGGAAGGTCTCGACGGGCAGGTCCAGCAGGGTCCGGGCGGGCGCGGGGTCGCCGATGTTGTCCTCCTGGAGCATGAGCAACTGATCGCGGTTGAGGGGGGCGGCCCGGCCCAGCAGGCGGGGAAAGACCGCCTCGAGCACCCGCGCCAGCCCTCGTGCCACGGGCAGGGGGAGATGCCATTTCAGCCGGTGCCGTCCGACCGCGGCCAGGATGGCGTCGAGTACTTCGTTGAAGGTCAGCCGCTCCGGCCCGCACAAGTCCAGGGTGCACCCGATGGTGGCGGGCTGCGTCAGGGCCCGCGCGAAGGCCAGGGCCACGGTTTCCACGGCCACGGGCTGGAGCCGGCCCTGGCCCGACCCCATGACCGGCAACACGGGCGACCAGCGGGACAGGTCGGCCATCAGCCGGGTGAAGTGGTCCTCCGGCCCGTAGATGAGCGAGGGCCGGAGTATCGTCCAGTCCAGCCCGCTGGCGCGCACCGTCTGTTCCGCCGCCCATTTGGTCTGATGGTATCGGGAGGCGGCGTGGGGGCGGGTGCCCAGGGCGCTCATGTGGAGGAACCGTTTCGCGCCGGCAGCCCGCGCGGCCTCGACCACGTGGCGCGTGGCCACGGTGTGGGCATTTTCAAAGGTATTCCGTCCCACCTCGCTGATGATGCCCACCAGGTGCACCACCCCCTGGCAACCGGGCAGGGCGGCCCGGAGGGTGTCCGGTTCGAGCACATCGCCGGCCACCAGTTCGACCGGATAACGGCCGGCCAGTTCGCGCGCGCGGGGGGCCGCCGGCTGACGCACCAGCAGCCGGCAGGCATGACCGGCCCCGGCCTGCGCCGCCACCACCGCCCGGCCCACAAAGCCCGTACCACCGGTGACCAGGACTTTCATGCGCGCAAGAGTACGATCCGCTCGCGGGCCGGCAACCGGCCGGGCGGGTACCCGCCCCCGCCCCCGGTGGCACAAAAAAGGCGCGGCTGGAACCGCGCCTTGAAGCGTGCAGCGTCGCAACCGGCTCAGTCAAAGGCGTGGCCGGCGCAGCACAGGACATTTTTGACCTTGTGGCGGACCAGCTCCTTGACCTTTTGGCGGGCGGGGCCGAGGTACTTGCGGGGGTCGAACTCCCTGGGATTCTCGGCGAAGACGCGGCGGATGGCCGCGGTCATGGCCAGGCGGAGGTCGGTGTCAATGTTCACCTTGGTGCAGCCGGTGCGGCGGGCAATCTCGATGTCCGCCTCGGGGACGCCGGCGGTGTCCTCGCCCAGCTTGCCGCCGAAGCGGTTGATTTCGGCGACAATGTCCTTGGGGACGCTGGAAGCGCCGTGCAGGACCAGGGGGTAATCGCCCAGGCCGGCGTCCACCAGGGCCTTTTTGATGGCCTTGAGCCGTTCGATGTCGAGGTGTTGCTGGCCCTTGAATTTGTAGGCGCCGTGGCTGTTGCCGATGGCCACGGCCAGGGAATCCACGCCGGTGAGGCGGACGAACTCGACCGCCTCGTCCGGGTGCGTGTACACGCCCCCCTTGGAGTAGCCGCCGCCCTCCTCGCCGTCGTCGTGCTGGGCGCCGACCAACTGACCCAGTTCGCCCTCGACCACGCAGTTGTGTTTGTGGGCGTAGTCCACGACGCGTTTGGCGAGTTCGACGTTTTTCTCGAAGGGCAGGTGGCTGCCGTCAATCATGACGCTGGTGAACCCTTCATCAATGCACTGCTTGCACAGCTCGATGGAGTCGCCGTGGTCCAGATGCACGGCGATGGGGATGTTGGACACGCTGATGGCCGCTTCGATGAGCTTCTTGAGGTACACCGGGTTGGCGTACTGGCGGGCGCCCTTGGAAATCTGGAGGATGACGGGCGCCTTTTCCTCCTCGCAGGCCTCGACGATGGCCTGGAGCAATTCCATGTTGTTCACGTTGAAGGCGCCCAGGGCGTATTTGCCCTTGAGGGCCTTGGCGAACAGATCGCGGGTGTGGGTCAGTGGCATAGGTTTTTCAATGCTGCGGGGCGTCCAGGGGACGGCCCGGCCGGGCAGTATAACGGGTGGTGCGGCCCCGCAAAGGGCAATTGCGCAGGCCGGGCCGCGGCGTGGGGCGGGCTTCAACGTGGGCCGGCCCGGACCGTGGCCCGGTCCTCGGCCTCGAGCAGGTCGCGGCGGATGCCTTCCAGCCAGCGTTGCTGGCCGGGGAAAAGCCTGGCTTCGCGCAACCGGTCCAGCCCCCGGCGGACCTCCGCCCAGCGGCCCTGCGCGTGGTGGATTTGCAGCCAGGCCAGATCGTGGGCCTCGCGCTGCATCGGCGTCAGCAGGTCGGGGTCCACCTCCCTCAGCAGGTCGGCAGCCTCGTCGAACCGCCGGTTCAGGCTCAGGGCGACGGCGTGGTTGATCACGGTACCCGGCTGGCGGCGGGTGCCCTCAGCGAGCAGTTGGGCCAGGGTCAGGGCCACGGCCTGTTCGGGGCGACGCTGGTTGATGAGCAGGGCGGCCGCGTAGTTGTTCCTCCATTCCGGGCTGTCGGGGGCCACTTCGTGGGCGCGCATCGCGGCCCGGAGCAACAAGGTTTCATCCTGGCGCTGGAGGTAACAGGCGTGGAAGACCGCCCGCCAGTAGGTGAGGTCGTTGTCGAAACGCGACTCCAGCGGGAGCAGCGTTTGCAGGGCCAGGTCCGGGTAGCCCAGTTGAAGCAGCCGCAGGGCCACGCCCAGGCCGACGCGACCGATGGGGAACCCCAGCCGGATGGCCTCGAGGAATTCGGTCCGGGCCGCCTCGCCGGCCCCCTGTTCGTGCAGCACCCACCCTTCCAGGAAGTGGCTGAACCCACCCAGCACCGCCTGGTTGCCGGCCAACAGGCGCATCTGGCGGGCCGCTTCGCGCAGTTGTTCCCAGTGCGCTCCCGCCACCAGTGCGTCCACGTACGAGGACCAGACGGCCACCGACCAGACGTTGGGGCTGTAGCCGAACTCGAGCACGTGCCGCTGGAGGAAGGCCAGCAGGTCTTCCTTGAGGTCCAGCTCGTTGAGGGCGTCGGCCACCTGGACCACATCAAAGGCGGTGTCGGGGGGGCGGTTGAAGCTGCGAACCAGGGCGCGGGCTTCCCCCACGCGCCCCGCCGCCTTGAGCAGGCGCCAGTAACGGGCGTGGTCGGTGGCGCGGTCCTCGCCCCGGAGTTCGAGCCGTTGCATCGCGGCCCGGTAACCCTCCGGGTCCAGGAGCCGGGCGGCCACGGTCATTTCCAGGCGGCAGGCGTAGCTGCCCAGCTCGGGGTCCTCGAGCGCGGCCCGCAACCGCGCGCGCTGGGCGGGGGCCTCCTCGGCCGGTCCCCAGCCGGCGAGGTAGGCGGCACGGCAAAGGGTCAACGGCGGATCCTCACTGGGGGCGGCCCCGGCGGCACGCTGGTCCCAGCGGCGACCGAACTCCTCGTAGCGGCCGACCTGGAACAGGGCCTTGAGGTAGGCCGGTTCCAGGGAGGGGGACAACTCGCCGGCGGTCGGCTCCAACAGGCTGAAGACGTCTTCGGCCAGGCCGTAGTGGTCGAGGGCCCGGGCGGCCAGTTCGAGGTCCGCGCGATTGGTGCCGCTGAGTTGGAGCATCCAGTTGACGCGATAAAAACCGCGGCTGACCTGGGTCAGCGGCAGCAGGGGGGCGCCGGCGAGATGACGAAACATCGCCCGGTGCAGCTCGAGGTTGCCCGGGTCGTTCATGACCGCTCCCTGCCAGGCCTGGGCGGCCTCGCGGTGGCGACCCGCGGCGGCGTGCCGCTCCGCCGCGGCCCGGAGCGAACGTGCCTGCACCCGGTCCAGCAGGCTCACCCGCATGACCGGCTGAATGCCCGGGGGGGTGCTCACCCAGAACTTGGGCAGGCTGATCACCGCCGTCAGCGCCAGCAGGGAGACCAGGCTGAAGGCCAGGGCAAACCAGGGGTTGAACAACAGGGTTCGCAGCAGCGGATAATCCGCCAGCCGCTCGCCCAGGCGCTCCCGCCAGCTCGGGGCCTGTGTCATGGGGCGAGCATGGCGCGACGTTCCCCCCCGGCAAGTGCGGAGTACCCGGAGCCGGGTCTGCGCCGGCGCGGAGGGCAACCGGTCGTTGCCAGGTCTCGCGCCCCTGGCCCATACTACCGCCGGCGACCGGGCCGCTCCGGGACGACCACCATTCACCATGACGGAACCCGCAGACCCTGGCGCGCGCAGTCGTTGGCTGACCGTGGGTGCGCTGGGGGTGGTCTTTGGGGACATCGGGACCAGCCCGCTCTACGCCCTGCGCGAGTGTTTCGCCCCGGGGCATGGGGTGGCGCTGAACGCGGTCAACGTACTGGGCGTGCTCTCCCTGATCTTCTGGTCGCTGCTCCTGATCATTTCGGTCAAGTACCTGGCGTTCATCTGCCGGGCCGACAACAAGGGGGAGGGCGGACCGTTGGCGCTGCTGGCGCTGGCCTTTCCCGAGCGGGCGCGTCGCGGGCGCACGGCGCTGGGGTTCACCGCCCTGGGGGTGTTCGGGGCGGCGCTGATGTACGGGGACGGCATGATCACCCCGCCCATCACGGTGCTCGGCGCGATGGAGGGCTTGAAGGTGGCCACGGAGGAGCTGGCGCCGTACGTGGTCCCGCTGGCGATGGCCATCCTGGTGGGTTTGTTCTGGATTCAGCGCTTCGGCACCAGCGGCGTGGCACGGGTGTTCGGGCCGGTGATGCTGGTCTGGTTTGTGGCCATCGCCGGGCTGGGGCTTGCGGAGGTGGTGCGCCATCCCGGGGTGCTGCGGGCGGTGAACCCGGTCCATGGGGTGACGTTTGTGGTGGAGGAAGGCTGGATGGCCTTCAAGGTCCTCGGGGCAGTGTTCCTGGTGTTGACCGGGGGCGAGGCGCTGTACGCGGACATGGGGCACTTCGGGCTGCGCCCCATCCGGCGGGCGTGGTTCCTGGTGGTGATGCCGGCGCTGTTTTTGAACTACCTGGGCCAGGGCGCCCTGCTGCTGCGGGACCCGACGGCGGCCGTCAACCCCTTCTACCGTCTGGCCCCCGAGTGGGCGTTGTGGCCCCTGCTGGCCCTGGCCACGGCGGCGGCCATCATCGCCTCCCAGGCCCTGATTTCCGGAACCTTTTCCCTGACCATGCAGGCGGTGCAACTGGGCTCCCTGCCGCGGGTGGAAATCCGCCACACCTCCCACACCGAGCGCGGTCAGATTTATGTGCCGCTGGCCAACTGGCTCTTGCTGCTGGCCTGCCTGAGCCTGGTGGCCGGCTTCCAAAGCTCCAGCCGGCTGGCCGCCGCCTACGGCATCGCCGTGGTGCTGACCATGTTGATCACGACGCTGCTGTTCTACTTCGCTGCCCGGCGGCTCTGGAACTGGAGCCACGGACGCACCCTGGCCCTGTGCGCCGGCTTCTGCCTCCTGCAACTGCCCTTCCTGGGCGCCAACCTGCTCAAGTTCCCCGAGGGCGGCTGGTTTCCGGTCCTGATCGGCGCCCTCCTCTACGCCCTGATGCGCACCTGGAACTGGGGCCGCCGACGCCTCCGCGACCGCCTGGAGTCCAGCCTGCTGCCCTTTGACCTGTTCCTGGCCGATGTCGAGGAGCGCCAACCCCAGCGCGTGGGCGGCACGGCGGTCTTCATGTCCGGCAGCCCCACCGGCACGCCCCTGGCCCTGCTCCACAACCTCAAACACAACCGCGTCCTCCACGAGCGCGTGATTCTGCTCACCATCAAAATCGAGGAGGAACCGCGCGTGCCCGCCGCCGAACGGCTGGAGATCATCCGTCACGGCCAGGGCTTCTACCGCGTCATCGTCCGCTACGGCTTCATGGAGGAGGCGAAGATGAGCGACATCCTCCGGCTCTGCAGCGAACACAACCTCCAGCTCAAACTTTCCGAAACCACCTTTTTCTTGAGCCGCGAGAGCATCGTCTGCCGCGCCGGCGCCCGCTGGCCCACCTCCTGGCGGCAGCGCGTGTTCGCCTTCCTGTCCCGAAACAACCTCAGCCCCACCGCCTTTTTCGGCCTGCCGGCCAACCGCGTGGTCGAGCTGGGGATGCAGGTCGAACTCTGACCCCCGGCCTTGCCGTCTGGCGGCCCGTCACCGGCGCCAACGGCGGGAAGGGTCAGCGGGCCCCGGCTTGGATCCGCTCGACGCGCTCATTCAGGCGCCGCAGGGCCTGGTGGAGTTCCTCCTGCCCGGCCCGCAGCCGGCGCAACTCCTCGCGCAGTGGTTGCAACTGGAGAAGCTGCCGGCCCTCCGGTCCGCCGCCGCGGATCCGCTCGCGTTCCAGGCGTTCGGCCAGCTCGTGCAGACCGGCGGCGTGCAGATGCTCGATGGCCACGCGCAGGTGCCGTTCCCGCGCCTCGGGCGCGGGCGGTTCGGGTTCGGGACGTGACGCGAGGGGCTGCGCCTGGCGCACGCGCGCACCCAGTTCCCGCATTTCCCGTTCGATTTGAAGGATGCGTTCCTTGAGCGCGGCTTCCCCGGCGGGCCGGCCTTCGGCACGTGGGCGATCGGATTGGGCCACCCAGTCCGCGAGCACCTGCCTGGCCTTGAGCAGTTGCGCGGCCAGTTCCTGTATCCGCAGGCCCATCCCACGGATGTCTTTCTCGATCTGGACCGATTCGGCGGGCCGGCCTTCGGCACGCAGTTGCTCCAGTTTTACCACGTGGTCAGCCCACGCCTGCCGCAGCTTCAGTACGTGTGTGTCCAGGGCCCGGAGCAGCCGTTCGATCTGCTGGACGCGTGGAGCCCGCTCGGCCGCGTCGGCATCCCGGCCCTCCGCTCGCAGACGCTCGAGTTTGGCCACCAGCCCGGCGCGCTCCTGCCGCAGCTTGCGCATACGCTCCGGCACGCCCGGCTCCGGCGGGGGCGGGGGGGCGCCTGCCCGTAACGCCCGCGCTTCCGCCCGCGGCTGCCGGGCCTCTTCGGGACGCCCTGCGGCTTCCAGGTGCGCCGCCTCACTCTTCAATTCCTCGATGCGTTCGCGCCCCGGGGCCTTCTCTTCCGACCCGGCGGCAGACGCCCCGACCACCGCTCCGGCCCCGGCCAGCAACACGCTGCAAATCCACAAGGTTTTCATGACAGGATTCAAGGTTGCCCCCCCTATCTCGACCCGCCGGCATGAAAAGTCAAACGCGGATCGCCGCGCGGTCCCCCGTCGGCAACGCCCCTCAGGCGTGCAGCGCACTGCTGAACGCGCGGAAATGCCGCTCCACCGCCGGATGCCGCGGCCCCAGGAGCTGGAAGATCGCCCGGCAGGCCTCGCGCGCACTGCCGTGGTCGTAATCCTTCTGCCGTTCCAATACGCCGAGGAAGCCCTGCAGGGCCGCGTCCCAGTCTCCCCGCCGCACCGCGGCCGCCCCGGAGAGGTAGGACTCGCGGGCGGGACCGTCGGGCAGGCCGGGCAGCGTGCCGGCGCGCAACAGCACCCGTGCCAGCGTCCGCAACGCCCCGGCCGTCGAGGCCCATTCGGCATCTTCGCCGATGGGCTCAAGCAGCGCCTCCACCCGCTCCGGCGTGGAGCCGAGGACGGCCCGGGCCAGTCCCAAGCGGGCCTCGTGATTGCCCGGTTCACCGGCCAGGACCGACTCCAGCACCCGGGCCGCTTCTGCCGTCTTGCCTTCCTCCAACAGGGTCCGCGCCACCTCGAGTTGCGGCGCCCGGGGCGAGGGCAGGGCCCGGTCCAGCCAGCGCTGGACCTCGCGCCGGGGCAGGGCGCCGACAAATTCATCCACCACCTCCCCCTTCACGAAGAGCTTCACCGCCGGGATGCTGGCGATGCCGAAGGCCGAGGCCAGTTCGGGGTGTTCGTCCGTGTTGACCTTCACCAGCTCCCAGCGGTCGTCGGCGCCACGGGCCAGTTCTTCCAGGATCGGCCCCAGGCTGCGGCACGGGCCGCACCAGGGCGCCCAGAAGTCCACCACCACCGGCACAGTGTGGCTGCGGGCGAGCACCTGTCGGTCAAAGTCCTGCACTTCAAAACTCATGCCGGCAGCCTACGGCCGCGCGGCCGGCTTTGAAAAGCCCCGCCTGCACCCCCCGAGGCCTCACAAGCCGGACCGGCAGCTCCGGGTTGGTTTCGGGGCAATAGAAGGTCAGTAAACGACAAAGGAGGGATAGTCCGGGGACCTCGCATTCTAAAAGTTGGGAATTGCCCTGCCGGAAGACAGGCTTTCCGCCACCCCACGGCGGGGCGGGATTATGACAGCCCAGGCTTCTCATCCTGCAATTCCCGTTCACCTCCCGACAACTCCCCCCCTCTCCGGCCGGCGGGCACACCCGCTGTCCGCCCGGCTGCTGGTGGGGCTGGGCGGATTGCTCCTGCTCCTGGCTTCCGCGCGGGGCCGGGCCGACACCCATCGCTTGTCCCTCTGGCCGCAAGGTGCCGGCGATGAATGGTCCGTGGAACTGCGGGTGGAAGGCATGGACGTGAAATTGAGCGAGGCAGGCGAGACGGGTGACGAGCAGGTGCGCAGCCAGGTCATCTTGTACACGGCGCCCAAAGTTGTGGAGCTGGCGGTGTATGCCGACTACTTCGGCGACCTGCCCCCTGGTGTGGAGCCGCTCGGTCTTACCTTGGAAGTCAACCCATCCACGGATGTTACCTGGTCCCCGGAGGGCGGCGTGGCCCGGACCAGCGTGGACTTGTCCACGAATCCGGAAAGGGGGGCGGTGGTGCTCGCGATTAGCGGCCGGGCCCTGCTCCACACCACCGACCCGTCGGTCACGCCATCGGCCTCTTTTTCGGCGACCCTCTACCTGGTGCGCCCCATCAGCGTCAGCGCCTCCATGGGTACCGGCAGTCTCTTCGTGTACGCCTACAGCGCGCGGGCCTGCTTGATGACCAACACGGCCGGCCTGCGCTGGGTAGAGTTCTGCTACGAACCCCTCCCGGACGCCTCGGTGAAAGCCGAACCCGTGGCGGGCGTGGACGTGGGCTCCGGATGGCTGACCACCGACAGCATCGGCCGGGCGAGGGCGGTGGTGACCGCGCCGACGTCCTCGGAACCCGATGCCGCCGGCCTGGTGCCCGGGCGGGTACGGCTCAAGGCCGTGAAAAACCGCGCCAGCTTGCAGCGCGAACTGGACATCCGCACTCCCTATGCCCTGGTGGCCAGCGCCCGCGGCGCCACCCTGATCGCCCGTGCGGGGTCCCTCATCGACCCAACGCCGATCGTGGATGGGCAAACCTTGCGGCCCGGCGATGTCGTCCAGGTGGGGAGCGAACTGGTGGGTTCGGGTCCCTACCTCACCGTGCCTTTCTGCAATGGCCAGGCGGTAACGCTGCAGTCCGACTCCGTCGGTGGTCTGCGCGCCGTTGTGGGCCAGGGCACCCTGGACCAACGCCAGTCCGTCCTGACCGTGACCCTGGGCAATGTGCTCCAGGACGTGCGCTACGATCCGCGTCGGTACGGGCGGCTGCTGGTGTACAAGGCGCTGGGCAACGCCGTGGACAACCTGCTGGGCATTCCCGACCCCGTGGGATGGACGGTCACCACGCCGGGCGGCGCGGTGGAAGACTGGCTGGCAGACTGGGCCGAGTCGGCCTACCAACCCCGGCACCTCCACGGACCGGCGGCCGGGGAACTCGTCCGGCCCGACGCTCCCTGGGTGGCAGGCATGGTGGACTTCTATTCGGATGGAACGGCGCGGATTTACAATCGCGGCGGCACCGTGGGCGTGCGGGGGACGGCGGCGTCCACGGTGATCCCCCGCGCCGGCATGGCCGTGGCCCGGCTGGACGCGCCGGGGGGAGCGCTGTCTTCCGTCGGACTCGCGCCCGTGAGCGGCTTCCCGCCGCTGATCCGGCTCGTACCTTCGCACGAAACTCCGGAAGTGCCCCCACGCCCGGACTTCGAGGTGTGGGTGACCGAGTTTGGCGGAAACGAGGTTGTGCCGGGCAGCCTGGCCGTGCGCGTGGAGGGGGTGCTGTTACCGGGCGTACCGCGCGAGGAAAACCGTTACCTGCTTACGCTGCCCGCCGGCATGGTGCTGGCCCCCGGCCCCCACCAGTGGGACGTCGAGCTGGCCCTGAGCGGAGGCGGCCTGGTCCGCACCAGCGCGACGTTCCAGGTTACGGCCCTGATTCCGCCACCGGCAGATCTTCAGGCCGTGGCCGGCACACGGCAGGTGGCCCTCCGCTGGAGTGCGGAGGGGACGGACCCAACCACCGGAGGGTTCCGGGTGTACCGAAGGGTGCCCGGGGGAACCCGCGAAAGGATCAGCGGCGAGCAACCGCTCCACGAGCCGAACTTCGTGGACACCGCGCCGGTCTCGGGCGCGGTCTATGAAGTCGTCGCGCTCGATACCGCCTTGCGCGAAGGCGCGCCCAGTGCCGGGGTGAGCGTCACCTTCCCCGGACCGGCACCGGTCACCCCCCGGGCGGTCACCGTAACACCTGTGGTCGGGGAAGAAGACGCCGGCCTGGCCCTGGCCATCGAGGATCCCACCCCCGGCCTCACGCTGTGGAAGATCGAAGCGGCCGCAACGGAAGCAGGGCCTTTTGCCGACGTGCTGGACGGCGCGTTGACCAGCCGCAACCGGTGGCCCATCCCGCAGCCGTTCACAGAAACTCGCCGCTGGTTCCGCGTGAGCGCCGTGAATGCCGATGGCGTGGCGGGACCGGCCACCTTGGTGGGGCCGCTGGGCCTGCCCCAGCCCTGGCCGGCGGTGACCGGTCTGACCGTCAGCCCCAACGAGGATGACTCCGCCCTGCTGCGCTGGAACCCGTGGCGCGCCGGCTCGCTTGCCGGCTACCGCGTAGAACGCCGGATCAACACGGCGTGGCAAACCGCTGCCACCGTGGGTGCGGAAACCACTTCCTGGACTGACCCGCTCCCTGCGGCGGAGGGCGGGCTGCGGCAATGGCGGGTGCGGGCCCTGATGGCCGATGCCGAGTCGCCACCTTCCGACGTCGTGGCCCTGCGGCAGGTGCCCGTGCCCGCTGACCGGGGCACCGTGCGGCTCGCCAATGCCGCCCTCACCGCCCTCGAGGGCGAGACAGTCCAGGTGCGCGTGATGCGCGAAGGCGGCCTCACACTGCCGACGTTCGTCACCTGGTCCACCTGGCGTCAAAACGGTACAGCCACGCCCGACTCCGACTTCACCCCCGGCGCCGGGTTGCTGGCCTTCACGCCCGGGGAGACTGAAAAGGTGATCTCCGTCCCGGTCCAAACCGACACCATCGCCGAACCCGACGAGTCGTTCTACGTCCACCTGTTAAGCGTGGAAGGCGGGCCGCTGCCGAGCGACCCTGCCTCCGTCCAGGTCACCATCCAGGAAGGAGGCCGCCTGGGCTGGGAACCGCGCTGGTACTACGCCCAGGAAGGACAGACCCTGCCAGTGGTATTCTCGGTCGTGCTCAACCGTCCATACTCCCAGCCCGTGACGGTGGATTATCAATTCGACACCGACCGCAGCACGGCCACGCCGGGCGCAGACTTTACCGGGCCGTTGGCCGGCACGCTGACCTTCGCCCCGGGCCAGACCAACCAGAGTTTCACCCTCACCCTCCTGGACGACGACCAAAAGGAAGGCGCCAACCGGGAAACCGTGGTCTATCGCCTGCAGAATCCGCAGGGGGCGGCCCTGGACACCCTGGACCCGTTTGCGATCTTCGCCACGCTCGAGCTGGCCGACGACGACACCCGACCCGGCTATGTCGTGTTCGAGGAGAAACGCCTGACTTTGCGGGAAGGGGAAAACCGCCCGCTCACCCTGCGCCGACTCGGCGGCAGCGACGGTTCGTTGGAGGTGTTCCTCTTCCCCATGAGCGGCACCGCCACCGAGGACCAGGACTGGACCCTGGCCCCGCGCATGCCGCGGTTCGAGAACGGCCAGACGGAACTACTCGTCACCTTCACCGCCCGCAACGACGGTCAGCAGGAAGGAGCCGAACTGGTGGTCCTCGGCCTTCACGGCGGCATGGGCCCCCACCAGTCCAGCGCAGTGGTCATTTCTCTGGCCGACGCAGACGGCGCACCCTCGGGCTACGCCGCCTGGGCCGACCAACAACTGGCCCAACACCCGCCCGCCCTTCGCCTGCCCAACGCCGATGCGGACGGCGACGGCCGGCCCAACTGGGTCGAGTTCCTGGCCCTGACCAACCCTACCGACCCGGATCGTCCCCTTCCTTTCCAGACCCGCTTCAACGAATGGGGCGAATGGCAGGTGGTGGTCCGGCTCCGGGAAGACGCCGGTGTCGCCGTCTGGGCCGAGTTCGCCGCGGACGTGACCTGGGCCGGGGCCACCTTCGACGCCGGCCAGTGGGAAAGCGGGGGCGACGGCACCCGCGTCGGCACCTTCCACCACTACAACTTCGGTGCGTCGGGCGCCTTCATGCGGCTCGCCCTGGAGTGGCTGGGGCCGCCCTGAGCAGGCCCCGCCTCCACCGCGGGCCGGCGAGGGGGCGCGCGTTCAGGAGACCGGCCCGGCGCTCCGCCGGGCGAAGTGGTGCGCCGCCCAGTAGAGCGCCAGCGCAGGCCAACCGCTGAGGAGCGTGGCCGCCACCCAAAGCCAGCCGGGCAGCAGGACGGTGGGCTGCCGCCGGGCCTCACGCCACACCGCCAGCGCCAGGGCCAGGTGCAGCAACGGCCCCAACACCCCCAGCGCATAGTAACCGGCCGTGCGCGACAGGTTGTACCATTCGAGCAGTTCCATGATCACGCCGCCGAGTCTGTGGTCACCGGCGCGCCCCGGCCAGTCTCTCTGCCCCCGGTCGGAGCATCGCCGCTCAGGGCGCAGGGGCTGGCCCGGTCAGGTGCTGTTGAAAAAAGGCCGCCGCGCGTTGCCAGAGCCGTGCGGTGGCTTCCGCCTCGGGCACCATGTGGGTGAAGCCGGCCAGCGGCAGCAGCTCAAACGGTCGCCCGGCGCGCAACAAGGCATCGGCCAGCTTGAGCGTGTGCCGGAAAAACACGTTGTCGTCCGCCGTGCCGTGCACCAGTAACAGCGGCCGCCGCAGGGCCGGGGCGTCTGCCAGCAGTGAGTTGGCCCGATACACCGGGTCCTCCGCGGTCGCCGGCACACCCAGGTACCGCTCGGTGTAGTGGGTGTCGTAGTCCAGCCAGTCGGTCACCGGCGCCCCCGCCAGCGCGGCGCGGAACACGTCCGGCCGCCGCAACACCGCCGCCGCCGCCAGATAGCCGCCAAACGACCAGCCAAACACCCCCACGCGGTCGAGGTCCATTTCGGGAAACTTCCGCCCCAACGCACGCAGCCCGGCCACCTGGTCGGTCAGCGGCAGCTCGCCAAACTTACCCGCCACCGCCCGCTCCCACTCGCGTCCGCGCCCGGGCGTGCCCCGGCCGTCCAGCGCCACCACGACAAAGCCGCGGTCCGCCAGCCATTGGTCCAGAAACAGGCGGCCCACCTGATGCCGCACCATCTGCGCAGTGGGGCCGCCGTACACGTGCAACAGGACCGGATACCGTCGGCCCGGCTCGAAGTCGCGCGGCCGGACCAGCCGGGCAAGAAAGCCGGTCTCCCCCACCACGGTCAACTCCACCCGGGGCAGAAATGGCGGCGCTTCCGCCACCGACGGCAGTTCGCCCACCGCCGAGAAATCCGCCCGCCGCACCACGTAGCGCGGCAGCGCTTCCAGGCTCGCCTCGGTGTGGACCAGCAGGCCGCCGCCCGCCTCCGCGTCATGCACGCCCGGCTTTCCCGGCGTCAGCCCCACCGGCGGCGCACCGTCCAGCCCCACCGCCCAGAGGTGGGTTTCCGCGGGCGAAGAGCTGGCGCGAAAGATCACCCGCCGGCCGGCTTCGTCCACCGACACCAGCCCCTGGTAGCCGCCCTGCGGCGGCACCAGGACACGCCGCAGCGCGCCGTCCGGGGCGCGCCATTCCAGTTGCCAGGCGCCGGCGCGCTCGCTGGTCCACAAAAACCCCTCCCCGCCGGGCAACCACCGCGGCACGTCCTGGTCCAGATTCACCCAGGCCGGGTCCTGCTCGCGCAACAAGGTCTGCGTGGCGCCGGTGCGGGGATCGGCCCGCAGCAGCACCAGCTCGCGCTGATCGCGCGTCTGGACCACCAGGGTCAGGCCCCCCTGGGCGTGCCAGTCCACCCGGGCAAGGTACGGGTAGCGGGCGGCATCCCACTCCACCCAGCGCGGGCGTCCGCCGCGAACGGACACCACACCCAACCGCACCCGCACGTTGGCCCGGCCGGGTCGCGGGTAATACTGGGCATGCGGCGGCCGCCCCGGCTGGTAGGGATCGGGGATGTACCAGCGCTCGACCTCGCGGGCATCGGTCTCGGTGAAGGCAATGGCATCGCCTCTGGGCGACCACCACCAGCCGCTGTGCCGGCCCATCTCCTCCTGGGCCACGAATTCCGCCACCCCGTGGGCCACCGCCTCGGTCCCGCCGCGGGTCACCGCCCATGCCCGCCCCCGGACCAGGTCGTACACGTACACGTCATGGTCCCGCACGTAGCCCACGCGGCGGCCGTCCGGCGAGAACTTCGGGTCCACCAGCGTCCCCTCGCCCGTGCGCAGTTCGCTCAGCGTGTCACCCATCCGGTCCAGCACGAAGAGCCGGCCGCCCAGGGCATACAGTACGCGCGTGCCGTCCCGGCTGAGCTGGTAATCGGTCACTCCCCCGGCGGTGATGCGCATCCGCTCGCGCCGCGCCTTCTCGGCGTCGGAAAGGATTTCACCCTCTCCGCCCAGCAGCCGGGCAGGCGAGACCCGCTCGCGGGTGCGGCCGGTGGCCACGTCGAACTCGAAGAGGCTCTGGTACGGGTGCCGCGGTTCGGCGCGCAGGAAGAGCACCGCGCGGCCATCCGGCGTGGGCCGGGCCCGGACCGGACGGCCCAGGGTCCAGCCCCGCGTTTCGGCGTAATCGCGCAGCCAACCCGCCTCCTCGCCCGCGCCTGCCGCCGCCAACCACAGTCCCAACAACCCGCCCGCGGTCCGCCGCCATCTCCACCGGTCGACGTGCATGGTGCGACTCTGAGCCGCCGCGGGCGGCGTCGCAAGCGCGCCGGCGGTCGCCCGCGGCAGGCGACGCCGGGGCCGGCGGCAGGGCCTCAGGCGGTGACCGGCCAGCGGAAGGTCGAGGTCAGCTTCACCCGCCGGCCCGTGGCCTGCGATTGGCGGGCGGCGGTGATGATCTCCAGCACGTGGAGGGCGTGCTCGGGCGTCACGAGCAGTTCGCGGCCGGTGGCCAGGCATTCGGCGGCCAGTGCGGCGCCCTGTTGCCAGACATACCCCTGGGCGTCGGTGACGTGCCGGCGCAGCTCGGGCTGGTCGTGCGTGGCCAGGTCCACCCCCAGGGGCGCCCAGTCGTAGCCCACCAGGCCGAGGTAGCCGCGCGAGCCGACGATGGAGATCGTGTGGCGGGTCTCCCGGCTGCCGTCATGGCCGTGGGGGTTGAAGTAGTTGAAGCCGGATTGGACATGGGAAATGACCCCCCCGCCGTGGTCGAGCAGCAGCATCGCATTGTCCTCCGCCTCGACCCGGATGCGGCCCTTGTCCTCGACGGTGCGCTCGGGGGTGACGATGCTGAGCATGGCGGTAACGCTGCGGGCCGGCCCCAGCAGGCCGGTGAGGGTGGTGAGGTTGTACACCGCCAGGTCGGGCATCGAGCCGCCGAGTTTCTCGTAAAAGAAGGCGGACCAACCCGGGCCCTCGTGCCCGTAGTCGGCGTGGGCGGCGGCCACGCGCCCCAGCCGGCCCTCGGCCAGGGTGCGGGCCATGAAGGCGAACTGCGGGCTTTGCACGGTGATCGGCGCCCCCCAGAGGCGGAGGTTTTTGCGGTGCGCCAGCCGGAGGAGCTGCCGGCCGGCGGCCAGGCTGTTGGCAATGGGTTTCTCGCTCCAGACATGTTTGCCCGCCTCCAGGGCGCGCCGGTTGATCGCCTCGTGCGCCTGCATGTCGGTCAGGTCCACCAGGAACTCGAACAGCTCGCCGGCCAGCATCGCCTCCAGGTGCGGGTAGTGGTGGGCGATCCGGAAGCGCTCGGCCTGGTGCCGCGCCCGCTCCGGCTTGATGTCGCACAGGCTGACCACCTCGACGAACGGGCACCGGACCAGCGTGGGCAGGTAGGCGTTGGACACGCTGCCGCAGCCGATGACGCCGGTGCGGATGCGCCGGGCGGCGGGCGACGCGGCGCGGACCTTCGCCAGACTGCCGGCCAGCGCGGTGCCGGCCAGCGCGGCGGACCGCAGAAAGTCGCGCCGGTTCAGGGGAAAAGTGGAGGGGGACGAGGAGGCATTCATGGTGCTGTGTGTGCCGGCATTGAACCAGTCGGCGGCACCGTGGCAAGCGCGGGGCAAAAGAACCGGGCCCCGTCCCGGGGCAGCCCGCAGGATTCTCAAGGCCCGGCCTCAGCCCCGGCCACGTCCGCGGGCAGACCGGCTGGGGGAAAAGCGCTTTCCCGCCCCCTCGCCGCCTCCTAGAGTGCGCCGGGTAAAGTCACGATGAACTGGTTCTGGCGATTGGTGTTGTATGCGGCGCTGGCCGCGGTCGCATATTTCAGCGCGAGCGAATTCCTCGCCGGCTTCAGCCGGCAAATGGAACGGGCCGCCCAACGCCTGGACCAGCCGGTGACGACCCCCCTTGAATCCGCTTCCGCCCCCGAGCCGTCCCCCTCACCGTCCGACACCCCCCCGCCTGCAGACGAGCTGACGCCCACCCAGGACGTGGCGGCGGCCAGCGCCCTCGCTGATTCCAATGCACCCCCGGCCACGGCGCCGCCACCCGCCCCGCCGCGCGAAGCCCCCGGCGCCCGCGGAGGGTTCTCGGTGGTCTGGGGCGCGGTGGCGTTGGCAGCCATCCTGGCCCTGGGCCTGCTGGTGGGGCGCGAGGTCGCCGGCTACCTGGCCCACCGGGTGCACCGGGAGATTTACGGCGAGGCCAGCGAGCCGGTGGGCGACCCCGAGTACGACGAGGCCGAGGCGGTCTGGGCGCGTGGCGAGCATCTCGAGGCCATCCGGCTGCTGCGGGAGTTCCTGAACCACAAACCCGGCAAGCTCCACGCGGCCTTCCGCATCGCCGAGATTTACGAGAAGGACCTGAAAAACCCCCTGGCCGCCGCCCTCGAGTACGAAACCATCCTCACCCGCCGCTTCGACCCCGAGCGCTGGGGCTGGGCCGCCATCCACCTGGTCAACCTCTACAACCGGCTCGGCCAGGCCGAAAAGGCCGAGGCCACCCTGCGCCGCATCCTGGCCGAACACCCCCACACCCAGGCCGCCGCCAAGGCCCGCGAACGGCTCGGCGAACCCTTGACCGCCACCGCCGTGGAGGAACCGCCGCCCGCCGACGACGGCCAGTTCCATCTCCCGCGCGGATTCCGCCCCAAAAAGGGCTGACCCGCCCGGCAAAGGCGGAGCGCGGAACTGGGCTGGCGGAATGGCTGCCCCGCAAGGACACCTTGCTGACTCCTGACTCCTCACTCCTCGCTCCTCGCTCCTCGCTCCTCGCCCGGCTTGCGCCCGCGGCGCGCGGCGTTAACCTCGCCGCCCTTTGGCGGGCACGCATCGTCCCCGCAGCGGGGCGAGCGGGCCGCCGGTGCACATCATGGCCGAGACCTACCTGCAAAACCTGTTTGCCGAACGCCTGGGCGGCGCCCGGTACGGCAAGTCCACCGCGATCTACAAGTTCGAGAAGATCAAGCGCGCCAAGCGGGCCGCGCTGGCCGCCCATCCCGGCGCCGAAATTCTGGACCTGGGCGTGGGCGAGCCGGACGAAATGGCCCCCGCCGAGGTGGTCGAGGTGCTCGCCACCGAGGCCCGCAAACCGGAGAACCGCGGCTACGCCGACAACGGCGACGCCGTGCTGAAGGCCGCCGCGGCCCGCTACCTGGAGCGGGTGTTCGGCGTGGCGGGCGTCAACCCCGAGACCGAGGTCATCCACTCGATCGGCAGCAAGGCCGCGCTGTCCATCCTGCCCGCCTGCTTCATCAACCCGGGCGACGTGGTGCTCATGACCACACCGGGCTATCCGGTCTTCGGCACCCACGCCCGTTACTACGGCGGCGAGGTCTTACACCTGCCGCTGACCGAGGAGCGGCACTTCCTGCCGGACCTCGACGCCGTGCCGGCGGACGTGCTGGCGCGGGCCAAGGTGCTGGTCTTGAACTACCCGAACAACCCCACCGGCGCTGCGGCCACGCCGGAGTTTTTCGAGCGGGTGGTGCATTTCGCCCGCCGGCACCACCTGGTGGTAATCTCGGACGCCGCCTACGCCGCGCTGGTGTTTGAAGGCCGGCCGCTGAGCTTCCTGGCCACGCCCGGCGCGCGAGAGGTGGGGCTGGAACTGCACTCCTGCAGCAAGAGTTTCAACATGACCGGCTGGCGGATCGGCTTCGTGGCCGGCAACGAGCTGCTGGTCCGCGCCTACGGCGATGTGAAGGACAACACCGACTCCGGCCAGTTCCTCGCCATCCAGCACGCCGCGGCCTACTGCTTCGACCACCCCGAACTCACCGCCCGCATCGCCGCCAAGTACAGTCGCCGCATGGACGGCCTGGTGGCGGTGCTGCAAGCGGCCGGTTTCCGCGCCCGCAAGCCCGCCGGCAGCTTCTTCCTCCACGTCCCGGCTCCGCGCGCGGTTGTGCTCCGGGACGGCTCCCGCCTCGAGTTCCCCAGCGCCGAGGCCGCCTCCCAGTGGTTGATCACCGACCGGCTCATCTCGACGGTGCCGTGGGACGACGCCGGGGCCTACCTGCGCTTCAGTGTCACCTTTGTGGCGCGGGACGAGGCGGACGAGCGCCGCGTCCTGGCCGAGCTGGCTCGGCGTCTGGGCGAAGCCCGTTTCGAGTTCGCCTGAGCCCGCCGGCGCGGCCGGGCCGCTAAAACTCCAGCGGCACGCGCACCACGATGCCGCCCATGACCTCGCCCTCGCGGAAATCCCGGCGGGGGCTGGCCGGATGGCGGTTGTGGCAGTCCACGCAGGAGCGCAGCGTGGCGCGGTCGGGGTAGATGGCGGTGAAGTAGCTGCGGCCGCCCAGGTTTTCCTCGGTGTAGAAGTTGGTGCCGGGGGCACGGGCCACCGCCTCCAGACCGAGCCGCTCGATCTCGGTCTGCGGGCCGTGGGCGGGGTTGATGGGCCAGAGACTGCGGAGCGTGTAGGAGAATTCGGCCCCGCGCCGCTGGATGTCCACCGCCGCCTCGCGCAGCAGTTGGGCGTGGGTGGGCAGGCAGTTTTCCGCCCGCCAGTCCTGGCTGACCCGGGTGGGACCGCTGGCGGTGGCCAGCCGCTCGACCACCAGCCGCGCGAAGGCCTGGCGATCGGCGGCGATGACCGCGTAGAGGGAGTCGGCAAACTTGCGCGGGCTGATGGTGGTGAGCTTGTGGGCCTTCTCCGTCGGGGCGGCGGGCTCGCCGGCCAGGAGCCACCGCGCGGCGACGGCGCCGCCGGCCAGGACCAACGCCGTCAGCAGGGGCAGGGTAAGGGGAGGAAGCCGTTTCATGGCACAAACCGTTCAACGAGGTTCGGTCACTTTGAGGATGCGGTCCACGGCCAGGTTGGTGAGCACCTGCGTCTGGCCGCTGGGCCAGCGCAGTTCCAGCCGCTCAATCCGCGTGGCCGGGCCAAGGCCAACGTGCACCCGCGGGTCGCCCTGCATCAGGAACCCGGTGGGGCAGTACGCCTCGGTCTGCCAGGTGCGGCCGCCGGCGGTTACCGTGACGAGGGTGCCGAAGCCGTCGCGGTTGCTGCGGGTGCCCTGCAGGGCCAGGGTGAGCCAGTGGCCGGAGGTGCCGCGGTTTTCGAGGAGCACCGCCGGGCCGCCCAGCGTGGTGATCAACAGGTCCGGCCGGCCGTCGTTGTTGTAGTCCAGCACCGCCGCGCCGCGGCCGTCGAGGCGCCGTTGGAAAAACGGTCCGCCCCGCGCGGCGGCGTCGCTGAACTGGGCGCGGCCATCATTTTCCAGCAGCAGGCTCAAAGTGCCGGACAGGACAAAGGCGTCGCCGTTGGTCACGAACAGGTCGGAGTCGCCGTCGCAGTCATAATCCAGCGGCACGCCGCCCCAGCCGACGTAAGGCTGGGTGAGCCGGCCCAGGCCGGAGGCGAACATGCGGTCCTCGTAGAGCCCGCGGGCGGTGCGCAGGTAGAGCGAGCCGTAGCCCAGGCGGGTGATGTACAGGTCGGTCAGGCCGTCGCCGTTGAAGTCGGCCACCGCGGCGTTCATCGAACCGGGCGCCTCGCCGATTGAGTTGAAGGCCACGCCTGCCTCGATGGCCACCTCCCGGAACCGCCCCGAGCCGTCATTGAGCCAAAGCATGTTCGGCGTGTCGTCGTTCGAGACGTACAGGTCCGTGTCCCCGTCGCGGTCGGCGTCGAAGGCGGTCACCGACATCGCCCGGTGCCCCGGCACAGGGAGGCCGGCCGCGCGGGTGACGTCTTCAAACGTGCCGTCTCCGCGGTTGCGGTAGAGCACGTTCACCTCGCCGGGGTAGGCCAGCGGCCCGGGGTAGGCGCCGGGGTTTTGTTCCGAGACCGTCGCCGGATCGAAGGTCAGGTAATTGGCCACAAACAAATCCAGTCGGCCGTCGCGGTCGGTGTCCAGCCAGGCGGCGGAAATCCCGGTGCCGGCGTCGCCCACCCCGGCCCGGTCGGTCACGTCCTCGAAGGTGCCGTTGCCGCGATTGCGGAAGAGCAGGTTGCGGCCGTAGTTCACCACGTACAGGTCGGGGAAGCCGTCGTTGTCGAAATCGCCCGCGGCAGCGGCGAACCCGAAGCCGCTGGCCGCCACACCAGCGCGGTCGGTCACGTCCTCGAAGGTGCCGTCGCCGCGGTTGCGGAAGAGGCGGTTGGGCTCGCGGGGTCCGGGGTACTTGGGTGAGGTCACGCCCGGTACCGGCGCCCAGTTCACCAGATACACGTCCATGAAGCCGTCCTGGTCGAAGTCCAGCACGGTCCCGCCCGCGCCGTTCGAGAGCAGGATGTTGGCGATGCGATCGTGAAAAAGCTGGTGGGTGAACCGCAGCCCGGCCCGCGCGGTGACGTCTTCGAAGGGCTGCGCGCGCGCGCTCCACGTGGCCGCGGCGAGCAGACACCAGGTGACGGGGAACCAACGGGCGGTCATGACGACCAGTCAGTACGGAAGGCCCCCCGGCAAGTCAAGCGGGACCGGAAGCCAGCGGCCAGCGGCCGGCTACCAGAGACCGGGTGCCGGCGGGGGAGTTGACGCCGGCTTCCAAACAGTGGCGGCCCCGACCCGGGTACCTGGGTGCCGGGTTGGTCGGCCGTTTGACAAACCTCCCCGTGGTCGCCATCTTCCCACGCAACTCCGGGCGGTGCTTTACAGCATACGCCGCCCATCGGAGGGGAAGCCATCCGGACCACGGAACACAACAATACCAACACAGACCGATGCAAAACCGAATCAAAACCCTGATCACTGCCGGCGTGGCCGCGCTGCTGCCGGCCCTCGCCCTGGCGGGCGACCAAGCCACCTGCCCCGTTTCGGGCGCCACCGCATCCTGTGCGGCCAAGAAGAGCGACGCCTGCTGCGCCACGGCCTGTCCGGCCACCGGTGCCCAAACCACCCAGGCCACCAAGCCCGACAAGCTCTTGCGGGCGGACTTCCGCGTCAGCGGCATGACCTGCGCCGCGTGCGAAACCAAGCTCACCCGGGCACTCAACGCCCTGGAGGGCGTGTCCGAACCCAAGGCCTGCGCCCAATCCAAGGTCGCCAAGGTCGCCTTCGACCCCACCAAGGTAAAGGAGGAGCAAATCCTGGCCGCCATCCGCAAGGCCGGTTTCCCCGTCGAGGCGGTAACCATCGCCGTGAAGGTCGACGGCCTCAAGTGCGGCGCCTGCTCCGAACAGGTGGGCAAGAAGCTCACCGCCGTCAAGGGCGTGAAGGAACAGAAGGTTTGCCACCAGGCCGGCGAGGCGGTGGTCACCTTCGACCCCGCCAAGGTGTCCCGCAAAGACATCCTGGCGGCGATTGACGCCTCCGGCTTCAAGGTGGTGCAGTAAGCCTGCCGCCGCCCCGGTTGTTTCCCCAGACCGGCAGCCTGCGCTGCCGGTTTTTTTGTCGCGACCTCCACCACCGGACACCTTCACTCCGCACCTGGCGGGGCATCCGCCTCCTCCAGCGGTTTGCCCGGCTCCTTGCCGGCCTGGCCAGGCACCGGTACGCTCGCGCCATGTCATCCCTGAGCCGCCGCCGGTTTCTCCAGCACACCCTGGGCGCCGCGGCGTGGTTGGGCGTGCTGCCGCTGGCCCGCGCTGCCGCAAGCAAGGCCGCCCGTGCCACGCACCCGATTCGCCTGGGCGGGCCGGTGTTTGACGCGCCGGAAGACCCGGATGCCCTGGCCCGGGCCCACCGCGCGCTGGGCTATGCCGCCGCCTACTGTCCCAACATCCCCCTCAACGACACCGCCCGCCTGCGCGCCACGCGCGAAGCCTTTGCCCGACACGGGGTGGTGCTGGCCGAGGTGGGCCGGTGGGTGAACCTGCTGGAGGCCGACCCGGCCAAACGCGCCGCCCACCTGCGCTTCGTCACCGAAGGCCTGGCCCTGGCCGAGGAGGTCGGCGCGCTCTGCTGCGTGGACATCGCCGGCTCGTTCAACGAGCAGGTCTGGTACGGCCCGCACCCGGACAACCTCTCCCGCCGCTTCTTCGACGCCGCGGTCGAGAACGCCCGCAAGATCATTGACGCGGTCCAACCCCGCCGGGCGAAGTTCGCCTACGAAATGATGGGCTGGGCCCTGCCCGACAGCCCGAACGCCTGCCTGAAGCTGCTGCGGGCGGTGGACCGCCCCGCCTTCGCCGTGCACCTGGACCCCTGCAACCTGATCAACTCGCCCACCCGCTTTTACCAAAACACCGCGCTGATCGAGGAGTGCTTCCACAAGCTCGGCCGCTGGATCGTGAGCTGCCACGCCAAGGACCTGGCCTGGGAGGTCGAGATGAACGTGCACTTCCGGGAGGTCATCCCCGGCCTCGGCCAACTGGACTACACGACCTACCTGCGCCGGCTGGCCGCGCTGCCCCAGCAGCCCCCGCTCATGCTCGAACACCTGGCCAACGCTGCCGAGTACCAGCAGGCCGCCGCGCACATCCGCCGAGTGGGCGAAGCGGCGGGCCTGCGCTTTGCATGAGCGCGGCGTCGGCCAGGCCCCCCGAGCCGGACCTGCCGGACCTGCTGCGCCCGGCCTCGCCCACCCGGGTCTGGTGGCGCGGCCGGCGCTGGATTTATTTCGGCGGCTGCGATTATTACCGGCTGTCCCACCACCCCCGGGTCTGTGCGGCGGCGGCCGAGACGCTGGCGCAACACGGCCTGGGCGTGGCGGCCTCGCGGCTGACCACCGGCAACCATCCGTTATACGAGGAACTGGAGGCCTGGTTGGCGAAGTTTCTGCGCCTGTCGCGCGCCCTGCTGGTGGATTCGGGCTACGCCGCCAACCTGGTGGTCGCCCAGGCCCTGGCGGGCGAGGTCACGCACGCCTGGCTCGACGCCCGCGCCCACCCGAGCCTGCGCGACGCCGCGGCGCTGCTGGGCTGTTGCGCGGGCGAATTCGCCCACCGCGACGCGGCGGATTTGCGTCGTCGCCTCGCCCGGCTGCCGCGCGGTGCCCGGCCGGTGGTGTGGACCGATGGCGTGTTTGCCCACGATGGCTCGGTGGCGCCGCTGGCCGGGTATCTCGAGGCCCTGCCCGCGCGCGGCTGGCTGGTGGTGGATGATGCCCACGGCCTGGGCGTGCTCGGCCCGCTAGGCCGCGGCAGCCTGGAAGCTTTGGGCGTGGCGGACCGACGGGTGATCCTGACCGGCACGCTGAGCAAGGCGCTGGGCGGCTTCGGCGGCGTGGTGGCGGGCGAGGCGGCCTTCATCGCGCGGCTGCTGGTGCGTAGTCGGGCCTTTGCCGGCAGCACGCCGCCGCCGTTGCCGGCCGTGGCGGCGGCGCTGGCGGCCGGGCGGCTCCTGGCGGAAGATGCCTCTCTGCGCGCGCGCCTGATGGCCAACGCCGCCCGCGTGCGCCGCGCCGCCCGGGCCGCCGCCGAGCCGGTGACGCCCATCCTGGCGGTAACTCCCCGCGGCCCGGCGGCGGCGGCACGCTTTCGCCAACGCCTGCTGAACCGGCGGATTTTCCCGGCGCGAATCCGCTACCCCGGCGGGCCGGCGGGCGGGTATTTCCGCTTCGCCATTTCCAGCGAGCACACGGCGGAGGAGCTGGACCGGTTGGAGGCGGTGCTGGGGCCGGAGTGTTGACGCCCACCGGCCGTCCGCTCCCCCGCCCTACCAGCGCAGGCGGAAGTAGCGTTCCGCCCGGGTGGCAACCGGCACTTCGATCGCGTACTCCGGGCGGTCGGGCCGGTGGGTGTCCACTTCCTGCCAGTGACGCAGGTCGGCCGAGGCTTCCAGCACCTGGACCAGACCGGGCGGGGAGGCGATTTGCAGGCGTACGGCCCCGCCGCGGGCGTCCACACCCACAAAGCGCGGTCCCGGCTCCAGCGCCACCACGGCCACGCCTTCGGCCGGCAGTTCCAGGCGCCAGCCGTCTTCGACCGTTTCCAGCTGCTGGCCGGTGAGCAGTTCGGTGGCGGCGGCCGGGGGACGCGCCAGGCCCTGACCGGACTCGACCCGCACCACGCCGCTCTGGGCGGTGGTGGCGGTGTTCAGCACGGTGAGGTACACAGCGCCATCGGCCGCGGGGCCGAAGCGCTCCAGCCAGAGCCGGGGGTTGTCGCAGCGCGCCCCGGTGACCGGTTGCCAGCCGGCCTCGGCCACGCGCCGGATGAGCGGGAGGTACTTTGGGAACAGCGGGCGGTCGCGATTGTACCAGGCGGGGTTGCGCCAGTAAGGGTTTTCGGCGGCGTTGTGGCTGAACATCGAGGGGAACATCCCGTAAAAGAGGCTGCGCTGGAAGTAGCGCTCGACCAGGTTGGGGGTGAACCGGTCGTAGTCGGTGTTCATCAGCAGGAGGTACGGCTTGGCGCCGGCCAGGGTCCGCCAGAGGGCCATCTGCTCGTGCGAGGCGGGGCGGTAGTCGCCACCGGGCAGCCAGTCGGTTTCGGTGCCGAGCACATCGAGCCAGCCGCACAGGAAGCCGAAGCGGTAGGGGACACCGTTGGCGAAGACGAGCCCGCCAAGCCGGTGCACATCTTCGCTGATCCAGCGGGTGAATTCGTATATCGCCAGCCCCTTGAACAGGGCCGGCCGGCGGGTGTCCGGGGCGAAGCTCAACGGCACGGAGGTGAACCGGAAATGCTCGCGGCGGAAGTTCAGGTCGGCGGTGACGTAACCCTCGAGCGAGTCCAGGTACTCGCCGTCGAGGCGCGCGGAGAGGTTCGAGCCGTAGAGGCGGGCCTTCACGACGTCGTTCCAGTGAATGGTGGCGGCGTTGGGGACGGCGGGCAGGGCGGGATTGGGGTTGAGGCTCCAGACCGCACCGTTGGCCCAGGGCGCGTTGCGGAACAGCAGCGCGGGCCGGCCCTCGGCGTCGAACATGGCGGCGTCGCGGCTCACGCGGGCCATGTCGCGGTGGAAGCCGGCCGGGCCCGCGGCGTAGGTATCGCGCACGCGCAAGGCCTCGTCCAGGGTGCGCGGCAGTTCGGCGGCCATGGGCATCCACCAGGTCATCGGCTCGGTGTAGCGGAAGCTGAGGATGTCATGGGCCTCGTCCCAGGCCACGGCAGTGTCGCCTTCCTTGAAGCGGAAGCCGAAATCTTCCCAGCCTTGGACGGTGCTGATGTCCGTGAACGGCATCCAGATGCCCTGCCGGCGGGCACGCACCTCGAAGCGTTCCGGCCAGAGGCGGGTGAACTTCTCCCACGCGGCGCGGAACCCCCATGCCGGCGCGAACCGGTACAGCACCAGGCCGAAGTCCGCCGCGTTCGGGAAGCGCTCGCTTTCCGGTACCAGCCCCAGATCGAAGGCCGCACAGAACTGCCGCGTGCCGGCATGGTAAAACAGCCGGAACTGGGCCGGCCGCTCGTAATCCCACCCCAACGCCAGCCCCGCCTCCGCCCCGTACACCGCCGCGACGGGATAGGTGGACATTGTGCCGGTCGTGCCGGCACCGACCGGCTGGGCCAGCAGGAACTCGCCGTCGCCGCCGATGGGGCGGCTGCGCCGGAGGTCATCGCCCCAGTTCCAACCGATCGCGCCCACGGGCAGGGCAAAGACCAGCAGCAGGGCGCGGTCACCGCCCCGGAGGTTGGTCAGGCGGCCGCGCAGCCGCAGGTGGTCGGCGCGGGCCTCGACGCGGTAGTCCAGCGCCAGCCCCAGTTCTGGGCACTGGCCGTTCTCGAAGGCGAATGCATCCGAATCGGCCGCGACGTCGCGGACGAAAAAGCCGCCGTAGGCCGGGCCGGCCAGCTCGCGGCCCACCAGTTGCAGGGAGACCACCCTTGTGCCGGCCAGGTCCAGCCGCAGGCCGTCGCCGGTGACGGCGGTGACCGTGGCGGTGGGGGCGGGGGCGGGCGGCGGCACGACCGACATCGGCGCCCCTTGAAAAACCACCGCGCCCCCCGCGGCGGTGATTTCGGTGACCGACACGTCATCGAACCATACTGTCCCCGCGTGGCCGCGAAACAGGCAGTGCAGGGTGAGACTACGGACCGGCTTTTCCGGCAGGATGAGCACTTCACGCGCCTGCCAGTCGTGGGTGCCGGGGGCGAAGTTCGCCGTCTGCCCCCAGAGCGGCGTGCCGTCGTCGTAGATGAGGTCGGCGTAGAGCGAGTAGCCGCTGTCGGCACTGCCGGTGACGGCTTCGGCACGGCTCCAGCCGCGGACGAGCAAAGGGGCGGGGCTCTTGCGGTTGAGGGTGAGGGTCTGGCTGGCGCCGCGCCAACCGGTGGTGTCCGGCGCGGAGCAGCGGAGGGCGGTCGAGCCCTGACGCCCCTCTCCGACGGCCACCTGGTAGCCGTTGGGGGCGGCAAACCAGTTGACGAAACTGCCGCCGCTGCGCTGCTCGAAATCGCCGTTGCGCAGGAGCGGGGTTCCCTCGCCGCCGGTCCGACGCAGCACCGGCGGAGCGGCCAGGACGGACAGGGTTCCGCCAGCCAGGACCAGGGAGACAAGCAGCCACAGAGCGGGCGTCATGGGCGCAGCCTAGGCCGGCGGCCGGAGCGCCTCAATCCCCCTGTGACCGCCGCGCGTGGGAGATTGCCGGCGGTCTCACGCGCCGGTCCCGGCGCGCGCCGGGCGGGGGGAGGCGGGGGCGGTTTTCGCCCGGGCCGCGGGGCCGATGATCTGCACCAGCGCCTGCTGGAGCACCAGGGCTTCCTCGAGGCCGCTGCCCACCAGGCGTTGGTTGCTGATCAGGAGCGTCTCAAGCGCCTGCACCAGCTCGGCGGTGGCGTAACGCGGCACCTGGGCGAGGGCCTTGGAGACCGCGTAGGGGTGCATGGCGGCGGGGTTGTAGCGGCGTTCAGCAGGCAGCAGTCCGGCGGGCAGCCGCGCGAGGTCAGCCCGGACCTGGTTTGGCGAGGCGCCGGGCTTGAGGTGGCCGAGGCGGACCAGCTCCTTGAGCAGCAGCAGCAGGCGCACCTTGCTGATCAGGCCGTAGAGCAGGCCAATGGCGGATTTGTCGCGGTCCACCTTGTGGCGGATTTCCCAAAGCTCTTCATCCAGTGCGCGCAGGGCCGCGGGCAGGTCGCGCTCCCCCAGCGCCTCGGCCAGGGCAAAGGCGCGAGCCTGCTTGTTGCCAACCACCACCGCCTCGACATCGGCCACGGTGATGGTCGGTCGGCCGGCGGCGTGGAGGCTGGCCTTTTCCAGCTCGGAGGCGAGCTGGCGGCGATGCGGTCCGACGGCGGCCACCAAGCGGGCGGCCGCCTCGGGTTCGAGGCGCTGGCCCCGTGCCGCCGCCTCCTGCTGGACATAGTCCTCGGCCCGCTCGGCCCAGTCCGCCCCCCCGGCATCCAGGGCGGGGCATTCCTCGACCCGGCCCAGGGCCTCGAGGGTCTTGAAAAGCACGCGGCGCCGGTCCACCTCACCGGGGGCGCTGATCAGGAGCCGAACTCCGCGCCAGTCAAAGCGCTTCCATGCCTGGGCCAGGGCGGCAAGGCTTTCGGACACGGCCTTCGCCTCGGCCGTCCGGTCGTCCCCCAGCAAGGTGCAGTCGCGGAACCAGACCAGCTTGGTCGCGCCAAAGAAGGGCAGGGTCTGAAGGGCTTCGCGCAGGCGTCCCAGGGCGCGCAGGGCCTCGGCGGTGTTCTGGACACGGGCGTCGAGGATTTCTGCATCGGCATCCGGCGCGGACCGGGTCCACTCGGTGAACAGTTGCCGGGCGCGGAGCTGGACGGTGTAGTCATCCGCCCCCCAGACCAGAACCAGCGGGGCGGCGGTGGCGGCAGCGGCGGGCACGGGGAGAGGTCAGGAGGATTCCGAGTTGTCGTTCTGTTCGTTCATCTTGGTGAACAGTTCGGACATGTCCTCGACCTCCTCGAAGAGGCGGCGGGCGACCAGGATGGGCCGCTTGTGGGCGGTGGCCAGGGCGATGCAATCACTGGGGCGGGCGTCCACCTCGACGAGCTTGGTGCCCAGTTCGTTTTCCTGCTTGAGGATGAGCCGGGCGTAGTAGGTGGCGTTGCGCAACTCGGTGATGACCACCCGCTCGACCGTGATGCCGAGGCCGTCGAAAATCTGGTTGATGAGGTCGTGGGTCAGCGGCCGCTCCTTGGGTTCGTTGCGCAGGAACATGCTGATGACCATCCCCATCATGTTGTCCACCTGGATGACGAACGTCTTGTCGGCGTTGCCCAGGAAAAGCGCGGTCCCGTTGGGCGAGGGCATGATGCCGCGAATTTCCACCGCGACGACGTTGTTTTTCATGAGCCCAATCTAGGAGCCGGTCGGCGGAAAAACAAGCGCGCTCGCCCGCCCGGGCGCGGGCCGGCCGCGGGTCCCCCCCCGCACCCCGCTGCCGCCCCGCCGGCGGTTTGACAGGCACGGCCCGCGGGCTATACCTGTGGCGGCGGCGGCCCCGGCCCCGCCAAAACATCAACCTGAAATCATCAACTCAGACCCAGTCATCATGCCCCTCCCCGTTGGTTCTCCCGCCCCGGACTTCTGCCTGAAAACCAAGACCGCAGCCGGCCTGGCGGACCTCCGCCTGCGCGACAACTTCGGCCAGAAGAACACCGTGCTGCTGTTCTTTCCCCTGGCCTTCACCGGGGTCTGCACCCAGGAGATGTGCGCCATCTCCAGCGGCCTCAACGCCTACCAGAGCCTGAATGCCGACGTCATCGGCATCAGCGTGGACAGCCCCTTTGCCCAGGAGGCCTGGGCGGCCAGGGAGAAGATCACTGTCAAGCTGGCCAGCGACCTGAACAAGACCACCGCCGCCGCCTACGGCGTGCTGCTGCCGGATTTGTTGGGCCTCGGCTCGGTGTCGGCCCGCGCGGCCTTGGTGGTGGACAAGCAGGGGATCATCCAATACAGCGAACAGACCCCCACGCCGAAGGAGCTGCCCAACTTCGAGGCCATCAAGGCCGTGCTGGCCAGGCTCGCCTGAGCCGCCCCCGGGCGAAAGTCCCCTTCCCGCTCACCGCCGTCCGGTCGCCCGGACGGCGTTTTTATTCGGGAGCTGCGCGTTTCGCCTTCCCTGAACGGTGGGGCCGTGCCGCTCTGACCCGGGTGGTTTCCGGCTTTTCGCCCGGCCCGTCAGGCCTTAGCCTGCGGGGCCATGCCGAAACCTTCCCGTTCACCCGTTCGCGTGGGCCTCATCGGCTCCCGGTTCATCTCAAGCATCCATGCCGAATCCCTCCAACGTTGCGCCGCCGCCGAGCTGGTGGCCGTGGCCTCGCCCACCCCGGGGCATGCCGAGGCGTTGGCGCGCCGCTTTGGCATTGCCCGGCACTTCACCGACCACCGCGAGCTGCTCGCCCTGCCGGAGGTGGATCTGGTGGTGGTGGGCGTGCCCAACCACCTCCATGCCCCCATTGCCGTCGAGGCCGCCGCCGCCGGCAAGCACATCGTCATGGAAAAGCCGCTGTGCCTGAACCTGGCCGAGGCCGACCGCATGATCGCCGCCGCCCGGGCCGCGGGCGTGAAGCTCATGTACGCCGAGGAACTGTGCTTCGCCCCCAAATACGTCCGCCTCAAACAGCTCCTGGACAGCGGCGCCCTGGGCCGCCCCACCCTGCTCAAGCAGTCCGAGAAACACGACGGCCCCCACGCGGCGCATTTCTGGGACGTCGAGCATTCCGGCGGCGGGGTGACGATGGACATGGGATGCCACGCCATCCAGTTCTTCCGCTGGCTGCTCAACGGCGCCCGCATCACCTCCGTGTACGCCCAGATGAGCACCCTGGTGCATGGCGACAAGACCCGCGGCGACGACAACGCCCTGCTGATCCTGGAGTTCGAGGACGGCACCGTGGCCCTGGCCGAGGAAAGTTGGACCAAGCTCGGCGGCATGGACGACCGGGCCGAGGTCCACGGCTCCAAGGGCGTGGCCTACGCCGACCTGCTCCACGGCAACGCCATCGAAACCTACAGCCTGGAGGGCTACGATTACGCCGTGGAAAAGGCCGGCTCGACCCGCGGCTGGTCCTTCACCATCTACGAGGAGGCCTGGAACTACGGCTTCCCGCAGGAGCTGGCGCATTTTGTGGACTGCGTGCAGCACGACCGCCCGCCGCGGGTGACCGGCGAGGATGGCCGGGGGGTGCTGGAGGTGATCTTCGCCGCCTACGAATCCGCCCGCACCGGGCGGAAGGTTCCCCTGCCCTTCCCGACCGACGCGGCCAAGCCGATTGACCTGTGGCGGCCGGCGTGAAGTTTCGGCTTCTCAGGCCGGCTAACCCGCCTAACTTCGCGCGCGTGGCGCATGATCCGGAAAACCCGCTGGATGAACTCTGGCGCGAGTACAGCGAGGTCTTTCGCAACTTCGACGACCTGACCCTGGCCCGCTGGCTGGCCCAGACGCTGGGCCAGTTGCAGGGCAAGGGCTGGCGCATGTCCCACCCCCTGGTCGCCGCCTACCGGCTGGCCGGCCAGGTGGCCCATGACCGCCAGGTCTGGCTGCAGCGGCTGGCCACCGTGCCCGCCGCCTATCCCGAGGCCGCCTGCTGCCGCGCCCCCCTGGTGCCGCTGTTCACCCGCGACGTGCTCGACAACGGCCTGGTCTGCCTGCATTGCAACGGCACCGCCGTGGCCTTTGAGGACATCCCCGAGGAGCTCCACCCCCTCATCCGCAGTTGGGCCGAGGAATACGCCCCCCTCCACGGCGTGGCGCACTGGGACGAAAAGCAGCAGAAACGCTGCGGCGACTACGACCGCGAACTGGACGCCGCCGCCACCAAGGCCGAGACCCTGCTCGCCTTCGCCGCGCATCAGATCATGCCCAAGCTGCTGGAGGTTTATCCGATCCTGGTCTGGGAAGACCACGATGAATGCCTCGAAGTCCGGCCGGAGGACGTGAAGTTGTAGGCCGGCTGCCCCCGGGCAGCGTGAGGCCGGTCCCGCCGCGCGCGTCTCAATCTTTCTCGGCCACGTGGAGGGTCATGGCGCCTCCCAGCACGTTGACCACCTGCACGCGGCCCAGACCGGCGGCGCGCAACAAATCGGCCACGCCCGCTGCATCCGGGTAATGCCGGAGCGACTCGAGGATGTAGGCGTAGGCATCGGCCCGCCCGGCAAACAGCCAGCCAAACAGCGGCACGGCCCGGCGCAGGTAAGCCAGGTACAACCTCCGCCAGACCGGCCGGGTCGGCCTGCCAAAATCCAGCAGCCCCAACCGGCCATCGGGCCGCAAGACCCGCGCCAGCTCCGCCACCCCGGCCGCGAAGTCGGCCAGGTTCCGCAGTCCATAGCTGCAGGTCACGGCATCGAAACTCGTCTCCGGGAAAGGCAACGCCAGGGCGTCGCCCCTTACCAACCGCACCGCCACCTCCGCCCGGGCGGCGCGCCGCCGGGCCACGGCGAGCATTTCCGGGCTGAAATCCACGCCGGTCACCTCGGCCCCCGTCCGCGCCAGGGCCAGCGTCACATCGCCGGTCCCGCAGCACACGTCCAGGGCCCGCTGGCCGGGTCCCACCCGGACCAGCCGGACCAGGCGGCGTTTCCAGCGCCGATGCAGACCGAGACTTTGCAGATCGTTCAGGAGGTCGTAGCGGCGCGCGATGAGGCCGAACAGTTCCCGGACCTTGCCCGCCCGCTGCGCCCCCGGCACATAAAACGGATGGATCCCCCCGCCCGCAGCGGAGCCCGTTTCAGGCGGGCATGAGTCGGGGGAGGGCGGTCCGCCCGCGGGCCCGGCTTCGGAGGACTTCACGCCGCCGCCCTGCCGCCGCGTTTGGAGGTGAGGCTCAGGCTGCTGATGTGCTCCGGGTCCAGAATGGCCAGGCTCCCCTCTCGCCCGGCCACGATCACGGTGGACTTGTCCGGCGTGATGAACACCTGCTCGGGATGCTGCACGCGGACCACCCGGCCGTCGGCATGGATGTGGAACGGCCGGAAGGGCGCGTGAGTCAGGGCTTCCTGCAGCGTCTTGACGTCCATGCCGCCAAAACTATCCGCCCCCGCGCGGCTGGCAAGGAGGCAGCCGACCCCGCCGCGGCGGCGCGGCGGGCGGTTGGATTTGTGCCCGGCCGGCGGGGGAAGTAGGCTGGAGCCGTGCACGAACTGCTGTTGGGTTTGTTGACCTCCCTCTGGAGCACCAACCACGTCCTGGCCGCCAGCAACGTGGTGGCCCGCACCACCGGCCTCACTGTGCCGGTGGTGAACCCCGCCGACCCCGTCGAGCAGGAGTATCAGCGGCTGCTGGCCGCGGACGACGAGGCCCAGGCCGAAGTGGATGCGTGGATCCAGGAAGCCGATACCAAGCCCGGTTCCCCCGCCGCCCTGACGCTGCGCGCGCGCATCCTCCAGCGCTTCGAGCCGGTGCTCGCCGGCTACGAGGATTTCCTGCGCCGACAGCCCGGCCACACCCGGGCGCGCCTGGCCTACGCCAGCCTGCTCGGGGACCTGGGCCGGTACGATGAATCCGTGGCCCAGATGGAACGGGCGCGCGAGCGGGACCCCACCAACCCGGTGCCCTGGAACAACCTGGCCGACCACTTCAGCCACTTCGGCCCGGCCGACCAATGCATCCGCTACTTCGCCAGGGCCGTTGAACTGGCCCCCCGCGAGCCGCTCTACCGCATCAACCTCGCCACCGCGGTTGCGGTCTTCCGGGCCGATGCCCGCGAGATTTACCAGTTGCCGGACGACCAGGCCGTGCTCCGCAAGGCCCTCGAACTGTACCGGGACGCCCGCAAGCTGCGTCCCAGCGACTTCAAGCTCGCCACCGACCTGGCGCAAATCTACTACCTGCTGGAAGTACCCCCCGCCACCAACGCCGCCTCCCGCGCCCAGGCCGAGGCCCTGATGCAGGAAGCTTTCGCCGCCTGGGACGAGGCCGCCGCCCTGGCCCGGGACGACCTCGACCGCGAGGGCGTGGCCCTGCACAAGGCCCGGCTGGCCGGCATGTACGGCCGCTTCGACCTGGCCCGCCGGTGTCTGGAGTCGGTGAAACACCCCGGCCTGGCCGACCTCAAGGCGCGGGTCGCCCGCGGACTGGACCACAAGGAAAAGGCCGCGGCGGAGGCCTCCGGGCCCTGACCTCAGTTCAGCTCGCGGATGTAGAGGTTGCGGAACTGCAGCAGGCTGGGCGGGCTGTTCCAGCGGCCCTGGCGGTCTTTGCCCCCGTGATGCTGCAAGGCAATCCGCCCCCGGGGTGGCAGGTCCGGGATGGTGGCGCCGGGGATCACGGTCACGCCGTTGAGCACCACGGTCACGGTCTTGCCGCGTACGGTGATCTCGAAGCGGTTCCACTCGCCCACCGGCTTGTCGGCCTGGTGGCGCGGGGTGACGGTGGCGCGCAGCTCGGGGGAGGTCTTGGGGTTGGTCCGCACGCCGTACATTTCACCGGAGCCGATGGGCCAGCACCAGATGTTGACCTGGAAGCGGGCATCCCCGCGCAGGAAGATGCCCGAGTCCGAGTCCGGCAGCGCAAAGCGATGCTCCTTGCCGGTGACGTCGCGGGCGTGGGTGCCGTCGGGCAGCACGTAGGGGACGTTCGGGTTCACGTAGGGCGTGGCCTTGATGCGCCAGTCCACGCGCAACTCGAAGTCGCCAAACTCGCGCTCGCTCCAGAGCGATTTGTCGCCGGGCGCCTCGCTCTCGGCGTCGTAGTCAATCACGCCGTCCACCACCCGCCAGTGGCCGTTGTCGCCGGCCGGCACGCGCCAGCCGGTGAAATCGCGGCCGTTGAACAGGGGGGTGAAACCCGGCGGAACCGCGGCATCGCCCGCGCGGAGCAGCGCCGTGGCCAGACTCAGGATCAGCAGGGAGGACCAGGGAGTTTTCATGGTGGCAATGACGATGTGGTGCGCGCTCATGGCGCGGCCGGCACGCAGATTTGGCAAGCCGGAAATCGCCGGTCCCGCCGGCCGGGGGCACTTGTCAGTTTATTTCCCATGCCGGGTTGGCCGTAACGCAGGCCTTCCGGTGGGCTGGCTTGGGGAATGAGGCAGGTCCACCGCCGGTGACCCAGCGGCGTACCCGTCAGGGCCGGCTTGGTGCCGGGTTTGACGTATGCGGGTCAGGGCTGAACGCGGTAGAACCGCCGGGGAGAGAGGGACGCCTCCCAGTCCACGAACCGGTACGGGCTATAGGGCAACACGAGGTTGGTGAGCGGATGCCAGGTTTGCAGGTCGTCGGACCACTCCACACGCAGGGCGGTGCCGGGAGGATTCTCGAGCGTGAGGCCGGCGACCATTTGCAGGTCCAGCACCCGGATGGCCACGGTGGCGATGTCGCTGCGGGCGACGCCGTAAGGATTCCGCAACTCGACCTGGTACGTGCCGCAGTCGGCGAGCTGGATGTTGGAGAGCGTGAGGGCAGGACCGGTGCCCCGGGCACGGGCTGACCGTTCAAGTACCACTGCCAGGTCAGCGGGGGCGTGCCGTTGCCCGAAGCGACCAGGGTAATCGTTTCCCCCCTGCTGACCAGGCGGCTGGTGGGTTGGCCCACCGGGACGGGTGGCAGCGTCTCGATAATGGCCAGGCTGTACTGGTTGGCAGCGGCAATGGCCCGCACTGCCCCCAGCGGCTCCGGCGGCGTGCACTGGCCGGCCGCGTTGTAGCCCCAGCCGACCACGCGCCCGGCGACCGAACCGGCAGCGGCCAGTAGCGGACCGGCCAGCGCGACGAGGCCCAACGTGACCCGGCTCAAAAACACGGGTGCATCGCAGATCGAAAAAGGGGAGAGAACACCGGTGTTTTCATGAATTTTACTTTGTTTCGAGAGCGGAATCAGATCATGGTTTTTTCATCTACCCATCCGTGAGCTGGGCGGGGGGACGTGCTGGAAACGTGCCTGCAGCCGGGCCGGCAGCGTTCCCGCCCGGCTCCTGGTCCGGACGGCGTCTCCCAGGCAGGTGCCTCCAGCTCCGGGGCGGGTCCGGCAGGCAGACACGCCCTCCCAGCGCGCGGGTCCGGTCGGGCACCGCGCTCCAGCAGCCGGCGCGCACTGCTCGCCCTCGCGCCTTCATCTGGCAAAACCCTCAAACCACGGCACCGCTTGCCCGAGCTTGGCTTTGTCGCCCGGCGGACTAACTTGTCGCCATGAAAACGTTTTTGCTCCTGCTCGGCCTGACCGCGGGGCTGCTGGCAGGGTGCGGCGGCAAGCCCGCGCAACCCGCGCCGGTCGCCACCACCAACGCCCCCTCCGGCAACCCCCTCACCGCTCCGGCGGATTACGTGGGCGCCATCGGCCGGGCCCGGAAACAGGCGGCCAAGGTGGTCGAGCTGGTCCAGGTCCAGCAGGCCATCCGCCAGTTCCAGGCCGCCGAAGACCGGTATCCGAAGACCCTCGACGAACTGGTCAAGGAAGGTTACCTGCCGGCCCTGCCGCGCCTGCCCGCCGGCATGAAGTTCGACTACAACCCTGCCACCGGCCAGGTGCGGGCCGTGCCCGCCCCATGAACCCCGTCGGCCGCGACGTGGCCCTGCCCCGTCCCGGCGCGGGCCGTGCCTGAGCCCCAAAACATGCCCATTAAAAAAATCATCGTGATCGTGCTCGGGGGCACGCTCCTGCTGTTTGGCATCGTGCTGCTGGTGCTGCCGGGGCCGGCTTTTGTGGTCATCCCGCTGGGCCTGGCCATCCTGGCCACCGAGTTTATCTGGGCCCGCCGCTGGCTGCGGCGGGCGAAGGGCATGGTGCACAAGCACCGCGCCCGGCGCACCCTGGCGGCCCTGCGCTACTCGGCCCGGCGCAAGTGGCATCGCCTGCGGAGGCGGTTGTTTGGCCACAAAGGCCAACCGCCACGGCGCTCCGCGGCAATCTCTTTGGCTCCCACCTCAGCTCCGCCCGCTTCGGCGGGTCCGCCCCCTTTCCCGACCCCGCCAGCGCAAAGTCCCGGCCGGCCGCCCCTTCCCGATTCGGCAGCTGTCAACTGAGCCGCCGACATGAACCGCCATTTCCACCTGACCCGCGCCTTGCCGGGGCGCGCAGGGGTGGAGACGTGGCGGTGGTGGTGCAGCCTCCTGGCTGCCGGGTGGCTGGGCACCCTGACAGCCGGCGAAGTGCAGTGGTTCGGCGTGGTCAAGCTGCGCCAGTTCACGCAGCTTCCCGGTCAGTCCCCCGGCCCCGCAGCCGGCCAACCTTACTCCTTTCTGGCCCTTGCACTGGGTCAGGCCCCCCAAACCCTGGTCTCCGGCACCGTGCAGCCGCCCCGGGGTGCACCGGTCACGCTTGAGGTGGTCACCAACGGTCTGGCCCTGTTCTTCGAGCAGCGCTTCGCGACCGCCGCGGCTTTGGATGCGGCCTACCCGCACGGCAGCTTGCTGAATCCCGGCACCTACCCTTTTCACCTCCGCACCCGATCCGGCGAGCACAGCGGGGCGGTCAGCTACGCCGGCGTTCTGGGCCCGCCGCCCGTGCCCGAGGTGATCCACCTCGAGGCGGCGGCGGCCGTGGACCCCGCCCTGCCGTTCACCCTGCGGTGGAAGGTCCCCGGCGGCACCATCCTCGACCTGATCCTGGTGGTGATCCTCGATGCCTCGAGCAATGTGGTTTTCAGCTCGCCCCTGCCCTTCAGCGAGGGGGCCCTCAACGGCCTCGCCACGGAAGTGCAGATTCCTGCCCACGCCCTGCCGCCGGCCGCCACTCTCGAGGGGCATGTGCTCATCGCCCGGCCCGGTCTGCCCAACACCACCAGCATCCCGGGGGCGATCGGCATTGCTGCGCTGGCGCGGGAAACGAGTTTCCCCCTCGCCACCCGGCCCTTGCCGGCGCCGCCGCGCCTGGAATGGGTCATTGCCCCCGGTGAAGGCCCGGCCTGGCGAGTCTGGGCCCCGCCCCATCGCACCGTGCATTTCCTGGCCAGTGACGACCTGCGCTCGTGGGTCGAGATGCTGGCCACCAACCTCCCTGCCGGAGTGGGCGAGGTCCGCGACCCCGGAGCCACGACGCGCCCGCGACGGTTCTATCGGGCCGTGCTGCCGTGAGGGGGGAAGTGGAACCGCCCCGCCGGGCCGCCCGTGGGGGTAGGGTGGCGGACGGGGCGCCTCAGTCGGAGACCGGGATGGCGAGCAGTTCGGCCGCGGTCCAGTTCTGACCCCGCGAGGCGGTGGCCTCTCGGATGGTCTTGACCTGGGCCGGTGTGGCCGGGCCGGCGTTGTTCCCCCAGTCCTTGTTGCCCCGGATGAAGGTCACCACCGCCGCGATGTCCTCATCCGAAAGCTGGTCCCGCCAGGGCAGCATGACGTTGTTGAACTCGACGCCGTTGACAGTGATGGGCCCCTGCATGCCGTCCAGCACGATGCGGATGATGCGGTTGGGGCCCTCGGCCAGGACCCAGTCCGCACCGGCCAACGGCGGGAATTGACCGGGCAGACCGCGGCCATTGGGCTGGTGGCAGGCCGAGCAATAGGTGTTGTACACCAACCGCCCCCGCGCCAGGAGCGCCTCCGCTTCCGAACGTGGCACCCGGGCCTCGACATCGGCCAGAATTTCACCGGGGGTGAAGACCAGGGGATTGAAGCCTCCGCCGTGCCGGTCCACGTACATCGTGGCCCAGTAGAGGGCCACGCCGAAGAGCGCCACCAGCCAGATCGGCGTGTGAAACGCCGCGCCGGTCCTTGGCTCGGCCGGCTCGGGGCCGGGGGCCAGGTCCGCGACGGCAGGCGCCGGCACCGGAGGCGGGTGGGGTTGGGGGCGGGGCTCCAAACTCATGGCTGCGGCGGGGGTACCGGGGCGTTCGGGGCCGGGGCATTCGTGGCCGACGCAGCAGCCGGGTTGGCGGCGGCGGCGGGCGACGCGGTCGGCGGTCGCGGCAGGTAGGTCTCGTAGTAGAGCGTATCCGCCTTAAGGCTGAGCAGGTAGGCCACCAGTTGGCGGGCCTCGAGCCGGGGCACGACCTCCATGCCGGGCGGGGGTTTGAAGCCGAACCCTTGGAGCGCCTCCGGCGAAGGTTCCGCGCCCGGCCGCAGGCGGCGTTCCTCGAACAGGAACGGGTAGCGGGGCATGGTCGAACCGGGCATCTCGATGCGGGCGTTGTACAGCTTGAGGTACAGCCGCATCACATTGGTCTCCCGGACGCCGAGATTGGCCAGGTCCGGGCCGAACCGCACCTGGCCAAGCAGGACGGGGTGGTCGCGCAGGTAATCGCGCGCCACCGTGCGGCGCGGTCCCCACCCGCGGGCGATGTCCGCCCCCCGGTTGGCGAAGGTCAATTCCACCTGCGCCCCGGCGTTGGTGAGCCGGCGCCGGGCGGCGTCGGCCTCGGCGAAACGGACGCGGGCCAGCAGGGGCTGCGGCAGCACGGCGGGCAGGTGACTGCCGTCCACCCCGGCCAGGTCGCGCCGCAGCGAAGCCACCACCGCGCGCGCCTCGACCGCGTTGGTGCCGAGGTCAGTGACGGTCAAATCGGCCAGGAGCGGTTCCTGGCGGACTTGCCGGGTGTGGCAGTAGTTGCAACCCAGGGCGCGGTACACTTCCGCCCCCTGCTTGGCCTCGCCCGCGCGGTCCACCGGGTACTGAATACCCAGCTCCTCGATGGGGATCGGTTCCTCGCGGCCGATTTGGAAATGGGGGGCCACGACCGCGGTCAGCCAGGAAGCCAGCACCGCCGCCAGCACGCCCAGGAACAGCAACGGCCCGTGCTTCATGGCCTGACCTCCTCAGGTTGGGGCGTCCGCCAGGCCCGCCACACCGGGGCGACCGCCAGCCGGCAGGCGCGAACCACCAACACCAGCAGGTTGAGGGCAAACAGGCCCGCCCCCAGCAGCCAGAGCAACTGCGCCAGCGTCCCGGTCGAGGCAAAGGGCAGGTAGCGCTTGGCCACGCCCAGGAAGCTGAGGTCCGCATCCCCCAGCGCCACGCCATGGACCCAACCGCCCACCAGAAACGCCACCCCCAACACCCCCACCGCCGCCGCGGCGAGGTAAAAATGTGCCCGCGCCAGACCGGGCATCGGCCAGGCCAGCCCCATCAGGCGTGGTACCAGGAAGTACCCCGCCCCCAGCAGCGCCAAACCGGCCACGCCCTGAATCCACAACAGGTCCAGGCCGGGCGTCACCAGCGTGAACTGGGTCCACTCCCGCACCCCGAGCAGGGAGTTCAGGGCGGACAGGGCGGCCGTGCCTGCAAAAACCACCCCCGCCAGCACGACAAAGCGCAGCACCACACTGTCACGCAGCCGGCCCATCACGGCTCGCGCGCACCCGGCACCGTTGAGCACCACCGCCACCACGCCGAACAAGGTCAGCGCCCCCGCGGCGGCGGCCACGCTGGTCATCCAGGCCGGAAACGGCCCGCCAGCGTAGCGAGCCATGCCGGCCTGGCTGCCGAAGAGGGTCAGCACCCAGAAGCCAAACAACGCCAGGCTGCGGCTGGGCACGGCCACGCCGGTGAGCTTGGGCACCAGGTAAAAGATGGCCGCCAGCCCCAGATAACCGAGCCACAGGAGCTGGAGGTTCTGCAGGTACCACGCCTGGGCCGCCGCCTGGAGGACGCCGCGCAGGGGCAGGAAGGTGGTGGCCAGGTGCGCCGCCGCGAACACCCAGGGGAACACCCAGAGGGCGGTCAAGACGTGCCATTGTGCCACGCAGGCCTCGGGCTCCGCACGCCGGGCAAAGGTCAGCAAGGCCCAAGGCGCCATCAACAGGTAGCCCATCAGCAGCATGGGCGAGGCGTAGGGGGGGAGTTCGAGACCTTCAAAACCGGTGGCGTCGCCGGCGAGGATGCCGAGCAGGCCGAACTTCAGGCCGGCGTGCCAGACGAGCGCGCCCAGCAGGATGAAACCGCCGCCCCGCAGGGGAGCCCCGCTGAGGCGGGCGGTCAGCCAGAGCGCCACGGCCAGGCCGGCCAGCGAGGCAAACCCGAAAACCAGCGCATTCCACGCGGCCGGTTGCAACCGGCCGTAGGTCAGCCAGGCCTGGTGGGCGAGCAGGCCGGGGGCGTGGAGTTTGATGGCCGCCAGCACCGCCAGCAGGCCGGCCACGACCATCCACCCCGCCGCCAGCACCAGCAGCACCATCACCGGCCAGCGGCAGGAGCGGTCAATGACTTCGACCGGTACCGGGCCGGCCGGGGCCGCGGGCGTGGGTACGGGCGCGGACGTGGTTTCCGGGGCGGTCATCGGGCGGCGTCAGGGGCGGGCATGGCCCGAGCGGCCGGTTCACTCGTATTCACTGGGTTTCTCCGGTGGCTTGGCCGTAGCCTTGTCCACCCGCGACAGCAGGTCTGCCCGTCCCGCCGCGGGGTCCTGCCAGAGCCGGAGCATCAGCTCCATGGCGTTGGAAATGGGGATGCGGTAAATACCCTTGGCCTTGTCCACCGCTTCGGCGGTGGTGAGGGCGGTGTGCGCAGCGGCGCGGATTTCGGCGAGGTTGCTGTAGCGGAGAGTGGCGCGGGCGGTGTCCACGCCGGGGGGGCGGGTGCGTTGGAAGACCCACCAGGCCAGGCCGCCGACCAACAGGAGCGTGCCCACGGCCCCCACGAACCAGGCACCGGTCTTCGCCGGGTCTCCGCCTCCGCAGCAACCGTCCCACCACTTCATCGGGCACCTCCATTCGGTTCGGCAGCGCCGTTCAGTTCATCCACCTCGTCCAGGTCGCCGCCGGAGATGGGCGAGGGATGCACCACCACGTAGCCCATCGCCTCGCTCAGGCGGGGGTCCCGGAGCGGGAAGGGCGGGTGCGCGGTGAAGTCCTTGAGGAACGCCTTGAGCAACAGCCCACCCATCAACGCCGCACAGGCCAGGTCCAGCCACGCCCACTGGAAGGGGTAGCCGTTGGGGTGGAAGGTGGGGTGGACGTTGAAGGCCATGTCTACATAGTGCATCACCCAGGTCCAGGCGCAGATGGGGACCATCCAGGTGAAGTTCAGCTTGAGATCAATCCGCAGCAGGGCCAGGAAGGGCAGGAAGAAGTGGCCGAAGATCAGGGCCAGTCCCACGTACCACCAGGTGCCCTTTTCGCGCAGCACGTACCAGAAGGTCTCCTCGGGCAGGTTGGCGTTCCAGATGATGAAGTACTGGGAGAAGTGGATGTAGGCGTAGAAGACGGTGAAGGCGAACATCAGCGAGCCCAGGAAGTAGAACTGGTGCTCGTGCAGGACGGCGGTGAGCGTGCCGTTGCGCTGGAGCACCATCGTGATGAAGTACACCGTGCCCAGGGTCATCCACACGCTGCCGGCGAAGTAGTACACGCCGTACATCGTAGAGAACCACTCGTACATCAGGCCCTTCATCCACAGGATGGCCGCCAGGGTCAGGGTGAGGGCAAAGAGGAAAATCCCGCCCGCCGCCAGCCGCCGCATCCGGTAGGTGTGATGCGCCGCCCCGTCGGCGTCCTGCGCCAGCGACACGGCCCGGAGCCGGTGCGCCAGCCAGGTCCAGACCGCAAAGCAGACCAGCGCCGCCAGGTAGAAACCGGGCTTGGTGAACAGCGGCAGCTTGGCGTGGAGGGCATGGTCGGCGTAGGGGTCCGTCACCTGCATCCACCCGTAGAGCCGGGGGGCCAGCAGCGCAACGGGCAGGAAAAACACCAGCAGCCAGGGAAACACCAGGTTGGCCAGGTGCTCGCAAAACCGGCGGATGGGCACCGACCAGCCGGCATCGAACAGGTGATGGACCAGCACCAGAAACAACGCCCCCAGAGCCAGGCTGAGGAAAAACATGAACACCGTCAGCCAGGAGTAGCCGAATTGGACCGGGTTCAGCACCAGGCCCAGCAGGACACCGAGCGCCCCGATTCCGATCAACCGGTTGGGCAGCGTGCGCCAGCGGCTCAGGTCCAGCGGCGGTCCGGAGGATGCGGGGGCGGCGGGGGAAGCACTCATGGTCATTTGCGCAGGGCGGCCTGCTGGTCGGCCGGCACTTCTTCCAGCGTGGCCAGGTGGCTCAGTTGCAGGGCGCGGACGTAGCTGATGACCGCCCACCGGTCCTGCGGTTCGATGGTGGCGGCGTAGCCCTGCATCAGGTTGCGTCCGTGCGTAATCACATGAAAGATTTCGCCGTCGGGCTGCCGCACAATCCGGGGATCATGGATGTTGGCAATTACCGTCATGCCGTACTTGGTGGTGACGCCCTTGCCGTCACCGGCGGCGCCGTGACAAATCTGGCAGTGGATGGCGAAGACCTGCCGCCCGCGCGCCAGCAGTTCGGCAGTGATGGGCAGCGGATTGACCTCGACGAAGTTGGTGGCGCCCGGCGGCGTGCCGGCCACCATCCCGGTGAACACCGGATGGTCCTCGAAGGGGTACACCGGCGTATCACTCACCTGCAGCGGCTGGCTGCGGGGGATGGTGTGGGCCGGGTGCAGCCGCGAACTGAAGCGGTCGGGGAAAAACTCGTTCGCCGACTGGGGCCGCAGCTTGGGCTGACGGTCCATGTCCGGGAACAACTCGATGGGCGGGCGGCGCGACAGGCTGCCCCGGCACCCGGCGATGCTCACCACTCCCAGGCACAACAGAACTAAGGCGGCCAGCAAGTAGCGCATCGTCACTCCTCCACGGTTTCCACCCGGGTGCTGCCGAGCGACTCCAGCAACTGGCGGGTGGCGTCCGGCTGGTATTTCGGGTCGGCCGTCTCGATCACGATGAAAAACCGGTCATGACTGGCCAGGGCAAAACGGCGGTGCTTGAGCAGGGGGTGGTGCAACCGCGGCAGGCGGTTCAACACCAGCATGCCAATCAGCGCCCCAAACGCCCCGAAGAGGATGGTCAGCTCGTAGGAGGGCGGAAAGGCCGAGAACGGGCTGAAATACGGCTTGCCGCCCACCACGATGGGATAGTCCACCGCGTTCATCCACCAGATCATCAGCATGCCGATGGTGTAGCCGGAGACCCCGCCCAGGAACGAGAACCAGCCCACCTTCGAGTTCTTCAGCCCCATGGCCTGGTCCATGCCGTGGACCGGGTAGGGCGAAAACACGTCCCAGCGCCGGAACCCCTCGTCGCGGAGGCGCTCGGCCGCGCGCATGGTCGCGGCGGGGTTGTCAAACTCGGCGATGACGCCGTACACCTGGCTCGCTGACTGGCTCATCCGTGATGCCCTCCTTCGCGGGCCCCGCCCAGCGGGTGATGCGGGTCGGCCTGCGGGGTCACCCCCTTGACCTCGGCAATGGCGATGACGGGCAGGAACCGCATGAACAGCAGGAAAAACGTGAAGAACAGGCCGAACGTGCCCAGGTAGGTGCAGATGTCCACCCAGGTGGGCGTGTAATAGCCCCAGTTGGCCGGCAGGAACTCCCGCGCCAGGGTGGTGACCACGATCACGAAGCGCTCAAACCACATCCCCACGTTCACCAACACCGAGATGATCCACACCGTCAGCATGTGTTGCCGGACCTTCTTGAACCAGAACAACTGCGGGATCAGCACGTTGCAGGCAATCATGATCCAGTACGCCCACCAGTACGGCCCGAAGGCACGGTTCCAGAAGGCGAACCGCTCGTAGGGGTTGCCGCTGTACCAGGCGATGAACACCTCCATGCCATAGGCGTACCCCACGATCGAACCGGTCGCCAGAGTCACCTTGCACATCAGGTCCACGTGCCGCACGGTGATGATGTCCTCCAGCCCGCAGAGCTTGCGGATCGGGATCAGGAGTGTCAGTACCATGCCGAAGCCGGAGAAGATGGCCCCCGCCACGAAGTACGGCGGGAAGATGGTCGTGTGCCAGCCGGGGAGCTGGGAGACCGCGAAGTCCAGGGACACGATCGAGTGCACCGAGAGCACCAGCGGCGTGCTCAGGCCGGCCAGGATGAGGTAGGCCTTCTCGTAGTTGCTCCAGTGGCGGTTGGAGCCGGTCCAGCCCAGCGCGAACAGGCCGTAAAAGAACTTCCGCAACTTCGTCCGGGCCCGGTCGCGGTACACCGCCAGGTCCGGGATCAGGCCCATGTACCAGAACAGCACCGAGACGGTGAAATAGGTCGAGACGGCGAACACGTCCCACATCAGCGGCGAGCGGAACTGCGGCCAGATGTCGTTGGCGTTCGGGAGGGGAAACAGCCACCACGCCAGCCAGATGCGCCCCACGTGGATGACCGGGAAGATGCCCGCGCACATGACCGCGAAGATGGTCATCGCTTCCGCCGCCCGGTTCACCGCCGTCCGCCACCGCTGGCGCAACAGGAACAGGATGGCCGAGATGAGCGTGCCGGCGTGGCCGATGCCGATCCACCACACGAAGTTCACGATGGCCCAGCCCCACATCACCGGATGCCCCAGCCCCCACACGCCCACGCCCGTGGACATGAGGTGGGCGATCATGGCGAAGCAGACCAGCATCATGGTGAAGCTGATCCCGAAGGCCAGCCACCACCACATGGGCGTCTTGACCTCCGAAATTCGCGCCACCGCGTCCGAAATCCAGCCCAGGGGCCGCTGGTTGGCCACCAGCGGCGGGCGCGCCAGCTCGGGCGGGGGCACGGGCACTTCCACTTTCACCGCGGCGCCCATCAGTGCTGCCCTCCTTTCGTGGCGGCGGCCGGGTGCGCGGCCGCCTCAGGGGCCGGGCCGTGGCCGTGGCCGACCCCGTGCAAGAGCCCGCCATGCTCCAAATAGTCCCGCGTGCTCAGCGGGGTCTCGTGGTAATCCGGCATCTCGGGATTCGGGTTGCGGATGCGGGCCAGGTAGGTGACCCGCGGCTTGGCCGCCAGGTAATCCAACACCACGTAGCTGCGCGGGTGGGCTCGGGCCCTGGCTACGGCGCTGTCCGGGTCTTTGAGGTTGCCAAAGACGATGGCCTCGGCCGGGCAGGCCTGCTGACAGGCGGTCTGCACCGCGCCCTCCTTGACCACGATGTCGCCGGAGGCGCCCGCCTTGATTTTCTGGGCGATCTTGGCCTGCGCGATGCGCTGGAGGCAGAAGGTGCATTTCTCCATCACCCCGCGCATCCGCACGGTCACGTCCGGGTTGCGGGCCAGTTTCATCAGGTCCCACTCGTCCTGGGCGCGGCTGCCGCGGTCGCGGTTCTTGAACCAACGCTTGAGTTCCCACTCCCCGTCGTGGAAGGAGGTCAAGGGGCTGCGATAAAGCTGGTCCAGCGGCCGGCGGTTGTAGTCGAAGAAATTGAAGCGGCGGACCTTGTAGGGGCAGTTGTTCGAGCAATAGCGCGTGCCCACGCAGCGGTTGTACACCATCAGGTTCAGGCCCTCCTGATCGTGCACGGTGGCGTTGACCGGGCAGACGTTCTCGCACGGGGCGGCCTCGCAATGCTGGCAGAGCATGGGCTGCTGGACCACCTGCGGGTCCTCCTCCGGCCCCAGGTAGTAACGGTCCAGGCGCATCCAGTGCATCTCGCGGTTGCGGCTGACCTGCTCCTTGCCCACGATGGGGATGTTGTTCTCGCTCTGGCAGGCCACGATGCAGGCCCCGCAGCCCACGCAGGCGCTCAGGTCAATGGACATCGCCCATTGATGCGGGGCGTGCCGGGCCAGTTCGTCCAGCGGGTTGGGGTACAACGGCGCCGCCCCGCTCTTGGGCTCGGGCATGTCCATGGCGCGGGCGAAGCGCGGGTTGTGGGTATACTCGGCCAGGTTGGCCTCGCGGATGATGGGCCGGCCCATCATGGCCCAGTGGTTCTGGGTGGTGGCCAGCTCGTAGTCCCGGCTCGCGGGGGTCACCCTGGCCCCCGCCGCCACCCAGGGGGCCGCGCTGGTGCGCAGGACGTAGGCGTTGTAGCCGGCGCCCCTACCCACCCGGCCGGTGCGCAGGCGTCCGTAGCCGAACACCAACCCGGCCACGTGGTCGGCCATGCCGGGCTGGACCCACACCGGCGCCTCGATGCGGCGGCCGTCCAGCTCGATCCGCACCACCGGCACCCGGGTCTTCAGGGCCTTGGGGTTGCCCTGGTATCCCTCCTGCACGCGATACACACCCAGCGCCTTCGCCGTGGCCGGGCTCAGGAGCACGGCGTTGTCCCAGGTCAACTTGGTCACCGGATCGGGCAGTTCCTGGAGCCAGCCGTTGTTGTTGAAGCGGCCGTCGTCGAGCTTGGCGTCGCGCAGAAAAACCACCTCGAGACTCTGGGCGCCGGGCGCCGCCGGCGGCGGGTGGGCCAGCACGGCCCGGGCCGCCTCCCGCCAGGCCACGTCGGTCGGCGTGACCGCGGCCGGCGCGGACCCCTCGAGGTAGCCGTCGTGTAGAAACCGCTTCCATTTTTCCTCCCATCCCGCCTCTCCGGCCAGCTCGCGGAAGGTCTCGCGCACCAGGTCGTAGGGCTTGACCACCGGCAGGCCGGCCAGCCGGGCAAGCACCTCGAGGGCGGTCAGTCCGCCGAAGAGCGGTTCGATCAACGGCTGCACCGGCACCAGCGTGCCGTCGAGGGTGCGGGCGTCGCCCCACGATTCGAGGTAGTGCGCCTCGGGCAGGTGCCAGTTGCACAGCGCCGCGGTTTCGTCCTCGTGATAGCCGAGGCGGAAGACCGTGCCGGCCCTGCGCTGGGCGGCGGGCCAGTCCAGGTCCGCCGGGGCGTCATAGACCGGGTTGCCGCCCAGGATGAGAAGGGTCTGGACCTCGCCGGCGTGCAGGGCCCGCGCCAGTTCCGGGAGGGTACCTTCGGCGGGCTCGGGGGCGGGCTGCCAGCTCAGCGTGCGGCCGCCGCCCTGGAGATGGTGGGTCAACGCTTGCGCCAGCAGGTGCACGGCCAGAGGCTGGCAATGGCCGGCCACCACCAGGGTTTCGCCCGGGTGCGCCATCAGGTCTTTCAGGCAGGCCGCTGCCCAGCGGCGTGCCTCGGCGGGCAGGGCCCGGGCGCGGTCCTTGAGTACGGAGGCGAATTCACTCGCCCCGGCCATGTTTTGGGTGGCCCCGGCCTGGTCCATGAACTCGGCAAACAGCGCCGCGGCCAGGGGAAAAACCTGGCCGGCCGGCAGGCGCAGGCGGTGGTCGGCATTGGCGCCGGTGAGGCTCATCACCGCCTCGACGGCGTAGAGCCGGTTCATCGGGTCGTTCGGCGATTGCAGCCGGCGCCCGCGGGCAAAGCCGCCGGTCCAGTGCCAGGCGTCCTGCTCGCTGCCCAGGAAGTCGCAGTCCAGCGCCAGGATGCGGCGGGCGTTTTCGAAGTGGTAGTGAGGCGCCAGCGGCTGGCCGAACAGCAGCGTGGCTGCCTGGCGATGCACGTCAAAATCCACGGCCTCGTACACGTAGCCGCGGGCCCGGGGAAACCGTTTGCGCAGCTCGGCCTCCAGCCGCAGTTGCGTGGGCGAGGCCGTGCGGCCACGCAGCCAGGCCAGGCCCTTGCCCTCGGCGGCTGCAGCGGCCCGGCCGGCGGCGGCCAGGGCATCCAGCGCCTTTTCGCGGGCGACGTTTTCGCCCTTGTAGGTGAAGCGCTGCGCGCGGTCGGGGTCGTAGAGATTGAGGATCGAGGCCTGGGTGAGGGCGTCGGTGGCGCCGTGGCCCGGCCCGCCGGCGCGGCGGTTGAGCGGGTGGTCCGGGTTGCCCTCCAGTTTGATGGGCCGGCCGTCGTAGGATTTGACCAGCAGCGGCACCGCCCGGTCACGCAGCGGCATGGCGGTGGCAAAGTACTGGGGCACGCCGTGGACGTAGCCGGGGGGCTGCTTGCTGAAGGGCAGGATGCGCTCCTCCGGTCGCCGGCAGCCGGTGGTCAGGCCCAGTCCCATCAGGGCGAAGGAGGCGGACATGATCCGCACAAAGTGACGGCGGGAGACCGGATCGGTCAGCTCGCTGGCGCCATCGGGGAACTCCCGCTCCAGCCATTCCTGGAAGGCCGGGGTGTCGGCCAGTTGCTCCAGGCTGCGCCAGTACCGGGGGCCGGTCTCCGGTTCGGGACAGGGAGGGGGCACGGTCTTCATCGGTGACAGGCGGAGCAATTCTCGAGTTTTTCCACCTTCCACTCGCGCACCAGGCGGGCGCCGTCGGCGAGTTGCTTGGTCTGACTTTCGGGCTGCCAGTTGAGGTTGAAGACCTGCTCGGGCGGGCGGATGAACGCCTCGGGCTGCCGGTGGCAGTCCAGGCAGAAGGCCATGCTCAGCGGCTTGGCGTGGTGGACCTCGTCCATGAGGTTGACCTGGCCGTGGCAGTGGACGCAGGAGATGCCGCGATTCACGTGCACGGCATGGTTGAAGAAGACGAAGTCGGGGGTCTTGTGAATCCAGACCCAGGGAATGGGCTGGCCGGTGGCGGCACTTTCCCGGACCAGGGCCAGGCGGGGGTCATCCTTGAGCACCTGGTTGTGGCAGTTCATGCACAGGCTGCTGGCCGGGATGTTCGAGTGGTACGACTTCTCGATCCCGGTGTGGCAGTAGCGGCAGTCCATGCCCAACTGCTCGACGTGGATGTGGTGGGAAAAGCTCACCGGCTGGACCGGCTGATAGCCCACCCGCGTGTACTTGGGCGTGAAGTAGTACCACACGCCGGCGACGACCGCCGTCCCCATCAACGCCCCCGCGGCCAGGACGTAGCCCGGGAGCTTGTTGGTCCATTTGGGAAAAATGTCCGACATGCAATGCGCGCGTGGTCAACCGTGCCGACCCGGGGGGGCACTCCCCTCGCCCGGAAACGGCAATCCCGCCGGAACTGCCTTGTCCGGCGGGACCGCCTGGACCGCCAACCAATTAGGGGTGTTTGTCAGGCAAACACGCGCGGTGATTCTGCGGGCTGCGCCGCCCCTGACAAGCCCGGAGGCCTCCGCGGGAAAAGTTTTCCGTTGCCGTAATTTCCGCAATTAGGGCCCCTCCCCCGGCCCGGTGCGGCGCCGACAGCGTGGGAAATCCCCCGGCGGAACACCGCCGCCCCCCGCCGCTCAGGGACCGGAATCGCGAACGAGCGTCGCGAACCGCTCCAGGTCCGCATACCGCTGTTGCCAGGTGGTGTACATGACCCCTTCGATGCCGGCGTGGGGCCGCGCCGCCGCCAGCCAGTCCCGCACCCGCTCGGGCGCCGCATCGTAGTAGGCGGCGATGAGCTGGCGATGGCCGCGGCCGGCAAACCAGGCCAGGCTTTCGGCCCGCTTCTCGAAATACCACGGGACCACGATGACCTCCGGGGCCAGGCCCTCCCACGCGCCGCGCAGGTCGCCGCGCACCAGGTAGTAATCCGACCGGGCGTTGTGGTGCGGATCGAACATGTCGCTCCACACGTAAATGCGGCCGCCGGGATTGACCTCGCGCAGGATTTGGATGCAGGCGCGCACGTTGTCCGCCAGCAACGCCCCGGCGTCCGGCCCGCGCCGCCGGCAGGCCGCGCACCAGTTGAGCACGCGGATTTCGTCGTGGCTCATGAAATAGCCGCGCGCCCCCCAGGCGGCGTGCATCCGTCGGGCCTGGTCGCGGAGCAACTCGAGGGTGCGGGGTTCGGAGGGGCAGATCATTGCCTGGCCGTCATAGATCGTCACCGCGTGGTAGTAAGACACGCGCAGCCGGGAGCCCTCCGGCAGGCGGGTGCGGATTGCCGGCGGTTCGTGGAAGACTTCGTAGGCGCCGTTCCACGGTTGGTTGCCCATCCGTGGGTCGCGCACGGGCTCGAAGTCACGGCCCTCAACAAGGGTGTCGCCCGCCTCGGTCCGGACTTCCAGCGGCGCGCCCTCGCGGCGGATCACGTTGAGCAGCCCGACCTCCTCGATCCGGGCGTCGTCCCACCACAGTGTGCCGGAGCGGCCGTCCCAACAGCCGAAGTACACGGCCACCTCGGCATGGTCCAGGGAGTTGAACACCACGTGGTGCGTCTGCCAGTCCTGGGTGGGCCGCACGCCCAGGGGGTTGAATTGCAGCTCGCGGTTGCCCGCCAGCACCTTGATCTCCGGCGTGCCCCGGAAATCCCGCGTCTTCACCCGCACCTGGAGGTGGTACTGCCGGAAGGGCCGCACCTTCAGCCGGGCCACGATGCGGGCGTTGCGCCCGGCGGGATCGCGCACCCGCGCGGTGCCCCGGTCCGGCTCGACCAGGTCATCCTTCCAGCTCCAGCGGGACAAATCGTTGAACTCGCCGTCGGGAAGGGCCACCGGCGGATCGGGCACCAGCCGGGCCAGGCCGCCGCGCACTTCAAAGAGGGCGTTGGTCACCGGCAACCCCTCGATCAGGTTTGGGTCGTGCCAGAGCAGGTCGTTCGAGTACCCCACGCTGAAGAGGGCCGGCACGATTTCCAGCCGGTGCTGCGCAGCGGCGCGCCGGACTCGTTCGAGGTTGGCGAAGTAGCGCGCATCCATGTCGCCGAGCCGGGCGAACTTCGAGTCGGCCAGCAGCACGTGCGTGTACCCGGCCGCCCCGGCACGGGCAAACAACTGCTCCAGCGCCGCGACGTTGGCGTCCACCCACAGGTTTTGCGCCGCGTAAAGCCAGAGCTGGGACGGTCCCTGCCCCGACGCGCTGATTGCCCCCGCCACGGCCGCCCACCCCAGTCCCAGCCACGCCACCGCAGGGGAGAATTTCATGGCCCCAGCATTCCCCAGCGCGCCCGCGCCGGCAACCCCCGACCCGCACCGCCCGGCGGTCCAGCCCCCCGCTCATTTCCCCGGCTCAGGTCGCCGGCGTCCGCCGGCCGCGGCGCCACCACGCGTACACCGGCACACCCGCCAGCACGATCAACAGCCCCGGCCAGGTGTTCGCCCGGGTCTTCTCCGCCACCAGCAGGTCCGCGGCGATGAGCGTGGCCGCCCCCACATAAAACGCCGGCAGCCAAGGATAACCCACCGCTCGATACGGCCGTTCCGCCTCCGGCTGCCGCCATCGCAGCAGGAACAACCCGCCAATGGTCAGCACGTAAAACAGCAGCACGGCGAAAATCACGTAGTCCAACAGGTCACTGTAGGTGCCCGACAACGTCAGGAGGCACGCCCACGCCCCCTGCACCCACAGGGCAACGTGCGGCACGCCCTGCCGGTTGAGCCGGCCCACCGGTGCGAAAAACAGCCCGTCCCGCGCCATCGCGTAATACACCCGCGCCCCTGCCAGGATCATGCCGTTCATGCAGCCGAAGGTGGACACCAGGATCAACCCCGCCATCACTGTCACCGCCTGCGGTCCCAGGATCACCTCCATGGCCGCCGTGGCCACGCGGTCGTTAGGGGCAAACTGGATTCCCCGTTCCATCGCGGTCGTACCCGCCGGGTCTCCCGCCAGCGGCAGTGTGACCAGGTAGGCCACGTTCGCCAGGAAGTACAGGCCGCAGACCAGCCCCACCCCCAGCAGCAGGCTGCGCGGCAGATTCCGCTGCGGGTCCTTCACCTCCCCCGCGGTGAAGGTGACGTTGTTCCAGGCGTCGGCCGAGAAGAGCGACCCCACCATGGCCGTGCCCAGCGCCAGGGCCAGGGCCAGCCCGGTCAACGGCGAGGTCACCGCCGCCGGGGCGCCCTCCCCGCCTGCCGCCAGCGTGGTCGAGACGGCGGTCCACGCATCGCTGAAGTTGGCGCGCACGGCGGTTTCGTTGGCCCCCAGGACCAGCCCCAACCCCACCAGCGCCGCCAGCGCAAGAATCTTCGCCGCGGTGAAGAGATTCTGGATCACCTTGCCCGTGCGCAGCCCGGTGGTGTTGGACCAGGTCAGCAGCAGCAGTACGGCGATGGCCACCAGCGTGGCCGGCGTGACCTTGAACCGCCCCACCCCGCCCAGCACCTGGGTCTCTGACAACCCCGGCATCAACACCCCCAGAAACTTGGCAAAGGCCACCGCCACCGCCGCAATGGTCCCGGTCTGGATCACCAGAAACAGCGTCCAGCCATACAAGAACCCGGCCAGCGGACCGTAGGCCTCGCGCAGATACACGTACTGACCGCCCGCCCGCGGCATCATGGCGGCCAGCTCGCCGTAGCTCAGGGCGGCACTCACGGTCAGCACCCCCGTCAGGGCCCACGCCACCAGTAGCCAACCGGCCGAGCCCAGTTGCCGCGCCATGTCCGCCGACACGATGAAGATGCCCGAGCCGATCATCGAGCCGGCGACCAGCATCGCCGCATCCCACAAGCCCAGGCCGCGGACCAGACCGGAGGTTTTATCGCTCCTGTCTGCGATCGGATTCATGAACCAGATCGGTTAGAGGAGTGCGTCCCGCCCAGCCGACTGCGCCGCCGGCCGTAGCCCAGATAAAACACCAGCCCCACCGCCATCCAGCCGAAGAACGCCACCCACGTCACCCACGGCAACCGGCACATCAGGTACCCGCAGCAGCCGATGGCCAGCAGCGGCACCCAAGGCACCCACGGCACCCGAAACGGCCGCGGCCGGTCCGGCTCGCGCCGGCGCAGGATCAAAATGCCCGCCGCCACCAGGGTGAAGGCCATCAGCGTCCCGATGTTCGTCAACTCGACCAGCTCCTGGATGTTCGCAAACGACGAAAACGCCGCCACAAACACCCCCGTCGCCAGCGTGCTCAGGTGCGGCGTGCGCCAGCGTGGATGCACCCGCGCCATCCACTCCGGCAACAACCCGTCCCGCGCCATCGCAAAGAAAATCCGCACCTGCCCCACCTGAAACGGCACCAGCGCCGAGGTCGTGGCCAGCACCGCCCCCGCCGCGATCACCCCGGCGATCCAGTGCAGGTCCAGCGAAGAGAAGGCAAAGGCCAGCGGCTCGGCATTGCCCAGCGTGTGCCAGGGCACCATCCCGGTCAGCACCACCGCCACCGCCAGGTAGATCAACGTGCACACCGCCAGGCTCCCCAGGATGCCCATGGGCATGTCCCGCTGGGGATGCCGCGCCTCCTCACTCGCCGTCGAAACCGCGTCAAAGCCGATGTAGGCGAAAAAGATGATCGCCGCCGCCGCCGAAATGCCGGCAAAGCCATTGGGGGCAAACGGCGACCAGTTCTCCGGCTTCACGTAAAACGCCCCCAGCACCACGAAAAAGGCGATCACCAGCAGCTTGCCCACCGCCAGCACCGCGTTGGCCCGCGCCGTCTCCCGGATGCCGATCAACGCTATCCAGGTGATCACCGCCACGATGCCGAAGGCCGGCAGGTTGATAATCACCGGCACCCCCAGCACCTGCGGCGCCGTCTCGAGCGCCCCGGCCTGCCGGAGCACGCTGGCCCCCAGCGCAGCCGGATCGGCGCCGCGGGCCACCGCCTCCCCCACCGCCGTCGCCGCCTGCAACGCCGAGCGGTAATCGGTGCCCAGCCACGCCGGCAAATGCACCCCCAGCCCGCGCAACAATTCCTGGAAATACCCTGACCAGGAAATGGCCACCGCCGCGTTGCTCACGGCATATTCGAGGATCAGGTCCCAGCCGATGAGCCAGGCCACCAGCTCCCCCAGCGTGGCATAGGCATAGGTGTAGGCCGAGCCGGCCACCGGCACCATCGCGGCAAACTCGGCGTAACACAGCGCGGCAAAGGTGCACGCGATGGCCACCAGGATGAACGAAATCGGCAGGGCCGGCCCCGCCCCCAGGTGATTCGGCCCCCCGGCCGCCGCCGTCCCCACCGTCGAGAAAATGCCCGCCCCCACGATGGCCCCGATACCCAACAGGGTGAGCTGCACCGGCCCGAGGGTGCGCCGCAATTGCCGCTGCGGCTGCTGGGTATCCGCCAGCAACCGGTCCAGCGGCTTGACGCGGAACAACAGGCGCATCGGGTGGTCCGTGAAGCGCGGAGATGCTCCGGGCAGAGCGCCCGCAACGCAAGCCCGGCCTGCTCTTGCTGCCAGGCCGGGAAAGCCCGCCTCCCTTCGGCCATCGGCAGTGCCGGCGGGGACGCCGTCCCTCCCTTGAACAGCCGGTACACCGCCAGGCAGCTTCACGGCAACCGCCGCAGGCGGAAAAAGCGTCGGGTCGCATCGCCCGCCGACACGACCACCTCGACCGTCTCGCTCCCGGCCACCAGCTCGACGTGGTTTTGCCAGACCGGGGCCGCCAGGTCGCTGGTGTAGTCCACCGCGTAACGCGCGCCCGGACGGGCCGACCAGGAGAGGTGCACCCGGCCGGCGGCATCGCGCCAGGGCGGATTCCACACCGGCGGCGCGTCATCCACCACCGTGAGGGCGACGGTGCGGCTGGCGCTTTGCGGCGGCTGGTCGTTGTCCGTGGCCACCACGGTCACCCGCCAGGTCGCGCCGGCCTGGTCCACGAGGGGCGTCCAGCTCAACCGCCCCGAGGTGGCCTCGACCCTCAACCCCGCCGGCACCGGCGGGCGCAGGCTGAAGGTCAGCGTCTGGCCCGGGTCCGGGTCGCTGGCGCGGACGTCGAGTTCCCACGGCCGGCCCACGGCCAGGGTTTGATCGGGCAACGCCTCGAGCTGCGGGCGGGCGTTGAGGACGTTGGGGCCGCTGGGCGATCCGCCCACCGGCAGCGCCCGCACGCTGTCCGCGCCGTCCGGATAACGGCCCTCGGAGATGCCGTTGCTCTGCGCGCCGAAGTGGACTTCGTCAATCCGCGTGCCGTCGGGCCGGGACAAGTAAATGGCCTCGCCGCCGGCGGAGAGCCGGAAGGGCAGATGGTCCGGACCCTGTTCCGGGTCTTCGTCGGCCAGCAGCAACAGGTAACCCCTGCCGGCCAGGAACGAGAGCGGCGGGAACTCGTACTTCGCCAGATTCGCGGCCGTGTCGCTCAGGCGCAGGCCGGCCAGGGCCACCGGCAGCGGGCCGGGGTTGAACAGCTCGATCCAGTCCGGTCCCGACACCGGGCTGGCCATCCATTCGTTGACACGCAGGCCGGCGGGGTCGTCCCACGCAACGGCTTGGTTGGGCGCGCCCGGGGTTGGCTCGGCCAGATGCCAGGCGGTGGATTGGGCGTCGAGCCGGGCCAGGGAGAGGTCCGCCGCCTGCGGGCCAAAGCTGACCCAGTCCAGCAACCGGCCGCCGGACTCGGGGCGGTCGAACAGGAGCAGCGATTCGCCGCCGGCAGCCAGCCCAAAGCCGGTGTTGGTGCCCGAAGGCGGCAGGGCCGGTTCGCACCAGACCACCAGGAATCCGCCCGGCGGCAACAGCGCGTCGGCGGGGAAACTCCACTTCTGCGGCTGGTCCTGGCGATCGCTCAGGCTCAGGCCGGCCAGGCTGACCCAGTTCGAGCCGGGGTTCCACAACTCGACCCAGTCCGGGGCGGCGCCCGCGGCGCTGGTCAGCGTCAGGTTGTGCGCCAGCACCTCGCTCAAACGCACCGACCCGCCGCCCGGCTCCAGGGCCAGGTCATGCCCGGGCGTGGGCACCGGGAAACTGATCACAGCCAGCCCCGTTTCCGGTCGCCGCCCCTGGGACACGCCCACCGCCTGCGGCCCGTAGGCCACCCAGTCCAGCCACTGCCCGGCGGCGTCCACCAGCGCCAGCGTGCCCTGCTCACCGGCGAGACGGAACGGCAGGCGATTGGCCCGCGGCGGCCGGGTGGCATCCGCCCAAAACACGCCGAAGCCGCGCGCGGGCAGAAAACTCAGCGGCGGGAAGACGAATTGGAACGGGTCGCCCACCGGCTCGGTGGACAGGGCCAGCCCCTCGAGGTTCACCGGCAGGTCGTCCGGGTTGAACAGCTCGATGAAGTCCTCCGCCCAGCCCACGCCGGGCCGGGCCAGCCATTCGGAAAGGCGAACGCCCCGCGGGTCCCCCAAGGGCGCGGCACGGTTCGGCGCGCCGGGCGTCGGTTCGCCCAGCGTCCAGGTGCCGTCGCCGCGGTTGCCCACCGAGCGGTCGGCCAACTGCGGCCCGAACGTCACCTGGTCCAGCAGGGCTCCGCCGGTTTCGGGGCGGTCGAACAGGTACACGGCGTCGCCGTCCTGATCGAGGCCGAAGGGGGCGGTGAGCGGGGCCGCGGCCGCGGCCGGGATGAGCCGCACGACCAAGTACCCGCCGGCCGGCAGGACCGTGCCGGGCGGGAACACGAACTTGCGCGGCGCCAGCGGGTCGTCGCTCAGCGACAGGCCGCCCAGGTCGGCGGGGGGGGGGCTGTCGTTGAACAACTCGACAAAGTCCGGGTACCGGCCGCCGTCGGGCCAGGTGGTGCGGTTGGCGGCCAGGACCTCGTTCAGACGCAGGCGCGCCGCGGCGGGCGTGACGGTCCAGGGACGCGAGGCCGCGGGCTGGTCTTCCGGCTGCCACACGCCGGCGGAGTTCAGGCCGAGGGCGAAGAGCTGATGCGTGCCTTCGGACAGGTTCGCGAGTTGAACCGCGGTCCCCACGGCCAGCGGCTCGCTCCACTCGCCCTGGTCAAGCTGCCAGCGGAAATGGGTCAGCCCGGCGCCGGTCACGGTGAAGGTGGCGTCGCGGCGCCAGGTCACCGGCGGGGGCGAGCCCTGAATGACCGCACCGGCCGGCACGTAGGCGCCGAGGTCCAGGCCATCCGAGCCCGCGCCGGCCGCGGGCGAGCCGGGACGGAGGCGGAAGTCATTGGTGCGATTGACCAGGCGGGGGTCGGTCAGGAGGTTGCCCGGTCCGGCCCAGGGTCCGGCAGCCGGCAGCAACGAATGGCGGACCTCGAGCCGGACGGTGCCGTTTTGGAGCAGGGCAGGGTCGAGGTTGCCCACCACCTCCGGCAGGTCCCAGAACAGGCAGTTCTCGAAAAGGCCCCCCTGCGGCGGCGCTTCCCAGGGCCGCTGCGGCTCGTTGATCAGGATGGCCGCGGCACGGGTGCCGACAAACGTGTTGTGGGCGGCCCACACGCGCGAGCCTTCTTTGAGGATGAGGTTATGGTCGTTGCCGAAAAACACGTTGCGCACCACCACCAGGTCGGCGGGCTGGCCGTCGTAGGTGCCGGTCGAGATGGCGCCGGCCTCGCTGGTGCTGGTGTTGGCCTTGCGGAAGTTCAGGAAGAGGTTGCCCTCGATGTGCGCCGCGGTACCGTCCAGGTCCAGCGCGTCGTCCGGCCCGCCGCGGAAGAGGTTGCCCAGCACCTGGAGCACCGGCCCCGGCCGACGGCCGCCGGACATGTCGAGGATGTCCGAGTAGCCGGTGGTGGTGCCGAAGACGTTGCCCTCGAAAATCCATTCGCCGTCGGGCGGGAGGTGGTCGCCGCGCACATGCTCGCCGTAGGGGAGGTCGGGAAATTCGCAAAAGCGGAAGACCATCGAGGCGTTCTGGCCCTGGAGGACGTTGCCGAAGCTGCCGAGGAAGGTGACGTGCTCGGCGCGCAGGGCGGCGTTGGTGAGGTACAGGGCCGGGGCGTTGTGCCGGGCCAGGTCCACGTGCCGCAGCCGGTTGCCGGTCGAGCCCTCGAACCGGAGGCCGCTCCACACGTAGCTGGCGCCCGGCTCGCGTCCCAAATGGATGCGCTGCTCGGGCGTGCCCTCGGCCACCAGCCGCCCGCGCACGTCCAGGCCGGTGTTCGACCAGAAAAACACCGTCGTGCCCGGCCCGATCGTGAGCGTGACCCCCGCCGGCACGGTGAGGGTGGAGGTGACGACGTACGGCCCTGCGGCCGCCGACCAGGTGCTGTCCCCGCCCAGCGTGCCGGCGACCTCCCGGTAGGCCACGCCGCGGCGCCAGACGCGGACCACCGACTCGGCCACGAGGCCACCCGCGGCGTCCACGGCCCGGACCAGGAGCCGGTTCACGCCCGGCAACAGGTCGAAGCCCTCGATCCGCCACTCGCCGGTCAGCGGATTCCATTGTGCCGGCCGGCCGCTCACTTGCACGGCCACGGTGCGGGCGGGGTCGGCCAAGCCGCGCAGGCTGAACACGGCGTTGGTGGTGACCTGGAGTCCTTCGACCTCCGGCAGTTCGGCGGCCACGTTCAGGCCGTCGGGCAACTGGCCGCGCAGGAAGCTCAGCCGGGTCCGGTACGCCTCGAGGATTGCCCGGCGCGTGGCGGCGGGCACGAAGTCGCCCAGCCATTGCTCGATCAACGCCCCGACCTCGGCGGGGGTCAGCACCGTGTCCATCAGGCGCCGGACCTCGGCCAGGTAGCGGGGGGCGATGGCGGGGTCGGTGAGAAAGCGGTGGATGGCGGGGTTGTTGGTGGCACGCCAGAGGGGTTGGTTGACGCCGGCGTTCACGCCCAGCACCGAGTCCAGGTCGTGGATGAGCAGGCGGAAGCGCGGGTCCTGCACGCCGCGGTACAGGAAGTAGTCGCCCGGCCCGCCGGTGCCCAGGGCGGTCTCGGCGTTGGCCAGGACGGTGTTGACGGCGAAGAAGGTGACCCATTCGCCCACGTCGGCCACGCGCTCCAACTCGGCCAGCCAGGTCTGGGGGGGCGCGCGGTTGAGCACGCGGGTCAGCTCGATCAGGTCGCTCCAGTCGTCCTCGGCGGTGTTGCTCCACTTTTCGTAGTACTCGGGGCTGCGATACAGCGCGGGGTCGTCGAGGAAATCCAGGTTCCCCTTGCCGATGGCCTGGTAGAGGTTGCCGGCGCTGTCGCGGGGGAACTGCCGCTCGGCGAAGTCGCTGTTGAGCACCTCCACCTCGGCATAGACGCCGAAAGGGGCGAAGGCGGCGGGGGCCTTCTGGACGTTGTTTTCGCGCAGTTGCACGGCGCGGACGCGGGCGGCGGGCAGACCGGCGCGGCGGGCCAGGACGCTGCCGAGAATCTGGGAATGGGGGTTGAGGGCATTGAGGTTGAGGGCCCGCACGCCGCGCCAGCGGCGGTCGGTGTTGAAGTTGACGCGCCGGCTCTTGACCGGCTCGGCCCGGCTGGTGGTGCCGCGCAGGCGGAAGCCGATGGTGTAACGGACCTCGCTCTGGCCGGCCTCCTGGCTGATGAAGGTGCCGTTCATCTCGGCGTCGCTGCTCCAGTACCACGGCATCGCGTCAATGGCGTCGAGCTCCGTCCGCTCGGCGGCGGTGAGGATGACGCGGTACAACGGCTGCGGCGCGGTGTAGGACCGGTCGTCCACCTGGTAGAGGGCGTTGGCCAGTTGGGCGTTTTCCGGCTGGACCGGCGCCGGCCAGGTGCGGCTCCGACCGCCGGCATCGCGTGCCTCGACGTAAAACTCGACCACCGTGTCCTGCGGCCGCGCGGGCAGCCAAGCACCGAACACCCCGTCCCCGACCGCGCCGTCCCGGTGCGCACCGTCATCGTACATCGGGCTGGCGGCGAAGGCCGGTTCGCCGTCCACGCGCGACCACAGGGTCACGGTCAGCACGCCGGGCGCATCGTCCACCACGCGGGCGGTGACCAGGACCGGCTCGGTCGAGCGGGGCACGGCGGGTTGGTGGAGCACGTCCAACAGCACCGGGGCGGTCTCCGCGGCGGCGACGGAGTTGACGGCACCGGGGGTGCCGCCGGCGGACCAGCTGGGCGTCCAGTTCTGACCGCTGTCCACGGTCAGGCGGGGGTTGATGCGCTCGAGCGAAGGGCCGCCGCCATCGGGGGGCGCCGACCACTTCCAGCCGCGGTGGCCGCGGTCGTCCGGCCCGCGGGTGCGCACGGCCCAGTCGCCTTCGTTGGCGTAGGCCACCGAGTCTTCGACCTGGCCCAGGGCGTTGCGCAGGGTGAGGGTTTCGCCGTTGTCGCTGAGCCGGCCCTGCCAGCCGGCAACGTAGTGGGTCACGCCGGGGTACCGCGCCTGAAAGGCCGTCGCATTGGCCGCCACGACCAGATACCCCCCCGCCGGCAGGACCACGGCCGGGAAGGTGAATTCGACGCCCCCGCTCAGGCGCCAGCCGGCCAGGTTGACCGGGGCGGTGCCGCGGTTGTGCAGTTCGAGCCACTCGTCGGCGACCTGGTGCGACGCCGGGTGGTACATGATCTCGTTGAAAATCACGTCGCCGGCGTGCAGGCCGGGCAGGGCCAGGCCGGCCACGGCCGCAAGGATGGCGCGGGCCCGACGTGCCCGGCCCGTGAGGCCGCAGAGACAATTCAGGGCAACCATAGGCGATAGAAAGCGGCGGTCGCCCCGGGTGGCAAGCGCAGTTCCCATTCCACCCGGCCCTGGATGTCGGCGGCCACCACCCCCGCGGGCGTCCAGCGCACAAGGTCAGCCGACCGCAGCCACCAGCCGCGGCGGCCGGGCGGGGCCTGGGCCAGGAAGCGCAGTCGGCCATGGGTCACGACCTGCACCGCCAGCGCCAGCGACTCCGGCGGGTCTTCGCCGGGCGGTTGCCCGCGCACGCGGATGTCATCCAATCGCAACTCGGCCCGCGGACCGCTGTCCGGGCCTTCGCCGGTGCGGTAATACACCCAGCGGAGGTGCACCAGGGGTTGGTTGGCAGCGGCGGCCGGCAGTTCCACCGGGCCGAGCACGGCAAAGTCGCCCGGGACCTCGCTGCGCCGGTACTCGACCGGCCGGCCGGCGGCGTCGGTCACGTCGCTGAACGGCCCGGTGTCGCCCACCCGGTATTGCAGGCGCAGGGCGTAGGGGCGGCTGTTGGGGGTGACGGTGCCGCCGGTCCAGGTGACCTGCACGCGCCGCACGCCCTCGGTGTTCAGGGCCAGCAGCGCGGCGCCCAGCCAGCCGGCGCCGGGGGCGTCCTGCGCATTGCCGGTGTTGAGGAAGGACAGCCCGCGGCCGTCCAGGCCGTTGAGGCGGCTGCGGCTGGGGAGGTTGTAGGGCAGAGTCCAAGGCGTCTCGAAGGTGGCGGTCAGGTCCGGATCGCGGGCCGGGCTTTGGAGGAAGACCATCGCCGGCGGGTAGGTGCCGGGCGGCGTGGCGGCGGGGAGGGCGTCGAACCGGTACTCGCCCTGCCAGAGCGCGAAGGGCACGGGGCGCAGCGCCGGCCCGTCGGCGGGTTGGAAGCGCGCGGTCAATTCGAGCTCGTCGTCCGGCGTCAGCCGCACCAGGGCCGGGGCACCGGGCAGTTCCTCCCAACCGGCAAACTCCGCCCCCGGTTCGGGCAGGGCCTCGATCTCGATCGGCACGCCGCGGAAGTACACACCCGACCACTCGGCAGTACCGGCGGGCAGGCGCAGCGAGTTGACCCGCACGCGCCCCCGGGCCGGGTCGCCCACGCGCAGCGCCAGGGAATCCGTGCCCGCCAGGCCGAAGTGCTCGACGAACTGCTGCCGCGCCGCGGCGGGGCGTTCGCGGGCAAAGGCGCGCAGGTGCTCCACTTCGGCCTGCCAATCGGCAAGGGTCTTGTGGACCGGCCAGTAGAAGGTGGCCTCTGGCCGCCAGCGAGCGAAGTGCCGGGGCAGTTCGGGCTCGAGCTCCGCGGCCAGGGCGTCAATGCGGGCCAGGACGTGCTCGGGGCGGAAGACCGAGTTCAGGGCGTCGGCGAAGCGGTTCAGGAAGGCCTCGCGGAAGCCGGGGTGGCGGAGCAGTTGGGGCAGGAAGACCGTGGCCGGGTAGGTCTCGGCCCATTCCGGCTCCAAGCCCAGCGCGATGCGCAAGGTGGGTCGGCCGGGGCCTTGCTTGAGGATGTCGAAGGTGCCGTCCAGGTCCCAGAGCACCCAGCGCCACTGGCCATCGGGCCGGCGTGGCCGCCACAGGAAGGAGTTGTGGGTGGGCCAGTCGGTGTTGTCGAGGTAGATTTCGGTCAGGTGCCAGGCCAGGAGGTTGTCCAGGTCCATTTGCGCCAGCACCGGGGCGTAAGCCGCCGGGTCGCGCGGATCGCGCTCGATGCTTTCTTGAAGCAGGGCGGTGTAGGCGCGGTGGTCCCCCACTTCGATCTCGGCGCCGTTCTCGACGATGTCCAGCGCCGCGGGGTCGGCGTCGAAATGCCCGGCCAGAAAATGTTCGTCCGGCCGCTCGGTCAGGTCGTAGTGGCCCCAGTAGGCGCCGTTGAGATGGACCACCACCGGCCGGGCCTGGACGGCGGTGGCACCCAGTTCCGCGCCCAGCGACTGCGCCAGGCGGTCGCGCATCCGGCCCAGCGGCCAGTCGTTGCCGGTGTTGCGCAGCACCAGCACCTCGAACTCGTCCACCGCCGAGCCCGGGAAGAACGGGTACCGGAACCGGCCGGTGCCGTACTGACGGCGGGCGTAGAGGCGAAAGGACTTTTGCGGGGCCGACCGGCTGTAGCCGCCGTGGATGCGCACGCCAGCACCGGCATGGTAGGCGGGCACGCCGTTGGTCCCGATCCAGGTGAACTCCCCGGCCCGTTCCCAGGCCTTGAAAAAGTTCGCCCCCAGGTAGGGGGGGAAGGGACTCGCCCCCGGCCCGGCGGCGTAAATGCCCCGCGCATCGCTCCACAGGTCCTCCGGCGCGACCACCAGCGACACCACCGGCAACGTGGGCGGGCTCCCCGCCAGCAAGGGCACCGTAACCACCGGGCTGGGCACGCGGCCGGGCAGGAGGGCCCGCGCGCGGACCACGGCGCCGGTCTGCAAGAGGAAAGGTTCACGGTACACCAACGTGCTGCCGCCCGGCTCGGTGCCGGGCAGGGAGCCGTCCAGCGTGTACAGCACCGTGGCGTCCGCCGGCGCGGTGAGGCTGACGGTGGCGGCCTCGCCAAAGAACCCGCCGGGCGGATTGACCTGCGGCGGGTCGGTCAGCCCGGCCAGCAACGGCGTGGTGTTGGGTTGGCCGGGGGTGGGCTCGGGGCAGTGGCCCCATCTCGCCGGATCGCTTTCGCTGCGCGCGTAGCTCACGCCTGGCTGCTGGACGGCCGGGGCGACGAGGTCCACCGTCTGCCCGCCGGGAGCGGTGAGGACCAGCCATTGGCCGGCGGAATCAAGCTCGAAATTGGTGTGCAGGTGCCGCTCCGGCAGACGCCACTTCGCCTGCAGGTACGCCTCGACTGCCGCCACTTCCTCCGCCGTGAGGGCGCGGTCAAAGAGCAGGATTTCGTGGATGTCCCCGCCCCAGAAATAACCCTCGCGCAGTCGCCCGGAGGCCACCGTTCCCAACGTGAACGGGCCGGTGGCCACGGTGCTGACCATCACCCGCCGCTCCGGCAGCACGGTGATCTCCGGCACCACCTCGACGCCATCGAGCCGCGTCCGGCCCCCGATCACCTCCCGCGCGGTCCAGGGGTAGTGGTAAAGCTTGCCGCCGGCGCCGCGGTGGAGGGGGAAGCGGATGGGATCGCCCAGCACGACCGGGAAATCGCCGCCGGGCACGGGGCGTTCGTGGCCCACCCAGAACAGTGTTTGCACCTGCTGCTCGAGGCGCGGGAACCGCAGGTGGTCATCCTCGCCGTCGAAGCGCAGGGCCGGCAGGCCGCTGAGCAGGTCCACCACCGGGCGGGGTCGGGCCGGGGCGTTGGTCTGAAAGGCGTCGTAGCTGGTCGGCGGCGGTGGCTCGGGCGGCTGCCACTTGCGGCGGAGGTATGCCTCGAGGCCGGCCCGCTCGTCCTGGCTGAGCTCGCGGTCAAAGGCAATCAGTTCCCCCAGCTCGCCCTTCCAAAAACGGCCCTCCAGCAACCGGTCGCTGCCCAGCAGGGAAAAGCCGCCGCCGGTGGCCGCGCGCAGGGTGATGATGGCCGGCTGCTCCGGCACCGGGGTGCTGTAAGGGTCCACTTCCGTGCTGTTGATCCAGGCGCTCCAGCCCGGCGCGTGAATGGGGCTGAGCAACTGCCCCTCCTTCCCCGCGTGGAACTCGTAGGTCGTCGGGTCGCCCAGGAGCACCGCAAACCGGTGCGTGGCCGGGTCCCGACGCGCCACCCAGAGCACCGTGCGCACGCGGTCCAGCCGCGGCAGGGTGAGGTGATCGTCCACGCCGTCGAAGCGCAGGTACCGGCGCCCACCGGGGTCGGTGAACTCCTCCGGGCTGGCGGCAACGCCGGGGGCCGTGGCCCGGTGCGCCCCGCTGCTCTTGTCCCGCCACTGCAACGGCCCCTCCTCCGGGCGCTCAAGCGTGGCCGCGTCGTCCGCATCCAACCACAAGCTCAGGCCGGGTACCTCCGCCGGGGACAGGGGGGGCGGGGCCGGCGGCACGTATGGGCGACCGGTGCGGTCCCGCCAGCGGCTCACCCCCGCGCCGTCCAGTTCCACCGTCCCGGCCGCCGCGGCATCCAGCCAGAGCAAGAGGCCGGGCACCTGGGTGGGGGACCAGCCCGGGTCTGCGGCCGGGGGCACGGGCGGCTGGCGTCGGTCCTTGCCCGAGGTGAAGACCACCAGGCGCTGGCCCGCCGCCAGCTCGACCGCGGGGAAGCGCCACAAAAACGGCCGGCCCGGATCCGGACTCAGGCCGTAGTTCTCCAGCGACACGGCTTCCGGACCGGGATTGAACACTTCGACCCAGCCGCTGGCCTGGCCGTCCTCGTCCAGGAGCAGGCCGGGGTCGGGGGCCAGAAACTCGCTGAGGCGCGGGGTGGCCGCGGCCAGCGGCAGCGCGGCCAGCAAGCCGGCCCACCGGCTCAGGACCCTCGCCCGCCGCGCAGGTTCCCGGTTGGAGAGTCTGGCGGGGGTGACAGGGACGCCGCCCCCCCCGGCGCAGGTTCCTGAAATCATCGGTTGTTGGTGGCGCTGCATCAGACGCATGGTGCGGCAATCAGCAAAAGCCGCACCACTCTAGTGCCGAAGTCGGGGGTGTCGAGAAACGCGTGTGCCGTCGTGCCGGCGGCCTTCCCCGGCTGCGCCCGCTCTGGACCGGAGCGGCCGCCTCACGCAGCCGGGCCGGGGACCGCGGCGCCGGTCAGTCCAGCGGTTTGAGGAAGAGGTTGCGGAAGGCCACGGGGTCGTTGTGGCCGGCAAAGCCGAAATGGCCGCGGAGGCGGTCCTTGCCCGGGTGGGGGCGGTTGCCGAGGAAGTCCTTCACCCCGGCCACGTCGCCGTCGAGGATGACCGTGCCGTTGAGTTCGACGGTGATGCGGGAGCCGCGGACGGTGACCTCCTGGAAGTTCCATTCGCCGATGGGCCGCTGATAACCGCGGTGGGCGGCGATCATGCCATAGACCGAGCCGTGGGCCTGGCGCGGGTCAATGGCGTCGCCGGTGGCCTTTTCGTAGTCGTCGTCCAGCACCTGCAGTTCGCACATGCCGGCGTAGGCAGCGGCACCCTGGCCGGGGTAGCGGAGGGCCAGGCCGTTGTTGCCGCCGCGGGGCAGCTTGAACTCCAGACGCACTACGAAGTCGCCAAACTCCTCGACGGTAAAGAGGGTGCCGCCCTGGCCGGGTTTGCACTGGAGGGCGCCGTCGCGGATTTCGTAGCTGTTCACCGCGCCGCTCCAGCCGGAGAAGTCGCGGCCGTTGAACAGGGGGCGGAAGCCGGCGGAGCAGCGGGTGGCCAGCAGGCGGTTGGCCTCGTCGGGAGGGATTTCGCGCAGGAAGAGGTTGCGCCAGCGGATTTCGCCGCCGTGGGTCTGGAGCTGGATGGGGCCGCGCGGGGGCACCGGCGTCGCGCGGTCGAAGTAGTTTTCCAGCCGGGCATGGTCCACCACCAGCAGGTCGTTGAGCCAGATGCTGACGCGGGCGCCGACCATGAGGATGCGGAAGCGGTTCCACTCCCCGAAGGGCCGGTCGGCCCGCACCAGGGGGTCCTTGCCGGGGGCGCCGGGGCTGTTGTTCCACAGGCCGCCGGAGCCCTTGTCGGCGCCGAGGCTGAATTTGCCCTGGTCGGTGGAGTCCCAAATTTGCACCTGGGGCACGCCGCGGAGGTAGATGCCGGAGTCGGCCCCGGGCACGGTCTTGTACTCGACCAGCAGCTCGAAGTCGCCGTAGTCCTGCTCGGTGGTGGCGTAGGCGCCAAGGCCGTCGTTGACCAGCTCGCCGTTCTCGACGTGCCAGTGTGGCTTGCCGGTCTGGGGATTGACCCCGGTCATCGAGGCGGTCCACTTGCGGAGGAGGGCGGTCCGCTCGGCCTCGGGCAGCGCCCGCAGCTTGCGGGGGTCGTAGGTGTCCCCGCCGCGCCAGCCGGTGAGGTCGCGGCCGTTGAACAGGGCGACAAAGCCGGGGGGCGGCTCGTTCAGGCCGGCGGCGTGGACGGCGGGCAGGCCGGCGGCACCCAGGGTCAGGGCGAGGAGACAGGCGGGGTGCAGGCGCGGATAGTTCATGTTGCGCGTGTGATACCGCCGCGCCGGGCGGGGGTCAATGCGGGGCGGCGCAGGTGAAGGTCAAAGGTCGAAGTCCGAAGGTCGAAGGCGAGGCATTGGGAACTCAGGAAGGCAGGAAGGGGGGTACACGGGGAGTTGTGTCTGGGCACCTGCTCACCCCAATCACTTTTCACCCCTTCAACCTTTTCAATGCCCGAGCCGTTGCTGGGTCTCGGCCCAGGGCAGATACCGAATGCCCGTGGCCGCAGCGGTCACGCGGCGGACAAGCTCTCTGCCGGCTCACACCGGTATGACAACCTGCACGTCTTGTTGGGACCCGCGGGACGCGGTCCCTCCCGGGGTGCTCGTGGGAGGGGCGGCGTCCCCCCCGACCCGGCTTGCTCCTCCCCACCCGGCATCCGGTATCTGAACCCTTCCTGCCTTCCTGAGTTCCCTATTTCTCCACTTCGGACCTCAGACTTCCTCCACCGCCGCGGACACCTTGCTTTCTGGCACGGAAACTGTTTAGTGTCATCACCACCAAACCCGAATCGAGACCATGAAACACCCCGCCTGGTTCCACCTCTTCGGAGTGGCGGTCGCCCTCGCCGGCCCGGTCGCCCTGCGTGCGGCCGGTCCCGGCACCCTGTACTTCAACAACCGCGTGACCCCGGCGGGGCTGGACGCGCCGGTCTTTGACGTGGATTGCCAGACGCCACTGGGGGAGGGCTTTGTGGCCCAGCTTTACGTCGGCGCGTCGCCCGACACCCTCGCGCCGGTGGGCGTGCCGGTGCCGTTCCGAACGCGGGACGGCCAAGGCACCGGCTACGTGAGCAGCGGCAACCCGGTCAACCTGCCGTTCCCTGCAGGCAGCCGGGTCTGGGTCGAACTGCGTGCCTGGCAACCGGCCCCCTGCCCGGAAGGCGAGTCCTGCCCACCGCTCAAGCAGGGCCGGTCCCGGCCGTTCCTGGTGGAGGCGGGCGGGGACACCGGCAACGGCCCGCCGCGCCTGCCGGCGGACCTGGTGGGGCTGGAGAGCTTCTGCCTGCAGGAGGTGCCCCAGCCGCCCCGGGTGCGCATCACGCCGGACAGCCTCGCCATTTATCCGGGCGGTTCGGCGACCTTCATCGCCGTGGCGACGGGCACGCCGCCGCTGTCCTACCAGTGGCGCCGCAACGGCGCGGACCTGCCCGGCGCCACGGGTCCCACCTTGACCCTCCCCGCCGCGGGACCGGATGACCTGGGGGAGTACACGGTCGCAGTCGCCAACAGCCTCGGTTCCGCCCTCAGCGCACCTGCTACGCTGCGCTGGGTCGCCCCGCCCATCAGCCCCGCGGTCTTATTTGCGAATCACGCCCCCGGCATCGAGGCCCCGGTGTACGACACCGACTGCCGCACGCCGGTGCAGGGCACAAACTTCGTGGCCCAACTCTGGCTGGGGCCGACCGCCGACGCCCTTCAGCCCTTGGGCGCTCCGCAAGAGTTCGGCTCGCCCGGTTTCTTCGCGCCGACGTGGCTGGAGGTGCCGGACCTTGCTCCCGGCGGCACCCTCCTGGCCCAGGTGCGGGTTTGGGATGCCGCGGGGGCAGGATCGTTTGCAGACGCCGTAGCCCGCGGCCTCAAGCACGGTGTTTCGGAAGTCTTCCCGGTCCAGCCGGCCCTCGGCACGCCAACGGCGCCTCCGCCACCGCTGGCGGGCTTGCAGAGTTTTTGTCTGGTGCAGGTGCCGCAGGTGGTGCGCGGGCCGGAGTCGGTGACCTTGTACCCCGGAGAACCGCTGCGGCTGGAAGTGGAAGTGGTCAGCGAGCAACCGGTCACTTACCAGTGGTTCCGCAATGGCGAGGTTCTGGCCGGCGAGACCAACGCCGTGTTCGCCGTGCCGGCCGTGGGCCTGGAACACGTGGGCGCCTACACCGTCCGCGTGGCCAACGCCACCGGCGCGGTGCAGACCGGGCCTGCCGTGGTCAGCCTGACCACCACGCCGCCGGGGGGCTGGGTCACCTTCGCCAACTTCTGGCTGCCCGGGCCGGACCTGCCGGCGGGGCTGGATGCGCCGGTTTTTGATGTGGACGGCCGGACGCGGCTCGATGGCCGCTTCCGCGCACAACTGTACGCCGGCCCCACCCCCGAGCAGTTGGCGCCGGTGGGGATGCCGCGGCCGTTTGGGGACGGGGCGGCCGCCGGTTACTGGGAGGCTTCGCCCGAGTGGCGTGAGGTCAACCTCCCGAGCGTGCCGCCCGGGCAAACGGCCTGGATGCAGGTGCGGGTGTGGCGAGCCGGCGCCGGACCGAGTTTTGAAGCCGCAGCCGCGGCCGGCACGCCGGTGGGGGTGTCCGAAGTGCTGGCCCTCACCGCCGGCGAGAAGGGCCTGGCCGGCAGGCACGCCCCCTTGCTGACCGGCCTGCAAAGTTTCCGGCTGGGCTTCCCGCCGCGCATCACGGCTCAGCCCGTGTCGGGGGTGGTTCACGCCGCAGCGGCCGCCGCCCTCGAGGTGGTTGTCGAAAGTTCGGAGCCGGTGGCGTTTCAATGGTGGCACGAGGGCATGCCGGTTCCGGGCGCCACCACGGCGCGCCTGGCCTGGGACCAGGTCCGCCAGGCCGACGCCGGTCATTACCACGTGACGCTGACCAGCCGGTGGGGAGTGATGCGCAGTGCGGGGGCGTGGCTGGATGTCCGCGACCAGCGCCTCGGCACGGTGAACTTCGCCAACCGGGTGCTTTTCATCGGCCTGGACGCGCCGGTCTTTGATACCGAGGCCATCACCCGGCTCAGCGGAACAAACTTCCTGGCTCAACTCTGGGGCGGCCCGGATGCCGACCACCTCGAACCGGCCGGCCCCCCGGCGGTCTTTCCCGATCTCCCCGGCCCCACCGCCGGCTACTGGGTGACGCCGGATCGGGTGCGCCATGTGCCCGGCGTGCCGGCCGGCGCGGTGGCCACCGTGCAGGTCCGGGTCTGGGACGCCGGGCGCGGCGACACCTTCGAGGCCGCCCGGGCCGCCGGCGCGCGCTATGGCCTGTCGGCGCCGTTCACTGTGAGCACCGGCGGGGCGGGCTCACCCCCCGGACTGCCCGCAGACCTGGCCGGCTTGACCAGCTTCGCGCTCCAGCCGGCGCTGGAGATTCTCGAACCGCCCGCCTCCGGCGTCTTCCTGGCCGGCGAGCAGACCACGCTGCGGGTCCGGGCGCGTGGCGACGGCCCCCTGGCTTACCAGTGGCAGCGCAACGGCGAGGACCTGCCCGGCGCCACCAACGCCTGGTTGGAACTGACCGCGCTCGAACCGGACGACACCGGCCTTTACCAGGTCCGGGTGAGCGACCGCGGCCGTCAACTCACCAGCCCGGCGGCCCTGGTCACGGTGGCCTCCTGGCCCTGGGGGGCCAGCCTGTGGGTAAGCAACCTCGACCCGGACCACGGCGTGGATGCCCGCGTGCTGGGACCGGATGGAACCACGCCGCTGGCCGGCCCGAATTACGTGGCGCAAATCTGGGCCGGACCTTCGCCCGACACCTTGCAACCGGTGTCCGTTCCGCTGCCGCTGGGCACCGGCGCGCGGGCCGGTTACTGGGACCCCGCCCGCCAACCGGCCGTGGTCATCCCCGGCCTGGCGCCGGGCCAGACAGCCTACGTCGAGGTGCGGGTCTGGGACATCCTGCTCGCAGACACCTTCGCGCAGGCCGAAGCCCTGGACCTGCCGCGGGCGCGGTCCGAGACCCTGGCCGTCCCCACCGGCGGTCCCGGCGCGCCGCAGCCCGCACCGGCGCCGCTGACCGGTTTGGCGGCCTTCAACCTGCAGCAACGGCCCGCGCTGGCGCACTGGCCCACCGAGCTGGAAGTGGTGCTGAACCGCCCGTTCAGCATCGAGGTGATGGTCCAGAATCCCGCGGGGGTCACCTACCAGTGGTTCCGCAACGGCGAACCCATCCCCGGCGCCAACGGCCCGCGGCTGGAGCTGGGGCGGGTCACCGTGGCGGACTCCGGCGACTACGCGGTGAGGGTTGCCAACCGGGTGGGCGCGATCACCACCGAGCCTGCCCGCCTCACCGTGATCGCCCCCACCGGCGGCGGCACCGTCTGGTTTGCCAACCACGGCGTCCCGATCTTCGAGGCCGACGGCACGACGCCGCTGAGTGGTCTCCGCTACCGTGCCGGGCTCTGGGTGGGCCCTGCACCCGACGCCCTGGCGCCAACGGGCACTTCTTCGTCGTTCCTGTCAGGCGCCAGTGCCGGGATTTTTGCCGGCGATCTTCGCTTCCTGCCCAACGTGCCGCCGGACACCGAAATCTGGGTCCAGGTCCGCGCCTGGGACTCGTACTTTGGCGCCACCTATGAACAGGCGGCCGCCATCGGGCGCGCCGGACAATCCGAACCTTTCACCGTCATCACCGGCGGTTACGGCGCTCCGCCCGGCCAATTGACCGGGCTGAAATCCTTCCGGTTGGTGGCCGCGGAACCGCCGCGCATCCTCCAGCAACCGCCGGAGTTTTACTGGGTCATCGAAAGCACCCCCATCTCCTTCCCGGTCGTGGCCACCAACTACCTGACCGTGTACTGGGAGCGGCGCACGCCCGAGGGCTGGGTGGTCGTGCCCGACGCCACCGGGTCGCTGCTGAGTTTTGACTCCGCCACTCCGGCCGACGCCGGCGACTACCGCTCCGTGCTGGTGGGACCGAACCACGTGGTCTATTCCGCCACCGCCACCCTCGAAGTGGGCCGGGTGATGCGGGCGGGCAACGGCACCCGCGGCGCGTTCACCCTGCGCGTCGCGGCCGAGGCGGGGCCCGAGTTCGACCTCGAAGGCTCGACCAACCTCGCCGACTGGTCGGTGCTGCTGCGGCTGACGCACACCGGCCCGACCCTGGACCTGGCCGAGTCTCCCGAGGCCCGCCAGTGGACCAATCGCTTCTACCGCCTGCGCAGCGTCCGCACCGGGCGGGTGAGCAGCGACATCGCCGGCTTCATCGAGGTCGAGCTGCTGCCCGGCTTTTCCATGGTCGGTCTGCCGCTGATCCCCCCCAGCCCGCGCCTGGCCGATCTCCTGGCCGGTCTGCCGGTGGACACCCTCGTGTACAAGTACTACCCGGACGGACGCGGCTTCACCATCAACACCCTCTGGGACGACGGCTGGTCCACCCCCGACGAGGAACTGCTCCCGGGCGAGGCCTGCCTGATCGGCAACCCGACCTCGGACGTGTACCGCCTGACCTGGCAGGGCACGGTCCCCACCGGCGAATTGGTGCGCGAACTGCCCGCCGGCTGGTCGCTCCAGGCCCTGCCCCTGCCCTGGATCGGCCGGCTGGACTCCGACCTGGCCTGCCCGGTGCAACCGCTCGAGATCCTGGCCCGCTGGGATGCCTGGCCGGCCGAACTGCGGTTCGTCGTCCGTGCCGAGGACCAGTGGCTGGACGGCACCACCTTCCAGCCGGCACCGCCGCCGGTGATCGCACCCGGCGAAGGCTTCTGGATCTGGAAACACGCGCCGGAGGAATGGCGGCTGGTCTTCGAGCCGGAACCGTGAGATACCCACCGCGCGCCGGCGCCACGCCCCCGCCAGGCCGCCCCCCGAGGGCGGCGCGCGGGAGCGCCGGCACGCAGAATCCCGTCATGACGTGTCTGGTCCCGTCCCTGACCACGGCGGCGGCCGCGCTGGCCGGCCTCCTGGCGGCCAGGGCAGCGGCCCTGCCCTTCGAGTACCGGGGCACGTGCAGCGCCTCGGCCGGCGCGTACCTCGATGCCGACCACCTCGTGGTGGCCAGCGACGAGGATTCCCTCTTGCGCGTGTACCGGCTCCGGACCCCGCAACCGGTCGCGACGCTGGACGTCAGTGCCTTCCTGGACCTGAACCGGCGGCGGCGCGAGGTGGACCTCGAAGGCGCGGCCCGCGCCGGCGACCTCGTCTGGTGGCTCGGTTCCCACAGCCGTACCGCCGAGGGCCGCGCCGCGCCCAATCGCCAGCGCCTTTTCGCCACCCGGGTGCAGCCCCAGCCCGCCCCGCACCCCCCCGGGCTCGAGCCGGTGGGCCAGCCGTACCGGCAATTGCTGGACGACCTGCTGGCCGACCGCCGCCTGCAACCGTTCTCGCTCGCCACCGCGGCCTCCCGCGCGCCGGAGGAAGGCGGCCTCAACCTGGAAGGCCTGGCCGCGTCGCCGGACGGCGCGCTCTGGCTGGGCTTCCGCAGTCCGGTGCTCGACCGCCGGGCGATCCTGGTGCCGCTGTTGAATCCCGGAGCCCTGCTGCGGGGTGAGCGCGCTCGCTTGGGCGAGCCCGTGACCCTGAACCTGGGCGGCCTGGGCGTGCGCGACCTGCTCTGGGTGAGGGGACGCTGCTGGATTCTGGCCGGGCCCGCCAACGGCGGCGGGGGCTTCCGCCTGTATGTCTGGGAAGGCCCCCCCCACGCCACGCACTCCGTGCCGTGGCCGGCGCCCCTGCCCCGCCGCTTCCGGCCCGAGGCGTTGCTCGCGCCGCCGACCGGAAACGGCGCTCAGGAGCTGGTGCTCAGCGACGATGGCGGCCGGCGCATCGGCGACTGCGACTGCCAGGACCTCCCCGACCCCGCCCAGCGGCGATTCCGGGCCCTGGACCTGCCCCTGCCGCTGCCCGGACGCTAAACAGCGCCCCGCCGCTCCGCCGGCTCGCGCCGATGGCCAGTCGGCGATGCAGGCGGGGCCTGTGGTGCAGGCGTCCCGCCTGCAAACGGGGCCTGTGGTGCAGGCGTCCCGCCTGCAAACGGGGCCTGTGGTGCAGGCGTCCCGCCTGCAAACCCTGCAGGCCGGAGGCCTGCACCACCTCGGCAGGCCGGAGGCCTGCACCACAAGTCGAAGCTCGAAGGCCAGGGGTGGCATCCCCCCAAATCGCCCGGCCCTCCCGTCCGGCATCGGATACAGGGGGAGCGCCGCCGCCCCGGCCACAGCCCCGACGTAGCGCAGGCTGCCCGCCTGCCGTATCGCCGATGGCCAGTCGGCAAAGGATGCCAGCGTCGGAGGCCGCCCCGCGGGCTGCCCGCCCGCGAAACGGCCAACCGCCAGTCGGCGCTACCCTGTTGCCGCCGCGGTCACGGGGCGCCCCTCCTCCCCGCCAGCTCACGCCCGCGGCGCCAGAGCGCCGCCGGGATTCCCCCGCGTTTCACCCGCTCCCCTGCCCCGTGGCCTCGAGCAGGAGTGCGTGTTCATCCACCTCCGAGACCGGCCGGGCCGGCCCCAGTCGGCCGCGACACATCACCGCGATCCGGTCACACACCCCCAGTAACTCCGGCAGGTAACTGCTCACCATCAAAATTGCCTTCGGCGGCCGCCCGCCCGCGCCACTGGCCAGCTCGTCCAGCAGGCGGTAGATCGCCACTTTGGCTCCCACGTCAATCCCGCGCGTCGGCTCATCGAGCAGCAACACGTCCACGTCATGCTCGAGCAGCCGGGCCAGGGCCACTTTCTGCTGGTTGCCGCCGGAAAGCTCGCCGACCCCCTGCCACGCGCCCCGACACCGTATGCCCAACCGCGCGATCCAGCGGGCTGCGGCCGCCGCCTGCCGCGCGGGCCATACCAGCGGCCCCGGCCCCAATCCTTCCCGCCGCGACAGCGTGACGTTGTCCGCCACGCTCAAGGCCAACGCCAGACCCTCCCGCTTGCGGTCTTCGCTCAGAAACCCCACCCCCTGACGCCACCGCGCTGCGGGCGACGCCGGCCCGACAAACGCCCCCACCCGCACCGTGCCGTGCCGCACGGGGTCCAGACCGAACACGCAGCGCAGCAGCTCGGTCCGTCCCGCCCCCACCAGGCCGGCCAAGCCCACCACCTCCCCGCGATGCAGGGTGAGCGAGGCCGAGAGCGGCCGCGTCCGGCCGGCCAGTTCGCGCACTTCGAGCACGGTCTCGCCGGGCACTCGCCTGTTGCGGGGATACAGTTCGTGCACCTCCCGCCCGAGCATCAGGCTCACGATTTGCGCGGGGCTGAAGCCCTCGACCGGCCCGCCGCCCACCGTGCGGCCGTCCCGCAGCACGCTGAGGCGGTCGGCTACCTGCCGGACCTCTTCCAGGAAGTGCGAGATGTACACCAGGGCGAGCCCCCGGGCCTTGAGCTGGCGGATGAGGGCAAAAAGCCGCGCCACATCCCGCGCGGCCAGACTGCCGGTCGGTTCGTCCAGCACCAGCACCCGGCAACCGCTGGCCAGGGCGCGGGCGATTTCCACCAGTTGCTGCGCGGCGGGCGGCAGTTCCCCCACGGGGCGGTCGGGATGGATTTCGGGGTGCTCGAACAGCCCGAGCGCCGCGGCCGCGCGCGCGCGCATCTCGCGGCGGTCCAGCCAGCCCAACCGGTGCGGTTCCAGCCCCAGAACAATGTTCTCCTCGACCGTCAAGTGCGGGGCCAGGGACAGCTCCTGATAAATCATGGCCACGGCCGCCCGGCGCGCCTCCAGGGGATGGGACGGAGCGAACGGCCGCCCCTCCAGTTCCATCTGGCCGGCGTCGGGCCGGTACACACCGGCGAGCACCTTCATGAGCGTGCTTTTGCCGGCGCCGTTTTCCCCCACCAACGCCAGCACCTCCCCGGCCGCCACCGCCAGGTCCACCCCCGCCAGCGCCACCGTGGCGCCGAAGCGCTTGACGATGCCGCGCATGACCAGGCGCGGCGGGGAGGGGGCAACGTCCACCGGTCGGGGAAGTCTCGGAGGGCGGGGGGGGTCCGCTTCAAACGCGCTCCGGCAGTTCGTAGCCCTTGCGCCGCTCGCGGTCCAGGTAGTCGTTGGCCTCGCGGTCGCCCACAAACTCCTCCTTGACCGGGTCCCATCGCAACCGCCGGCCGGTCCAACGAGCGATGTTCACCAGGTGACACAGCGTGGCCGTGCGGTGCCCGTACTCGATGTCCGCCCGCGGCCGCTGCCGGCTCCGGATGCAGTCGTACCAGTTCTGGATGTGGTCGCCGCCCTTGTCCCGCGCCGCGCGCACGGCGTTCTCGGCCAGTTCCTCGTCCGGTTCGGACCGGCAGATGCCGCGGTCAATGCGGAGGCGGCCCTTTTCGCCCACGAAAATGCCCCCGCCGGAGATGCCCCCGCCGAGCGTGCCCCCGCCCACCGGCTCGCCGGTCATCTCCACCTCCGTGCCGTGGGCGTAGCGGAAAAACACCGGCGGCACGCAGCAAATCTTGTCCGCCCGGTCGCGGCCCTCGGGCGCGGTGAAGGTCGGCGGCTGAAACTTGGCACCGTCGGGCCACAACTCGACCGGCCCGCTCTCGTCCATGCCCAGCGCGGCCTGGATTTGGTCAAACCCGTGTGACCCCCAGCCGGTGACCTCGCCGCCGGACCAGAGGCGGAAGGAAATCCAGCCCGGATTCGCCCGCGGGGCGTAGATGTCGGCATGGTACGGCACCAGCGGACCCGGGCCGCACCAGCGGTCCCAGTCCAGGCCCTCGGGCACGGGCTGGCCGGGCAGGGCGCATTCCCAGGGGCTGGGGTAGTTCTGGGCATAGACCTTGGTGATCATGCCGAGGGCGCCGCTGCGGACCAGTTCGCAGCCCACGATGTTCTCGCGCATCGAACGCTGCTGGCTGCCGGTCTGCACCACCCGACCGTACTTGCGCGCCGCCTGCACCATCAGGCGGCCCTCCCGCACGGTGAGCGTCAGCGGCTTCTCCGCGTACACGTCCTTGCCGGCCTGACAGGCGTGGATGACCACCAGCGACCGCCAGTGGTCGGTCGTGGCGGTGAAGATGGCGTCCACGTCCTTGCGTTCGAGCAACCGCCGGTAGTCCTGCACCGCCACGGACTGGTGTTTGGCGGCGATGGCCCGGGCGCGGGGCAGGTTCACGTCGGCAAACGCCACCACCCGCGTGGCCGGTCGGCGCAGCGCGCCCTGGAGCAACGCCGAGCCCTGCCGGCCAATGCCGATGAAGCCGATGCCGATGCGGTCATTCGCACCGGGCTGGCCGTCCGCCGCCAGCACGCCGGCCGGCAGGAACCGGGGCGCCAGACCGGCGGCGAGGACGGACCCGGCGGCGCGTTGCAGGAATTGCCGCCGCGACAGGCGCGCGCGGCCCGGAGAAACGTGGGCTTGCATGGGTCTGTTTTACTCCGCCCCGGACGGACCGCAAAGCCGGAATTGGCCGGCCGGTAACCCGCAGCCGGCGGCGTGATAGCGCCGTCCCGGCTGCAGGGTTTGCAGGCAAGGATGCCTGTCCCCCCGGCAGGCGAGACGCCTGCACCACAAGTCGAAGGCCGAAGTCCAACGATTGGGCATTTGGAACTCAAGAAGGCAGGAAGGGTCGGCTACTGGTACCAGATGCCGGATACCGTCCCCTGGCCGCCGCGGTCATGCGGTGGAGATGCTCTCCGGCGGCGCACGCGGGTGGCTACACCGTGCCGAGACTCCGAAACTCCGCTCCACCCCCGCGCGGCTTGGGATTGCTCCGCCCTCACCCCTCGGGACAGAGTCCCGCGCGTGAAGTCGGTTCTCATCGTCGGCGGCGGGCTGGTGGGGTTGGCCACTGCCTGGCGCCTGTTGGAGCGGCATCCCGGCCTGGAGGTCACCCTGCTCGAAAAGGAGGCTCAGGTTGGCGCCCACCAGAGCACCCACAACAGCGGCGTCCTGCACTGTGGCCTTTATTACAAGCCCGGCTCGGCCAAGGCCCGCCTGGCCGTGCACGGCATCCGGCAGATGGTGGCCTTCTGCCGCGCCGAGGGCATCCCCCACGACATCTGCGGCAAACTCGTCGTCGCCACCCGCCCGGAGGAACTGCCGCGCCTGGACGAACTGCTCCGCCGCGGCGCCGCCAACGGCCTCCAGGGACTGCGCCGACTCGACCCGGCCGAGATGCGCCGCCTCGAACCGCACGTCGGCGGTCTGGCCGCCGCCCACGTGCCCGAAGAGGGCATCGTGGACTACCGGGCCGTGTGCGATCGCCTGGCCGCCGGCGTGCAGGAACGCGGCGGGCGCATGGCCACCGGCGCCCGGGTCACGCGCCTGGAGCGGCGCGGCGCCGAATGGGTGGCCGGTACACCGGTCGGCGAATTTGCCGCGGCCTTTTTGATCAACTGCGCCGGGCTGCACTGCGACCGTGTGGCCGCGCTGGCCGGCGAGCGCCGGGAGGTGCGCATCGTGCCCTTCCGCGGCGAGTACTACCAACTGCGTCCCGAACGGCAGGGGCTGGTGCGGCACCTCATCTATCCGGTGCCGGACCCGAAGTTTCCGTTCCTGGGCGTGCACTTCACCCGGCTCATTCACGGCGGCGTCGAGGCCGGGCCCAATGCGGTGCTGGCCTTTGCCCGCGAGGGCTACACGCGCACCACCGTAAACCTGCGCGACCTGGCCGATGCTCTCACCTTCCCCGGCCTGTGGCGTTTTCTGGTCCGGTACCCGGCGATGGTGCGGACCGAGCTGGCCCAATCCTTCAGCCGCGCGCGGTTCTGCCGCGCCCTCCAACGGCTGGTGCCGGAGATTCGCCCCCACGACCTCGCCCCCGGCGGCGCGGGCGTGCGCGCCCAGGCCATGACCCCCGCGGGCAAGCTGGTCCAGGACTTCCATCTCGTGCGCCGCGACCACGCCCTGCACGTGCTCAACGCCCCCAGCCCCGCGGCCACCGCCTCGCTGGCCATCGGCGAGGAAATCGCAGACCTCCTGGGCGTCTGAGAGGCGGTCCGAGGTCGTAGCACCGGCTGCCCGCCTGCTGCGTCGCCGATTGCCAATCGCCGCGACCGCAGCCCGGAAGGGGCAACCCGCCTGTCCCAGCCGGGACCGCGAGGACGCGGTCCCTCCCAGGGGCGGCCCTGCTGCGGTTCGTGGGAGGGTCGGCGTCCTTGCCAACCCTGCCCTCTTCCCCCCGTAGCCGCGCGGGGACGCGGTGGACAGCCTGCCGGCCAGGCAAGTTCCGAAGGTCGAAGGCCGAAGGTCAAAAATCCGAAGGCCGAAGGTTGGCAACCTGGAACTCAGGAAGGCGGGCGGGCGTAGCCGCCGCGGTCACGCGGCGGACCGCAGCTCCGCCGGCTGGCGCCGGCGGCTGCCCGCCCGAGGATGTCCGGTACTTACCCCGGCCCCTTCATTTTTCGAGTTCGGGCAGTTCGAGTCGCGGGTGCCAGCCGGTGAGCCCGGCTCCGGCACCGTCATCCGCCAGCTTTTGCCATGCATCGAGTTGTGCGCGCAGACGGACCAGGTCCAGGCCCAGGTAGCGGTCAGGGTAGTGGGCCAAATGCTCCTGGCTGCGTCGCAGCAGGGCACGAGCGGGCACGGCGCGGCCGCGCTGCAGATGCACGAACGCCCCCGCCACCTGGATCAGCCCCTGATAAAACCGCGCTCCGCCGCGACCGCGCACCGGCAACCACAGCGCCTCCAGCACCTCGTGGGCTTCAAAGTATCGGCCCGCGTTGAAGCAGTTGAAAAACTCGAGGTAGGCGGGGGGCCAGGAGGCCGGCGCCCACCCGCTCGGGACCGCCGGAAGATCGGTGGCCGTCGGATGCACCCGCCCAAACAAGCCCGCCCCACCGCCCTGTCAAACCGCCGTCTTGTGGGCCCGGCGCCCCCGCCCTAGCCTCGCGGCGTGGACCTGGCCGCCAACCTCGAACACGTCCGCCAGCGCCTCGCCGCCGCCTGCGCGCGGGCCGGACGCGACCCCGCCACCGTGACCCTGCTCGCGGTGACCAAGGGCCAGCCACCGGAGGTGGTGCAGGCGGCGGCGAGGCTGGGCCTGACGCTCTTCGGCGAAAACAGGGTCCAGGAGGCCCGGGCGAAAATCCCGCTCTGTTCCGGCCGGTTGCACTGGCACCTCATCGGCCACCTGCAGACCAACAAGGCCCGCGAGGCGGTGCACTGGTTCGAGATGATCCAGAGCCTGGACAGCCTCCACCTGGCCGCAGAACTGCAAAAGCAGGCCGACAAGGCTGCCAGGACCATGCCGGTGCTCCTGGAGGTCAACGTGGCCGGCGAGGCCAGCAAGTTCGGCTATGCCCCGGACCGGCTCCTGGCGGAGCTGGCCGCCTTGAACGCCTTCCCCCGCCTGGTCCTCCAGGGCCTCATGACCCTCGCCCCCTGGGCGCCCGACCCCGAGAAGGTCCGGCCGGTCTTCCGTCGCCTGCGCGAGCTCAAGACCGAGTGCGAGCAGCGCCTGGGCGCCCCCCTGCCCCACCTGAGCATGGGCATGAGCGGCGACTTCGAGGTGGCCATCGAGGAAGGGGCCACCCTCATCCGCCTGGGCACCGTGCTGTTCGGCCCGCGGCCCGCCCGCCGGCCGGCGGCGTACGAACCGGATTCCCATTGAAGCCGCCCGGCGCCGCCCTACTCTGCCGGCCGTGACGTTCGAGCAGTTTCAGGACGAGTTGAACGCCGCCCTCCGGGCCTACGACCGCCACGTGGTCTGTCTGGAAAAAACCCCGGAAGAGGCGCGGGCCTCGTTGGAATCGCTCCTGCGCAAGGCCATCAAGGCCTACCAGGAACGCGCCCCCGGCCTCCGCCACGGCATCGCCCTGGACCGGCACCTGACCATCATCCTGAGCCAGACCGAAGGCGAGCGGCCGCTGTGCGGGATTTACTTCAATCTCCATTCCCCCTACCAGCGCCCCCCGGACAAGACCCCCGCCCCCTCCGGCGCCTGAAACCCATGCTCGACTCCGCCATCGCCTGGGCCCGCGAGGCCGGCGACCTCCTGCTCGCACACCGGTCCCGCCCCGGCACGGTGCGCACCAAGGACAGCCCCGCCAGCGTGGTCACCGAGGCCGACCTGGCGGCTGAACGCCATTTGTTCACGCGCATCCGCTCCCACTTTCCCGAGGACGGCTTCCTCGGCGAGGAAACCGGCTTTTGTCCCGGCCGCTCGGGCCGGGTCTGGGTGGTGGACCCGCTGGATGGCACCTCGAACTACGTCGCCGGGCTGCCGTGGTTTGGCGTCATGCTCGCCGCGGTCGAGGGGCGGGAAACCCAACTGGCGGTGATGTGGCTGCCGGCCCTGGACGAGCTCTACACCGCCACCGCCGGCGCCGGCGCCCGGTGCAACGGTCGCCCGGTGCGGGTCAGCCCCGAAACCGACCTGTCCCGTGTGCTGATCGCCTGGGGACTGGACGGCTCGGACGACATCGTCCCGCTGCGCCGGCAGGCGGGGATGCTGGCGGCCGTGGCCCGGCGGGCCCGCAACCTCCGCGCGACCAATTCGCTGGTGGACTTTGCGGGCACGGCCGACGGCCGGTTCGGCGGGGCGGTCAACTTCGCCTGCAACCTGTGGGACCTGGCCGCGCCGACCCTGGTGATCCGCGAGGCCGGCGGCGTGGTGACCGACCTGGCGGGCCGGCCGTTGGAGTTTTCCTTCGAGGCCACGGCCGTGACGCGCTCCCACGCGGTGGTGGCGGCCGCCCCGGCCTTGCATGCCCAACTGTGCGCCGCCCTGGCCGGCGCTGACCCGGCCGCCTGAGCGCCGGCTCACGCAAAACCGCCGCCCCCCGGCAGGACCAGGTTCCAGTCCTCGAGCAGTTCCCGCGGCAGTTCCTCGAGGAAGCGCGAGGGGTGTTGCAGGGCGTCGCCGCCGTAGCTCCCGGCCGTGCGGATGAGGGGGCAGGTCAGGTACAGCTCGTCGCGGGCGCGGGTGAGGGCCACGTAGAAGAGCCGGCGCTCCTCCTCGACGCCGGCCTCGGTCTCGGCGGAGCGGGCGGAGGGAAACAGGCCTTCGCAGAGCATGATCACAAACACCACGTCGAACTCCAGGCCCTTGGCCTGGTGCACGGTGGACAGGCGCAACCGCTCGCTCTCGCGCGCCGGTGCGGCCTCCGCCTCGGCTTCGACCGAGGTCAGGAGGGCCAGTTGCGCCAGGCATTCCTCCGGCGTGGCAAACTGCCGGGCAAAGACGGCCAGTTGCTCGAGGTCCTCGAGGCGGGCGCGTGCGTTGGGGTATCGGGCCTCCAGGTGCTCCGCGTAACCGGCTTCGAGCACCAGCCGGAGCATGTCGGCGGCCGAGGCGCGCACCGGCGGGACCTCGAGTTGCGCCACCGTGGCGGTGAACTGGGCCCAGCCCACCTGCGCCTTTTTCGGGACCTGTCCGGCCAGGGACTGCAGCACCGCCGCCAGCCGCGGCGGGGGGGCCGGTGGGCCGGGCGGGGATGTGGCCGGCGCAACCGGCGCACTGACGGGGGCGGGGGCGACTTCGGGATTCCAGATTTCGTCCAGCGCGCCGTCGGTCTCCTCCGCCGGCGGCGGCGCGGGCGCGGGCAGATCGCGGGCGGCGTAGTCGCGCCAGAGCTTGTCGGCAACCTTGGGGCCGATGCCGGGCAGCAGTTTCACCAACCGTTTGAAGGCCATCTCGTCGCGGGGATTGCAGACCAGCTTGAGCCACGCCGCCACGTCCTTGATGTGGGCCTGTTCGAAGAAGCGGATGCCGCTGGTGATGCTGAAGGGGATGTTGCGGCGGGTCAGTTCCAGTTGCAGTTCCAGGGCGTGGAAGTGCGAGCGGTACAGGACCGCCATGCGGTCCAGGGCGACGCCTTCCTCCCGCAGCTCCAGGACCCGCTGCGCCACAAACGCCGCCTGCACCTGCGCGTCCCCACAGACCACCCGCGCCGGCCGGGTCCCGCTGGGACGCACCGGCCGCAACTCCTTTTTGTGCTGCTGCACGTTGGCGGCAATGGCGGCGTTGGCGAGGGTGAGGATTTCCGGGGTGCTGCGGTAATTGGTCTCGATGCGGAAAATCCGCGCCCCGGGATGGCGTTCGGTGAAGCGGAGGATGTTGAGGAAGTTGGCGCCGCGCCAGGAGTAGATGCTTTGGGCATCGTCGCCCACCGCCATGACCTGGTGGTGGGCTCCCGCCAGCAGGTCCACCAGATCGCTCTGGAGCTGGTTGGTGTCCTGGTATTCATCCACCAGTACATGCTGGAAACGGCGCTGGTACTGGGCGCAGACCTCGGGATGTTCGCGCAGTAGCCGCAGCCAGAGTGCCAGCAGGTCGTCGAAGTCCATCACGTTGGCGGCCTGCTTGCGCGCTGCGTACCGCCGTGCCACGTCCGCGATCGCCTCCCGCAGCGACCGGAAGGCCGGGTAATGGCGTTCCAGCACCCGCTCCAGCGGCTGGGCGGTGTTGACGAGCAGCGAGAACAGGTCGCCCAGCACCGCGGCCTTGGGAAAACGCGTGGCCTTGACGTCCACGTCCGCCTCGGCCAGACAGGCCGAGACCAGGTCTTCGGCGTCCTCCCGGTCCAGGAGGGTGAAGTCACGGCGGTAACCGATCCGCTCGGCGTGCCGCCGCAGCACCCGCAGGCCCACCGCGTGAAAGGTCCCGCCCCACAAACCGCCCAGGTCGCAGCCCAACAGCTCGCCCACCCGCCGCATCATCTCGCGCGCGGCCTTGTTGGTGAAGGTCAGCAGCAGCAGGCGCTCGGGGGCGACCCCCTGCTCCAGCAACCACGCCACCCGGTACACCAGCGTGCGGGTCTTGCCCGCGCCCGCCCCGGCCAGGACCAGCGCCGGCCCCGGCGGCGAGGTCACCGCCTCCAGTTGCTGGGCGTTGAGTTCCGCCGCGTAGTCAATCTGGTAGTGGACCGCCGAGCGGAACGGTTGCACCACGTACTCGCGCGACACACGCTGATTCAAACCGGCCCCGGCAGGCTGACCAGACAAAAGCCGGCCGCTGACCACCGGAGCGGCGTCAGTCCAGCCCGCCCCTCGTTGGCCCCACGCCCCGCTCAAGGCTGCTGCGACGGCGTGCCGGCGGCGCGGCCTCCTCCGCCTCCTTGCGGTGGTTCGACCAGCCGCTCGGTCCGCCTCAACAAACGGTCGAAGGCGGCCTGTTGGTCGGGCCGCAGGAAGGCGCGAAGGCGCGGACCGCTCTGCCGCAGCACCTCGAATCGCTCGCGAGAACGCGGCGGCAGCACCGCCAGTTGATCCGCCATTTCTTCCAGCACCGGCTTGAACTTCGCCTGCGGCTCGGCGTCCAGACCCAGCTCGGCCGTCATCCGCGCCAGCGCCATGTCCGCCGTGCGCACCCCGCCGCCGGCCACCGGCACAAGGATCGGCGGGCGCGGCGCAGTCCAGCGACCGGTCAACACGCCGGCCCCAAAGATCAACCCCAGCAGCAGCCCGATGCGCAGGAGGCGAACGGTTTCCATGGTTTCAAGGGAACAGCGGATCCGGGGATTGGGTCAGCAACACCTCCAGGCTGGAGGGTTGCGCCACCCGGTGTGCGTGCAGCCCGGCTGCCAGACCAACCATCACCGCGGTGCCGGCGGCCCACCAACACAAGCGTTCCCACGTGGCCAGCCAACCGTATCGCTGCCGCCCCACCCCGGCCAGGGCCACGACGCGCGTGGCAAAGCCGGCCGGCGCCGGCTCCGGCTCGGGCTGGACGCTCGTTGCGCGGGCCGCCCGCCGGGCCAGCGCCAGCAGTCGAGCAAGCTGGCGAGGGTAGCGATTCATTGTGCCTGGGCTTCGAGTTTTTTCCATGCGGCTCGCAAGCGCTTCCGGGCGCGGAACAGGCGCACCCGGGCCGCCACGGCGCTCCAGTCGGTTTGCTCGGAGACGTCGGCCCGCGATTGCTCCTCCAGTTCGACGCGGCGCAGCAACCACGCATCGGCCGCCGGCAACGCGGCCAGCAGGCGCTCCAGCAGGGCCAGCGCGCGCGGCGCGTCGGCATCCGGTAGCGGACGTTCCTCGGCCAGGCTTTCCACAAACGTCTGGTCCTCGAGGCCCAAATCCGACCAGCGCAGCTCGGGCCGCGCCCGCTGGCGACGCAACCGGTCCAAACAGGTTTTGAGGGCGATCCGCGCCCCCCAGCGTTCGAGGGCGACCTCGCCGCGGTATTGCTCGAGGCGGGCGAACATCTTGAGAAACGTTTCCTGCATCAGGTCTTCGAGGTCGTCCCGGCGCGGCTGGTGCATCCGCACCACCGCGGCCACGCGGGGGTAGAGCCGTTCGACCTGCACCCTTGCCGCGGCCTCATCGCCGGCACGAACCGCAGCCAGCAGCACCGCCTCTTCAGCGACGGCAGCCGCCGTGCCGGGTGCAGGCCGCTCCGGGTTGTTCGACGCCTCATCCACAAGCGAAGACGCAGTTTGGTCGCACCTGTTACCGCAGCTTTGGCAAGTGGTCTCCGACCGGGCTGCGCGCAACGACTCCCCACCGGGATGTAACAGCGACAATCGGGCTGCGTCGTTAAGGGACTAAGAAGCCCATCATTACCGCCCTCAACACCGCATTCCTCCTGGTGGCTGCGGGCCGTGCCGCGGAATTCACCTCCCCCACACTGGGCACGCATCTGGACCAGCCGGCTGAGATGGTGCTGCTGCAAGAAGCCACCCAGATGGAGAGCCAGCATCTTTTGCCCGATGGCCGCATGCTGCTCGAGGTCCGCGCCGGGGTGCAAAACCTCGGCGAAGGGCTGTGGAGCGCCGTGCAGGTGGGTTTCCAGGGCGGCTGCAACGCCCCCGGCGATTGCTACGGCATCATCGCCAACGGACTTGAGATTCCGGGCGTGCTTGCCTCGAACAGCACGCTGGTCGCCACCAGTTCCATGTATCTGCGGGTTTCCACCGCCAGCCTGACCGCCGCGCGGGACGAATTGCTCTCGGGCAGTCCGCTGGTGCTTCACGCCACGGACGACCTGGGCCAGCGCCGCTCGCTCGATGCGGCGGCCCGGGCGGCAGAAAACATCCAACTGGTCAATGCCCGCGTGCTGGCGGAATTGCCTGTGGCCGACAGCAAGACCTTGCTGGTGTTCACCACCGACCTGCAAAACAACGGCTCGAACACTTGGTCGGAGATTTTCCTGGCCGTGGACGCCGCGCTGGCCACGAACGATTACTCCGCCGCCGCTGCCGCCGCCACGTTTCCCGGCCTTCTGCCGGCGATGGGCAGCCTGTCCAACTCCCCGCCCTTTTACGCCGCCGTGGCCAGTAACGAGGTCGCGCTGGCCGTCTCGAACATCCTCAACGGGTCGGCCCTGACGCGATCGGGTTTCGAGCTTTGGGTGTTCAACGCACCGCCCCGGGGCATTGACCGGGAAACCGAGGACGTCTGGCTGCCCCCGGCGGAGACCGTGCTCGGCGTGACCACGCTCAAGTTCGACCGGCTGACAATGTTCCTTTCGACACTGCAGTCCGGCGATCTGCTGGTCGAAGACCCGGGCGTGAATCTCCTGGACCGTCGGGAGCCCACTCCCGCCGATCCTTTTCATCAAACCGAGCCGTGGCTGGGATTGTATCTGTCGTTCGAGGTGACCGCCGTCACGCTGGTCGGCGACGACGTGCATGTGACCGGTCGCATTCGTTCGCTGCTGGACGTGTTGCAGAGCGGGTCGTTTGTCCAGGTGGCGGCCCTGGACGCCTACGACCACCCGGTGCGGGACGTTTACAACCCCGACCTGGAAAACACCTACACGGATGCCGAGCAGGCGGAGCGCGACGCCCCGGCCGAGACGATCGAACAGGATGGCCCGCGCGACGGCCGGCTGGCCGACCTGCGCGGGTTGAACGCCATCCCCCGGCACTTCAACGACCTCCCCATCACCGACAAGGTCCGTCTCAGCGGCGAGTTGCTGCTGCGCTCCTCCGGCCTGAAGATCGAGGCCCGCATCCGCAACTTCGCCCTGCAGCACGCTTTCGTGCACCTGGACGCCGGGGTGGTCATGAACGTGGTGCTGGAGTGCGACGGCGGGGAAAACACCATCAACATGCCGCCGGCGGAAAAGACGTTGGAAATCTTCGACCTGCCCCTGCCGCCGGTCACGCTGAACTTCGCCGGCGTGCCGATCACGGTCGGCCCGGTGGCGCGGCTGACCGCCGGCGTGGAAGCCAACCTGCCGCAGAAGCTCGCTCTGCCGTTGCAAAGCAGTTTCACCGTCGGGATGGAAATGGGTTGCGACCCGTCGCGTCCCACCGCCAAGACCAACGGCTTTTTCTACGAGCCGATCAAGGAATTCGTGCCGCTGCGGGTATCCGATCCGACCGTCTTCAGCACGCTGGCCGCCGAGGTGGGTGCGTGGCTGGCGCTGGAGCTGGGCCTCGAGGGCAGTGTGGCCTCTGTGGTGAGCGGCGCTTCGACCATGGACCTGCGGCTGGGCAGCGATTTCCGCCTCGCACCGTTGGCCAATCCCTGGTGGAGCTTCGATGCCACGTTCGATGTTACGGGGCGGTTCAGTCTTCGCCTGTTGGACATCGAGCTGGTGGACGCCAACGGCTCGGTGGATCACAACGTGTTGTTCCATCGCGACGCCGGCGGTGGTCTGGGCGGCATCCAGCCGGCCGGGTTGACCACCGATTTCAAGCCCGAGACCGGCCAGACCGTGCGCTGGGGGAGGATTCTCGTCGCCGACGCGAACGCTTACGGATTTGGATCGGCCGACACGCGGTCGCCCGGTCCGGGCGCGATCGTGCTCAAGAGCGGCCCGGGCCACAGCACCGACCTGATCGTGGCGGGCAGTCCCGGCTCCCTGGCCAAATTCAACGCCGCGGGGGATCTGCTCTGGGCGCGCGACCCGGGCGCAAATCGGGGCGTCTCCCCGCAGCGCGGCGTGGCGTTGTCGGACGGCACGTTCACCCTGGTTGGCAACCAGGGACGCACGATCTGGTTGCAGCATTTCGATGCCGAAGGCAACCAGCTGTGGGCGGCAAGCCTCCTGCCTGCCGACCCGGTCAAGGAGCTGTTCATCCACGAGCTGCTGGCGAAGACCAACAACCCGGCCCAGACCGAGTATTTCGCGGTCGGTTATGTTCGCCACGGCGCTGTCTGGGAAAACGATCCGCTGGTGATCAAGTTCGACGCCGCCGGCAGCCCGCTTTGGATCAAATACTTGGCCCTGCCCGGCGACGACCAGGCGATGGGCGCGGTGCTCACCCGGGATGGTGACCTGGCGCTTTGCGGCGTCACCGAGGCGGACGTTGCCGCGCCCGCCTACGGCACGCCAGACTCCGGCAACCTCGTCAAGAACATCGGGCCGGAAGGCTTGCTGATGAAAGTGTCGGCGACCGACGGCGGTCTGCTCTGGGCCACGGCCTTCGTCAGCGAACGCGGTCTGACGCTCGACGCGCTGGCGGAAGGGCCGGACGGCACGCTCTTCGTCATGGGTGGCGTGCATTTGATCGTCTCTGACGGGTTTCCGGCCATTTTCCTGGGCAAGTTCACCGCCGACGGCACCTTGCTCGACCATGTGACCATCGGCGAAGACCCGGATTGGGCCGACGAACTGACCACCGGCGGCACGTCGCCCTACGATCTGGGCACGCGCCTGCGCTGGACGCCGGTAGGTTTGATCGCCTGCGGCGGCACCGGCCTCGGCGACGGCCGCAGCGGCTGGGTGATGGCGCTGACCGAGGAGCTGGGAGTCAAGTTTTACACGGTCTTCGACGGCCCGAAAGACGACTGGTTTTCCGATATCGCCGACGTCGGCGACGGCCCGGCCGTGCTCGGCAATACCACGGTCACGCAGCGCTGGGCCAACTTCCCCTGGACCCCTCAGACCTGGACCGTGCCCTTGCTTTTGAAGCTGCCCCGGGAAGGCATCCTGCGCTGTCACCCGGACACGGGCATTCGCTCCCTGTTCCTCCAGCCCCGCGTGTATCACAGCTCGGCCTCGACGCTTTTCCAGGTGCTCTCCGGCTCGGGCCAACTCACCTTCAGCAACTCGCAAAGTACGGTGCCGCTGGTGCCGACCGACCTGCTCTGGAGCGCAGGCGGCAGCATCCCCGCGCCGACCACGAACCACGCCTACACCACGTACCGGGTCGAGGCGCTCGATCCGGGCCTGATTCAGACCTACGACGACCGGGCGGCGTATCATTCTCTGAGCGGCAGCAGTGCCGACCCGGCCGCCGACCCCGACGGCGATGGCCTGCGCAACCTGTTCGAGAGCTCCTTCGGCCGGAACCCCTATGTGGCCGAGACCGAGCCGCTGCTGCCCCTCTCGGGGGGACGGCTCAACGGCCAGCTGGTGGTGGTGCTGGAATTCGATCGCTCCACGCACGCCGCCGCGTTGGGCATCCGGTTCGAAAGCAGCCAGAACCTCCTGACCTGGCTGGTGGCCAGCGACCTGATCGAGGAAGTGCAACCCTTGGGCGGCGGGCTCGAATGCGTCCGGCTCCTTGACGCGCATAACCTGCCCGCACGCTTCTTCCGGCTGGTGGACGAACTGGCCGGCGGCGGTGCAGGAGCCGCCCGACCCGCGCGCTGAGCCGCCCGCCGGAGGCCCTTCGAGTCCGGGCATCGCCTGCGCGATGCGGCGCGCAGGGTGCGCCCGAAGGAAGAACTGATTTTGCCCCGGGGCACCGGCTGAGGCTGCCTTCCGCCCCGCATCTCAGCCCACAAAGCGAGGCGGAAAGACCGGACCGTTGCCCAGGCGGCGGAGCAGGTCGGCGAAGTGCTTCAGCCCGCGCTTCTCCGGCCCACCCAGTTCGAAGCGGATGTGGCGGGTGAGGTATGCCCGGCAGAAGTCCGGCGGGTAGGTCCGCTGCCGGCGGATGATGGCCTCCAGCTCCGCGGTGCCGTCGGCGCGCGTCCGGCGCAGCAGGGCGCCCAGCTCCCCGGCGCGGGCCGTCAATGCTTCCGGCAGCGTCCACACCGCATACACGAACGGCAGGCCGGTCAATTCCTGCCACGCCGCGCCCAGGTCCCAAATCCGGTGGGGGTGTCCGGCAAAGGCAAAATCCAGCGCCCGGTCGCCGATCAGCAGCACGGCCTCGTGCCGGGGCGCGTCCCCGTAGTCGCCCAGCGGGACAAAGGCGGGGTGGAGTCCCCGGGCGGCCAGCAGCACCCGCAAAAGGTTCACACTGGTCAGCGAGGCCGGGTCACATGCCACCACCCGCACGGCCTCCAAGGGCACCCGGTGGGCCAGCAGCACGCTGCACACCGCACCGTGCGAGGTGATGGCCAGGCCGTCCAGGGCCACGTACTCGCGGTGCTGGAGCAGCTCGGTCACGCTGAGCAGCGCGGTGTCCAGCCGCCCGGCGCGGAGCAGTTCGGCCAGCCGGGCCGGGGCGGTGAAGGTGACGTGGTCTTCAAGGCCCCAGGTGAGCGGCACCGCGTTGAGCGAGTCCACCGAACCGATGCGAAACAACGGCGGCAGGCCGTTCTGCCGTGCCGCCACGTCGGCAGGAGCAGTCAACTGTGGCGCCACGTTCCCCACCGCGGCGGCTGCAGGCCGGAGGCCTGCACCACAAAGGCGCGGGGCCGTCGGCCCGGCGACGGGGGGGGATTGTGATGCAGCCGTCCGGGCGGCAACGGGAAAGCGCGCGCCGCCCGCAGGCGGTGGCGGAGATTCGGAAGTGTCGGCACTCATCTTCGGTCAGGCCTGCCGGCCGGCGGGCCGGGGGGTTGCCGCCGGCGCCCGCCGCTCATGCCGTCGCCAGATTCGCCTCCAGCAGGCTGGGCCGGGTGGGCAGGCCTGTCGGCCCGGCGGGCACGTCGCCGTCCCACACCCGCAGCGGCTCGTAAAAACTGTTTCGCTGCACCGGCACGCGGCCCGCCTCGCGGATGGCGCGGATCATGGCCGCCTCGGTCTGGAGCTGGCCCGCGGGCGCGCCGGCCATGCGGAAGATGTGTTCCTCGAGGATGGTGCCGTGAAGGTCGTCGGCGCCGTAGCTGAGCGCCACCTGGGCCAGCTTGAGCCCCAGCCCCACCCAGTAGGCCGTGAGGTGGTCGAAGTTGTCGAGGTACAGCCGGCTGATCGCCATCGTCCGCAGGGTGTCGAAACCGGTCGGCGGATGGGGCACCGGCAGGCGGTTGTTCCCGGGCTGGTACGGCAGGGGAATGAAGGCGCAAAAGCCGTGGGTTTCGTCCTGCAGGGCCCGCAGGCGGCGCAGGTGGTCCACCCGGTCGGCCGGCGATTCGACGTGGCCGAAGAGCATCGTGCAGGTGCTGCGGCCGCCCAGTTGATGCCAGGTGCGGTGCACCTCGAGCCATTCCTCGGCGCTTTCCTTGCCCCGCGCAATCCGGGCCCGCACCGCCGGGGCGAAGATTTCGGCGCCGCCACCGGTCAGCGAATCCAGTCCGGCCTCCCGCAGGGCCTCGAGCACCGCGCGCACCGGCAGGCGGGCCCGCCAGGCCAGGTGGAGGATTTCGATGGCGGTGAAGCATTTGAGGTGCAGGTGCGGGCCGGCGGCACGCAACGCCCGCAGCATCTCGGGGTAGTACTCGAAGGGCAGCGAGGGGTGCAGGCCGCCCACGATGTGCAGCTCGGTGATGCCCCGCTGCATCGCCTCGCGCGCCTTCTCCACGATCTGGGGCAGGGTCAGATCGAAGCCGTCGGCGTCCCGCCTCTTGCGGGCGAAGGCGCAGAACTGGCAGGACAGGATGCAGTAGTTCGAGTAGTTGATGTAGCGGTTGAGAATGTAGGTGGCGCGGCGGCCGTTGCGGCACTGGTTGGCCAGGTCGGCCAGCGCGCCCAGGGCGTGGAGGTCCCGGCACTCGAACAGACGCAACGCCTCCGCCTCGGTCAACCGGTCGCCGGCGGTCACCCTGGCCTCGAGGTCGTGCAGCGGGCTGCGGGCGATGAAGAAGTTCATCGTGCGGCCAGTAAAGCAGCCGGCGAGGAGGAACGCAAACGCACGCCGCCGCGGCGGCCCCCGCTCCGCCGGCTCACACCGGCGGCGATAATCAAGGTCCGGCGGAGCGGCGCTGGGGCGACCAGCCCACGCCGTCGGTGCCGTCGAGGGCGGCGAGCAGTTCCAACTCGAAGGCCCGGCCGGCTTCCATCAGGGCCAGGTGACGGGCGGCGTCGGGGTCGGGGCGCGGGCGCCAGGTGGGGTCGTCGAGGTCGGGGCAGCCCAGGCGCACCCAGCAGCCGACGCGGACCTCGTTGAGGAGCTGGAGGAGCCATTCCATTTCCTCGCGACTGAGGCGGACGCGCACGGTGTTGGGGCCGGCGGGCAGGAATCGCCGGGGGTCGGCCAGGAAGGCCTCGAGGCGGGTGCGGGCCTCGCGGCGGGACTCGGCCAGGGAGTCGCGCAGGAGGGTTTGGGCCTCGTCCAGGGCGGGGGTGGCGGGGCCGCGGGTGATGTGGTGGTGGTCGAGGGGGGTGACGGGGAAGGCCTGGAGCACGGTCCGGAGGACCCGGTGTTCGCGGGTGCCGAGGCGGAATTCGTACAGGTCGTCCTGGCGCCGGAGCAGTTTCATGCGTCCTCGTCCCGCTCGATGGTGGCCTGCAGACCGTAGCCCTGGAGTTTGTGGACGTAGAACTCGGCGCGTTCGAGGCTGCCGCGTTCCAGGACGCTGCGGCCGTGGTGGTGGACCTCGAGCATGTGACGCTCGGCCTTGGCCTTGGGCCAGCCGAAGACGCTCATGAAGACGTGGGTGACATAGACCATGAGGTTGACCGGGTCGTTCCAGCAGACGACGAGGTAGCCCGGCTCGCGGCGGCGCAGGGGTTGGGTTTGGTCCTCGGCGCCGACGTCCGGTCGTTCCAAGGGAACCGCAATTTCCGACATGAGCAGTAGTTTAGGCGGGCGGGGCGCGAAGTTCAATCCCCGCCACGGCGGGGCCGGTCAGCGAAGTCCCGCTTGACCCGTCGGCGGGCGGACCGGACACACTACGCGCGCAACAGCAACCTTCGCCTGGTCCCGAACATGAAGCGCGTCGTGCGGTTTCTGGTGTGGTTGGGGGTGGCCGTGCTGGGGGCCAGCGCCTATGGCGCCATTGCCTTCCAGCGGGGCGAGCCGATCAACTCGGCCTATCTGCTCATCGCCGCCCTTTGCACCTATGCCCTCGGGTTCCGCTTTTACTCGAAGTGGGTGGCCACGCGGGTGCTGGTGCTGGACGCCCGCCGCGCCCCGCCAGCCGAGGTGCACGACGACGGCCGGGACTTCGTGAAGACCAACCCCTGGATCGTCTTTGGCCACCACTTCGCGGCCATCTCGGGGCCGGGGCCGCTGGTGGGGCCGGTGCTGGCGGCGCAATTCGGTTACCTGCCGGGAACGCTGTGGATTTTGATCGGCTGCGTGCTGGGGGGCGCGGTGCAGGACTTGGTCATCCTGTTCGCTTCGATGCGGCGGGACGGCAAGTCGCTGGGGCAAATGGTCAAGGAGGAGCTGAACACGACCGCCGGTTTCCTGGCGCTGGTGGGGATTCTGTCCATCATGCTGATACTGCTGGCGGTGCTGGCGCTGGTGGTGGTGAAGGCGCTGGCCGAGAGCCCGTGGGGCGTGTTCACGGTGGGGGCGACCATCCCCATCGCCATGTTCATGGGCAGCTACCTGCGGTTTGTGCGGGTGGGGAAGGTGCTCGAGGCCTCGGCCATCGGGCTGGTGTTGTTGCTGTTGGCGGTGTGGGGCGGCCAGTACGTGTACACGCACCCCGAGCTGAAGGCGATGTTCAAGCTGGGGGAGGAGCCGCTGGCCTGGGCGATCATCGCCTACGGCCTGGCGGCGAGCGTGCTGCCGGTGTGGTTGCTGCTGGCGCCGCGGGACTACCTGAGCACGTTCATGAAGCTGGGCACCATCGGCCTGCTGGCGCTGGGCTGTTTCCTGGTGCTGCCCACCCTGCACATGCCGGCGCTGACCCGGTTTGTGGACGGCTCGGGGCTGGTCTTTGCCGGCAAGCTGTTTCCGTTCTGCTTCATCACCATCGCCTGCGGGGCCATCTCGGGCTTTCACTCGCTGATTGCCAGCGGCACCACGCCCAAGCTCATCACCCGCGAGCCCTACGCCCGGCCCATCGGCTACGGCGCCATGTGCCTGGAGTCGCTGGTGGCCATCATGGCCATGGTGGCCGCCTGCACGCTCGAACCGGGGGTGTACCTGAGCATGAACGTCAAGGGACCCGGTGCCACGCCCGAGGCCCGCGCCGCCGCCACGGTCGAGATCGTCAACGCCGCCGGCCTGGGGCAGGTCACCGTCCAGCAGATGGAAACCCTGGCCCGCGAGATGGGCGAGGACACGCTCATCGGCCGGACCGGCGGCGCGGCCACGCTGGCGGTGGGCATGGCCATGATTTTTCACAAGGCGGTGGGCGAGCGCTGGCTGGACCTCTGGTACCACTTCGCCATCATGTTCGAGGCCCTGTTCATCCTGACCACCCTCGACGCCGGCACGCGCGTGGGCCGGTACATCCTGCAGGATTTCCTGGGCAACCTGTGGAAGCCGCTGGGCGAAACCCGCCGCTGGAGCGCCAACCTCCTGGCCAGCCTGCTCATGGTCAGCGGCTGGGGCTATTTCCTCATCCAGGGCGTGCGCGATCCGCTGGGCGGCATCAACTCGCTCTGGCCGCTGTTCGGCATTGCCAACCAGATGCTCGCGGCCATCGCCCTCTGCCTGGCGACCACGATCATCCTGAAGATGCAACTGGCCCGCGCGGAGGCCGGTGGGGCAAATCCGAAATCCGAAATCCGAAATCCGAAGGCTGGCAGCCACGAACCGAGAGCCGGGACCGAAGCGCCGAGACCCGACACCCTTGCCCCGGTTCCGGCTGCGCCCGGCCGGCCGTGGCTGGCGCTGGTCATGCTGGTGCCGTTGCTCTGGCTGGTGAGCGTGACCGGCACCGCGGCGGTGCAGAAGATCGCCCACCCGGATCCGCGCATCGGCTTCCTGGCCGCGGCCCGGGATTACGGGACGCGGGCGGCGGCGCTCGAATCCTCTCTGTCCACCCTGAGCGCGGCGGAACTGGCGCAGGCGCAGGCGGAGTTGCGTCGGCTGCGCACCCTCCGCTTCAACAACCGGCTCGACGCCGTCGTGGCCGGCGCTTTTCTGACGCTGCTGGGGGCCATCCTCTTGCTGAGCGCGCGCGAGTGGCTGCTGCTGCTGGCCCGCCGGAAGCTGGCCGAACTGCGCGAAACCCCGCCGGTCTGGTTGCCGGACCTCGTCCTGGTCGAGAACCGCCCGCTGCACTTCTTCGGGCTCTTCGCCCTGGCCGTGGCGCTGGCGCGGGAGTTGAGCGGCGAGGCCGATTTCGAGCGCGCCCGACAACAGGCAGCGTGCGGCTGCTGCCCGGACCACCTGGCCGCCGCCCGGCCCAGGGACGAAGGCCGCCTCTACGCGGCGGTCACGGCCGAGCGGTATCGCTCGATCCGCCGTTGCTGCTGACCCGCGGCGGCGGGGCCTTGAGCCGCAGGTAGAGCCAGGTCTCCAGCGGTCGCAGCGGCTCCAGCCAGCGGTAAAACGGCGAGTACACCAGCCGCAGCCGCACCACGGACAAAAACATCACCAGCGAAGAGCGCAGCAGGCTCTGGGTGACCTTCGAGCCGAGCTTGTCGGTCCACTCGATGGGCACTTCGAGGGTGCGGAAGCCGCGCCGCTTCAGCACGTAGAGCAGGTTCACGTCAAAGGCCAGGTCGGCAATCTGCAGCGCGTCGTGCACCGCCTCGACCGCCGCCCGGTGGAGCACCTTGGCCGGGCACTGGGTGTCCTTGATGTCCAGGCGCAGCAGCCCCTGCACGATGAGGTGGAAGGCGCGGCTGAAGAGCCGGCGCAGCCAGCTCTGGCGCTGGTGCAGCACCGCCCCGGGCAGCCAGCGCGAGCCGATCACGCAATCGGCCTGCGGGGCCAGCGCCACCAGTTTCAGAAAGGCGGCCGGGCCGGTCGCGCCGTCGGCATCCACGTAGCCGATCAAGTCCGCCTCGGGGGCGAGCTTGAGCCCTTCGATGAGGGCGCCGCCCTTGCCGATACGCTCGGGGAAGTTCAGCCAGGCCACCTCGGGGAAGCGGGCGGCGACCTCGCGCACCACCCCCTCGGTGTTGTCCTGGCAGCCGTTGAGGACCACCACGATGCGGAACGGCCCGGGGAAATGGCGGCGGAAGTGCTCCGCGCACTCGCGCAGCACCGGTCCGATGCGCTGCTCCTCGTTGTGGGCCGGGATGAGCAGCAGCAGGCGCGGAGCGGGCTCGGCCATGCCTCAGCTTGGCGGCGGGCGGGCCGGTTGGCAACGGCCGGCGCCGCCGCCCTGCCCGAACCGGCCCCCCGCCGCGGCGCTCAGCCCCGCAGATATTCGCGCGGGAACTTCCACGGCGCGCGGTAGCGGGGCACGGCCAGGTCGGCGGCCTCGCGGTCGCCCACGATCCATTCCCGTTGTGGGTCGAAGCGGACCGAGCGCCCCAGCTTCAGCGACAGGAGGCTCAAGCCGATCGGCACATCCACCCGCACATGGTAGAACACGCTGCAACTGGGCTGCTGCCGGGACTTGATGCAGTCCAGCCACTCGCGCTCGTGACCCGGCGAGGGCGGCAGCGAGGGCGGCGGCGGCTCCTTGCCCCGGAGCCGGTCGCCCTCGGCCAGCACCCGGAACATGCCGTAGTTGGCGTAAAGGGTGCCGTTCTCGCCGTGGAAATAGAGGCCCAGCCGGCGCTCGGGCGGCTGGGACTTCATCAGAAAGTCGTAGCTGTTGGTCAGGTCGCACATCCAGGTCAGCGTCAGGCCGGGGTACTGCCAGAGGACCTCGTGGTGGTCGTAGGCGTCGCCGTCGTCGCGCAGGAGGTACCGGCCGCCGGCGGAGCTGGTCACGGTGGGGTAACCCAGCTCCAGCGCCCAGATCGGCAGGTCAATGATGTGCGGCGCCATGCCAGGGGTCCACCCGCCCGAGTAGGCCATCCAGGAGCTGTGGAAATAAGCGTCGGTGGCCAGCGTGGGGTTGAAGGCGCAGCGCGGGGCCGGTCCGCACCACAGGTCCCAGTCCAGATCTTCGGGCGGCGGTGCCGCCCCCACCCGCCCCACACCGTCGGGGGTTTGGTTCAGGACGTTGAAGGTGCGCACCACGCCCACCCGGCCCAGCAGGCCGGCGCGGAGGTACTCAACCACCCGGCGGTAGTTGTCACCGGCGTGGATTTGGGTGCCGATCTGGGTGATGACGCCGTGGCGGCGGACGGCGTTGCGCAGCGCCAGGCTTTCGCCCACGTGCAGGGTCATCGGTTTCTGGAGGTAAAAGTCCTTGCCGGCCTCGCAGGCGGCGATGGCCTGGAGGGCGTGCCAGTGCGGCGGGGTGGCGATGATCACCGCGTCCACCTCCGGCCGTGCCAGCAGCTCGCGGAAGTCGTGGTACGGCCGGCAGGTGGCCTTGAACTGCGCGACCACGCTGTCGCGCCGCCGCGCCCACACGTCACAGGCGGCGGTCACCACCACGTCCGGGTATCGGGCGCAGTGGGCGAGATTGGCCCGTCCCATGCCGCCGCAGCCGATGAGGCCGAGGTGAATTTTGCTGTTCGGCCCCGGGGGTAGACGCGGCACGGAGCGGGGAGTGGTCCGGGCGGTGCCGGCTCCGTGGGCGGAGGCGGCGGCCAGGGCGGCCACCGCGGGGGTGCGTTGCAGGAAGTCACGGCGGGAACAGCCGGCACGGCCGGGCGACATCGCAGAGGGGTCCATGCGGACATTGTGGGAGCGGCCCCGTTTTCCGCAAGTCCCGCGGCGGTCCGGCCGCTTTCCGCGTTGACACCCGCGGCGGCCGGCAAAACGATGCCGCGCATGAACAACACCTTTGCCCAGCCCCGTTCGCGTCGCGATTTCCTCAAAGATTCCACCCGCCTGGCCGCCGCCACCGCCCTGGCGGGCGTGGCCCTGCCGCACGTCCACGCGGCGGGCAGCGATCTGATCCAGGTGGCGCTCGTCGGCTGCGGCGGCCGCGGCACCGGCGCCGCGGTCAACGCCCTCAAGACCCAGGGCCAGGGCCCCATCAAACTGGTGGCGATCGGCGACGTCTTCCAGGACCGGCTCAGCGCCAGCCTGGGCAGCCTGACCCGCGAGGGCAGCATCGCCGCCCAGGTGGACGTCCCCCCCGAGCGGCGGTTTGCGGGCTTCGACGCCTACAAGAAGGCCATGGACTGCCTCAAGCCGGGTGACGTGGCCATCTTCGCCACCCCGCCGGCCTTCCGCTGGGTCCATTTCGCCTACGCCCTCCAGAAGGGACTGCACGTGTTCATGGAAAAACCCATCACCGTGGACGGCCCCACCTCCAAGCGCATGTTCGCCCAGGCCGAGGAGGCCACGAAGAAAAAGCTCAAGGTGGGCGTGGGCCTGATGTCCCGCCACAGCCGGGCGCTGCAGGAGCTGGCCGACCGCGTCCACACCGGCGAGCTGGGCGAGATCATCCTCCAGCGCGGCTACCGCATGCACGGGCCCATCGGCTACTTCTCCTCCCTGCCCAAGCCGCCCGGCCCAAACGAGCTGCTCTACCAGGTGCGCCGCTTCCACAGCTTCCTCTGGGCCAGCGGCGGCAGCTACAGCGACTTCTACATCCACATCATTGACCACCTGGGCTGGATGAAAAACGCCTGGCCGGTCAAGGCCCAGGCCCTGGGCGGACGCCACTACCGCCAAAACCCCGAAGGCGTCACCTACGTGGACCAGAACCTCGACACCTACGCCGTCGAGTACACCTACGCTGACGGCACCAAATTCCTCTTCGACGGCCGCTGCATCACCGGCTGCTGGGACCATTACGCCAGCTACCTGCACGGCAGCAAGGGCAGCGCCATCGCCTCGGCCAGCGGCGACTGTGGCCTGCCCTCCCGCATCTTCAAGAGCCAGCAGATGCGCCGGCCGGACCTGCTCTGGGAGTCCAAGGTCCCCCCCGGCCAGGAAGACCCGTACCAGAACGAGTGGACCGACCTCATGGACGCCATCCGCCACGACAAGCCCTACAACGAACTCAAGCGCGGCGTCGAAGCCAGCCTGGTGACCTCGATGGGCCGCATGGCCGCCCACACCGGCCGGGAAATCACCTACGAGGACATGCTCAACTGCGAGCACGAAATGGCCCCCGGCCTGGACCAGTTCACCGAAAACTCCCCCGCCCCGCTGCAGGCCGACGCCAACGGCCGTTACCCCGTGCCCATGCCCGGCATCACCCGCAAACGCGAATACTGAGCCGCCGCCCGCCGCGCCCGGCCGCCTCCCTCTTCGCCGCCCCGCCGGAGGACACCCGCCCCGGCGGGGCGCCGCTTTTCCCGGCCCAAAAGGGCTTGCATCACTTCCGGCGCCTCCTAGCTTGCTCCCCTTTCGGCGACCGCTCTTCGCGCCGCTTGATCCGATGAACCCTGCCCCCTCTCCGTTCCCGGCCCCGGCCACCGCCCACGGCGCCGACACCGGCGAGCCGTTCGTCCGCCGCCACATTGGCCCGCGGCCGGCCGAGCAACGCGCCATGCTCGCCGCCCTCGGCCTGGACAGCCTCGACGCCCTGGCCGACCGCGCCATCCCCTCCGAAATCCGCCGCCGCCGGCCCCTGGACCTCCCCCCGCCCCGCAGCGAATTCGCCGCCCTCCGGGACCTGCGCCGACTCGCCGCCCAAAACCAGGTCTTCCGTTCCTACATCGGCCGGGGCTGGTACGACTGCATCACCCCCCCCGTCATCCAGCGCAACGTCCTCGAAAACCCCGGCTGGTACACCCCCTACACGCCCTACCAGGCCGAAATCAGCCAGGGCCGCCTCGAAAGCCTGCTCAACTTCCAGACCCTGGTCTGTGA